>NZ_JCAXEQ010000004.1:0-470478 GCF_059758515.1 Rossellomorea sp. GQ25 | reverse complement strand
AACTACCTGGTTTTTGTCTGAGCTGCTGCCGGATGGAGTAAAGAGCTTTTTCTACGGTTTGCTTATTCTTCTCGGTGATTTCGCCTTTTCTCGGGATAGGCTTGTAAATGTCAGGTCTATCCCACCATTCAGATGGTAAGGTGACCCCTGCTTTACTTTGCCAGCGTTCCGTCCATTTAGAAGGGAATGAAGAGGTGCAGTCCAATCGATTGGTCATTTGCATCCAAATCAGCGCCCAAGCTCTCGGAACCACTCTCCAAATATCGTAGCCCCCGCCCCCAACGGCGATCCATTTGCCCCCGCAGTACTCGTGAGCCAATTCGTGGGCGATACGTGGGATTTCCCGGTATATATTCATGGTAGCCGAAAGGTGGGTGAGTGGATCATAATAATGGGCATCTGCCCCGTTTTGAGTCAATATGACGTCGGGCTTGAAGAATTCAATTATTTCGCGAAAGGACGTTTCGTAAGCTTCGAGCCACGATTCATCCTCTGTAAAGGCATCGAGAGGGATATTGAACGAATACCCATATCCTTTTCCGTGACCGCGCTCATTAATATTGCCTGTCCCTGGGAAGAGGTAGCGGCCTGTCTCATGGATGGAAAGGGTACACACGTCCGGATCATCGTAAAAGGACCACTGAACGCCATCTCCGTGATGAGCATCTGTATCGACGTATAAGACCCGAGCCCCGTACTTTTCCTGCAAGTAGCGGATCGCCACCGAACTGTCGTTATAAATACAGAATCCTGATGCTTTTCCTTTGAAACCATGATGCAGTCCACCGCCGAGATGGAGGGCATGCTTCGCTTTTCCCGTCATGACATGGTCAACAGCCGTTAGCGTCCCCCCTACCAAATAAGCACTCGCTTCATGCATCCCTTGAAACATCGGGGTATCCTCTGTACCAATTCCAAACCCTTCTGCCCGATCTTGAGAGAGTTGGCCGACACTCGCTCGTTTGACGGCGTTTACATAGTTGGGATCATGATTAAGAAATAACTCTTCATCGGTAGCCATTCGTGGTGGAACGATTTCATCTGATTGAAGAGCGTTTGCTTCTTTGAGTAAATCCATCGTCAGGGTCAATCGGGTTTGATTGAAGGGATGCTCATCAGAGAACCGATATCCGAGGAGTTCGTCTGAATAGATGAAAACAGCATCCTTGGTCATGATGAGATTCCTGGCATGTTTGGCCATAACACGTCATATCCTTCTTTCTTTAGATCATTGATCACATTCATCGGATTCATCGTTCTTACTCGGAACACAAGGATTTTAAACTGTTCGTCCTGTTTATCCGGATACACAAGGACACTTTGAATATTGGAGTTATTCCTTCTGATGATACCGGCTACCTCGTAAAGAATGCCCGCTTTATGCGGGACTTTCACTTCGATTTGAGAGCCGGGTTGGTGGGCTCCCGTCAGTTGAATGAGAGTGTACAACAGGTCTGTTTCAGTAATGATTCCGACGAGCTTCTTTTCCTTTAAAATAGGAAGGCAGCTGATCCGGTGCTCATAAAAGAGAGCCGCAACCTCTTCGACAAAATCCAGGGGATGACCTGTGATCACATCTTTCTTCATGATCAATTTAAGCGGATTCTGCAATTCGCTGGTTGGGGACTCATCATGAAAAATAGATGGGGTCCCGTCTTTTACATCACGGTCACTTACGATCCCGATCACTTCCATATCACGATTTGTAATCGGGATATGCTTGATCTTCTTCTCCCGCATTAATTTTATGGCTGTTTCAATTGTATCGTCTGCCTTTAATGTTTCGACTTTCGTTTTCATAATTTCTTCTACAATCACGTTCTCCACCCCTTTAGAAAACTTGTCAGAATTCCATTAATACATAAAACGATTCATAAACCTCAGTTGATCAAATCGTTGGATGGAATCTGGATCCACTCTAGTACCGATTCTCGCCATTAAACAATTCGCTGGATGGGAACTAATTTCAGGGTCATCCGTTGCGTAATATTCCAATCCGCCGGCGTTCATCATTTTTTCCATCACTTTACGATATTCCCACACGTTCAGGCCAGTCCCTTTTAAATCCCAATGCCAATAATATTCAGTCGTAATGACAATAAAGTCTTCCATATGATCATCCATCATGGAGACCTTTAAAAGATTTTTTCCGACGGAAGCCCCGCGGAATTTAGGGATGACCTCGATTGCTCCAAGCTCAATCAGATTTTCCATTTTTCCTTGAGACCAGCGTTCAAGGGGATCAGGATATAAATATGTAACATAGCCAACAATCGTATGATGATCTCTCGCGATCAGGATTCGGCCTTCTGGTAAACTGGCAATCTCTACAAGGGCTTTATGCTGCTGGGAAGGGGGTCTGAAAGCGACCAAGTCCTCGTGAAAGTCAAGCCTGGCTAATTCTTCCGCGGAAATCGGGCCTTCAATAATGAGATTTCCCATTGTTGTTTTCAATTCTGTTGCATTATAGGTTTTTTTCAATTTCATCTGGACACCACCTAAAGATATTCCTCAAGGTCCATTATACATGAAATTAAAAAATGTATAGCGCTTTCACGAAATTTTCAGACGTTTGAAGCGGGGAAGTTATTCTGCAATACCTATCTAGAACAAGGGTTTGAAGAGTTTTTATACAAAACACAGCAAAGAACACCTTATGGCAGATTTTTTAAAAAATTGAGAAAATATTAAATTTATACTATAATAAGATTGTAATTTCTTACATAAGGGGGATGCGGTATATGAAAGTGGAAGCGTTACCAGTAACGAAGGGAAACTATAATCTTGAAAGCTATGAAAATACGTATGAATCATTTGATTGGAAAGATGTCGAAAAAGAATTTTCATGGGCGGAAACAGGACGTGTCAATCTGGCTCATGAAGCGATTGACCGACATGCAGTATCTTTCAGGAAAAACAAAGTCGCTCTTTATTACCGAGATGCAGAACGTGATGAAAAATATACGTACTCTGATATGAAGAAGATGTCGAACAAAGCAGGAAATGTATTGAAGCGTTTTGGGGATGTTGAAAAAGGTGACCGTGTCTTCATCTTCATGCCGAGATCACCGGAATTGTATTTCTCCGTATTAGGTGCGATCAAACTGGGTGCTATCGTAGGTCCTTTGTTTGAAGCATTCATGGAGGGAGCCGTTCGTGATCGTTTAGAGGATAGTGAAGCAAAGGTACTGATCACAACTCCTGAGCTTTTAAAGAGGGTTCCGGTAAGTGAACTTCCAAACTTAAAGCATGTTTTCTTAATTGGGGAAGATGTACAGGAGGACGATGTCCATGTAGACTTCCTTTCAAAATTTGCTGAAGCGAGCAATAAACTGGCAGTAGAATGGGTAGACCGGAACGATGGGTTGATCCTTCACTATACATCAGGGTCCACTGGAAAACCAAAAGGGGTCCTACATGTCCATAACGCTATGATCCAACATTACCAAACTTCCAAGTGGGTGCTCGACCTTCAGGAAGAGGATGTGTATTGGTGCACAGCGGATCCGGGCTGGGTTACAGGGACTTCCTATGGAATCTTCGGTCCGTGGCTGACAGGTGCCGCGAACGTCATTGTAGGGGGACGCTTCAAGCCGGAGAACTGGTATAAAACGATCGAAGATTATGGAGTAACGGTTTGGTACAGTGCTCCAACGGCCTTCCGGATGTTGATGGGTGCCGGTGATGAAGTCGTGAAACAATTCGACTTAAGCTCCCTTCGCCATGTCCTGAGCGTAGGAGAACCCTTGAACCCTGAGGTTGTCCGCTGGGGAATGAAAGTATTCAGCATGCGCATCCACGATACTTGGTGGATGACTGAAACAGGAGGTCAATTGATCTGTAACTATCCGAGCATGGAAATCAAGCCTGGATCCATGGGGAAACCATTCCCTGGTGTAAAGGCGGCGATTGTGGATGATCAAGGAAACGAAGTGCCTCCTTACCGCATGGGGAACTTAGCAATCAAAAAAGGCTGGCCATCCATGATGAACCAGATCTGGAATAATCCACAGAAGTATGAATCATACTTTATGCCTGGTGACTGGTATGTTTCAGGAGATTCAGCTTATATGGATGAAGACGGATATTTCTGGTTCCAGGGCCGGATTGATGATGTCATCATGACGTCTGGGGAACGAGTAGGTCCGTTTGAGGTAGAAAGCAAGCTCGTAGAACATCCGGCTGTTGCCGAAGCAGGCGTTATTGGAAAACCTGATCCGGTTCGCGGCGAAATCATTAAAGCGTTTATCGCTCTTCGCGACGGCTACGAAGTGACAGATGAGCTGAAAGAAGAGATTCGCCAATTCGTGAAAAAAGGGTTGGCTGCCCATGCGGCTCCAAGAGAAATCGAATTCAGAGACAAGCTGCCTAAAACACGAAGCGGGAAAATCATGCGCCGCGTGTTGAAGGCATGGGAATTAGACCTTCCTACTGGTGATTTAAGTACAATGGAAGATTAATAGATGAAAAACCTCTGCTCTTGGTGAGTGGGGGTTTTTTTGATTACTGTTTTGGTTGAGGGATAGATGACTGGGGGAGAGAGGGGGCTCGCAGAATTTGTCGATTTATGAGTGATGGCAGATAAACTGAAAAAACAGCAGATAAAACGAATATATGCCAGATAAATTTCCAAAATGGCATGGAAGACCAAAGGGACACTCCAAATCATCATACCATCCATCACAATTCAGTCCTTCACCCTCACCCAATACAAAAAAACGAGCAAAAAGTAAATACTTTTGCTCGTTTTTTCTATTGCGATCTAATTTTGCTCAGCAGGTGGTTCGGGTTCAGTTGGTGGCTCGGTTCCTCCATCGTCACCCCCGCCATCTCCGCCTCCATCATCAGCTGGTGGTGGTGGCTCAGGCTTGTCTGGTTTAGGAGGAGGATCGGCCGGTTTATCACCAGGTGGTTTCGGATCCGTTGCCGGCTTCTCAGGCTTCGGTTCCGGTTTTGGCTTTGGTTTTCCAATTTGTACCGTGTTGGATGGGCTTGATGGTTTACCTGCTACGTCAACGGCAACCACATAGTACTCTCCATTTCCAACGGACACAGAATAACTGGAGCCGGATATGACGCTTCCGACTTTGCTGCCTGATTTACTGAATACACGATATCCGACGACATCTCCGCTTGCAGAAGGGGTCCAAGTGATGGTATTTCCATTAGCACTTGCTTTTACCGTCCCTGGAGCTGCTCCATCGTCTGAAATTTTGTTTTCTGCAATCAGAACATTTTTAAATCGATTGTCACCTTCCGGAATGAGTTTGTTTGGATTTCCAGGTACAGAACCAAATACATTCTTCACAAAGTCAGGATTCAAGATCACTCCTGGCTGTGAAAATTCTTCCGGTGTATTAGGCAGAGCTAAATATTTCGTTCCGTTTACCATGACATAACGGCTCATGAGTAAGCTGTCATCTGTTTTAGTCGGTACATATTTAGCGTTGAATAAATCACTTTTTACTAACCCGGCCTGACTGCATGCTTCTGATGGCAGTAATCCCGAAATCGAGCAGAAGGATCTTCTTACAACACCTTCCGGCTGCTGGAATTGTGCATCGGGATCAATCAGTTCAGGAGCCAGGTCTCTCGTATCATTCAATAGGTATGACCATAAGCGGATATTACGCAATCCATAATGTCCATACTGTGCCCGGGATCCCGGGGTATTTAATGAAGAAGGTGTGTCATATCCGAACCAGGTTCCGAATGTAATGCTCGGATTGGATGCGACAAACCAGTGATCCTTGTATTCCTGACTCGTTCCGGATTTCCCGGCCCAGTCTGAACCAAAGTTCAGGAATTTCTTCGCATAACGTCCCGTCCCAAGTGAATGATCCAGGGTATCTCTCATCATATCGATGGTCAGGTAAGCAGTTTGCGGACTGAATACATCCACCGGTTCTACTTTATGCTCGTAAACCACATTGCCTTCTTGATCGACAATTTTATCAATCATGTAGGCATCAATGAATTTTCCTCCATTTGCAAAGGTAGTGTAGGCATTCACGTTTTCTTCGACTGTAACACCACTTGTTGTGGCTCCGAGTGAAAGGGACAGGTTATTATCGTATCTGCTGGTTAGTGATGAAAAGCCCATTTTAAGAAGGAATTCTTTAAATGGATTTCGGTTATAGATATTGGCATATGTTCTTACAGCAGGTAAGTTCAATGATTCTGCGAGTGCGTATCTTGCAGGGAAAAGTCCACGTTCATTAAGCGAGTAGTTTTCAGGCTGCCAGCCATTAATGTTCACACCAACGTCAGGAATAGGGGATCCAGGTGAAATATACCCGTATTCCAGTGCCGGAGCATAAGCAAGTAATGGTTTCATGGTAGACCCATTCGATCTCAGAGCTTGAGTGGCGTGATTGATTTGTTCTGTTTTAAAGTCACGGCCGCCGATGAAACTGATGATGCGCCCCGTTTTGTTCTCGATCATGATCGCTCCGACCTGAACCGGTTCCTGCACTTCCACTTCTTCTCCTGTTTCAGGGTCCGTTCCCGGTACATATTTGGAAGGTCCATACATTTCGTAGGCATCTTTAGTCTTTTGCATTTGATCATAGATTTTTTTATTGATGGTTGAGTGAATCTGATAACCGCTTTGACGAACATTGCGGTCTGCTAACGTATGGTATTTTTCTTCAAGTTCATCATTATTTTCAAGATCCTGTTTTGAATAGCCGTCTTTTTCGGCAAGTACATCCGTCATGATATCCACTGCTCTGCTTTCAAGTTCAGCAGTCAGCCAAGGATACTGTTCACTCGGTGATGGTTTAGGCTTGATGAAATCTTTCGTTAGGTCATAAGCAACCGCTTCATCGTACTCTTTTTTTGTAATATATCCTTCTCGGTGCATTCTGAAGAGTACAGTGTTTTTACGGCTCATTCCAGCTTCCAGATTCTCTTTCATTTCTCCATTATTCGTAAATGGAGTGTAAGAGAATGGAGCTTGTGGAAGTCCTGCAATGAACGCGGATTGTGGCAAGGTTAAGTCCTTGGCGTCCACTCCGAATATCCCTTGGGCAGCAGATTGGACCCCGGCGATATTCCGACCGGAAGAATTACGTCCAAGTGTCGCTACATTCAGGTAGGCTTCCAGGATTTCGTCCTTTTCAAAGAAACGTTCCAAGCGAAGGGCGAGGAGTATTTCCTTTGCTTTTCTTTCAAATGATACTTCATTCGTCAATATTTGGTTTTTGATTAGCTGTTGTGTGAGTGTACTTCCACCTGATTGGGTAGAGGAATTGGTGAATTCCTGAAGTACGGCACGCATGATCGCTTTCGGTACGACACCGTTATGTTCTTTGAAGTATTCATCTTCCGTGGCAATAACAGCATTTCGCAGATCTTCAGAAACATTTTCAAGCTTCACTTCTTCGCGCTCTAAGTCAGTTCGAAGTTTTCCCAAATATACATCATCGGCGAAGTAAAGCTGCGACGTTTCTTCGTAGTTGTATATGTCCTTTTTCATTTGGTCATAAGGACGGATCGGTTCTTCCTTCACGAGAGAAGCGAAATATCCCGCTCCAACTCCTCCTGCAAATACAAAACCTAATACAAATATAACAACAAGGATCAAGGAAAGGTTCCAAAATACTCCGTATGTAATTCTTGCTCGTTTTTGAAATCCAGTATTTGAAAAGAACCTGATTGCAGGGTCTAGTTTTTCGAGTAATTTGTTCCATTTTTCTTTCATATAATCATTCCCCCCAGAACATTCCCATTATAGCATATTTACAGGAAGGCTGTCGTAAAAAGTCAAATAAAATGGTCTTTTATAAGGAGTTTAGTTGACTATTATTTTAAAATATGGTAAAAACCTTATATAGCGAAATGAATGACGATCTGACTCACTGTCGGATTTACTTACTAAAAAAATGAACGTGTGATCGCAATGAGAGGAATAAGTAGTCTGCCTTCCCTGTTATAAAGAGAGTCAGTGGGTGCTGTGAACTGACACAAATGGCCGATGAATTACATCCTGGAGCTTTTGCTGTGAACCTTTAGTAGCAGCAAACGGTTAAAGCCGTTATCTTTAATGAGTGAAGGATGTAATTCCTTAATTTGGGTGGTACCGCGCGACAGCGTCCCTGCATGTATGCAGGGACTTTTTTGTTGTCTTTTTATGGGTATTGCCGTGTGTGTTTTACAAAAAAGGAGGAAAAAACATGGATTTAATAAAGGACTTGGAATGGCGTGGAATCACGTATCAACAAACGGACGCTGAAGGGCTGAAGGATCTATTGGATAAAGAAAGCATCTCCATATACTGCGGGATCGATCCGACAGCAGACAGTATGCATATCGGGCATCTGCTCCCATTTTTAACATTAAGACGCTTCCAGAATCAAGGTCATCGTCCACTTATGCTAGTGGGTGGGGCAACTGGCTTGATTGGTGATCCAAGTGGTAAAAATGAAGAGCGTAAACTGCAAACGGTTGAAGCAATACAGGGAAATGTAGCAAGCATTAAAACACAACTCCAAAGCATCTTTGATTTCGAAGGGGAAAATGGTGCAGTGATGGTGAATAACTATGACTGGATCGGAGCGATGGATGTTGTCACATTCCTTCGTGATTTCGGTAAGCACGTGGGTGTGAATTACATGCTGGCAAAAGATACGATTGCGTCACGCTTGGAATCAGGGATTTCGTTCACTGAATTTACGTATACCATTCTGCAAGCCCTGGACTTCAATCATCTATATGACAACTACAATTGTAAGCTTCAAATCGGCGGTAGTGATCAGTGGGGGAATATCACGACTGGTCTTGAACTGATCAGACGTACCCATGAAGAAGAAACGAAGGCGTTTGGTTTCACGATTCCACTTGTAACAAAAGCGGATGGAAGTAAATTTGGTAAAACAGAAAGTGGAGCGATTTGGTTAGATCCGAAGAAGACATCTCCTTACGAGTTCTACCAGTTCTGGATCAATGCGGCCGATGCGGATGTCGTGAAATACTTGAAATACTTTACATTCCTTTCACACGAAGAGATCGATGCTTTGGCACAGTCTGTTGAAACGGAACCTCATCTTCGCAAGGCGCAAAAGGCACTGGCTGAAGAAATGACAAAACTGATACATGGTGAAGAAGCTCTTGATCAAGCCATCCGCATTACACAAGCATTATTCAGTGGTGAGATCAAATCTTTATCGGCTTCTGAAATTCTTGAAGGATTTAAAGATGTTCCTTCATTCGAACAGCCTAAAGGAGATGCAATCGGATTGATCGACCTTCTCGTCAATGGGAAAATCTCACCTTCTAAACGCCAGGCACGAGAGGATGTCGGGAACGGAGCGATTTACATTAATGGTGAACGTGTAACAGACCTTCAACATGAGATTCATGAGAATGATATGATTGAAGGGCAATTTACGATCATTCGTCGCGGAAAGAAGAAATATTTTAGAATTCAGTACGTATAATACTATTATTGAATCTGTCAGTGCGGTATCCGTTTCTATTTTTTGGAGCGGGTACCGTGCTTTTTTTATCGTTCTGTCAATGTGTACTGTTGGAGTGTGAAGCATTTACTAAGCGGGAAGAGCGATTTGCAATCATCCACTTTAGTTATTTATACCGTTCAACTGGAAGGTTGTACAGAATGGTCAAAAAAGTGAGTTGGTATTCAGTCATATTTATCGACAAAAGGATCATAAATCAGGAATCTGGATCATAAAGAGTGGAACTGGTTCATAAATCAGGAATTCGGATCATAACTAAACGAAATCGATTCATAATAGATAAAAACCCGGACGAAAGTAGAAAATCGTAATAACATAAACCATCCAATCACCCCATCCGGCCCCTACCTGAACCTTAAAATCGTATAATTGGATTCTATTTCGCCAAAAAATGCAAAAAATCTTCAGGTGCAGGCATCAGAAGGGGAAAGGGGTCCCGGTTATATGGACATCGATTTTTCCCGGACACCGCAAGACGCCGTGAAATCTCGCCTACACCTGGAATGAAAAGAATAGCTATGAACACAAAAAAAACACTGCCCATAAAATGAACAGTGTTTTTCTTACAAAGATTAACGAGAGTAGAACTCAACGATAAGAGCTTCGTTAATTTCAGCCGGTAATTCAGAACGTTCAGGAACGCGTGTGAAAGTACCTTCTAATTTGTCAGCATCGAAAGTTAGGAATTCAGGAACAAAGCTGTTCACTTCCATCGATTCTTTGATGATGTCAAGGTTACGTGATTTTTCACGAACTGAGATTGTTTGACCAGGAAGTACGCGGAATGAAGGGATGTCTACGCGAGATCCGTTCACTGTTACGTGACCGTGGTTAACAAGTTGACGTGCTTGACGGCGAGTACGAGCTAAACCTAAACGATAAACAACGTTATCCAGGCGGCACTCAAGTAGCGCCATGAAGTTTTCACCGTGTTTACCTTGTAATTTGCCAGCTTGGTCAAATAGGTTACGGAATTGACGCTCAGTTACTCCGTACATGTGACGAAGTTTTTGCTTCTCTTGAAGTTGTAAACCGTACTCAGAGATTTTTTTACGTTGGTTAGGACCATGTTGTCCAGGAGCGTAAGGACGCTTTTCTAATTCTTTACCCGTACCGCTTAGAGAGATTCCAAGACGACGAGATAATTTCCAGCTTGGGCCAGTATATCGAGCCATGAATGACTCCTCCTTTATTGTTTTTATTTTGTTGTAAAATAAAAACACCTGTGAATAAACAATTATGTGAATTTTGTTTTCATGTACCTTCGCCCTAGCAGCAGAGGGTTACAAGATACACCTCAAGAAGTAGAGGAACAAAATACGATCATAAAGGACTTCACTGAAGCTGCATTATTTTACACAAAGAATATTATATGACGGGAGAGAATAGAAGTCAAGGAAGTATTTTAAGATGAAGAAATTTCATAGATTCTTACGAGTGTTGTTCTCTAAACAAAATAGTCCAAAAGTCATTTCTTGTGATATAATAAAAGTTGGAAAATATGTTGAATAGGTGAATGTCATTGAAAGAATCAAAAAGAGAAAAGACCCTTCGATTTGTATTAATCGGTCTGTGCGTACTGGTTGTTTTCGGAGGGTTGGTTTATTCCTCCACTTCCTCAGAACAAGTAGATGAGTCTGGACAATCGATCCATGCGGAGGTATTAACTGCAGGAAATAAAGAGCAGAACCCCGTTATCGCTGTAGCAAAAATGGCTCAAGATCAGCCTGTCTTTATTATATATGAGCTTGATAGAAGCAATCAGTATTATTTCAAGGTATTACATAGTGTGTCGTTACAGAAAAGAGTGAAAATGATAGGACTCACAAAGGATAAAGAGGGAATTTGGGTCCAATTAGATAAGAAACAATGGGTGTTATTTTCGAAATCTTTAGAGGTTTTACAAGAAAAGAAGGACGCTCCTTCTTCGGTGATTTCCAGTAAACAACCCTTTAAATATAACGAGCATAAGCAGTTGGTAGATATTTCCTTTAGAGAGAACAAAGACCCGATTCAACTGGATTTGTCAGATCAAAAAGATGAACCCGTGGAAGTCCATTCTTTATCGGTAAATAAGTCCTTATGGCTCGTGGTATTACAAGAGGATCTGGTGCTGGCTCAAGGTCAATGATGTTAATTGTTTCACAAACCTTTTAGGTGTGGGTGAGAAAAATGTACGTTGTTCATAATTCTTTGCTTGAATATAAATCAAAGCTGTTTGATTTAATCTATGAAGAAATGTCAGTTGAATTGGGGCATTCTGCTCATTTGCAAAAGTGGCTGACAATTATTAAAGACTGCCTTGATATTGATCGGGCATTTTTATATTTTTATAGCGAGTCTGCCTATTTCTTATATCACCCCAGTGACAATGAGGATGTTCCCCTCACGCTTGCTGAAACAAGGGAAAAATACATTTCTCGTCCTGTTATGGTTGAGAAAGATGATATCACCATCCGTTTTCACTTTACAAATAAAGATGGAAGTCCTCTAGCGATTCTATTAGTAAAGAGGGATGATCGTAAAGAGAAGGCATACGATAGTTGGCTCCATTCTTTTTGGGAAGCCAGCAATCAATTTTTACAGCATACAGGTGGAATCCAGACTGTACTCGAAGATGAAAAACGATACAGGGAATTATTTAAAGTAACGGAGACCTTTCACTCAACCAGGGATGTTTATACGCTTCTAGTGGAGATTATTGAAACGTTGAAGCAGGTGTTTCCAATCGATGAATTCCACTTGTTATTGTCTAACGACCGGTATGAATTCGGGACACTTCCCATTAGAAACTTTGACTTTGATCGTGCCAATGAGTCTGCCATGCAGGCATTTGTCAATGGGAGTATAGAAATGAGAGAACAGAATGTCCTCTATGCTCCTTTAAAAGGAAAACAAGGGATCTATGGCGTTCTTGAAGTAAAGTCAAAGGCCCACTTCACCTTTACGGAACAGAAGATCGAGTTCATTCGCTTACTTGCCTATACGGCAGGGAATGCCCTTGAAAATGCCAAACTTTATGAACAGTCTAAAAGGCTCATTACCGATTTGCAGCTAATTAATGAAACCTCCCATCAGTTAAATTTGAATTTACGATTAACGGATACGGTCCTGTTTTTAAAGAAACAGATTAAACGATCCTTTCAGGCATCGGCCATCGGATTTGTTCTCCTTCAAAAAGGCGAATACAGAATCCTGGAAGAAAGCTCTTCTGTTTTTTTTGAACAAGAAGGTGAAAAGTATATTTCTTATGTAAAGGCGAGAATCGAGAAGGAACGGGATGCCATCTTTTTAGGAGATGTAAGCGATCGATTCGAAGAGGGAGTGGTCTTTCCTTCCGTTATGGCAGTGCCCATGATTCAAAATGAAGCCCTGTTAGGGTTTTGCGTAGTGTTACATAAAGAACCGTACATGTTTTCATTTGATATGTACAAGTTGCTTCAGTCGTTTATCCATCATTCGACCCTTGCGATAACCAATGCAACCCTTCGTGAGAAACTCGAGCATATGGTCATTACCGATCATATGACCAAATTATTCGCACGGAATTATCTTGATGATGAAATGGAATCTTCAATGAACAAGGACTCAGTGGGAACCTTGCTGTTGATCGATATTGATGATTTCAAGGCGATTAATGATAATTACGGTCATCAAATAGGTGATGAAGTCATTATCGGGGTGGCGAACCTGATTAAAGGAATCGTAAGTCATCATGGATTTGTTGCCAGATGGGGAGGCGAGGAATTAGCGGTCTATCTTCCTTCACTTGATCATAAGGTTGGTTCTGAAATTGCTCAACGCATTGTCGAGGAGATTCCTTTGAATACAGAACCTTCAGTGACTCTGTCCTGTGGCTTATCTACTTGGAGAGTAAGGGACGACCATTGCCCCAAGTCTGTAAAGGAACTAGTAAAGAAAGCAGATGAAGCACTCTATCATGCGAAAAATAATGGTAAGAATCAGGTAGTGAAAGATTGTGATGGAATGATCATGGATTAAGATTGTTCGGGAACCCGTGAATGAGTCAGAATGGCTCTTCCGGGTTCTTCTTTTTTGGTGGAAACAGGCCATTTCCCTTTATCACTTTAGTGTAACCGCTTTCTTTTTTGTCGTGGTTATCATATTCTAGAATAGTAGTTACTTAGACTTAAAGGGAATACTGGGAGGAATACTGTATGAAAGAAGAGAAGCGTTTTGAAACAAGGGTGATTCATGAGGGGTATGCATCATCTCAGCATTTTGATAGTTTAGCGCCGCCTTTATATCAAACTTCTACTTATACCTTTGCAAATGCGAAACAAGGGGAAAATCGATTTGCCGGTGAAGAGGAAGGATATATATATTCAAGATTGGGTAACCCGACAGTATCGATTCTGGAAGACAGAATGGCATCGTTAGAGGGGGGCGGGTCGGCCCTTGCCTTTGGTTCCGGTATGGCAGCTGTATCGGCCGTGTTATTCTCCTTAACTAAATCAGGAGATCATGTTCTATGCTCTCAAGGGGTTTATGGCTGTACGTTCGGTTTACTTCAGTTGCTTCAAGAGAAATTCTCCATTCAACATGATTTCTCTTCCATGAGTACAGAGGAGGAAATACGGGAGAAAATCACAGAACAAACGAGCTGTATTTATGTAGAAACCCCAATCAATCCGACTATGCAGTTAATTGATCTTGAGCTTGTCGTGAAGGTCGCCCGTGAAAAAGGGATTCCTGTCGTAGTTGATAATACATTCTGTTCTCCTTATTTGCAACGACCGTTGGAACTGGGATGCGATATTGTCATTCATAGCGCGACGAAGTACATCGGCGGTCATGGAGATGTGGTCGCAGGACTCGTTGTGGGATCACAGGAGAAGATGGCAGAAATTCGCATGACGACTCAGAAGGATATTGGAGGAATCATTTCTCCCTTCGATGCATGGTTATTATTGCGGGGATTAAAAACGTTAGCCGTGCGAATGGATCGTCACTGTGAAAGTGCCGAGAAGATTGCAGGTCTATTAGCCGAACATCCAGCAGTAGAAACCGTCATCTACCCGGGCCATTCCAATCACCCACAGCATAAGGTAATGAAGAAACAAATGAAAAAAGCCGGAGGAATGATTTCCTTTACGATAAAAGGTTCGAAAGAAGGGGCCCAGAAGCTTATGGATGATCTGGAGATGATCAAGATTGCCGTGAGTCTGGGGGATGCAGAAACACTAATCCAGCATCCGGCGACCATGACTCATGCAGTCGTACCAGAGGAGTCGAGAAAAAGCATGGGAATTAGTGACACGCTCCTAAGGCTTTCGGTAGGATTGGAAGCACCGGAAGATATATGGAATGATTTATCGCAAGCATTGGATAAGGCATAGGATGGAGAAGGAACCTGGTTGGAAGGTTCCTTTTCTTTTATTTAGATGGGGAAAAACTGATGTTTACAATTTGCCGCAATAAATGCTGAAAGTGCCGCAACAACCGCCAAAAGTAGCACAACAACCCCTCGAATTAGGTCATCGCCATCCAAAAAATAAGAGAGACCCTGTCGGCAAGGGTCTGTCAGAACGCTCAAAGATTAAAGGTGATGCATTAATTCATCCACAAAGATCTCCAAGTACTTCTGGTCCTCTTCGTCAAATCTAGCTTTTTCCGGACTATCAATATCCAGAACCCCGATTAGTTTTCCTTCTTTCACAAGGGGAATGACAATCTCTGATTGAGAGGCTGCATCACATGCGATATGCCCGGGGAATTGATGAACATCATCGATCAGAAGTGTTTTTTGTTCACTTGCAGATGTACCACAAACGCCTCTTCCCAATGGGATCCTAACGCATGCAGGCAGTCCCTGGAATGGCCCTAACACCAGTTGATTGCTTTCTTCTTCATATAAATAAAAGCCTACCCAGTTAATACGGTCTATAAATTGATTTAAAAGGGCAGAAGCATTGCTTAAATTCGCAATTTGATTTGGTTCGCCTTCTAATAGAGCTTTTAGTTGTTTCGTTACAAGACCAAAGCCCTGTTCCTTTGTACCTTGATATTTTTCTGCTTTAAACATCAACAACTCCCCCAATTCTACAAAATGTGCGTTATTTCAGGTGCGTTTGTTCCCTCAAGCCTTTTATACAACAAATCCTGTCGAGAAATACTTAAAGGAAATCCACATGAAAACACGAATTCTTTGAGTAAAGAAACTATAATAGAAACATCTATTGAACCATTTTTAGCATAATTCATCCCAACCTTCAATGATTTAGATTTTTTCATCAAAAGATTTTTAATATAGTGAATCCTCGTCACTGTTTTTTTCATACGCCTATCATATTTGAAAGAAGGGGAAATATGAAAAAACTAGATACTTCCATTCCAACGAAAGAAGCCATTTTTCAAGCAGCCGTGTATTTGTTTTATGATCATGGCTTTGATGGGACCTCTGTCCGAGATATAGCAAAAAGAGCGAATGTTAACCCTGCTACCATCTCCTATTATTTTAAAGGAAAGCAGGGGGTGTTGGAAGCGTGCTTTACTCATTTCTTTGAACAGTATCTGCGCTTTCTTCAGGAAGAAGTGGAAGCCTTGAACTATGTTAGTGCAGATTTATGCTTAAAGCGGGCAGTGTACAAAATCTTGAAATTCCAAAGTGAACATCATCAATTAGCAAGGTTTATCTGGAGGGAAGTTTCGATTGATTCTCAGGTTGTGCGTGAAATCATTTCTTCCTACTTAATGAAAGAAAGACATTATATGAAGCGATTATTTGAACAAGGGATGAAAGATCATGCTCTGAAGAAACAGCCTGTCAGCTTTTTGGTGATTCAGCTCAAATCCATGCTGACAATGCCGTTCCTCAATAGCCAGCAATTAAGGGAAGTATGGCAAATGTTCCCACAGGAATATTATTTTATCGATCAATACTATAAAAATATTGATCAGTGGATCGATTTACTTCTCGTTTCCGAAGTGAAGGAAGTCATGAAGAAAGAGCTTATTATCTAGGCAGGGAAAAGCACACAAAAGAACTCTTCGCAGTTAATAGAAGAGTTCTTTGTTTTTATCATTGCATCTCTCTACTTCCTTGACCGACACCTGCAGCTGTATGGGCATCGGACCCATAAACGGTCTTGATTCCTAATGAAAGAGCTTGTTGAATGATATCATTTGGGGGATAGGACTCACCACAGTAGGGTTTAACCAGGCCAGCCCCATTATAGTCCAACTCCAAATTCCTTGATGCCATCTCTTTTAAAATCAAAGAGGTTTTATCAGAAAAAGCACGAGAGGCAGGATACAGCTGCTGGAATTTCTTCACGAGGGTCATATGACCGATACGCTTAGGCTTATAGAGTCCCAAGTCAGCCCTGATCGACTTTATTACCGTATCATAATAGCGTTCGTAAATCGCATCGACGGATCCGTAATAATCAATCATAGATTGGAATACATCAGGACTGAAGTCCAAACAATCCCATTTTCCCTCGTGTTGTAAAAAATGAACGGAAAGAATACTATCATCCAATCGAGGTCCGTAAGCGTTTAAAAATTCCGCTGTTTCTTTCTCAAAGCCTGCAATGTAATCTACCTCTAACCCTGAACGAATCGTGATTTTATCTTTATATTTCTCCTTAAGGATTTCCAGAGTTAGAAAGTATTCCAAAAGATGCGAGGGATCCATTCCGCTATCCTTGTCCGGTGTTGTATCTTCAAAACCCTGGGGAAGTGGCGCATGCTCCGTAAATGTTATAGCAGAATAGTTTAGGGAGAGTGCCCTTTCAATATACATTTCAAATGTATCGTTACTTCCATGGGGACAAAAAGGAGTATGAATATGTCCGTCCACCTTCACCAAAAGTCTTCACTTCCTTGTATTTTAGTATGAAAAAGCTCTGTTAAACAAAGGGTTCATTCCTTCACATTATAATAAAGATTGGCTTTTTCTCGATGATTGTTTTGCTTAAACTAGGTTCCTAAGTGAAAAAGTTAAACATGAAGTTGATTAGAGTGGAAGGTGCTCGACTCCTGTGGGAATAGCGGGACAACCGAAAAGCGGAGACGGCTCGCCCAGCCCCGACAAGCATAAGTTGAATGGGCCTAAGAAGGCGCTCTTTGCCTTCTTGGACCATTTAGCTTATGACCCTCGAGGAGGCTCACCGCCCACCCCGCGGAAAGCGAGCATCCTGTAACGGAAATCAACTACTACTCGCATATGGTTATATAACCACATTGTTTACGAAAACAGCCTGAATAATAAAAAGTAATATTAAAAATACATAGAAAAAAGTCTATTTTCCCTCGAATTTGCTGAAAATGACTTTTTATCACTGAAAAATTAGAAATTAATAGTCAAAAATTGTCGTTAACATGGTATCATTATAGCAATGAGAATTTATTAATGAAACATTCAAATTGATATAGATGTCTACTGAATAGTTGAACAGGGGGCTTAAGATGCAATACGTCATCGCTGGAATAATACTTATCTTAATCGTATTCCTTATCGGATTTATCTCTAGAAAAAAATATTACGCTGAAATTGATCGGTATGAAGCTTGGAAAATAGATATTATGAACAAGCCGGTTTCAGATGAACTCTCCAAAGTGAAGCAACTGAATATGACGGGGCAAACAGAAGAATTGTTTGACGGTTGGAGACAGGGATGGGATGAGATTGTTGCTGTGCAGCTTCCTGATGTTGAAGAACTACTATTTGATGCAGAAGAGTACACCGATAAATTTCGTTTTACGAAAACAAGAGAGACCCTTTCCCGAATCGACAATGTTCTGACTGAAATAGAACAAAAAATCGAGCAAATTCTAACAGAGTTAAATGAACTGATCGGCAGTGAAGAGAAGAACCGTGAAGAAATTCAATCTCTTCAAGAAGAATATCGAAACAGTAAAAAGCAGTTACTTGCGTATCGTCATACATATGGTCAAACCGCTAAGTACTTAGAGAACATTTTAGATAAGCTCTCTGAACAAATGGATCAATTCAATGACTTAACAGAGCAGGGGAATTATCTGGATGCAAGAGAAATAGTCCTTAGTCTGGCACAGGAAATGAAGGATGTTTCCTACAAAATGGAGACGGTTCCGAAACTGATCACCGATTGCGAAAATCTTTTGCCTGCACAGTTGTCCGAGCTTGAAGCGGGATACGTGGAGATGAAAGGTCAAGGATACAGGCTTGATCATATTGAAGTAGAGAAAGAGGTTGCATCCCTAAAGGATACCCTGCTCCACTTTAATAAAAACCTTGAAGAGCTGAAGGTAGAAGAAGTAGAAGAAGGAATTCAGGAAATTAAAGTAAAGGTTGAGAACCTTTATGATTTGCTGGAGAAAGAAGTACATGCCAAACATTTTGTCCATCAGTATAAAGATCAAACGACTGAAGGATTGATCAAGGCCAAGGAAGATAATGAAGATATTCAATCGGAAGTAACACTTGTGAAACAAGGCTACCATCTTCAAGATGCGGACCTTGATACACCGAGCGAAATTGAAACGAAAATCATTCAGCTTTCAAAGCGTCACGAAATGTTGATGAATAAAGAAGAATCGAATGAAACTGCGTACTCCTCACTAAGTGATGAGCTAAAAGAAATCAGAAACGGCCTGGAAGAACTGAATCGTGAACAGAGTGAGTTTTCCATCTACTTACAAAACTTGCGTAAAGATGAACTGGCAACCCGCGAAAAAATCCAGGAGCTTAAGAAAAAGGTGGCTGAAGCGAGCCGCATAATTTCAAAGAGTAATGTACCAGGCTTACCTGCTGATTACAAAGATCTTCTCGATGAGGTCCATCGGAAGATTGAGCAAGTGAATGCCAGCTTAACCGAGAAGCCTTTAAGCATGAAGTTTGTTCAAGAAACACTTATGGGAGCAGAAGACACCGTCGATCATTTTTACACGAAGACGGGAGATTTAATCGAAAACGTCCTTCTATCCGAGAAAATCATTCAATACGGAAATCGCTATCGCAGTAAGTATAGTTCTGTCAGGGATGGTCTTCAGTCTGCTGAAGAATCCTTCCGTCAATATGATTACCGCAAAGCATTGGAAGAAGCCTCAACAACGATTGAAAAAGTAGAGCCGGGTGCTCTTAAGAAAATCGAGAAAATGATGGATCTTGAGGAAAAATAAAATTCATCACAAATCAAAAGGACTGATTTAGAAAATTCATTCTAAATCAGTCCTTTTTCATGAGCACTGCCAAGCTCCAGGGGCCTCTAGCCCCTAGGGTTTATGGTCTTAACTGGCTTCAATCGTCCGCTTTGTCTGTCCTGCAAGTGCGGCAATAACGAATCCAATGATTGCACCGATCATGGCCGGCACTAACCAGCCGATCCCTTGTGTATAGAAAGGAAGGAATTCAAGTGATTGACTCATGGCTGTCACGTCAACCCCGGCGGTTTTAATCCCGTCAATTAAACTGATCAAGCCTGTTGGAATTAAAGCTCCCACGTAGACGAGAGAATATCCGTTAAATCCATTGTGCATGAATGACAGTAAGATCAATACGATTGCCAAAGGATAGATGAAGATGAGTACCGGTAATGATACGGCAATCAGCTGAGTCAACCCAATATTGGCAATAATCATACTAAATACAGACATGATGATCACTAACACCGGATAAGATACAGGAAGAATCTTTGCGAAATATTGAGAACATGCAGAAACTAGTCCGACTGACGTAGTGATACATGCAAACGTAATCGCCAGTCCCAGGATGATTGTTCCTGATGAGCCGAATAAATGACTCGCTGCCGCAGATAGAATGGCACCACCGTTAGCTTGTGTACCGATGGAATCTGTACTTGTAGCTCCAATGTAACTTAAGGATAAATAAACAAGTGCTAAACCGATAGCAGCGATGACCCCTGCAATGATCGTAATGCGCGTCAGGTTTGCTTTACTCGTCACACCACGGTCTTTAATGGAATTAATGACCACAATCCCGAATACTAAAGCCGCGATGGTATCCATCGTTAAATAACCCTCAATGAACCCCTTGAATAGCGCTCCATCCTGATAAGCGGGGTTCGGTGCTCCGAAATCTCCCATAGGAGTTACCACACTCTTAACCACTAAGATCGTCAGAATTACGAGCAGGGAAGGTGTTAAAATCTTTCCGATTCTGTCTACGAGCTTTGTAGGATTCATCGCAAGCCATGCGGTTAATCCAAAAAAGATGATCGAATAAATGAATAAAGGAGTACCGTATTTTGCAACATCTTCAGGTAAAAATGGGATCACTCCGATTTCATAAGCAACCGTACCGGTTCTCGGAATCCCGAAAAAAGGTCCAATGGCCAAGTACATCACAATCGTGAATACTAGTCCATATAAAGGATGAACACGGTTTGCAAGTGTCTGAAGATCTCCTCCAGATTTGGCGATGGCGATAACGCCCAATAAAGGAAGTCCTACTCCAGTAATGAGAAAACCGATAATACCGGTCCACACATGTTCCCCGGCCTGCTGACCTAAAAATGGCGGGAAAATCATATTACCTGCTCCGAGGAAAAGAGCAAAAAGCATTAATCCTATAGTAAAGATTTGGCTGAATGACAGCGCTTTCTCTTTCATATATACCCCTCCGTTTGTAATCGTTATCATAAGCAAAATTATCTTATCATAAGATTGTAGAAAAATGTCGAAAATCTAAATAATCTTACAATTTAGTATATTTAAATAACTTTTTTGCGATTATTTCCTTTATGATTCTCGCAAAAGTTCTGTCATTTTTCAATGATTATTTTTGGAAATTGCTAAAAATTATCGAAAATTAGTATTACTACAATAATATCTTGCCCTGCATGTTGAATAAAATTTGGGTTCAGGATGATTTATGGTAAGATTAATGATTGAATATATTACTGGGAAATCTGCAGGTCACCACAGTAAAAGAAGGTGAAATCTTGATTTATTTAGATAATAGTGCAACAACCAAGCCATATAAGGAAGTACTGGATACATTTATTAAAGTAAACGAAAGTTACTATGCCAATCCTTCATCCATTCACTCTTTTGGAGGGCAAATTGAGAAATTAATTCAGCAGTCCAGGGAACAAGTGGCATCTTTATTAGATATAAAAAAGAAAGAAGTGTTCTTTACCTCTGGCGGAACTGAATCGAATAACCTGGCGATAAAGGGGGCGGCTTTACAATACGCGCAGAGAGGGAAGCATATCATTACGACAAAAATAGAGCACCCTTCCGTCCTTAATGCCGTTAAACAATTAGAGATGTTTGGGTATTCAGTGACATATCTCGATGTCGATGCCAAATGCAGGATTCAACCTGAACAAGTAAAAGCCGCCATTCAGGAAGACACTATTCTCGTATCGGTCATGCAAGTAAACAACGAAATCGGGAGTGTCCAGCCTATCCGGGAAATAGGAATGCTGCTGACGGACTATCCAAAGATCCTTTTTCACGTTGATGCTGTTCAGGCTTGCGGGAAGGTCCCCCTTATTCTCCGCGAAAAGCTTATTGATTTATGCAGCATTTCCGCTCATAAAATTCATGGCATTAAAGGAACAGGATTTCTATTTGTGAGGGACGGACTTGAGCTTTCTCCTATCATTTCAGGGGGAGAGCAAGAAGGAAATCTCAGAAGCGGCACGGAAAATACAGGTGGAATCGTGTCCTTTGCAAAGGCATTAAGGATGCACCTTGCGGAAAGTAAACAACAGCTTCCTATCATGGAGGAAAACCAACGGTATTTAAGGAAAGAACTGGAGAAAATGGAAGATGTGATCGTTCATACGCCAGTCGAGCATCATGCTCCTCACATCCTTAATTTTTCTATAGATGATTTCAAAGGTGAGGTTGTCGTTCACGCATTGGATCGACATGAGTTGTTTGTGTCCACAACAAGTGCATGTTCATCAAAGCAGAGTAAGCCAAGTCGAACCCTTCTATCGATGGGTGTATCAAAAAGTCAGGCGAACAGCTCCATTCGAATCAGTTTATCTTTTCACAATACAATGGAAGAGTGCCGTCAGTTCATACAGCTACTAAAAAAAGAAATAGAACTATTACAAAAGACAATGAGGAGATCACGATGAATTATAATCGCATACTAGTAAGATACGGTGAAATTTCAACAAAAGGCAGAAATCGAAAGATGTTCACGGCTAAGCTACGAGAAAATATTTTGCAAGCATTGAAGGATTTTCCAACGATTTCGGTTTCAGCAAGCCGGGATCGACTGCATATCCAGTTAGGAGACGAGAACGGGGAAGAGATCATTCCAAGATTGGAGAAAATCTTTGGAATCCAATCCTTCAGTCCGGTTGTGAAAGTGGCTCAGGATATCGAAGAGATTAGCCGAGCAGGATTGGCTCTCGTGCAAAAGAGTTTCACACCGGGGAAAACCTTTAAGGTGTCTGCCCGCAGAGCGGATAAAAAATTCTCCATGGATACAAACGAATTGAATTATGAAGTGGGATCCTATATCCTCCGAAACATGGACGGATTAAAAGTGGATGTGAAAAAGCCCGATATTAACCTTAATGTAGAAGTAAGAAAAGAGGGTGTCTATCTCTCCTCCGAAATTTATCAAGGCTCAACGGGGATGCCGGTTGGTGCAAGCGGAAAAGCCATGCTCATGCTATCAGGAGGAATCGATAGTCCGGTAGCCGGTTATTTAACGATGAAAAGAGGCGTCGAGGTAGAGGCGGTTCATTTCCACAG
Source organism: Rossellomorea sp. GQ25 (assembly GCF_059758515.1). NCBI lineage: Bacteria > Bacillati > Bacillota > Bacilli > Caryophanales > Bacillaceae > Rossellomorea > Rossellomorea sp. GQ25. The sequence goes on along the minus strand of NZ_JCAXEQ010000004.1, from coordinate 447,310 downwards.
CCCACCTTTTACAAGTGAGCGGGCAAAGCAAAAAGTGATCGATCTTTCCAAGAAACTGTCTGCATTCAGTGGAAAGGTGAAATTGCATATCGTACCGTTCACGAAAATTCAGCAAACCATTCATGATCAGGTTCCTGAAAATTACACGATGACTTCAACAAGACGGATGATGCTCCGGATTGCTGATGAGATTCGTGAAAAGAATGAAGGTTTGGCCTTGGTGACCGGGGAAAGTCTTGGACAAGTAGCGAGTCAGACCCTTGAAAGCATGCAAGCCATTAACGATGTGACCAATACACCAGTACTACGACCGCTCATCGCCATGGACAAACTTGAAATCATTGATATTGCTCAAAAGATTGATACACATGATATCTCGATTCTTCCATATGAAGATTGCTGTACCATTTTCACACCGCCTGCACCAAAAACAAGACCTAAAAAAGAAAAAGTGGCGTATTATGAAAGCTTTGTTGATTTTGATACACTTATTAAAGAAGCCGTCGATGGAACAGAAACCATCACGATCGATGGATCAACAAGTTCAAATGTAGAAAAAACCTTTGACGAACTACTCTAAAAATTTAGGATTATTTACCAACAATTTTCCTTGCATGAAGCCATGTGTTTTTACACAATCTATACTCACAAGGAGGTGAAAACACATGGCAAACAGAAGTTCAAATCAATTAGTAGCTCCAGGAGCTCAACAAGCAATCGACCAAATGAAATACGAAATCGCTTCAGAATTCGGAGTTCAACTTGGTGCAGATGCAACAGCACGCGCTAACGGTTCTGTAGGTGGTGAAATCACTAAACGTTTAGTTCAAATGGCTGAACAACAAATCGGTGGCGGATTTTCAAAATAATTAAATACAATGGCTACAAGGAGCGAGATTCTCTCGCTCCTTTTTCATTTTGTCATGAGCGAATAAAGATATTTTTGGACCTGAAGATGAAAATAAGAGCTTCAATTGTAATATGTTGTGAAAAAAGTGTGCATTAGTCTGCTTTTTTCTTGTAAAAAGAGTACTCGATCCATTTTATGAGCTGGTTGTGATTTGTTATGATCCAGAGTTCAGATATTTGATCCTTTTGTCGAAAATTCTCATGATTTGTGTATAGGAAAAATATAAACGAATAATTTAAAAAATTTAAATTATTTTGTATAATAGAGAAGAATCGACAAACAAGGGGGAGTCAGAATGAAGAGGGAAGAACTTATTGCACCAGAAAAGTACAATTTAGTAGAGGAAGTAGAGAAGTACGCAAGTGATCAACAGAAGCTTGCAATTAAATGGGAAAACGAAGAGGGAACGAAAGACGAAATCACCTACCAGGAATTATTGAAAAATGTAAATAGAATTGGAAACATTTTCTTGGGTTCGAACCTAGAAAAAGGCGATGTCATTCTTGTGATGGTTCCTCGTTTAATTGAAGCTTACGCTGTGTATCTTGCTGCTCTTAAATCCGGACTCGTTGTGATCCCAAGCTCAGAAATGCTTAGAACGAAGGATCTTGAATACAGAATCGACCACGGTGACGTGAAAGGAATTGTAGCTTACTCTCCATTTGTTGAGCAGTTTGAAAACGTAAGAGGAATGGAAAATCTCCAAAAGTTCGTTGTGGGAGATAAACAAGAAGGATGGATTGCGTTAGAGGATGAAATGAAAACAGCTTCTGAAGAATTATCCTTCGCGGATACAAAGCGTGATGATATGGCGTTCCTTTCTTATACCTCAGGTACGACTGGAAACCCAAAAGGAGTTGTCCATACTCACGGCTGGGCATACGCTCACTTGAAGACAGCAGCTCGTGAATGGCTATCCATTGATGAGGGAGACACGGTTTGGGCTACTGCAGGTCCGGGGTGGCAGAAGTGGATATGGAGTCCGTTCCTGTCTGTACTGGGGTCCGGAGCCACTGGACTTGTGTATCAAGGTAAATTCGACCCTAACAAATACCTTCAATTGCTCCAGGACAATGGAGTCAATGTTCTGTGCTGTACACCAACAGAGTATCGCTTGATGGCCAAAGTGGATGATCTTGGATCCTATAAACTAAATCAATTACATAGTGCAGTATCGGCGGGAGAGCCATTAAACAGGGAAGTCATCGACGCCTTTAAGAGACATTTTAGTATAGAAGTCCGTGATGGCTATGGTCAAACCGAAAATACGCTCCTCGTTGGCATCATGAAAGGCATGGAGCTGAAACCTGGCTCAATGGGGAAACCCACTCCCGGAAACAGAGTCGAAATCATTAACGAGGAAGGGTATCCATGTGAAGTCGGAGAAGTTGGTGATATCGCGGTTCATGTAGAAACACCTGCTCTATTTAAAAATTATTATAAAGATCCAGAACGGACTGCGATGCAATTCAGAGGGAATTACTACATTACGGGTGATAAAGCGAAAAAGGATGAAGATGGCTACTTCTGGTTTGAGGGGCGTGGTGACGATATCATCATCAGCTCCGGATATACCATTGGACCATTCGAAGTGGAAGATGCCTTAGTCAAGCACCAATCGGTTCAGGAATGTGCTGTTGTAGGAAGTCCAGATGAAGTAAGAGGACTGATCGTGAAAGCCTTTATCGTATTGCGAGAAGGCGTGAATCAAGAGGATCCCGACTTAATTCCTGCCCTTCAGCAGCATGTTAAAGACTTAACTGCACCTTACAAATACCCGCGCAAGATTGAATTTGTGAAAGAATTGCCGAAAACAACTTCAGGAAAGATTAGAAGAATTGAGCTGAGACAAAAAGAAATGAGTTCAGTTAAAAACTAATCAGGGATAGGGAGCCTATAGGGCTCTCTATTTTTGTGAAAAAAGCTTTCCCTTTCAGATTCCTCCTATAATATGGTACATTTGAAAAACAGAATTTTTTTATAAAGAAGGGATAAACATCATGGGCACTTTATGGAAAAACGGAATCATTTACACAATGCAAGAGGAAGGACATCATGTTGAAGCGGTCTACACGGAAGATGGGGTCATCAAAGGGCTGGGCTCATCCGAAGACCTGGTAAAGAATGAACAATTCACGATTGAGTCCGAAGTAGATCTTCTGCAAAAGGTGATGTTTCCCGGGTTTGTCGATAGTCACATGCATCTGATCGGTCATGGCGAAACGTTAATGAGGCTGGACCTTTCCAGTATGAATAGTAAACAGGAAGTGTTAGAGGCAATAAAAGAAAAAGCAAAAGGCCTTGAGAAAGGTGAATGGGTCATTGGCGAAGGCTGGAACGAAAATCTCTGGAGTGATGCCGCGGTTTTAACCAAGCAGGAAATTGATGAAATCGTACCGGATCATCCTGTTCTCCTAAAACGCATTTGCCGTCATGCCATGGTGGTAAATTCGCTCGCTTTAAAAAATGCAGGTATCGATGAGGGGACTCCCGACCCTTCCGGAGGGTTGATTGAGAGTGATGAGGATGGAGCATTAAACGGTTTGTTAAAAGATAAGGCTCAGGATCTGATGATCGATGCCTTACCGGCCAGCTCCTCCGAGTATCTTGTAGGTGCCCTGACAAAAGGGATTGAAAGCTGCTGGGAGCACGGACTGGTAGGTGGTCATACTGAAGATTTAAGCTACTATGGAAACTTTAAGAAAACGTATGATGCATTTGTACAAACGATCACAGAAGGCAAGAAAAAGTTCAGGGCTCATCTATTGGTTCATCATGAAGTGATTGAAGATTGGAAGGAAGATGGCCATCACTTCCTCAGTGGCAATCAATTTATTGAATTCGGCGCCATGAAGATCTTTGCTGATGGGGCTTTGGGCGGCAGGACTGCTCTATTAAGCTATCCATATGCTGATGATCCAAGTACGACCGGAGTCAGCATCCATACAAACGAAAAACTTCTTGAACTTGTGAAGAAGGCTAGAAAGTATGATCTTCCGATTGCCGTTCATACGATTGGTGATCAGGCTTTTGAAAATGTACTTGGAGCCATCCTGAAAGAGCCATCTCACTTTGAAAGACGAGATCGACTCATTCATGCCCAAATCCTGCGTAAAGAGCTGATCGAGAAGATAAAGGATCTTCCGTTAATTCTCGATATTCAACCAAGGTTTGTTGCGTCGGATTTTCCTTGGGTAGTTGAGAGACTTGGAGAGGAAAACATGCAGTATAACTATGCGTGGAAAACACTTCTTGAGGAAGGCATTCCATGTGCGGGTGGATCTGATGCGCCAATCGAGCCGATTAATCCTCTTTGGGGAATTCATGCGGCGGTTACGAGAACGAATCCATTGGATCCTGACAAAACAGAGTATCGTCCAGAAGAAAAACTTTCGATGTATGAAGCCCTCTCCCTGTTTACAAAGGGAAGTGCTTATGCCTGTCACCATGAAGGAGATAGAGGGCAGATACGTGAAGGGTATACGGCGGACTTTACCGTTTTAGACATCGATCCGTTCAAAGTGGATGCCGATCAATTATTAAGCAAAATAGTAGATATGACGGTTGTAGACGAGACCATCGTTTATAAAAAAAATAAATAATCATTGCCCCCAAAACTGTTCATGGATATAATGGAGATATTTCGGAAATAGAAATAGTTTTGGGGGTGTTTTTATGAAGCAAACCGATCAGGCTGGAATCATCTACACAGCTTTTTCATATTTTTTATGGGGAATTCTCCCGATCTACTGGAAATGGTTAAATCATGTATCCGCATATGAGATTCTCGCTAACCGCATTTTTTGGTCCTTTTGGTTTATGCTATTATTATTATTCGTAAGTAAACGCTGGAAGGACTTTCACGTATATTTAAAAACATCTCTTACGAAAAAGAAGCAGCTGTTTGCACTATTACTTGCTTCTTTATTGATCAGTACGAACTGGTTTATTTATATATGGGCCGTGAATACAAATCAAATGGTGGAAGCGAGCCTGGGGTATTATATTAATCCCCTTGTGAGCGTATTGTTAGGGGTATTTATCCTGAAGGAAAGCTTGTCAAAGGCTCAAATGGTCTCGTTTGGATTGGCTGCGATCGGGGTTCTGATTTTAACGATATCTTATGGGGACTTTCCATGGATCGCGGTTGGCCTTGCATTCTCTTTCGGGTTATATGGATTGGCCAAAAAGCTCATCCAAGTCGAATCATCCATCGGACTGACACTGGAAACCATGACCATCGCACCGTTATCACTACTCTACCTCGGCTACATGTACAATGAAGGATCCCTGTCCCTTTTCCATGTATCGTCAGGGACGGACCTCTTATTGATGGGTGCCGGAGCGGTAACGGCCATCCCTTTATTGTTCTTTTCAAAGGGTGCTCAACAAATCCCGCTTTATATGGTCGGGTTCCTGCAATACATTGCACCGACCATCACGTTGATACTCGGCATATGGGTCTATTACGAGACATTCTCCTTCACCCATCTCATTTCCTTTACGTTCATATGGCTCGCATTAACGATTTTTACAGCTTCAAGAGTGCAGTACGCCCGAAAGCGAAGACGGGAAGCGAGATTGTCCGCTTGATGAAATGCAAAACGCTCCAGCATGTGCTGGAGCGTTTTGTATAGGGACGGACCTTGCTTTTGTTCACAATTTGGCGCAAAAAACGTGGGAAGTGGCACAAGTTTGGCTGAAAGTGGCGCAAGTTTGGTTGAGAATGCCGCAACAACAGGTGAAAGTGGCGCAAGTTTGGTAGAGAATGCCGCAACAACAGGTGAAAGTGCCGCAACAACCGACAATAGTACCTCAACAATGAAGTGAAATGACACAATGATGCTAACGAATGTCTCGTCCATTAAGAAATCCGCCGTCTCCGTTAAAAAGGGCTCCACATACGATCAAAAATAAACCTATTCTGCCCCATTTAATACAGGGATTCGTTCAAAATGTCACTTAAATCACTTGGCAATTGAGTCTTATAGGAAAAATTCACCCATTCCCTATAAGAACGAACGCTTCACTTTCTCCCAGAATGAATTATCCTTTAATTTTACCGTTTTAATGATTTTATCGCTTAACTTTGCTTCGACTTTTTCCACGTGTTGAATACTCAGAGCCTCATTGTCCATCCCCATTGCAGGGTAGTCATTACCGTCCTGAACAATCTTAAGAACCAAGCGTCGCTTATCACTAAGAATGAAGGAAGACCCGAGCGTACGGTAGCGATTATTATTCAAGGAAGCCATCTCACTTACTTGAATACAAGGCAGCATCGGATCCACCACTGCTCCGCTGACCGATTTATTATAAGCGGTACTTCCCGTCGGCGTCGCAATGATCATCCCATCTCCCCGGAACGTTTCAAAATGATTATCATCGATGAATACGTCCATGACGAAGGTTTTGATGATGCCTGAGCGGATGCTGAATTCATTCAGGCAATGGAAGGAGGTTTGGTTATCGACGGTAATTTCAATGGTCGGATATTTGCGAACCTCGATTTGCTCGGTTGTCATCGCTTCAATCATTTTGGATGTATCATCAATATGGAAGTCGCAATACATACTCAGAGTGCCACCTGTAGAAACACCTGCATACAAGCAATCCTGTCTGAAGCCGGTTTGGCGGACGGCTTGAAGAAACGTTCCATCCCCTCCGATACTGACAATGATATTCGCTGTCTTTGGAGAATCGACAATGTTGAAATCATAACGGTTGGCAAGCTCGTATAATCGGTCCAGCTTTGCTTGCATCCCTTCTTCATGTAAGGCATAGAAGTAAATATTTCGACGGTTATTCATCGTATGTACCCTCCCTGGAATAAAAAATAAGATAATTTTTCCCATTTACTTAAAATTTTGCTAGAATCTAACTTAGTGAATATTCTATCATGTTTTCACATGAGAATGATATTCATATCCTTACATAAGATAGGGTAAACAAGGGAGGAATATACGAAATGAATGCAAAAAGGTGGACGGCATTAGGTATTGCTGTTGGGTTATTTTTTGTTTCTGTTGTAGTCAATTTCGCTACATCTGCGGTGACAAGTGATTTTGATAAAGCATTTGAAGACATTCTTGGCGGAACAGATAACCCTTTTTCAGAAGAGGTGATTGATGAGGGGAATGCCCAGAAACGAATCGCTGTTTTAGAAGTAGAAGGTGTCATTCAGGATACGGGAGGCGCAACTTCCTTATTTGAAAGCCCCGGATACAATCATGAACTCTTTATGGAAAAGCTTGATACGGTTCAAAAAGATAAATCTGTCAAAGGGATTATTTTAAAAGTGAATTCCCCGGGTGGCGGCGTAGTGGAGAGTGCTCAAATCCATTCAAAGCTTGTAGAAATCATGGATAAAGCGAAGAAGCCGATTTATGTATCAATGGGGGGCACTGCAGCTTCCGGAGGTTACTACATATCTGCACCGGCTACGAAGATATTCGCCAGTAAAGAAACACTGACCGGTTCACTCGGTGTCATTATGCAAAGCATCAACTACTCCGAATTAGCAGAGAAATATGGAGTCGATTTCGTGACCATCAAGAGCGGACCGTATAAAGACATCATGAGCCCGACCCGTGAAATGACGGAAGAAGAGAGAAAGATTCTTCAATCCATGATCGATAATTCCTATGAAGGCTTCGTCGATGTCATTGCGAGTGGACGTGAAATGTCAGAAGCAGAGGTCAAGAAAATTGCAGACGGAAGAGTATATGATGGAATCCAGGCCAAAGAAGTCAATCTAATTGACGAATTCGGCTATGTAGAGGATACCATTGAAGCCATGAAAAAAGATTATAAGTTAAAAGATGCTCAAGTATTTGAATATACTGCAGGCGATCCTTTCTCCGAATTCTTCAGTATGGGTGCAAAGAAAATGATCGGTCAAGATATGGAAGCAGCGGTATTAATGAAGCTGCTATCTAAACCAAATTCTCCGCGGTTAATGTATCTATACTCTGAATAAGGAAGGTGAATGAAGTGAGTGACACACAAGATCGTTCTGTACTACATGATGAAGAGCGGGAGCGAATCGATATCGATTCCCTATCTCCTGATCAATCAAGGCTCATGAATCACGATGGATATTACTTAGCAGGATTTTGGATAAGGTTTTGGGCGTACGTACTTGACCTTATCGTGGTTGGCAGCATTACCAGGTTAGTAGTGAATCCAATCTTTAAACTATTGGATATCTCACTTTCAGAAGGCTCCATGTTTGCGCCGATTTCGATATTAACAAGTATCGTCTTCTATGGCTACTTCATTTTGATGACGAGATACTTCAGCCAAACGATCGGTAAAATGGTGTTCGGCATTAAGGTCATTGATTTAAAAGGAATGAAGCCTTCGTGGGGAACGATTATATTTAGAGAGCTGATCGGCCGATTTATCTCTACCACGATCTTTATTCTCTATGTGGTGGTAGCCTTTACGAATAAAAAACAAGGAATACATGATTTGTTTGCTGATACGACGGTGGTTCAGGAAAAGAAGAAGCTGGAGTTTAATCCGGCACTTTAAATAATTGTTGTTTTGAAACCAAACCTGTTTATATGGGTTTGGTTTTTTTATTGAGAAAAGCTTTTTGTTTTCTATTAAATGCAAAAAGACGCATAAATTTTAAAAGCGACGCAAATAATTGAAAAACGACGCAATAACGGTTTGAAATGACGCAATAAATGAAAAAAAGACGCAATTCCAAAGAGAAACGACGCAATGATTAAAAAGGAGACGTCTGAATTGACCTTGTGTGAACCTAGAATCATCCCGTGACCGGAAAAATACAATATCGCAAGTATTTTATGCAGATATACTCTTTTTCCGGTTAATTAAGCGCAATCTCTGGACAAAATCTCTCCTCCTTAGTTTATTTTCCCAGGCAAAGGCCATAATAAGAGGTTGAAGGGTGTGAAAATATGAGTTGGTGGATTTGGGCGTTACTAATCGTTATGGCACTTATCTTGTTGATATTATTTCTTCTTATTATAACGAAGCTGACCGTTACTCTCTCGTTGTACCACGGGAATGATAATGACCATTTCAAGGTGAAGCTGAGAGCATGGTTTGGCTTGTTAAAGTATACAATCGATATTCCGTTAGTCAAACTCGATGACGATGGTCCGAATGTCGTGTTTGAGGAAGAAAAGAAAAAAGGTAATGATAGCAATCCATCAAATAAAAAAGTTTCTAAAAAGAAAATCACTCCAAATGATTTTATAGATAGTTTGAATGATACGAAGCAGATCATCATACATGTTCAATCACTTCACAGAATCATCAGTTCGTTTCTCAAGAAAGTCAAATTGGATCATGTTCAATGGAAAACGTTATTCGGCACTGGCGATGCAGCTTCAACAGGTACGTTAACAGGAACGATCTGGGGGATGAAAGGGAGTATCATCGGCATTCTGAGTGGATATATGCGCCTTCAATCCATGCCCCTTATTGAGGTGACTCCGACATTTCAACACTCCGTGATTCAAACTCAATTTTCATGTATTATCCAGTTTCGCATAGGGAATGCTATCCTAGTAGGTTTCAAGATACTTCGGTACTGGAGAGGCGGTATGGCTAAGTTCAAGACAAAACCCCTTTCCACACTTTCTGGAGAAAAACATTCAGTTTAATAAGGAGGTCTTTACATGTCAGAACATCCTATTGAAGGTCTGATGACCACGGCAATGGAAAATTTAAAAGAAATGATCGATGTGAATACGATTATCGGTGATCCCGTTGAAACACCCGATGGAAGTGTCATCCTGACAGTATCAAAGGTTGGCTTTGGATTTGCTGCAGGTGGAAGTGAATTCATCATTGATGGGAAAGGAAAAGATGATGGTGGTGGAAAAAGCGGAGACGGAGGAAGTGACAAGTCATCTCCTAAACAGCAGCCATTCGGGGGAGGTAGCGGGGGCGGTGTCTCCATCACCCCAATCGCTTTCTTGATTGTCGGTTCAAAAGGAATTAAAATGCTCCATTTAGATGAAAGCACTCATCTGATCGATCGCCTGCTGGACTTAGCTCCCGGTGCCATCGAAAAGATTCAGGGTATGATGAAAAAGGACGATAACAAGCAGGACAATAACAGTCAGGGTAATCACAATCAAAAACTTGATCTGTAAAAGATAGAGAGCTTACTCAATAAGAGTGAGCTCATCTTTTTTTTGAAAAGAACCCCTATGATTTGCTTTATCGTATCGTTTTTCTGTACTATAAACATGTACATATTATTATGGAGGAGGAACAAATAATGGCAAACATTACATTTAAGAATAACCCTGTCACTTTATTAGGTAATGAGGTAAAAGTGGGGGACAAAGCTCCTAACTTCACAGTATTAGCTAATGATTTATCGGAAGTCACACTGAATGATTCCAAAGGCAAGGTGCGTTTGATCAGTGTCGTTCCTTCCATCGATACAGGTGTTTGTGATGCACAAACAAGAAAATTCAATGAAGAAGCAACCAAGTTTGATAATGTAGAAGTATTGACGATCTCCGTGGATCTTCCATTCGCTCAAAAGCGCTGGTGCGGGGCAAACGGTATCGACAATGTTCAAACTCTATCCGACCACCGCGATCTTTCTTTCGGTGAAGCATTCGGCGTACACATTCAAGAGCTTCGTCTGCTTGCTCGCGCTGTATTCGTAATCAACAGCAATGAGGAAGTAACGTATGTTGAATATGTAAGCGAAGCAACCAACCACCCGGATTATGACGCTGCCGTTGAAGCAGTGAAGAACGCTAAATAATTCTTTCTTTACTTAACATTTCTTAGACATGCTGACCTGTTTTTCGAAAGGTCAGCATTGTTTTTTTACAAACGTTATGGACAGAGGTAAAATAGATGAATGAAATTGTGATAAAGGAATGAATGCCGATGATTAATTCGCCAGTCGAATCATTATTTGGAATAATCGATGAAACTGCTACACTACTGCAAGAGGAGTTAGCATGCAGTTATTTAGAAGCCGTTGCCGAAACGGGAGAAAACCTTTTTCAGGGTGACGTCCTGCAAGAGGAAGTAAGTGAACTGACCAAGAAACGCCTGAACAAAAAGTACGATGAAGTAAGTCTTTCTCAGCTGGAGAATGAAAATATCCGTAAAGCCTTTCAGTTCGCGATTTTAAAAGGCATGAAAGAAAACGTACAACCCAACCATCAAATGACACCGGACTCTCTTGGTTTATTTATTAGCTACTTAGTCAATAAATTCACTCCGGGCATGGACAAACTAACCATCCTGGACCCGGCGATCGGAACAGGAAACCTCCTGACGACGGTTCTAAACCAGATGCCAGGAAAAGAAACACAATCCATCGGGGTCGAAATTGATGAAGTATTAATCAAGCTCGCATACGTGGGAGCAGATCTTCAAAAACATCCATTGCAGCTCTTTAATCAGGATTCAATCGAACCGCTGTTTATTGATCCCGTTGACCTTGTGTTGAGTGATCTGCCAATTGGCTATTACCCGAACGATTTACGAGCACAGGATTATGAGTTGAAAGCAGAAGAAGGCCATTCATATGCCCACCATCTGTTTATGGAACAAAGCCTGAAGCACACGAAAGACGGAGGATACCTTTTCTTCATCGTGCCAAATGGACTTTTCGAATCTCCATACAGCGGACAGCTGCAAACGTATTTGAAAGAGAAGGCAGACATCCAAGGCTTCTTACAACTGCCTCTTTCCCTATTCAAAAACAAAAACTCAGCAAAAAGCATCCTGATCCTTCAAAAGAAAAAAGAAGGCCTTCAGCCTCCTAAAGAAGTATTGCTTGCACAGCTGCCAAGCCTATCGAATCAACGCGCCCTGCAGGACATCATGTCCAAAATCGATCAGTGGCTTGCACAGAATAAACAATAACATTTGACAGGACTGCCCATGGCGGTCTTGTTTTTTTGTTTTACTACCCTTCTGTTCGGGGTATGAAGGAACAAGGCATTCGATTTTGGGATATCGACCGTTATTCGGATTTATCAACCGTTAAAAAAATATATCAACCGTTTTTTCATTTATCAACCACATTTTCAATATATCGACCGTTCTACAAGAAGCGACAAAATTCGCACCGACCCCTAACATTCATCTCCCACAGTTACTCCAAATTCTAACTTTTTCGAAAATATTTAATTTAACATGAAAACGATGTCATTTCAAGCTTTTTCTTGAAATAGAGGGGAGTCAGTGATTTAATGGGGAATTGAGAGATAAAAAATGATTCAATGAACAGAATAAATAAGAGTCAAGAGATCGAAAACAAAAGGAGCGATACAACGTGGCAAAAAAAGTGATTGCAATTAATGCTGGAAGCTCTTCGTTAAAGTTTCAGCTTTTTGATATGCCTGAAGAAACAGTTATTACAAAAGGTCTTATTGAACGTATCGGATTAAATGATGCGGTATTTAATATAACGGTGAACAATGAAAAACGTGAAGAAGTGACAGATATTCCTAACCATGAAGTAGCGGTTAAAATGCTGCTTGAAAAGCTGACAGGCTATGGCATCATCGATTCACTTGATGAAATCGATGGGATCGGACATCGTGTCGTACATGGTGGCGAGGTCTTTAATGAATCCGTTCTGATTACGAACGAAGTAGTGACGAAAATCGAAGAACTTTCTGATCTGGCTCCACTTCATAACCCGGCAAACCTGACAGGTATCAAGGCATTCCAAAATGTACTGCCTAATGTGCCAGCGGTTGCTGTTTTTGATACAGCTTTCCACCAATCCATGCCGGAAAGCTCATTCTTATACAGCCTTCCTTATGAGTACTATGAAGATTACGGAATCCGTAAGTATGGTTTCCACGGTACTTCCCATAAGTATGTATCTGAACGTGCTGCTGAAATGCTTGGTCGTCCGAAAGAGCAAGTTCGCTTAATTTCTTGTCACTTAGGTAATGGTGCAAGTATCGCAGCGATCGAAGGCGGTAAATCCATCGATACGTCAATGGGCTTCACTCCTTTAGCAGGTGTTGCCATGGGAACACGCTCAGGTAATATTGACCCTGCCCTTATCCCGTTCATCATGGAGAAAACGGGATCAACGGCTGATGAAGTATTGAATATCCTGAACAAGAAATCTGGTATGCTTGGTGTATCCGGATTCTCAAGTGACTTACGTGATATCGAACAACAGGCTTCAGAAGGTAACGAGCGTGCGGAACTGGCTCTTGAAGTGTTCGCAAACCGTATCCATAAATACATCGGTTCATATGCATCCCGCATGTACGGTGTAGACGCAATTATCTTCACAGCAGGTATCGGTGAAAACAGTACGCTTATCCGTGAAAGAGTCCTTCAAGGGCTGGAATTCATGGGCGTATACTGGGATCCGGCCCGCAACAAGGTCCGCGGTAAAGAAGCATTCGTTAACTACCCGCATTCACCTGTAAAAGTCATGATCATTCCAACAAACGAAGAAGTCATGATTGCACGTGATGTAGTGGAAAAAGGGAATATCTAATAAATGTACAGGATCACCATTTAATTGATGGTGGTCCTGTTTTATTAACTTAAAAAATATTTTAGTCTCTAGTCGTAGAAACCGAGATTTTTCGACACATAAAATTGAAAAGTGGATCATATATCAGAATTCCGGATCATAAGTTGTCGAAACCGGTTCATATATCAGAATTCCGAATCATAAGTGGCCGAAATCGGTTCATATATCTAAAAAGTGGGTCATATAATGGATTGGATCATGCTGGTTGAAGGTGTGAGGGCTTCAAATGAGTTCGTTAAACTCGTCATAGCCCAATTTATAGTGAAAATTTCTCTATTTCATAACTTTTTTGTAGGATTGCATCTAGGATGGAGGTATTATGGCGGATAAGGTGGCGGATTTTTTGTTTGGATCACCTTCGATAAAAAATCATGCGAGATATAATGGGGGGTCATGCCGGATTAGCGATTATCGTGCGTGTAATCGGTTTTTCATGTGACATTCTGATTATCATGCGACATTTCAAATAATCGTGCCGCGATGTCGAATTTTCTTTATGCTGTCCCACAAGCATTTCATTCAGTAATGTAATTTACTGACTATTACAAACACTTCCCCCGTAACAAAAGATTGTCCACTCCATATATGGTATACTATACGTAATTTAAGGAATGTAAAAGGAGTGGGAGAAGTGAACTGGTCAGAACGAGATAAGCAGGTATGGCAGTCGATCAAAGCGTGGAGAGAAGAATTATATGAATACGAAGCGAATGATTTGGAGCATACATATGTGAAGTGGTTGGATTACGCATTTGAATCCATTCCTGAAGATGTTCAGGACCAATTTTTCCAACGCCTGGATGGCTGGTTGTTTCACATGCACTCTCTTATTCAAGGCTCACAGATGCAAAATGACGCCCGTGAGCGCATCCTTGTGACGGCACGAGCCTTTAATCAAGACATTCAGACGGTCGAGGATCTTCATTATTTAACGATTGATCAGCTTCATTACATAGCGGAACAACATGCGGGACGTCATCGCATCTACTCTCTATTACAAGGAGGGGTGACGGGGACCGGCGGCCTGGTGGCATTGGGGTCGGATCTGCCTGCCATGCTCGTCATCAATCTTCGTTCTGTGCAACTCATTGCCGTCACCTATGGATTTGATGTTCAGACCCCGTTTGAAATGATGACGTCACTGAAGGTGTTTCATGCAGCCACCCTTCCGGCAAGGCTTCGCGCCCTTGCCTGGGAAGATCTGATGGAGGATTTAAATAAGAAGGATTCCAATTACTTCTATGATGGATCGGAGCAGCTGACAGACTACACGTGGCTGGAAGGGTCCATGAAGCAGGCACTTAAAGCAATGGCCATCACGATGTTCAAAGGGAAGAAGTGGTCCGGCCTTCCCCTTGTCAGCATCGCCATCGGAGCAGGGTCCAATTATCAGCTTTCCAGAAAAATCACTGATTTTGCGGAAAAATATTATCAGTACCGCTATTTGCGTGAAAAGAAAAATGGCCAATAAACGAAGGGGAATGATGTATTCACATCATTCCCCTTTGTGTTTTTTCCGGATTGGTCCGATACCAGAGCCATAAATCATTGATCTCTGAAGCTCTTTCGGAAATCTCTCCATTGATCATGCAGGATCTCTCGAAGTTCTCTTCCTGAGACAAGTCTCCTTGTAGCCGGTCGATCTCCCCTTCGATTTCCTGGATTCGATCAGGTATCGTGCCCCGTACCCTTTCCCATTCGAGAAGAACCTTTTCCTGTTCCTGCGAAGAATAAGAGTGCCAATCCTTCAAGAGCCGGGGAAGATGGATTCCGAGCCTTGAATTATATGAGAAAAATTCGTTCTTCATTTATCTGGATGCTCCTTACGTTTCATTCTACTTTCATCCTACAATAAATTAACCGACAAGCCCAGTGCGAAGGCAATCTTACAATTTGTTTATAAAATATTTATACAAATTCATGAATAAGTATTGATGATTCTCTGATAAACTGCTAATATAAATTCATCTTAAAGAATAATTATTCAATATATATAGATTAACAGGAGGAGATAAGGATGAATAAAAAAGTGGTATTAGCCTACTCAGGTGGTTTAGATACATCGGTTGCGGTTCAATGGTTAAAGGAAAAAGGATATGAAGTGATTGCATGTTGCCTGGATGTGGGAGAAGGAAAGGATTTAGATTTCGTTCAAGAAAAAGCGTTGAAGGTTGGAGCTTCAAAAAGCTATGTAATCGATGCGAAAGAAGAATTTGCGAATGAATATGCCCTTCTTGCCTTACAAAGTCACGCCCTATACGAAGGGAAATATCCACTGGTATCTGCTCTATCAAGACCTTTGATTGCCAAAAAACTAGTGGAAATCGCTGAACAGGAAAATGCAACGGCGGTCGCCCATGGGTGTACGGGAAAAGGAAATGACCAAGTGAGATTTGAAGTATCCATCGCTGCATTGAATCCTTCTTTAGAAGTGATTGCGCCGGTTCGCGAATGGAAATGGTCACGTGAAGAGGAGATTGAATATGCGAAGGTTAAAGGGATCCCTATCCCCATCAATCTGGATTCCCCTTACAGCATCGACCAGAACTTATGGGGAAGAAGCAATGAATGTGGTGTACTTGAAGATCCATGGGCTGCTCCTCCCGAGGATGCATATGATTTAACGTCCAGTATTGAAAAGTCACCGGACGAAGCTGATGTAGTTGAGATTACATTCTCACATGGAGTACCTGTTGAATTGGATCACGTCGCATACCCACTTGATGAGATCATTTCTAAACTGAATGTCATCGCTGGTAAGCATGGGGTCGGACGTATCGATCATGTGGAGAATCGCCTGGTCGGGATCAAGTCCCGTGAAGTGTATGAGTGTCCAGCTGCCGTCACGCTTTTAAAAGCTCATAAGGAACTGGAAGATCTCACGCTTGTGAAAGAGCTTGCTCATTATAAACCTGTAATCGAGAAGAAAATGACGGAATTGATTTATGAAGGATTATGGTTTTCACCACTGAATAAAGCACTGAAAGCATTCCTTGATCAAACACAGGTGTATGTGAATGGTGTCGTACGTGTGAAATTATTCAAGGGGCATGCCATTGTGGAAGGAAGAAAATCACCTAATTCCTTATATGATGAGAAGCTCGCAACCTATACAAAAGCCGATGAATTCGATCATGATGCTGCCGTTGGATTCATTCAATTATGGGGACTGCCGACAAAGGTTTCAGCAATGGTCAATGCTGAAAAGAAGGAGAAAGTGACTCTATGAGCAAGCTCTGGGGAGGACGTTTTACAAAGAAGCCGGAAGAATGGGTGGATGAATTCAACGCATCCATCTCCTTTGATCAAGAGCTCGTTCTAGAGGACATAGAAGGCAGCATCGCCCATGTAAAGATGTTGAAAAAATGCGGGATTCTCACTGTAGGTGAAGCAGATCAAATCCTTGACGGGCTTCATGTGCTATACGGAAAAGCTGAAAAGAATGAACTTCAGTTTTCTGTCGAGTATGAAGATATTCATTTGAATTTGGAGAAGCAGCTGATTGATTTAATCGGTGAGGTCGGCGGTAAGCTTCATACAGGTAGAAGCCGAAACGACCAGATTGCGACCGACATGCATCTGTTTCTAAAAAGACGAGTGGAGGAGATTGTTGAACTCGTTGAGGATCTTCAGGAGGCCATCATCCTTCAGGCTGAAGAAAATGTAGAAACGATCATACCTGGTTATACTCATCTTCAGCGTGCCCAGCCGATTTCCTTCGCCCATCATCTTATGTGTTATTTCTGGATGCTTAATCGGGATAAGGAACGACTGATCGACTCTCTTAAGAGAATCGATATTTCTCCATTGGGTGCAGGTGCGCTGGCAGGTACGACTTTCCCGATCGATCGGGAATATTCAGCTGAACTGCTTGGTTTCAACTCGTGCTACGAAAACAGTCTGGACGCCGTAAGTGATCGTGATTTCATCCTGGAATTCCTGAGCAACAGCTCGATTATGATGACCCATCTTTCACGTTTGGCGGAAGAGATGATCCTTTGGTCCACAGAAGAGTTTCAATTTATCGAGCTTGATGACAGCTTCACGACAGGAAGCAGTATCATGCCGCAAAAGAAGAACCCTGATATGGCTGAGCTTGTCAGAGGGAAAACAGGAAGAGTGAATGGGAATCTCATTTCTCTACTTACCGTTTTAAAAGGTTTGCCTCTTGCTTACAACAAGGATATGCAGGAGGACAAGGAAGGCATGTTTGATACCGTTAAAACAGTGGTGGGATCATTGAAAATCTTTACTGGAATGATCTCTACGATGAAAGTGAACACGAAACAAATGGAAGAAGCGGTAGGGAATGATTTCTCCAATGCGACGGAACTTGCCGATTACTTGGCGACGAAAGGGATTCCGTTCAGACAAGCCCATGAAATCGTCGGGAAGCTTGTTCTTCATTGTATTGAAAAAGGCTGCTACCTGAAAGATATTTCATTGGAGGAGTACGGTGAGTTTTCTTCATTGATTGAAGAAGATATTTATTCGATTTTGACTCCGTATTCGGCGGTTGAAAGAAGAAAGTCTTATGGTGGTACGGGATTTGAGCAAGTGAAGGTGCAGATTGAGAAGGGGAAAGCTCATTTGGCCTCCTATGTTACTCATTCTGTGTAAAAGAAGGCTGTTATTAAAACTTTCTGCCATAAGCGAGTAGTGGTTGATTTCCTCTACAGGTGCTCGCTTTCCGCGGGGCGGGCGGTGAGCCTCCTCAGCTTCGCTTCCGGGGTCTCACCTGTCCCGTTTCTCCCGCAGGAGTCGAGCACCTTCCGCTCCAATCAACTTTACAGAGTTTTACTTTTTCACATTCTTAAAAAGAGCCGTTGAATGTAGAGTCTTTCTCCATTCAACGGCTCTTTCTTTTACTCTGATAATTACTCTTCTACTTCCTCTGTCCGAACAACAAGTACATCACAGTGAGCTGCCCGTGTGATATGCTCTGACACACTTCCGATGAGGAATCGTTCGACGGCGTTGAGACCGGTTGCGCCGCATATGACAAGGTCTGCTTTGACGTTCTTCGTTGCTTCTCTGGGGATGATCACTTTCGGGGAGCCGTACTCGACATAGGTTTTCACTTTTGTTAACCCTGCTTCTGCAGCTTCTGCTTTGTACTCATCTAACAATTCTTCAGCATACTTGATAGCTCTTTCTCCTACTGTACGATCATAGGATTCGATTGCCGCGAAGGAACGGGTATCGATCACGTGTATTAATGAAAGAATAGCGTCATTCCGTTTTGCGATGGCAATCCCTTTTTTGAACGCCCATTCTGCTTCTTTGGATCCATCGACAGCTACTAATATGTTCTGATATTTTAAACTCATTGTTATCCCCTCCCTACCTTTATCATACTATATATTTCCACTCATATCTGTAGCCAATTTTCAAACAATATAAGGGAATAGATTACTTATTATAAGGGGGAATCGACATGAAGAAGAGGGATCCGAAAGAGCAGTTCACGTATGACGAGCAGGCAAACGAGCAGGTGAGCCAGCAGATCATGGATTCTTATACGAGCGGAGTCATTGATACGGAGAATGGTCAATATGGCACGTATGAGAATGAAGAGTATGACAAGTAGGTAGATGATAGAGCTTGTAGAGAGATACTGAGTATTTCTACAAGCTTTTTTTTATGCTCTGGAATATATGAGAGAAACATATTTACAAGATGTGGATTGCTAGCAAAATCCCTACCTCACCCCCGACAACCCGCGATTAATAAATCGATGCAATATCCCCGCCATCTCCCCAGGCGTCTTATTCATCCCGTTTTCCACCCAATTTTTGATGACATGAATACTTCCGCTCACCATAAACATATTGATGTACTCGTAAGTTTCTTGATCCATCCGGCTTTCGGTGATCCAGTTTTTGAAGATGAATTCATGGGTAATGATCATTCCTTTCTTTAGAAAGTACATATCGGTATTCTCGCTGAGAAGTGCCTCGCAGATGTCGCTTTTGTCGGCGATGTATTCGAATAGCTTTTCGGTCATTTGCAGGGCTTCTTCTTCTTTTGAGAAGTTATACTTACCCAGTGTGATAGTCAGGTCCTCGATGAATTCTTCTTCGATTGCTTCGAGCAGTTCGTATTGGTTTGAGTAGTGGGCATAATAGGTGGATCGGTTGATGTCTGCCGTTTCGCAGATTTCTTTGATGGTGATGCTTGAGATTGATTTATCCTGCAGTAGTTTCAAGAGGCTGTCTTTTAAAACCATGCGTGTATATTTTTTTCGTCGGTCCATTTTTGTATTCAAAGATCAACGTTCCTTTCCTGCTTTTTCTGAGTTATCCAACACACGTGAGTGATGTGTTGAGTATTGAACATTCCTTATACAACTGTCCGTTGAATATCCAACACGGTGTTTATTATAATGATAATGTGAAAATGTGAAAGAGACAAGAGAGGATGAAAGATGATAAATATTGCATCTTGGATCATAAAGCATAAGAAAGCTGTTCTGGTAGCGTTTATGCTGGTGACGGTGCTGTCAACGGTAGCGCAATTTTTTGTGAAGGTCAATTATAATATGGTCGATTATTTGCCTGATGATGCCCAGTCTACTCAGGCCATGGACATCATGGAAAAGGAGTTCACGGGTGCCGTTCCCGATACGCGGGTCATGGTGACAGGTGTGACGATACAGGAGGCACTCGCGTATAAAGAAAAGTTGGAAGCCATAGACGGGGTAACGGACGTGATGTGGCTGGATGATATGGTCGATCTGAAGACGCCTTTGGAAGTGGCAGACAAGGAGACAGTCGAGAATTACTATAAAGATCAGAATGCGCTGTTTTCCATCAGTGTCCGCACCGGGGATGAGGTCCGGATCACCGATGAAATCTATGAGCTGATTGGTAGTGATGGTGCGATTGCCGGTGAGGCGGCGAATACGGCAAGTTCTCAGAAAATGGCCGGAAGTGAATCGATGTATGCAGGGATGTTACTGGTACCCCTCATTATATTGATCCTCGTCATCTCGACGACTTCCTGGATCGAACCACTGTTTTTTCTGATGGCGATCGGGGTGTCGGTTCTGATCAACCTGGGAACGAATATCTTCCTGGGGGAGGTTTCCTTCGTCACTCAGTCGGTTGCGCCGATCCTGCAGCTGGCGGTGTCGCTGGATTATGCGGTGTTCCTGCTTCATAGCTTTTCAGATTACCGGAAAGAGACGGATGATCCAGAAGAAGCGATGAAGCTGGCGATGAAGAAGTCGTTCCCTGCGATCACGGCAAGTGCGGCAACGACGTTCTTCGGATTTATCGCCCTTACGTTCATGGAGTTTCAGATCGGGTCGGATCTCGGGGTGAACCTGGTGAAGGGGATCGTCCTGAGCTTTATCAGTGTAATGGTGTTCCTGCCTGCACTGACGCTTGTTTTTTATAAATGGATGGATAAGACGAAGCATAAGAGTTTTGTTCCGAGCTTCACCGGTATCGGAAATAAAGTATTGAAACTGAAGGTTCCGAGCCTGATCTTTGTATTTGCTATTCTTGTTCCTGCCTTCCTGGGGCAAACGAATACTTCATTCATTTACGGGACGGGGGAACAGCCGGAAAACACCCGCGTCGGGAGTGACTTCAAGAAGGTGGAAGAGGCATTTGGTGAAACGACGCCGATCGTTCTTTTAGTACCTAAAGGAGATGTGGCAAAAGAAAAGGAGCTCGTCGAGGATATCGAGTCCCTTGATTATGTGACAGGAGTCATGGCGTATGTGAACCAGGTTGGTTCTGAAATCCCGCCTGAGTATCTGGACAAATCGATCACGGATGAATTCTACTCTGAAAACTACAGCCGGATCGTCATTAACACGAGTCAGGGTACGGAAGGGGAGGTTCCTTTTTCGATTGTAGAGAAGGTGGAAAAAGCGGCGGCGGATTATTACGGGGATGAAGCATTGGCACTTGGGGAGAGCGTGACGCTTTATGATATTAAGAATACCGTCAACAAGGATAATGTGGTCGTGAATGTGCTGACGGTCGTGACGATTGCCCTTGTGCTTCTGTTCAGCTTTAAATCGATTACGATTCCGGTGGTGCTGCTCATCACGATTGAAGCGGCCGTATGGATCAATTTATCGATTCCATACTTCACGAATACACCCCTCGTGTTTGTCGGATATTTGATCATAAGTACGGTACAACTTGCCGCTACGGTCGATTATGGGATTCTATTCACAGAAGCCTATACACATTATCGCAAGGAAATGCCTGCTAAAGAAGCAATGGTGAGAACCCTGGATGAGAAGACATTCTCTATTTCGATTTCGGCAGCAATCCTTTCGAGTGTCGGCTTTATTTTATGGATCACCTCTTCGAATCCGATCGTAGGATCCATCGGCCTATTGATGGGCAGGGGGGCACTGCTTGCCTTTATAATGGTCTTGCTTGTACTCCCGGCGATGCTATTGGTATTCGATAAAGTCATTAAGAAAACCACCTACAAAGCAAATTATTATGAGGAGAAATGATGATGAGAAAAAAACAATTACGTTACTCTGCACTCGCATGGATGCTGGTCTTGCCTTCATTTCTTAGTGTACCTGCCCAGGCGGCAAAGGAAGGGAAGGTCACGTCGAAGGATGAAGTGGTGTATGCGACACTGAATGCGGGTGGAGACCTGGATCATATCTATGTCGTGAATACGCTCGAGGTTGAGCGGGCAGGGAAGATCCTCGATTACGGGGAATTCAGCAGCGTCAAGAATCTGACGGATCTGAAGGAACTTGAGCAGGAGGGACAGAAGATTGAAGTGGATGCTCCTGAAGGGAAGTTCACCTATCAAGGGAACATGAAAGAAGATACAGAACTGCCGTGGGATGTGGGGATATCATATGTGCTGGATGGGAAGAAAATGGATCCATCCGAACTTGCAGGGAAAAGGGGCCACCTTGAAATCAACATCGATACTTCAGAAAATAAGAATTCAGGGTCTGTATTCTATGAGAACTATTTACTGCAGGTTTCACTGAGCCTGCCGAATACGTATGAGAACATTGAAACGGCAGACGGCATGGTGGCGAGTGCAGGGAAGAATAAGCAGGTCACATTTACCGTCATGCCTGGAAAAGAGAAGAAGCTAAGTGTGGAAGCAGATGTCGAGGACTTCGAATTCAAGGGAGTCGAAATCGCCGCCGTCCCGTCCACGCTTCCGATTGATACGACGGGAACGGAAAATATGACCGATGACATGTCGGAGCTGTCGAGTGCCATCGGGAAATTAAACGCCGGGGTGGCCGACCTGAAAAGTGGTGTGTCCCAATTGAACGGCGGGGCAGCAAGCTTGCGTGATGGCTCGGCTCAATATAAAAATGGCATCAGTGAACTAAACGGCTCTTCATCTCAAATTGTTGCAGCCTCCAATTCCATTGGTGATGCGTTGAGGACCATCAATCAGTCACTGGCCGCGAACCCTGCTGAAATGGATTTGTCCGCACTGAATGAGCTGCCGGGTGATCTCACGCAACTGGCGGATGGCCTGACGCAAGCTGCGAATGGATTATCGACCTTGCAGAAGAACTATTCAAAGGCCTATGCCGCATTGGACGGTGCGATGGCGGGAATCCCAGCTTCCCAGCTTACGGAAGAAGAGATTGCCGCATTATATGAAAGCGGGGCGGATCGCCAGGTAGTGGATAAACTGGTGGAGTCCCATAAAGCCGCGCAAAAAGTGAAGGGAACGTATGCAAGCGTCAAGGAAGCCTTCGCGGCCGTGGAACCGACCTTGAATCAGGTGAGTGGTTTCGTGAACGAGATGAGCGGACAGCTGACTTCCATCTCGAATAATCTGTCTGCATCATTGAAAGAAACGGATATGAGCGGGTTTGCTCAGCTGCAAAAAGGACTGGGTGAACTGTCCGCCAACTACGGCGACTTCCACTCCGGATTGGTCCGCTATACAGAAGGCGTAGGTCAGTTATCCACTTCTTACGGGAAGCTTCATTCCGGCCTTGCTGAACTGGCTGGAGGAATAAACGAATTAGAAGGTGGAGTCGCAGACCTTCACAGTGGAACGAGCGGATTGCATAAGGAAACGAAAAACCTTCCTGACAAAATGCAAGAGGAAATCAATAAGATGATGGCTGAATACGATAAATCGGATTTCAAGCCGGTATCCTTCGTTTCCTCCAAGAACGAAAAAGTATCTTCCGTGCAATTTGTGATCAAGACAGAAAGCATCAAAAAAGAAGAACAAGAAACGAAGAAAGCAGAGCCGAAGAAAGAAAAAGGATTTTGGGAGTTACTGATGGATTTGTTTAAGTAACCTGAATTTGTTTGACGATTGACGCAAAGGTGGTTGGTTATAGTAACCAACCACCTTTGTGTTATTTTTTTAGTAAATTAATTACGACATTTTGTTCCCCTTATTAAAGGCTAATTTTGGTTATACCCTCGTTCTCCATAAGGTTGCAACTTTTCTAACCATTTTTCCTCAAGTTCAGCTAAAGCTTCTTTCTCAGTAAAATAAGGGTCATCATTCTTTTTTAATTTTTCAACTATATCAAAAGTAAAAGCATCTTTGCCAAACTGGTTCCACTCTTTTTGTAACTCTTTGCTGGTGGTAAACCCATTTGTTTCAAGCATGAATTTTATTCCGTTGAGAGTCTTAAGGTTTTTCGTACTGCCAATAAATATTTTATTGTTCATCTTATTCATTATTTGGTAAATACCTGCTTCAACGGATGTTTCTTTGTATTGTTGTTTTAACTCTTTTTTACGATCCATGTTTTTAACCTCCTGTTTTCCCTTTACTTTTTCAACCAATACTTGCTTCCATCGGGTTTACGATCTAAGAATCCGTATTCAATTAGATATCTTCTCATTAGAGCATAATCATCATAAAAGCCTTTTAAAATTTGATTTAACTCTTTTTCATCATACATATTGTCCTTTGTTAAATGATTGGAAATTTCCCGTAGAATAACCAACCTTTGTTTTTCCTTTGGAGGAAACTTAGTCAATAACCCTTCAGAGAAATATTGTTTCACGATTTGCTCCTGCTCATCTTGTGTAATGTTATACCTTTCATCTACCATGGTGGCTGTTTTATGCACCGGTACAAAAGTCGGGGCATTTTCATCTTTTTCTTTAAGTAATTCCATCATAGCTAAAAAGGTCTTCGCCTGACGTTCCTTTTCTTTTAAAGCAAACCGATGATGCCGGATAGTAGAGGCACTTCCGATACCTAATTCCTCCTGGATTGCTTTGTCATTTTTCCCTTGATAAAAAAGCGATAAAAGACTTTTTTGATGATTAGTAAGACCTGTAAGCTTTTTGTCCATTCCAATTAAATAATTAAATACAGAGATGTGTGAGTTTTCTATATGGGCACGCATATATTTTTCAGCTTCGTAAAATTTATTTTCGTAAGGATAAACAATCCCTTTTTCTATTCTTTCCCCACACAGTAAGCACGTAAATGAATCTCTTTCTTCAATATATCCTCTTTTCAGATCTTCCAAAGAGGCACTCCAAAACATATTGGATAGTTCCATTTTTATAAACACTTCCTATCATTTTCGTAAAATAAGCGAATGAAATTACCTTTTTCTATTATTTTCAAATCAATTTGTAGATCAAAAAACCATCAGGTATGAGTCGTCATTAATTAGAAAACAACTAAGAGCCATTTGTTAAGGTGAAATAACAAACACATTTATAATTTGTTTGTTATTTAATAAACATTTTATATAATGGTTTATTATATGTCAATGAGTGTGTTCTTTTCTAACTCATCGTTAAAATGAATACTATCCAAAGGAAAGAAACGAAAGTAATCAAAAGGACTGCTATTAAATCAATATTTTAAAATACTGGAAGGTACCTTATGCTTCAAATTTGTGATGTAGAAGGAAGAGTAAAGTCTTTCCTTACAAAGTTCAAGCTAAAATGTAATGTAGTAGCATGAATTTATTCCAGACTCGGGTTAGCCAGACAGCCATCTATTCAAAGGATAAAAAGGGGGAGTTAAGAATGAATCTAATATATAAAGTGATTCCAGAAGAAAAGGCAGAATACTGTGTGACCTGTGCAATGAACTGATGGAATTTCAACAGTCAAAGGCATCCATTACACCTGAACGGTTAGACAGCATGAATTTTGACACAAGGATGCTGCCATCGATTAAAAGTGCACGGCACAATTATATTGTGGTGGTGAAAGATCATCATAAAAATGATGAAATCGTAGCTTATGTGTATACCAACATTTCGCCTAAAGATACGTATTCGATTGATTTTGCCACGTTTTTCGATCTCTCATCGGCTAAGAAAGAGAATGTAGGTTGTCTATCCCAATTTTATATTAAAGAGGAGTATCGACAATTTGGTATTGGATCCAAGCTTTTTGCGATGTCTATGGATTGGTTGAAAAATTTTGAGGATATCGAGGATTATTTTGTCTTTATCGAATGGTAATCAAGAGGCGTTGGAATTTTATCAGCAAAAAGGATTCACGATCTTTCATGACATTTTGGACGGCTTTATCACGGTTTTACGAAACCATAGACAGGTACAGGGGTAAAGAGACGTATACCTATTTTGACTATCCAGGTTGTTAAATATATAGTTGAAGATAGGTGTGATTTACTCTGAACGACCATGATAATAATTTTTAGGAGGAGATAGAATGGACGTTTTTTCAACCTATTTAGCTGGTATCGATAATCCCGACCACCGCAATCGAATGGAGGAAATCCTGACGTGGGTTGCGACCAAATTCCCGCAATTGGAATCACATATCAAATGGAATACCCCTATGTTTACCGATCACGGCACATTTATCATCGGTATCTCAACAGCGAAGCATCATGTAAGCGTTGCACCTGAAGAAGTAACCATGACGCATTTTGCCGGTGCCATTGAACAAGCAGGCTACAGTGCCACCAAAGGCTTGTTTCGCATTCCGTGGAAAGACCAGGTGAATTACGAATTGCTTGAGGATATGATCACATATAATATTCAGGATAAAGCAGAATACACAGACTTTTGGCGTAAATAGATAACACTTAGAGTACATATGAAAAGGAGTGTTCCATGGTGATAAGGCCGAATCGTAAGGTTGATGGATTTATAA
Source organism: Rossellomorea sp. GQ25 (assembly GCF_059758515.1). Taxonomy (NCBI): domain Bacteria; kingdom Bacillati; phylum Bacillota; class Bacilli; order Caryophanales; family Bacillaceae; genus Rossellomorea; species Rossellomorea sp. GQ25. Next base: position 420,783 of record NZ_JCAXEQ010000004.1, on the reverse strand, counting down.
AAAAAACCAAGAAGTGGAAGGAAGAATATGAGAAGCTGAGAAGCATCATTCTTAACTTTGAGGAGATGGACGAAGAAATTAAGTGGATGCATCCATGTTACACGTTAGAGGGTAAAAACATCGTGTTAATTCATGGATTTAAAGACTATTGCGCGCTTCTGTTTCACAAAGGTGCCTTGCTAAAGGATACCCACGGGATTCTCATCCAACAAACTGAGAATGTGCAGGCTGCACGCCAAATCCGGTTCACTAATTTACAAGAGATCATTGAAATGGAAAGCATCGTGAAAGACTATATCCAAGAAGCCCTTGAAGTGGAAAAAGCTGGTTTGGAAGTGGAATTAAAAAAGACGGAAGAATACACCATCCCTGAAGAACTTCAAACTAAATTCGAGGAAGTCCCTGATTTGAAAACGGCTTTTGAAGCATTGACGCCGGGGCGACAAAGAGCATACATTCTTTATTTTTCTCAAGCAAAACAATCCAAAACCCGTACGTCAAGAGTTGAAAAATATATGGAGCATATTCTTGATGGTAAGGGGTTAAATGATTGAGGGACTTGTCCCTTTGTCCCAGTAACAGGTGCCATTTTGGGATTGGCTTGGATTGTAGGAAATAATGAGAAGAGTAAAGAACAAAGTAAGTGATAGAGGAGATTCCATGAATAATAAGGACGTAAGCAAAATAGGTATATAAAAGACTCATGGTACAAGTTCCATTTTGTACTAAGCTCTGGATTGGGGCTGATTCTATGTATCGGAATAGAGATAGACATGTGAATATCGTCATTTTATTGCTCTTTTGCATCCTTATCTTTCATATCATCCGGATCATCCTCCACGTTAAATTTTATTTCGTATACAGCATGGGGATGGGTTATCTTTTATTTATTGGACTAATCATTTTCCTCATTTTATTTCTTTTTTTCAAAAGGTGAATGTTTTTCGCAATCGGGTACTTTTCGTTAATAGGAAAGTGCCTCTTTTTTATGAAGAGAAGATAATATCGCAATGGTTTTGTACGGCCTACATGGTGGTGAGGGATGCTTTTCAATGGTGAGAGATAATATTTTTTGACCACTTTTGTTTTCCTATACATCCCATACATAATGTGGCAGTGGATAGTATATCTAAATGTAAATGATTATGAATTCCACCTTAGTGAGTATTGTGGATTTATCAAATATTTTCCTTCATTAATATTATGTAAAAAAAATGAAATGTCATTGCCAAGTTTTAGTTAATATTGTATTATTGTGAATAATCAGACATATATATTAGACAGGTTATCGTCTAAGGGTAGAGATGCGGAGAATCCCTGTGACCAATGAAATGCATGACACTTATTTGTGATGCAGTTTATTGTTCATGGGTTTTTTTATGAAAAAAGGGGAGGAATTGGCATGAAAATCAAGGTTTTATCATTCGTTTTAGTGTTGATGGTTGTGCTTGCCGGATGCAGCAGCAGTGAAACCGGGGGGGATGAAACGACTGAAATCGATTTCTGGTTTCCGGTTGCGGTTGGTGGGGATGTAGCGAAGATCGTTGATGGGTTTGTGGCGGATTTTGAAAAAGAGAATCCTGACATCAAGGTGAATGCGAAATATGGTGGCAGTTATGCTGAAACGATGACACAGGTAATGGCATCGGCCCAGGGAGGAAATTCACCAGAGCTTGCTGTCTTATTCTCGATCGACCTGTTTACATTGCTTGAGAATGATCTGATTGAGGAATTGACGCCGTTGTTTGATCAAGAGTATTTGGATGATTTCTATGATGGATTCATGGCGAACTCTTCCATAGGTGATAAAGTGTACAGCTTGCCATTCCAACGCAGTACAATCGTCCTTTACTATAACAAGGACGCGTTCAAAGAAGCAGGATTGGATCCGGAAGCTCCACCTGAAAACTGGGATCAGCTGGTGGAATACGGGAAGAAGCTGACGAAAAATGGCGGCAAGGACCAGTGGGGGCTTGAAATTCCGAGTACTGGCTACCAGTACTGGATGTTCCAGGCATTAGCCCTTCAGACTGGAGATAACATCATGTCTGAAGATGGAAAGGAAGTGCATTTCAATGCACCATACTCAAAAGAAGCAATGGAATTCTGGTTATCCCTTGGGAAAGAACATAAAATCATGCCGGAGGGTGTCATTGAATGGGCGACGGTTCCTTCTGACTTCCTCAGTGGAAAAACGGCGATGATGTACCATACAACAGGTAACCTGACTAATGTGAAGAACAATGCGGACTTTGATTTCGGTGTGTCCTTCCTGCCAGCGAACAATGAGTATGGTTCCCCTACTGGAGGAGGAAACATCTACTTGTTCAAAGATCTTCCAAAAGCGAATAAGGAAGCGGCCATTAAGTTCATGAAATTTCTTACAGAACCTGAGCGTGTTGCCCAGTGGTCAATTGATACAGGATATGTAGCCACTAGCGAATCTGCTTATGAGACTGATTTGTTGAAGAAGTATGTAGAGGAGTTCCCTCCTGCACTGGTTGCTCGTGAGCAGCTGGAATATGCAGAAAGTGAATTAGCAACCTACCAAAATGGTGAGGTGCAGAAAATCTTCAATGATCATATTCAATCGATCTTAACGGGTCAAAGCCTGGTTGACGAAGGATTGGATAATGCACAGAAGAAAGCAGAAAAAGTGTTGGAGCCTTTTCAGGAATAAGGTTGCAGCGGAAGAATGAAGGGAGTGAGGCTCAAGTGGACATTGTGCTGACTTGGGCTCTCTTTTCACAAGAAAGGTGGTATTGAGATGATGACAACGAAGCAAAGAAAATTCAGTTCCGGGGCAAGGAATAATCTGTTCGCCTACGGGTTACTGTTTCCTTCTTTCATATTTTTAACTTTGTTTACGTTTTACCCGACGCTCAAGTCGATCCAGTTAAGCTTCTACAGTGGGCCGATGACCAGGTTGCAATTTTCCGGGTTGGAACAGTATAAAGGAGTTTTGGAGGATGAGATATTCAGGAAGGTCATCCTGAATAACATCCTCTTCATGATTGGGACTGTGCCAACGAGTTTGTTCCTGGCGATGTATCTTGCCATCTGGTTGAATAAGAAAATGGCCGGAAGCTCTTTGCTTCGTACATCCTTTTTCTATCCGACGATCGTTCCGTTGATTGCAGTAGCGAATATTTGGCTTTTCATTTACACCCCACAGTATGGATTGCTCGATAACTTTCTGCATATGTTCGGTCGGGGCGATACGAACTGGTTGGGGGATCCGGGTACCGTCATGATCGCGATGATTATCATGATCATATGGAAAGATGCGGGTTTCTTTATGATTTTTTATCTAGCAGGTTTGCAAAATTTACCTAGAGACGTTTACGAAGCGGCTGAGATGGAAGGGGCGAAACCGTTCCAGATGTTCCGCCATATCACGTTCCCTCTGCTGATGCCGACGACGCTGTTCGTTATGATCGTGGCGATTACGAATTCATTCAAGAATGTCGACCACCTGTACATCACGACCAAGGGTGGTCCGGATAATGCCAGCAATCTATTACTCTACCATATCTATGAAGCGGCATTCACGAACTGGGATCTTGGCAAAGCCGCGGTTCTGACCGTGATTCTGATCGTCATCATGCTGGGTATCACAGCATTCAACTATTTGTACCTTGATCGGAAAATCCATTATTAAGGAGGGGAAGATTCGATGAAAAAATGGAACTATGGCATCATTATTGTTTTAGGGATTATTTCATTCATCCCCCTACTTTGGGTAATCATCACTTCTTTCTCTCCGGGGAATCAAGTGATCAACGGTGGCTTTCCGTTCTGGGTCTCGAATCCAACGTTTGAAAACTATGTCAAAGCATGGGAGACTGCACCATTTCTACAATACTATTTCAATACGTTTGTGATTGTATTTGGCGTGTTGATTGTTCAGTTGCTCACCGTTACGCTTGCGGCATATGCTTTTGCACGGGTGAATTTCACAGGGAAGAATGTACTGTTCATCTTGTTCTTGCTGCAGCTGATGATTCAGCCTGAAATCCTGTTGTTCCCGAACTATCAGGTGATCAGCCAACTCGGGCTCGTCAATACAAAGCTTGCCGTCATGATGCCGTATTGGGCTTCTGCATTCGGGGTATTCCTGATGCGCCAGACGTTCAAACAGGTCCCGTACGATCTTGATGAAGCGTCAAGAATGGACGGATGTAAATGGTATCAAACCCTGTGGCATGTCTACATTCCATCGGCGAAACCGACTTATATTGCATTTGCCCTTGTATCAGTCAGCCACCATTGGAGCAACTTCATGTGGCCGTTGATCATCACGGATTCTGTGGAGTCCCGACCGTTGACCGTCGGACTTGCGTTATTTGCCCAATCATATGAAACAGGGGCACAGTGGGGGATGGTTGCTGCAGGTACGGTAATGGTCATAATGCCTTTGGTGATTGCCTTCTTCCTTTTTCAAAAACAATTCGTATCAAGTTTCATGCACTCAGGAATTAAATAGGTGGTGATGAGATGGACATTCATTTTTTAGGAACGGGAAGTGCGTATCCTGGTTCCGAACGCGACAATACATCAATCTGCTTCTCGAATGGTGACTATCATGTGCTGGTCGATGTCAGCGGCAATCCTTGCAGGAAGCTGAAGCAACTTAAGGTAGATTTAGGGGAGCTCGATGCAGTCGTGTTCACCCATTTTCATATTGACCATATTTATGGCTTACCATCCTTGCTATGGGGGATGTGGCTGGAAGACAGGAAAAAGCCTTTAAGGATTTTTTGCGATTATCGCAATGAGAACAAGCTTCAGGAATGGCTGGCGACGATGGAAGCAGACCATTGGCCGATTGCCTTTTCCATTAAGATTGAAACATTTGATGGTGATCGGGAAAATGAACTTCTGTCTGGCGGTGGAATGAGGTTTTCCTGCTTTAAGGCACTTCATTCCGTTCCTACTGTCGGGCTGGAAGTGCGATGTGCAGGCCGAGTCGTCGTTTATTCGAGCGATACTGAAATCAATGCACGAATCGGACGATATGACCATATAGATATGTTAATCCATGAAGCGACTTCTGCCCGTAAAGTGGCAGGCAACCACAGCAGTCTCGTTGAAGTTGTAGAGAAGTATGACATGGATAAGATCGAAAAAATCGTTCTCGTCCACTTATCTGACAAAGAACCGTATGAAGAGGAGGTGGCAAAGCTTGGCTCTCCAAAGGTCATCATCGGCGAAGATCTGATGACAAAGCGAGTATAAGTGAAGAGATACAAGGATAAAGATCAGGAGATTCCTTGGGTATGGCGACATCCAATTGTTCAATTGGAGAAATCGTCATGCTCAAGGAATTTTTTATTGTTGTAAGAAAGTATAACTTAAATTTGAGAATTGGCCAGCTCCAGCGCCTAGCCCCTCGAGACGTTTCGGTCCGACGGGTGAAGTCAAAGAACGACTTCACCGGTCGGCCCAAGAGCGTTGGTCGGGGCTGAACAAGGCGCTTGCGCTTTTCTTATTGGATGGAGGGTACAGATGAAAAATCTAAAAGGATATATTTTTGACTTGGATGGCACCGTATATCTAGGTAAGGAATTGATAGAGGGAGCAGACACCATCATCAACTCTCTTCTCGATGAAGGGAAAAAGGTGCTGTTCCTGACAAATAAGACGATTGAATCGCGACAGCGTTATGTGGAAAAGTTGAACGGCTTCAATATCAAGGCAAGCCTGGAGAACATTTTGAATCCGACGCTTACGTTGATTGACTATTTACGAGGACACCATCCGAATGCGACATTGTACGTGATTGGTGAGCAGCCGATCAAGGATGAGCTAACACTTGCTGGATTCAGGGAAGGAATGGCACCAGCTGAGATCGATGTCGTCGTGCTGTCATGGGACCGAGATTTTCATTACAACCATTTGAATTTTGCCTACCAGTCGATCAAGCTTGGTGCGAAGATGATTGCGACCAATCCGGACAGAACCTGTCCAGTAGAAGTAGGTGATGTTCCAGACTGTGCTGGGATGATTGGAGCTGTGGAAGCAGTTGTGGGGAGAAAGATTGATGTCCAGATTGGAAAGCCATCAATTCTGACCATCAATGCAGCATTGAAAATATTAGAACTAAAGCCGGAAGAGTGTGTCATGATCGGCGATCGCCTTGAAACGGATATCCGGATGGGCATCGAAGCCGGGATGAAAACAGCACTCGTGCTTAGTGGGGTCACAACCGAGGAGGACTTGAGGGGGACGGTTTGGACACCGGATTATGTGTTGCCTTCGGTCAAGGGATTGTTATCGGAAAAAATGATATAAGAGAAGGAAGCGGTGAATGGACGTAAGGGGTTCCGTTTTGGGAGAGGAAATTAACAATAGCATCAAAATGGCAGGCTAACTCGAAATAGGAATTAGACCTGCTTTATTCATTGTTATATTAATGTTTATATCCAATTTTCCGATTAGCACACCAATTAGAAGCACAATCAGCAAGGGGGAAATAACAATTGTGCAAACAATAAACACATTGCCATTTACATGCTGAAATACTTGTTAATTCACATTCTATTACAGCTGAGTAACTACTCATAGGAACTCTATTGTAAGGATTTATGTGATATTATTGTAAATAATGGATATTCGATTAACGGGCAGTTTACTTGAAGAACAGTGATGTTCCTCTTATATCCCAGTAATGGCGTGGGGTACTACTGAAAATGAATAATATTTAGGGAGAGGTTTTATTGTGGTAGAAGTAAGTGCATTTCCTATACTTGAAACTAATAGGTTGATTTTAAGACAAGTAACACAAGATGATGCAAACAGTCTTCTAAAGTATTTGTCTGATAAAGACGTAATGAAGTACGTTGGTTTAGAACCATTTAAGTCCATTGATGACGCATTGGATGAGATTTCGTGGTATAAATCAATATTCGAAAAGAGAACGGGAATAAGATGGGGGATTACGTTGAAGGATCAAGGGGAGGTAATTGGTAGTTGTGGATTTCTTAACTTGGTTTCACAGCATTATCGTTCTGAAATTGGTGTTGAGTTAAGTGTAGAACACTGGGGGAAAGGAATAGCAAGTGAGGCTTTTGAAGCTGTTATTAGATATGGATTTGAACAGATGAATTTACAACGGATAGAAGCGTTAATAGAACCTCCTAATAAACAGTCACAAAAATTAGCTGAAAAACAGGGGTTTATTAGAGAAGGACTTTTGAGAAATTATGAGTTTACCTGCGGTAAATTTGATGATTTATATATGTATTCATTGTTAAAGCAAGACTTCAATATAAAACAATAATTATAAATTGTGAGTTATTACACTTAAACTAACGGGGGCAATAGCTGAAGATCGCGCATGATCTCCAGCTGTTTTCATTATTCCGTTAAAGGGCTGGTTAGTTGAACAAGAAAAATTAAAAACATTCTATATTGATAACGGATTTACTTTTGAGGTGCAAAATTATAATTTGCAAATAAAATCATAACGCAAATAACAATATTTGTACCTATGATTTTACAATCTAAATCACAAAAATGGCATGGAGTCTTCCAAGCCATTTTGCATTTATATTGCATCATTTTGTTTAAACAAATAAGCAAGAGACTTTGCTCCTGCAGTCTGTCATTGTTCAAGTAATGTTCTAAATCAATGTCTGTCAATTATTTTATATATGCACTTTTCCACTAAATATCCAATAATCGCTCCAATTACCCCAATTGCAAGACCTGTATAAACTGGACTAATAAAAATAAATTGGAAAAGCAGACCCAAAACCATTCCTGCAACCAACCCGAAAAGCATTCCCGTGAAATCAGCCTTTTTGAGAGGTTCACTTATTCCTTTTTCTCTCAGTGTGTTGTTTATACTTATTGCTTGATTGTATGCTTGCCACATACCATATCCCCATAAAGAAGGATAAAACAATCCCCAATTGTAATGAACAACCTGATGTGCCTGTTGCAACTCTCCTCTGAAAGTATGGTATATTGCCAAATTTAGATTAGAACTGTAATTAATCAAAACCTCCAAAACCATTAAGACAAAGCCAATAAAGAGTTGACCATTATAAAATTGACCAAATCCAGGTAAAACAAATGACCATAACAAAGCTGACCAAGGGGATTTATATCTATTTTTCATCGTAAAATTCACCCCATATGTCCTTTAACTAACGATTGTTGTTAGAAAAAAAGGAAGGTAAATGACCTCCCTTTTGAAATCAGCTATTTAGATTAGCTTTGGCTAACTCATCTCTGTCTGATGCTATTGGAGGCTGTTCTAACCATTTATTATTTATCATGATATTGGAGCCATCCTCAGAATATAGCTGGATTTCTACCATCAATCTGTTATACATAATGCCTATATCCACTCTGGGACTTTGAGCAACACCTGTTCCATAGTACCCAATACTCAACCCGATTAAGGATGTTGTAAAGAACATCATTAGTTTATCCGAAAAAGTATAAACAGTGCTATTCGTGATTTCTGTTGCCCAAGTTGTAGGAACTGGAAGATAACTTTCTTCAAATTTTTTCCCGAATAATTTAATGTGCTTTTTGGCAATTTCAATCCCTCTGACAAAGAATTGTTTTACTTGTTTATCCTGAGCAACCTGGCAAAATCCTGCTAGAGTCGCTGCTCCTAAAGCATTTCTTTGAACATTTGCAAATATATTGGAAATTTCAGATGCTATTAATGGTCTTTTTTCACCAATAATATCCCATACAAAACGCTGCTTTTTCACAAAATCTGCTCTTTCCAAATTTGGCAAATACGGAGACCTTATATAAAGACCTTTTGACAAAAGCAGGTCTTTCGACTTTTTAAATAATTGCACGGTTTCAGACAGGCACTCCATATAGAAATCTGTTATGTCAGCTCTGGTAGACCCTGATAAACTAGCTGAGTAGGTTGTAAGCCCAACCATTGACATTTGATGAATAAAGTTTAATACATAATTGTCGGAATATAATCTAGGAGCATTTAAATCGACATCTTCCTCTATTTTAAAACCATGAGGAATTGCATGTTTTTCCTCAGTAAAAATAGAAGTCAGTTTTTCTATATGTTTTTTTGAGAGTTCTAAAGCGTATTCAATGACAGGCTTAATCTCTGCATCCTCAGCCTTTTCTAAAAAATATGTAAGAATACACATGCTTCCGCTATCATTCAAATATTGTGCCCAAAGTTGGGTAATTTCCATTGATGTTATCCTTATCTGTTTTCCATTCTCCATTATAAATCCTCCGAGTGAAATATATTATAATTTATATTTCCCCATATTCTCCTCCTCATGTATGTTTATTAAATTTAAAATCACTCCGAAAAGTAAGAGTGTTCTATTTAAAGTATAAAATATCATTTATTGTAAATTGTTTATCTGTGAGCCCAAGCTGTTGAGCAGGGGTCAATTCTCTTCTTTCTCCTTTGATTCTATCCCTAAACAAAAGTTATAGTAAGTCGGCATGGTCGTCTGCATTGAAAATAGTCAGACTTAAACAAAGATACTATCGAAATTATTAAGAGTTAAGAGTGTGACCAGTCCTAGCAAAGTAAATTTGTGAACTATTTAAACAAACGGGGCTTTAATGGAATAAGAATTTTTAAAAAAACCCAGATCTTAATGATTCTGGGTTTTTTCGCTGTCTGAGTACAGTGCTAAATGCACTGTTATTTCTATGCCTAATTCAGTTGTGATATAAGGTCTTTCCTCCCTAAACGGAACCCGTTAGATGAACGCTGCTTCCTTTTTCCTGCTATTCGATACCTTTATCATCCTTCATCAACTTTTTCATATCGATTTTGATCATCTGGTCCATGGGATAGGTAGTCGTATAACGGTATTTATCTGCACCGGATTCAAACACGACGTAGAGCTCTTTTTGTACTTCCACAATTCCCTCCGGCATCGGAATGGCTTCGATACTCTGACGCGGTTTTGCCGTGTGGCCATCAAGGAACCATAGAGGTACTTGCTTTCCTTCAACAGTAACATGGGCATGAGGGTCTTCTTTTAACGGGTATTCATATCGGTACAGCACGCTGTCGTTGGCTCTTCCATAGGAAGTACTAAGAGTGACGCCATTCCTTGCCGCCTTCTGCATGATGGCTCCCTGGACTTTTCCTGTCGTCGAGAGAACGTAATCCGGCACGGCATTGTGGTCAGGCAAGCCATTCCAATGCGCTTCACTAAGCATGTCGTTGTTTCGTTCCAAATCATAGCCGATCATCCATGCGTAGTGCATTTCCCCGTCCCTGTTCTCAATATGATGCGATGGATCGGTCGGATAGGAGCTTTCCTGATAGAATTCCCCGACCCATAGAATGCCTTCATCATAAACGGTGTAAGCGGCTTCGATCGGTAATGGAATCTGTTTTGTGAACTGGATTTCTCCGTTATTCCCTGCTTGTTCCAGGTCGTTTAAATTGAAGCTGAACAAGTGATTCTCGGATGCTACCCAGCCGTGATCACGACTGACGGTAACACCGCCTGCATGACCGGTATACGGTGTGCCGTCTGTATTATAGAGGACAACTGACTTTACCAGCTCCCCTGTTCTGCGATCCGTTACGGTAATGGTACCCGGCCGAATCCCATCATCGACGTAGCTAACGGTAAGCAACCAGTCTTTTTTATTATAATAGGTCAACCCTTGAGGAACGAGTCCTTGGGATAGACCAGCGATCACCGGGCCGTCCGAACTGATATCCCACAAGTCTTGGTAGGCGGGATCCTTTTCATGTTCAGAACGTTCCAGCTGGGTGATGATCTGGTGTTCCGGCGTTACGAGTACAGGAGCTGATTTCTCCGATACATTTCCTGATGTATCCTCTGTGCTTACTTGTAACGTGTACGTTTGATTACCAACTAACGAATAGAGCGTAAATGATGTCTGCGATGGACCTATGGAGTATTCAAGTGTGCCATCTTTGTATATGTGATAACGGTATAAATCCGTTTCGGTTGGAGCGTCCCAGCTTAAGACAGCTTCTCCGTTGCCCGCAGTTGCCTCAAGGTCGGTCGGTGATTGCGGTGATTCTTCATCTGATGCTGGGCGATCCGGTGCTTGATCTTCAACAACCCATCCCGGTGTCGGATATTGGCCAGCTGCCAATTTTTCCATTGTCCGTGTATTATCTTTTGGATAGGTATAAGTGACAGTTTGTTTTAGAGAAACGTCCTCTGCTGAATAATCGGCTCTGACGACTTCGAGTCCATCAGGGTCATAAACGGTCAGTGTATTGCCACCGTTGACCAGGCCGGCGATATCCCCGAGGACGATCGTATCCTCTTCTTGAAGATACTTGCTTTCGTAGGAATAGAAATAGTTATAATTGAATGCTTCGAGGGAAATAGGGTTGATGGCTGTGTTTCTGGTCCAGATCACCACCGTATCCCAAGGCTTTAAGATGTGAGTGTCCCCGATTTCTTCATCCCAGTTATAGGAAGCGAACCGATATCCTTTCAAATCGATCGGGTCCGCGCTGTTGTTATAAAGCTCAAAGTATTCAAATGCATCATAACCTGCATAGTTATCTGTATTCGGAATCAATTCCGTAATCAACAGGTTTGGTGTCGGTACGTTTTCTGTCGGTCCTGTGAGGAGTGGTTCTGTAGCTTCCGATTCGTTTCCCACTTGATCGAGTGCCGTTACTTCGAAAGAGTACTCCCTGTTCAATTCCAGAGGGGAGACGATCAAACTCTTTTTGTCAGCGGGGACGGTCCCGTAAAGTGTCCCGTTGATGTAGACGCGGTATCCGGCAAGATCACTTTCTGTATTGGCACTCCAAAGCATCTTGACATGATCGTTGCCTGGATTTGCTTTAAATCCGGTTGGCGTGACAGGGGCTTCATTGTCCACGACCTCCTGTGGGACAGCCCGGACTTCTTTTGTTGCCGGGGATTCGTTTCCTTCAGAGTCCACAGCTGTCACCCGGAAGGTATATGCCTGCCCATTTTCCAATCCATCGATGATTGAAGTGGTCGCATCTGTAGAAGTGGTCGTTCCATCAGAGTGGTAGATCGTATAGGAAACTGCATCTTCTGAAGCTTCCCACTCAAGGGTAACCGATTGGTTGGCGGGAGTTGCAGTCAGGTTAGATGGTGTCGCAGGACCTGACACTTGATCAGGCAGTATAACGCCAGGAGTCGGTGGTTCACCGTTGCGCAGCTTCATCATCGCCTCTGAGCTGGTTGCTTGGTAATTGATACTGCGGTTTGTGATGCCATCTACTTCCCCGTCATTGATGAGCGCAGTACTTAGAATATGGTCGTCCGCATCAGCAATTCCTACCTGGCGAAGACTGCTGTCATGCAACCCTTGACCGGATGTCGTCAGATTGATTTCGTATATTTCGTCGGGAGTGAGGTACATGTCATAGTTGGAGTTGAAGTCCCATAGTGGTACATCAGGATAAGCGAATTTCTTTAACCAGAGGACCAGGGAGTCTTTCGGCTGGATGGTTTTGTCTTGGATGGGCCATCGGTTGGCCGGGCTTGAGAAGTTACTCGTGAAGTATTGGAGCTGATAGTCTTGCAGGTTGATTGCTTCTGAGGTCGTGTTATAGATTTCGACGTACTCATAGGGCTGTCCGGAACCGTCGGATTTGGTGACGATTTCCGTGATGACAAGAGGCGGGTTGGTTTCTTTCGCGTTTGCGCTGTGAGCATGAAGCATTAATAGTCCTGCGATTCCTAAAGCAAGAAGGGCTAACCTGCTAATCGATCTGTTTTTCAACTTCATTTCCTCCTTTTAAAATGTTATTTATGTATAAATGAAAAGAACCCCATGGCAATGGAGTGCACGATAATCGTACACGCGATTGACACAGGGTTCTCCTCATCTCTACCCGCTATATAATCTTACTAACTCCATCATACAATGAGCGCTTGGGGGTGGCAATGGCCATTCTAGAAAATTTAGAATTTTTAGATATATCATTGAAATGAAAGAAAGATTGGTGTATGATAAAAGGAATATTATGAGAAATGAAGCTTGGTAGGAAGAGGAGAAGAGATCACCTATGAAGCGAATTGTATGATTTTTTCACAATGGGGTGGAGAAATCAGGCATTCGTTTTGTGGCGCGGTCTCTTTTTAGTTTAAGGAGGATGGCGGAATGACGCATTACATGAATGAGGTATCGGGATTCTTCTGGCAGCATGATATCTATTTCCGGATTTTGGTCAGTGCTGTATTAGGATTCATCATTGGATGGGACAGGACATCGAAAAATAAGCCCGCTGGTTTAAAAACATATACGTATGTATCGGTGGCATGTACATTGATTACAATCGTCTCAATCGAAGGTGCGGAGATGCTCAGTCGACCGGACAGCGGAAAAGTAATGGACCCGTTTCGTCTGGCAGCGCAAATCGTATCGGGACTCGGATTCCTCGGTGCAGGAGTGATCCTGAAAGATGGGTTGCGGGTAAAAGGCCTGACTTCAGCTGCGATGATTTTTTACGTTGGGGGAATCGGAATCGGCATTGGAGCTGGATTTTATTCCATAGTTATCTTCGCAACACTGGTAACCTTCATCATTACCAAGATAGGTAATATCTTTGAAGAGAGGGATATCACGTCAGTGCGCCTCCCGTGGATCCGGAAAAAAAGAAAGACAGACGATGCAGAAAAAAAGGTGGGAACGTGAAAGTGAGCTCAACTCCAGTGTATGCAGTTCAGTTACAAAATTTAAAATCACAAATGAAAAGGCACACGAATTCCCAAGTGAATTCGTGTGCCTTTCCTTATTGTTATATCAAAATGGAAAAAGTGGGTTCATCAAAGGTCATTATATTTTCTTCTGAAAAACCAAATTTCAAATAAAATAATCTCCCTGCTTCATTTTCGGGATGAACCGTTAAATTCAAACGATTACAAGAATGATTGGTGGTTTTAATATGTCTGATGACTTCATTTAACGTTTTTGAGCCCAATCCGATTCTTTGAAATCTTTTATCTATGAAAAAATGAAACAGCCAGTAATCATCTCTACTGCCTGGTGTATAATGCAAATTGAAAAAGCCTACCATCTTATTTTGATTATAAATGCCATATGGCTCTACCATTTTTCCACCTGGTCTTATATACGCTTTAGCAAGAGCAATAGCGACGGGAGGATGAATAGATGCAACAAATTTCAGTTGTTCATCGTGGACGGATAGTTCAAGTGCTTCTCGCCAATTGTCTGCACTTATTAATTTAATACTAATATCTGACATACAACACCTCAGTTATTTTAATCTTTTTTTAACTAACCATTTTTGGTTAAAAATCCAGATTCCAGAGCTTCGGATCCCCGGAAGAAATGGCGAGGGCACCGGCTCTTAGTCCATTCAGAATATCCTGCTTATTACTGATCAGGCCACCAGCGATGATGGGTAGCGCAGTCATTGTTGTCAGTTTATCAATGACGGACGGCATGAGACCAGGAAGGACTTCAAGGGCATCCGGCTTGCAGTTCTGTGCGATATCAATTCCTTTGACAAGGGCATTGCGGTCGATAAGAAAAAGGCGCTGGATCGTCATCAAGCCTTCTTCCTTTGCATATTTGATCAGGTTGCTCCTGGTTGTAATGATGCCAGCCGGCTTCCATATTTCTGCTATGTATTTAATGGCACTCTTCGTATTGGACAACCCATCGATGAAATCAATATGTATAAACGTGGTTTTACCGGCTTCCTTCAGTTTTTTTAGATACCCGTCCATCGTAATCAAACTGCCAGTAAGGATGAACACGATGTTGGCGTTTGACTGTATGGCCTTTTCCAAGTCTTTTTCTTCCTTTATGGAAGCGATGACTTGGGATTGGACGATGTCGATTATGTTTGGTTTCATGTATTTTGCCCCTTTGAATAGTCTGAATATTGTTTTTCCTTTTAGTATAGCATAATTGTTTTGGGGGTTGAGAGGTGTAACCTTGGCTTTCTTGTAAACTACTAATGTTCACGATGAAGTAAAGTATGAAGGAAGAATCTTAGCGATTTACTTGAAAAGCGTAAAATATTCAACAACTAATTGAAGACTAGTTAAAGTGCCCAATTTGATTATGTCCTCCGTAATGTAATTTATTCAAAAACAGGATTGACAAACCAATTGAAATCCTTTACCATAACCCTAATGCTTAAACGCATTATAACTTTAACTTAATAAAGCAATATCTTCTTATCCAGAGAGGTGGAGGGACTGGCCCTGCGATACCTCGGCAACGGGTTCTTATGAATACCGTGCCAATTCCATCAAGTCATATGACTTGAAAGATGAGAAGAGTGGACATATACATATTTGTGCCTCTCTTCTTATGAAGGGGGGCACTTTTTATTTTCTGCCATGTTCTTCAAACACAGGCTTCAAGAAGAATACATAGCGAAAGGAGCAAGTCCTGTATGATCAGAGTTCAGAATGTTACGAAAGTATTCGAGACGAAGGATGGCCCATTCACCGCTTTGAAGAATGTTTCCTTCGAAGTGAAGAGGGGAGAGATTTATGGTGTGATCGGATTCAGCGGAGCGGGAAAAAGCACGCTTGTACGCTGTCTCAATTTTTTAGAGAAACCATCATCGGGTGATATTTTCATAGAGGGGCGCAGCCTGAAAGATCAGTCGGCAATCGATCTGAGGAAAGAGCGGCACCGCATCGGGATGATTTTTCAGCATTTTAATCTATTTCAATCCCGGACGGTGGCAGGGAATATCGCCTATCCTCTGAAACTTGCAAAATGGCCAAAAGAAAAAATCAGCGAGAGAGTAAAGGAATTGCTCGCGTTTGTCGGACTTGAAGATAAAGCGAAGCATTATCCGGATCAACTTTCAGGAGGGCAGAAGCAAAGAGTGGGGATAGCAAGAGCCCTGGCGACATCGCCTTCGATTCTGCTCTGCGATGAAGCAACATCCGCACTTGATCCTCAGACGACGGATTCGATTCTGAACTTATTAAAGAGAATCAACGCGGAGTATGGGATTACGATTGTGATGATCACCCACGAAATGGGGGTCATCCGGGAAATCTGTGATAAGGTCGCTGTCATGGAAAATGGAGAAATCGTTGAAGAGGGAAGCGTCTTCGATATCTTCTCCAACTCGCAGACCCCGACGACGAAAAACTTTGTGAAGAGTGTCATGAATGATCAGCTGCCGTCATCGGTTCTCGACAAATTGAATGACAGCAAAGAAGGGCGCATCTGCCGCCTCATTTTCAAGGGTGATTCGACGGGCACGCCGATCCTTTCCGAAACGGCAAAGAAATTCGATGCCCACATCAATGTGTTATTCGGCCAGATCACGGAACTCCAGGGTAAGCCGTTCGGGAATCTCATCGTACAGATCATTGGCAGCAAGAAAGAAACGGAAGAAATCCTGGATTATTGGAAGAACCGATTATTCGTAAGCGAGGTGGAGAAGCGTGCAAGTTAACTGGGAATTATTCTGGCCAAGAATTATAGAAGCGACGTGGGATACCGTGGCGATGGTGTCATTCTCCCTCCTGTTTGCAACGTTGATTGGGCTTCCCCTCGGCATCATCGTCGTGGTCACGCGGAAGGGGCACTTACTTGAAAATAAAGTCGTCTTTTCCGTATTGAGCAGCATCATCAACGTGTTCCGTTCGATCCCGTTCATCATCTTGATGGTGGCCATCATCCCCTTTACAAGATTGGTAGTGGGCACATCGATCGGAACGGCGGCAGCGGTCGTGCCGCTTGTCGTATTTGCGGCACCGTATATTGCAAGACTGGTAGAGAGCTCGCTCCTTGAAGTGGAACCGGGTGTCATTGAAGCGGCGGAGTCCATGGGGGCCGGGCCGTGGCAGATCATTTTTGGGATCCTCATTCCGGAAGCATTGAGTACATTGGTCCTGAATATCACGATCGCGACCATCGGCCTTGTCGGTGCATCGGCCATGGCCGGGGCAGTGGGAGGCGGTGGCCTCGGGGATCTGGCCATTGCTTACGGATATCAGAGATTTGAAACATCCGTCATGATCGTGACTGTCATCATTTTAATAGTGATGGTGCAGGGACTGCAGACAGCAGGGAATACATTATCAAAAATCATCAGGAGACGTTAGGAGAGAGGAATATGAAAAAATCAATCAGCCTGGCAAGTATCGCCATTCTATTAATCACCCTTATATTGAGCGGCTGCTCGGGAGACAGTGCATCCGGCTCAGGTGAAAAAGAAGTCGTTAAAGTCGGAGTGAATGGATCTGGGGTGCCGATTTGGGAGTATATGAAGGAGAAAGCAGCGAAGGAAGGGATTGAAATCGAGATTGTGGAGTTTGCCGATTACGTGAGACCGAACCAGGCGCTGGCCGATGGGGATATCGACCTGAACGCCTTCCAGACGATTTCGTATTTTGATTCTTTCGTTGAAGAACATAATCTGGACCTTGTACCGATCGGCTCGACGATCATCGCGCCAATGGGAATCTATTCGGAAACATATAAATCGGTAGAAGACTTACCGAAAGGAAGTAAAGTAGCCGTTCCTCAAGAGGCGACGAACCTTGGCCGTGCCCTTCTCCTACTGGAGGAAGCAGGTTTGATCGAACTGAAAGAAGGTTTTGATCAGTCACAGGGTCTGGAAGCCATAAAAGAAAACCCGAAAAACCTTGAATTCACACCGGTCGTCGCTGCCCAGACACCGAGGGTACTGCCGGATGTTGCGGCATCGATCATCAATAATGGTGTGGCTGTTGAAGCAGGGTTCGTACCGGTTGATGACAGCATCTATATCGAAGGGGCGGAATCCAAGCCGTTCATCAATATCATCGCGGCGCAGGAAAAAGCTAAAGACAATAAGACTTATAAAAAGATCGTGGAGCTCTATCAGGAAGATGACGTAGCGGAACATATCAAGAAAACATACAAAGATTCCCTGATCCCGACATTCGTGCCGGTCAGTGAATTGCATTAGGAGGGAAAAGAGATGAGTCAACCAGCAGCGATTACCGATCGTAAAAACAACATCGTCTCGGCAGTGGACCAACTGGCTGTGAAACTCGTGTCGACCAGCCATCAGATCCACGACAATCCTGAAATCGGTAACGAAGAGTTCTTTGCTTCAGAGACCTTGACCACCCTCCTTGCAGCCAATGGGTTCTCCATTGAAAGGGGAGTGGCGGGTCATGAGACTTCCTTTGTGGCACGCAAACTTTCAGGGAAAGAAGGGCCGGTCATCGGCTACCTGGCTGAATATGACGCACTGCCTGGACTCGGTCACGCCTGCGGTCATAATATCATCGGGACGGCAAGCTGCGGGGCGGCCATCGCCCTGTCGTCCGTACTCGATGAAACAGGAGGGGAAGTGGTGGTGTTCGGGACTCCTGCCGAGGAAGGCGGTCCGAACGGAAGTGCGAAGGGCAGTTTTGTAAAGGCAGGCTTGTTCGAAGGAGTGGATGCATGCATGATGGTTCATCCGTTCAACAGGACAACGCAGACAGGGAAAACCCTTGCGGTGGACCCGCTTGATTTCGAATTTAAAGGAAGGTCTGCCCATGCGGCAGCTTCCCCTGAAGACGGCATCAATGCCCTCGACGGTGTGATCCAGCTGTTCAACGGCATTAACGCCCTTCGCCAGCACGTGACCGATGATGTGCGGATCCACGGCATCATCACCCACGGCGGGGACGCGCCCAACATCGTCCCTGACTATGCAAAAGCCCGCTTCTATATACGCGCTGCAACCAGGGAAGCATGCAATGAAGTCACGAAGAAAGTGAAAGCGATCGCTGAGGGATCGGCACTTGCCACCGGGACGGAACTGAATGTCATCAAAATCCAAAATGAAGTCGATCACTTTCAGCTCAACCGCCGTTTCGATAAAGTATTCCAGCGCTCCATCGAGTCACTAGGGGAATACTTCGACGAGACGGAACGAAAAGGCCTCGGCTCATCAGACGCCGGAAACGTAAGCCGGGTGGTCCCGACCATCCACCCCTACATCAAAATCGGCCCCGAATCCCTCGTCGTCCACACGAACGAATTCAGGGAAGCGGCTAAATCCACCGAGGGTGACCGTGCGCTTGTGATCGGGGCAAAGGCACTTGCGCTGACGGGCTATGAACTGCTGACGGATAAGCAGCTTTTAGAGGGAATTTGGAAAGAGTTCGGTTCAAGTAAATAAGAATGAAAAGACAGCCAAATCAGGGCTGTCTTTTTTGTGTGAAAGATATGCGGCGCTTAATGGAGAATGTTCCAATGTATAACAAAAACACCAGAAGGATATTGAATAAATGAGAGATTGTATCGTAGAAACCAAAGAAAGGAGAATGACATGAGAAAACTACTGATAGCAGGAAATTTTTTTTTCGCACTCTCGATACTGGGAGCATGCGGTTCAGAAGAGGCGAAACCGGAAGAAAATACCTCAAGCGATACGGCAGAAATGAGTGACCAGCAGGAATCTCAGGAAATAGACGAGCCGGCAGCCGAACTGCTCGGCAGTGAGAAGTTGCAGGAGAGGGGCCAACAAGAATACTAGTTTAAGGCGTTTAGGATTAAATTGTTGCAAACGATTACAAACATGTGTTACTTTATGTGTAACCGGTTACACATGACCAACCAAACGAACAGGAAGTGACGTACGTGGTAACAATCAAGGATGTGGCGAGTGAAGCGGGGGTGTCGGTGGCGACGGTCTCCCGGGTGCTCAATGATAACGGCTATGTAGGAGCCGAGACGAGGAAGAAAGTGATGGGGGCGATCGAGAAGCTGAATTACAGTCCGAACGAGGTGGCCCGCTCTCTTTTCAAACGGGAGTCGAGGTTGATCGGACTGCTGCTTCCGGATATCACGAACCCGTACTTCCCGCAGCTGGCGAGAGGGGTCGAGGATGAAGTGAGCGAGGCTGGGTTCAGGCTCCTGCTCGGGAACAGCGACGAGAACATCCAGAAGGAACTGGATTATATCCAGACCTTCGTGCAGAACAATGTCGTCGGCATGATTTCTGCGACCAATCATGTGGAGCATGATCAGCTTTATAAGGAATTGAACCTCCCACTCGTTCTCCTTGACCGGACCACGGAAAACTATCCGGCTGTCTATGCGGACGGCCGCAAAGGAGGACGCCTGGCGGCAAAGACCCTCGTGGAAAAAGGATCGAAGCGGATCACCGTCATGAAGGGACCGGCACACGTCAAGCCGGCACAGGACCGATTCCGGGGAGCCGTCGAGTACTTAAGCGGGGCAGACGTCGATTTCACAGTGATGTCAACGACCTCTTTCTCCTTTGAAGACGCAAAAGGCTGGGCAGAGGAACTATTCGCCACCTATCCTGATACGGATGGAGTCATCGCAAGCAATGATATCGTCGGAATCGCCATTCTCCATGAGGCATTGAGGCTCGGGAAAAAGATACCTGAAGACGTACAGATCATCGGCTACGATGACATCCCCCAGAGCAGTCTTTCCTATCCGGCGCTCTCCACGATCAGGCAGCCGGCTTACGAAATGGGCAGGCAGGCCGCGGCACTTCTGATTAAACTGATAAAAAAAGAAAAAGACATTGATACAAGTGTTCAGCTTCCTGTTGAACTCATACAAAGAAACACAACACGAAAGGGATGAAGGAAGATGAAAAAAGCGAAAATTGCCGTGATCGGCAGTTCATCCATGGACCTGGTGGTGACATCATCCAAACGACCAGGTGCAGGGGAAACGGTACTCGGCGACAGCTTTGACACGGTACCCGGCGGGAAAGGAGCCAACCAGGCCGTTGCAGCAGCACGGCTTGGGGCTGACGTTTACATGATCGGATGTGTCGGGGACGATCCGTACGGCCAAGAGATTTTGGAAAACTTTAAGAGCAACGGTGTTCATACGAACTATGTGGAACCGGTTACAGATACGAAATCAGGAACGGCCCATATCATCCTCGCTGAAGGAGACAACAGCATCGTCGTTGTTAAAGGGGCCAATGATCTTGTGACTCCTGAGTACGTAGAGAAAACAGTCGATTTCCTCAAAACATGTGATCTCATCATGATACAGCAGGAAATCCCGGAGGAAACGGTTGAGTACGTGGCAGACCTTTGCAACAAGATTGAAGTCCCACTGCTACTAAACCCGGCTCCGGCACGGAAGATTTCACAAAAAGTCATCGATGGTGCCAGCTACCTGACACCGAATGAACACGAAGCGGAAGTCCTATTTAACGGAGCGAAGCCGTTAGAGGCGCTGAAGCAATACCCTGGCAAGGTCATCATCACGGAAGGAGCAGCCGGAGTAAGCTACCATAATGGAACAAAGGAAATCCTGGTTCCTTCCTTCAAAGTCGAAGTCGTGGATACGACAGGGGCCGGCGATACCTTCAATGCTGCATTCGGGACAGCCGTGGCAGAAGGACAATCGATGGAGGAAAGCCTCCGATTCGCGAATCGTGCTGCATCGCTTTCTGTGACCGGATTCGGTGCGCAGGGCGGAATGCCGACAAGAGATGAAGTGGAAAGGAAGCTGGCAGAATGAAACGACATGGCATCTTGAACAGTCACATTGCGAAAATTTTAGCCGATCTCGGTCACACGGATACGATCGTCGTGGCCGATGCCGGTCTCCCGATTCCGTCAGACGTCGTAAAAATCGACCTGGCATTGAAACCGGGAGAGCCATCCTTTCTAGACATGGTCGAACTTTTAAAGGAAGAGATGGTCGTCGAAACCGTCACGCTTGCAGAGGAAGTAGAAACGAATGCAGAGGTTCATGGGCAGATGACCTCATGGTTTGACGGGGTACAGTATGTATCCCATGAACATCTCAAAGAGGAAACCCATAAAGCGAAGGCCGTCATCCGCACGGGGGAAGTCACACCGTATGCGAATTGCATCCTTCACGCGGGAGTCATTTTTTAAAACAAAGGGGTGAGAGATCATGCAGATCAGTATGAAAAATATCCATAAAGCATTTGGGTCAAACAAGGTCCTTGAAGGAGTGGACATCGAGATCCAGGAGGGTGAGGTCCATGCCCTGATGGGGGAAAACGGTGCCGGAAAGTCGACACTGATGAACATCCTGACTGGCCTTCACAAGAAGGATCAGGGAACGATCACCATCGACGGGAAGGGCATGACGTTCGATAATCCGAAGCAGGCCGAGGAATTCGGCGTTGCCTTCATCCATCAGGAGCTGAACGTCTGGCCGGAGATGACTGTCCTTGAGAATCTATTCATCAATAAGGAACCGGTTACACAATTCGGTATCATCAATACAAGAAAAATGAAAGCGGTTGCGAATGAACAGTTTAAAAAGCTGAACATTTCGATCCCTCTCACAAAAGAAGCAGGGCAGTGCTCGGTCGGGCAGCAGCAGATGATCGAAATCGCCAAAGCCCTCATGACGGATGCGAAAGTCATCATCATGGACGAGCCGACAGCGGCATTGACGGACAGGGAAATCGATACACTCTTCACCGTCATCCGTTCGCTCAAGAAAGCCGGCGTGTCGATTGTGTACATCTCCCACCGGATGGAAGAGATCTTCACGATTTGTGACGCCATCACGGTCATGCGGGACGGACGCACAGTGGATACAACACCGATCCCAGAGACGAACTTCGATGAGGTCGTGAAGAAAATGGTCGGACGAGAATTGACAGACCGATTCCCGGCACGACAACCAAAGCCAGGCGAAACGATGCTTGAAGTACGTAACCTGACGAAGAAGGGACTGTTTGAAGGTATCAACTTCGAAGTTCGCTCAGGAGAAATTGTCGGTGTGTCAGGATTGATGGGGGCAGGCCGAACGGAAATCATGCGAACCATCTTCGGACTCGACGGACGATATGAAGGCGAGATAATCGTGAACGGGAAACGGGTCACCATTAAAACACCCGATCAAGCGGTGAAGCTCGGTCTTGGATTCATCACTGAGGATCGGAAGGATGAAGGACTCGTCCTCGACTTTTCCCTGAAGGATAATATCGCCCTTCCAAGCCTCTACAGCTTCACGAAGAAAGGCTTGATCAATGATAAAAGCGAACAGGACTTTGTCGAAATGCTCATCAAACGGCTGACGATCAAGACTGAATCAGCCCGGACCCATGCAAAGAACCTGTCCGGCGGGAACCAGCAGAAGGTGGTCATCGCCAAATGGATCGGAATCGGTCCGAAAGTGCTGATCCTCGACGAACCGACCCGGGGAGTCGATGTCGGGGCAAAACGGGAAATCTATCAACTGATGAACGAGCTCACCGACCGGGGCGTCGCGATCGTAATGGTATCATCCGAGCTGCCAGAAGTGCTCGGAATGAGCGACCGCATTCTCGTCGTCCATGAAGGGACCATCGCAGGAGAGCTTACAAAGGAAGACGCTACACAGGAAAAAATCATGACATTGGCGACAGGAGGTCACGCACATGAATAACGCACTCAAAACGAATCACGTCGGCAATCTGATGCAAAAGCTTGGTCCGCTCCTCGGACTGTTTGTACTGATTACGACCGTATCCATCATCAACCCTAGTTTTCTAGAACCCTTGAACTTATTGAATCTATTAAGACAGGTCGCAATAAACGCCCTGATTGCCTACGGGATGACCTTCGTCATTTTGACCGGGGGAATTGATTTATCCGTCGGCTCGATCCTCGCCTTATCCAGTGCCCTGATGGCAGGGATGATGGTATCGGGAATCGACCCGATCCTTGCGATCCTGATCGGCTGTATCCTCGGAGCCGTGATGGGTATGGTCAACGGACTATTGATCACAAAAGGCAAAATGGCACCATTCATTGCGACACTCGCAACGATGACGATGTTCCGAGGTTTGACCCTTGTGTACACAGACGGAAATCCCATCACGGGACTTGGCGACAGCTACGCCTTCCAGCTGTTCGGAAGAGGATACTTCCTTGGAATCCCAGTACCTGCCGTCACGATGATCCTGACGTTCGCCATCCTGTGGGTGATCCTGCATAAAACCCCGTTCGGCCGCAAAACGTATGCCATCGGTGGGAATGAAAAAGCAGCCCTTATCTCAGGGATCAAAGTGCCACGCATCAAAGTGATGATCTACTCCCTGGCCGGCTTACTGGCAGCACTCGCAGGAGCGATCCTGACGTCACGCCTGAATTCAGCCCAACCGACAGCGGGTACATCCTATGAACTCGATGCCATCGCAGCCGTCGTCCTCGGTGGGACAAGCCTGTCAGGCGGACGCGGACTAATCGTCGGAACACTGATCGGTGCACTCATCATCGGAACGTTAAACAACGGTCTGAACCTGCTCGGCGTCTCATCCTTCTTCCAAATGGTCGTAAAGGGTGTCGTCATCATCATCGCAGTTCTCATCGACCGAAAGAAAGCAGCGTAGGAGGGATACTATGAAGAAAGCATGGTTACTACTAATCAGTTTGTCACTCCTATTCCTGGGCGCCTGTTCCCTGCAGCCGCCGGAATGGGCGAAGCCAAATAAAAGCTCGAACCCGGAAGACATCAAAATCGGACTATCCGTTTCAACCCTAAATAACCCATTCTTCGTCTCCATGAAAAACGGGGTAGAAGACGAAGCGAAGAAACAAGGCATGGAAGTCGTCGTCGTCGATGCCCAGAACGATGCCGCCAAGCAAATCAATGACGTAGAAGACCTCATCCAGCAGGGCGTCAACGTCTTACTCATCAACCCGACGGATTCAGCGGCCATCTCGACCGCCGTTCAATCTGCCAACAGCCTGGGTATTCCGGTTGTCACCCTTGACCGCTCAGCGGAAAAAGGAGACGTCGCCACACTTGTCAGCTCGGATAACGAAAAGGGCGGAGAAATGGCCGGAGAATACCTTGTTAAACAGCTTGGTGAAGGTGCCAAGGTTGCCGAACTGGAAGGAGTCCCTGGAGCATCCGCCACTCGTGAGCGGGGAGCCGGATTCCACAATATCGCTGATGAAAAGCTAGATGTCGTGGCCAAACAGACTGCCAACTTCGATCGTACGGAAGGTTTGAATACGATGGAGAACCTGATTCAGGGGAATCCAGATATCAAAGCTGTATTCGCTCATAACGATGAAATGGCATTGGGAGCACTGCAGGCGATCCAAAGTTCGGGTCGTGATGTGTTAGTCGTTGGATTTGATGGAAATGAAGATGCGACGACTAGCATTCGTAATGGTAATCTGTCTGCGACTGTCGCTCAGCAGCCTGAGAAGATTGGTCAGTTGGCGGTTCAGGCTGGGGCTGATGTGTTGTCAGGGAAGAAAGTGAAGAAGAAGATTCCGGTGCCGTTGAAGTTGGTGACGGAGGAGAATATAGAGGAATAGGTAGATTAGATGTGATGATAGCCCCTTTGGTGCGATGATGCTAAAGGGGTTTTCGTGTGTTGATCAATGAAATGGGACCTTAGAAATAACCACGATTTAGACATAGAGTGGAGTAGCGTCAGGAAAATGCGGATTTACAACGATAAGGAAATTCCAAATTAAAAAGCCCAACTTCTCTACAAATCTAAATAGAGAAATTGAACTTTTCAGTTACTTCATTTATTTATTGAATTCATTAACTGGAAGAAGTATTCAGGTTTATTAGTCTTGTTTAGGTTATACCATGAATGTAATGCATCTGGTGTAAATACATCTACTTTTTTCAGTACCTCCATTGCAAATTCCAGAGGAGCTATTCCTGATGCAGTAACTAAATTCGCATCTGCTACAGCAGATCCCAACTCATAGAACTTTTCTCCTTTATAGTTAGGACATACCATTTTAGTATATTCTAAGTTATTACTTGTATGCTTTCTAGTATCTAAGTATCCCATATTCGCAAGGGCATCAGTTGCACCACAAATTGCAGCAACAATAGTGCCAAGCTTTAAAGCTTGGCCAATTCTTTCCAAGATAGGTTGATGAATTTCTTCACTCCAAGTAGTCCCTCCTGGTAAGATTAAAAGATCTTTACTCTCAAAAGTACATTCATCAAGGGAAATATCTGGTTTTATGCTCAGTCCTCCCATAGTAGTAATCATTTCTTTATTAGCTCCTACTGTAATTACTTTTAGAGGTGCTAAATCATTTTTGAAATATCTTCCTGAGTTTAGTTCAGCAATTAAATATCCATATTCCCAGTCTGACATTGTATTAAATACATATAGAAAAGCTTTTTTTGTTTGCATCCAATAACACTCCAATCACAATTGATATAGCTATTATAATAAAACTTCCCTGACAGTTAACGTCAGGGAAGTTATCATACTTGATGAAATTTTATTAATTCCGACAGAACTTCAACAAGTCTTTTCTTAAGACTTATTGGCTCAATAACTTTAATCGATTTATTGTACGGTAAAAGTAAATAAGGTACATATGTATGTATTATATCTTTTTCAAGAAGAAAAACTGCTTGATTTGAAGTCCGTTCTTGTAAATAATGTCCTAAAAACCAATGTTGGCAAATATCTGTCAATACACTTTTATCCCCATTAATAACCAAAGAAATAATCCCTTCCTTATCTTCTATAGTTGGAAGAAGGCTTTTTATAAAAAAGTCACGTGCTGAAAAATTTTCTGGCCGGTTAAACCTATTTTCGGTTAGCATTAGATTTTCAATTCGATCTACTCTAAAACTACGGATATCATTTCTAAGATGACAAAATCCAATCACATACCACTTATTATTCCAATAGATAATTCTGTACGGATCAACCAATCTATAATTTAATTGCTTTTCGCCACTTTTATGGTAAAGAATTTTTACTGAGTACCCGTCAGCTACGACCTGCTCCAACTCCTTCAAAAAAGGTTCCATAGAGAGTGAACTTAATCGACTTATTACTTCAAGACTAGTTAAATGGTGGTTTATCTTTGTTTCCTGCTCTTGATTTGAGTATTTACTTAGTTTTGAAATGGCCCTATTTAGTGCTTCACCTCCATAATATCCGGCTTCTTCTGCAAAAACAGCAGCGTGAAATAGTGAAGTTTGCTCTTCAAAATCAAAAAAAAGAGGAGCCTCAATAAAATTGTTCAATAAAGTGTATCCACCATTATGTCCTGGTTCTGAAATTATAGGTACGCCACTTGTTGAAATTGTATCAATATAACGATACACAGTCCTTATATTCATCTCTAACTTTTCCGAAATTTGTTTTGCAGTAATTTTTTCACCTGAACGAAGCATCCATAGAATTGCTAACATATTGTCAATTTTAGGCATATAATTCCACTTCTATATGAAAATTATTTTCTATAATATATTTCCTATTTTTGGTATAATTCATCAACTGTTCCTTTCCGATAGCTTTCTATATAATGAGACCCTAGACACATTTGTAATTTCACAAATTTGATTAACAGTCATATTTCCCTCTATAAAGCTTTACTGCATAATTCATTCCTGCATGATTTTTATGGTACTTCTTTAACCGATCTTTAAACTTTCCTTCTTTCTTAGCCAGTTCAATCGCTTCACGCTGCCGCATACGAGGAATTATCCTTTCTGTATGATGGCCAGATCTGAACTCTTTATTAAGTCCATAAAATTCTTTCCTAGAATAAATTCCTTATTTTCTTGAGGAATATCTAAAGAATCAATCCAGCTCCTTTTATCCGAGTAATCGTACTCATTATACTTTTTCATTCCATATGGTCCATCGCAACCATACAATACCTTTCGATATCCAAGTGCCTGAACTACATTTCTTACGATAGAGGGTGTAAGGTAATCACTTGAAGTGTCCACATAAACATTGGGCTTTTCCTTTGCGTATTGCCACAGGCTTTTCCAAAAAGGAAGTCCTGCATGAGCATAAATAACTTTGAGATTGGGATATTTGTCAGGTAAGTATTTGTAGGAATCTGGTTCTGAAGATAGATGAATAATCATTGGGATGTCTCTTTTTTGGCATAAGGATCCAATGGAATCAAGTTCTTTAATACTATACTTATGCATAAATGGATGGGCTTTTACACCAATAAAACCAGGTAGGTTAAGGTATGTTTCTAACGTCTCCACAGATTCTGGAACAGTTGGGTTAACGGCAGCCCAGCCTAGAAAACGATCAGGATAGCATTTTATAGCATTTGCTACAATGTCATTATTTGGCTTGGTGAAAATCTTAAAGCTTCCATTGACTTTAAAGTAACCATCTTTAACTAATCCGTCATAAATCTTTAAGCCTACTATGGGAAAATTCATGATTAAAAAACGGAATAAGCGGTGTAGGTTATCATGGTATGTACTTTCTTTTTCATACATGGTTTCATTTAAAGGTGGAATTAATGCGGTTTTCTTAACATTGTTTTTATCCATCTCTTCAATCATTTTTTCTAGCGATAACATCGTTTCATCAACATGGAAATGGCAATCAATGATCATTTGTATTCTCAGTCGCCCTTTCTTATTAAGTTTAAAATTTTTACTATTTAAATATTTTTAATTATATGAATATTATCACATTCCTACTCAGGTTACCATAAACCGGATCAGGTCTAATTAACAATCGTCATTAGTTTAATGCGTAGCATATTGGGGTCAGACCCTCGGCACGGTAAAGCATTAATGTACCGGGGGTCTGACTCCATTTTTAGTTTAAAAAGAATTGTCGTTTATACAGGATCTTTGCTAATGTACAGTTTAAGGATACTGGTAATTGAATAAACATCAAAGAGACGATTACGTTAAAGGTGATCGTCTCTTCATGTTTGTATTAATACTCTACTGTAAAAGAATTCATCTTAAGAAAGTCGCGTGAAAGAAAGTATATGGTAGAGTGGGGACGGATCCGTCTCTACATTTTCCTTTAGACGATCCCCACGAATTTACCCAAAAAGTAGAGTAAGAACCGTCCCCGGTTTGCATTGTTGGTAAAAGTAGTGGAGAAAAGAATTTAGCTTTTCTTGTTTGCGTTTGCTCCAAATGAGTTGGGGGTCGCCCTGTTTTTCAGATGATTAAGCCAAAAGAAATAATCATCTTTAAGATAACAAACCTGCGCTTCATTTTCTCCAAAGGTATTTACCTTCCTCAGATTTAATAACAACATATTTAATTAAGAATATTCACCTAAGGGTATCCTTTCCCAGCCCATCTCCCTATATAAAAGTTGAATACAGATTGAATCAGGAGTGAATCAAATGAGTAGATGGAGAAATTTAAATCAATGGATGTTCGATTTGGATACATTTTATCACCTGTATCTGTGGATTCTGTTGAATGCCATGTATGAGGGCGGAGTTCAGTTAGGGTGTGTGGTGCTCGGTGAAAGGCAGTATATTCGGTCGATTGGGAAGATTCGAGAGGACCTGTTTTTTACAGTGAGAAGGATGCCTTTTTGTAAGCGGTTGGAGTCGGAGAAGTATGAGTATGGGGGTGTCTATACGTTTAAGCCGGTGAATGATTTCGCTTGTGGGGATTATTTTTATTGGATGGGTATGTCTGTAAAAAAGGGATGTGATGATTCTGGGATTGACCGGCTTAATGATAAAGCTGATTCCAGAATGTCTTCGTGCGGCGAAAAGCATGTGAACCGGGTACGGAAATAACCTGCAAACAGACTTAAGAATTTAGAGAAAGAATAGATATTAGAGAACAACAACATCAAAACCACCGCCATTAGAGACGCTAAGGATGTAGAGTGGGTGGAGGCGCTGATTGGACATTTCATTGGCAGGATGGATGTAATCATGATGTTTGAGTAGTTCATACGGAGGAGTTCTGGGTCGAGGACTTGGAAGAGTGTATTTTCTACTGGGTGAAGAGGAGAATTCAGGTCTATATCATCAATGGCTGTTAAGGATCATTTATCATTAGTTTGAAAGTGCGCTTTTCCAGATTAATGCAAAAAGTCAAATTGGATCCGTCCCCATTTAACCCAAAAACTAAGGGTTGTACCAATCATCAAGATTTGAACAAAATTTCATTCTACCTCTCAATAAAATAGGTTGTCAACACTGAATTTGTATTCTTATCGAAAAAATGCTATTATTATTACCTAGTGATCTTTTATATTGAACGTTTAGTTATATATCTTATTTATTCCGAAGGGAAATTCAAACAGTTTTTGTGAGCTTTTTTAGGCAGTAGTACCCGAGTTATTATACAAGGAGGACTAATATATTGAACTTAATCAATAAGAAAGTTACACATGAGCGGTTTGGTATGGGAAGTATCGTTAAACATAATGATACGGTAGTTGAAATACATTTCGCCTCGGAAAATAAAAAATTTGTTTACCCGGATGTATTTGGACAGCACTTGAAACTACATGATAAAAGTGCTGCCAATTCACTTGAAAAAATTTTACACGAGCAGGAAATGGAACTCAAAGAGGAAGAAATGCAGAAGGAAGAGGAAAAGGAACGGCAAAGAAAATACCAGGAGCTTCGAGTGGGTCATGAAAAACTTTTGAAAAATCATAAACTTCATCCCGAATCGCAGATGGTTTACCGGTGCGATACAGAAGAACGGAGTAGCTCCTTTTCAGATTGGACGGTTTCCTCTGGTGAAATAAAAAGTGGTAATAATAAGGGTAAGCCAAACAAACCCAGTCGCTTACACCAAAACAGTGCGGTCCTGCTGACAGCGGTCGATCCCGGCATGCTTGAAAAAGACAGACGGATATTAGGTGTCTATATGGTGAAGGATAATTTCATCGGTAAACTTTGTGTAGATGGAAATATTCCTGCCCATTCCCATTACAGACTCCAACTTACAGACGAGGAATCGAAGCAGATGCCTTTTTGGAAGTACTATGTCAATGAAAAATCCCCTCATAAAACGACTTGGAATACAGGTAAGTACCGTTATTTTGATAATTCGTGGATGGCTCAGATTTTGCGCGACATCGTTTCATTAAAAAGTGGCACGGAGGAACAAGAGCTGGCACAACAATTTCTGGACCACTTCTCTAAGGTGAATCAAATAGTAGAGCAGGAGTTAAAAGAGCCAAATGGAGCATTATTGCGTGCTTAGATAAGAACAGTAGGGAACTGGCACATATAAGGTGAGAGAGTGTGTTAGGTTCACTGCGAATAGTGTTAAAAAGGGACAAGGCGGCCGCCTTGTCCCTTTTAGTGGTTTTTGGACACCTTACTTGTTCCTTCGTCTCCCTTTTTACCTTAGCCCTCATTTTATGTTGGGTGAGTTTGAAACGACTATCCTAGTTCTAATGGTAAAATGTTACTTATACTCGATTTGTTTAAGGAGATGAATAGGTTGCTTAGACTCTTTGTTACAAGACACGGTGAAACTGTATTGAATACCCGATATTGGGGTCAGACCCTCGGTACGGTGAAGCGTTAATGAGGAGGGGGTCAGACCCCGTTTTTTAAAGTGATTTTAAAAGTAGTTTAGTGAAAGAAGGATTTTCTAACTCCGTTGAAGAAGTTAGTTAAAGATTCAAATAGGTTAAGTCAAGGGAGTGTTGCAAACGTGAAATATCATGTAATAAGTGCCAAACGTCTTGGGCGACCAGATATGTATGATTATCTTTTTTTTCCAGTAAATGAATATAGTGAATCAGATGCTATTGCACAATTTCAACCTGTTGAGAAATATACGAATAAATACAATCATATTGTTCCTTACACAGCATACGAATATGATGGGAACACTTATCACCATATTATATACTCAGGAATAGCTGATGAGAGTGAGATTAATGATTAACGAAAAATTCCAGTTTGCCAATGTATAAGCATTTCTACAATCGAGTGTTAAAAGCGCTTTTTTGCATTTAATAACTTTTAAGTGAAACTTTATATTTTTAAAACTAAAGTCTAAATTGATAAGGTTGTTGGGCTCTGGTCAAAAAAACATCTTATTACTAATTACAATTATTGAATTATCTTTTTAATACATAAATATTAGGGAGTTGCTTAAATGTCGGATGATTTTAACATCTTTTTGGATACGACATGTTGTTACGGCAATAGAAGTATACCTTTATAACGCATATAGATAGTCACGTCATGATGATTATTATATACATGTTGGTGGGGAAGAAATTGAATTAGAGATGAAGTTTTCTTTTTCATACAATGAAAAGAAAGAAATAAGTCACTTAGAAATTGATAATATTGAGGTGAACGAAAAAGGACATCTAGGATTTTATGATGATGTTTATGAGGAGTAATAATTCTTTATTTGAAATAATTCAGATATCCAGTCACCGACATTATATGCCGGTCTTTTTGTTTAAAGAAGCAAAGAGTTAAAGGGGGTAAACTGTATAGCTAAATGGGATTGAATCGTATGGGTGTGAGGTTTTATCCAGACTACCGCTATCATACGATCACAATTAAAGTCAACCCGAAACATTTTCTTAACTGGTTAATCTTAAATTACGAAATGGTGTGTTAGTTTATAATGAATTGTCATTTATACAGGATCTTTGCTGCTGTACAGTTTAAGGATACTGGTAGTTTAATAAATATCAATGAGACGATTACGTTAAAGGTGATCGTCTCTTCATGTTTGTATTAATACTCTACTGTAAAAGAATTCATTTTTAGAAAGTTGGGGATATTAGGGTCAGACCGTCTGCACGGTGATGCATTAATGTACCGGGGGACAGACCCCAATTAGGATCGGTATGTCTGTAAAAAAGAGTTGTGATGATTCTGGGATTGATCAGCTTGATAATAAAGCTGATTCCGGATTGTCTTCGTGCGGCGAAAAGCATGTGAATCGAGTGCGGAAATAACCTGCAAACAGACTTAAGATCTTAGAGAAAGAATAGATATTAGAGAACACCAACAACATAGCGACGCTAAGGATGAAGATAGGGTGGAGATGGTGAGTGGACATTTTGTTGGCAGTGAATCCTGGAGTCTTACCCTTGGAACGGTGAGGCGATAATGAATTGTGAACTAGAGGACTGACCCCATTCTTTGTGTCTCTTAAGAAATGCACGACTCAAGCGGACTTATCTTTGGTGTAGGCGGGCAATTTAATTGCATAAGTGGACAGAAAAATGAAAACTGTTAAGGAACACTTATCTTTAGTTTGAAAGTGCATTTTTCCAGATTAATGAAAAAGTCAAACTGGAACCGTCCCCATTTAACCTTTCGGAAGTTAATTCAGAAAGAAGAGGCCAACTTTTATAAATGGTTAACAAAATATTCAGAAATTTAGGGCTTAGATTTATTATGGAAGCTGAAATTTTTGAAGATATAAATAAACATAAGAAAATTAAAAAGAGAGTTAAAGCGGTTGCAGAAAATCTAAAAATTGCATGGAAGGTGTTGTTAGACAATTATTATCTGTGATATGTGCCAGGGCTCTAACCCGACTTTTCTTGAATAAAGCTCTTTCCATCTATCGCTAGGGTTTTATTCATATTAAGATAATTCTTCCCGAAATTTATTTCCTCCATTTTAGTCCAAGCACCTCATCTCATATCTATTTTGAAAGCAAGTTAAAATACAATAATATATATGTCGCCTCTAGCCTTATCTAAAAAACTTTACCTGCTTATCCCCTCATTCGGATAAGATCACGTTCTAACTAATCAACGCCACCCATAAATTGCAGAGTAAAAGTCTCTTGTTGAATATATAACAGATAAAAAAGAAAGCATCTCACGATGCTTTAATCTAATAAATCCCTCATATCTAATTGGTTGATATTATCAAAAATTTCATTACCTATTTTTCTAAAACCAGCCGAGAGTAAGTAATTTCTAACGTTATCTGCTATTTTTCTATTTACTGAGGGAACATTAAACATATTGTTACTGTAGTCGATAATTAACCCTTTGTTTCCTAATTCTTTTTTTATCTCTAACAAATACCTTTGTACTAACCTTTTTACCTTTCTCTTGGACTTTGGATTCCACTCATCCCATACTGGAATAATTTCTTTGCAGATTTGAATTGTAGAAAACTCAAATTTATGTAACCCTATACTTCTACCCAAGAAAGAACTTATTGTAGTTCTTTCTTGGTTTTCCAAAACAGATTTACCGTAATTATCAATTTCAACCTCCGGATCAACTGGGATTAGGTAGATTACGCTTCCTCTATGTATATTTGGAGCTTTGGTTAAAGGGACCTTTTTAGTATCTTCCTTATTATGAATATACAAATATATCTTTTGATCATCCTCTATTTTCAATCCAAGAATTTTATGAGACAAAACATTTCTCAAGACGACTTCTGCATCATGAGATATTGACTGCAATGTATTTATAAGTTTTTCAGAGTGTTCTTCATTGGTCACATATAACAAACTACCATCTGAGGTATTTGGGGGTAATACTAAAAAATCTTTCAAATAATCTGTTGCAAGAGAGAAGTATCCCATTGCTTGCTTTGTTGCTCGGTGGCTTAAATCATATGCGAAACTTTTAACTTTACATTCTATAAGTACAACATGTTTTTCTTCCTCATTAATTAATATAACCTCTGGAATAACATTCTTATTTACAGGACTCTTTAGGTGACTTGTCAATTTTTTATAATCAGCTATTCGGACTGGAATATTCCTCCCTATTGAATGAATACGGAAACCATTTCTTTTAAAGTAGGGATTTATAAAAGAGTCCGTTGGGTAGTCCATGCACATATGTAACATTAAGTTCAGCTGTAAAATTGGTGATATTTCTTTATTCAATAGAACCACTTCCCATAACAGTTGAAGATATTAGTTCCCTATAATCAATGTTACCAATGTGAACAGTAATGACTGGGTCTAAAAATCTTTGTATGTTTGTAACTATCCTATGTATAGTATTACCGCACGTACCTCTTGGAATATAAATTACAAATTTATCAGGTGACAGATCCAAAATCACTTTTTGCCACAAATGTAAATCAATTGCATAAATGTGAGTTCGATATTCATCAACCCATATTGGATCACCTTGAATTCGAAAAGGCTCTCTTCCTCTGGCAAATGTAGAATTAATAAAGTTTCGAAATACATGAGGTTTTAGAGGAGTACTAAAATTTATTGTAATAGGACTACCATGGAAAGAGTATGAATTACCAACCTCAGGAGAGTTTATTTTTTCAAAGTCAAACCAAGTATGATTTTCTATTTTTTCTGTAATTTCTTGGTAACTATTGATTGTTTGTACTATTTGATATCTGTGATCATTAAAACTATCAGATCTGTTAGTTACTTTTCCATTTTGATAAAAGTCATGGCCACCTTTTCCTGTCATGTTTGGAAACCTTAATAGCCCTATTGAGTTAAACGCAGGTAGGTATCCCCTTATTCCGTTTAGCTTGTTTGCTATCTCTGCAGCCTCTTCCACAAGTGAAATGGAGGAAACCCTATGTTCATCAAAAATATCTGTCTTATCTAAAAAATCATCTTCTTCATTTATAACACCTTGATGTTTAGAAAAGAATCCATCAAATTCAAACTTCATCTTTATATACCTATTGGGATGGTGTTCTTCTTCAATCTTTTTTAAAAATGAATCAAACATAATTCCAGAGATCCACAACGAATCTAAAATAGGAGAATTTTTAATTAAAGACCTGGTATACTTGTCTGATTTATTTGCTTTATCAATGGAGTATAAAATTGAAAAACGGTCATTTACCTCTTCTATAAAGCCTGTAGTTTCGCTTCCTTTATTTACTGAAAAAAACTGTTCATCAATTTGAGTCAAAATATTTTCTCTATTTTCGAACAGTGATTTTATTTCTAATGGAGTATTGGACACTTCAAGCACAGTATCAGGGTTAAAGGTTTCAAACACATAGGACTTTAACAGGGTTTGTTTTGTTTTGCCTGTGTCGATTTGGCCCTTAATATCACTAACATAATTTTCTAGGTAACTGACTACACTTTCTCGTGTTTTCCACTTATTCAAACTACAACCCCCAACCTAATAAAGATAAATTTTATATATCTATAAAGAAATCCTCACTAAAAGTGAGGATTTCTAATTGCGCTCAGTTGCGCGGGGCGTAAAAGCCCATTGTTTGGTTGTGTGTTTTCAAATTTGCGCTCAGTTGCGCGGGGCGTAAGAGCCCAAAATATAGTATTACATCTACATATCCATTATATACACAATTAGAAATAATTACAAGATATTTCTAATTAATTTAGCTTGCAACTTCTTCTTTAGAATCCAATTTTTTTTGGAGAAGCTTAAGCTTTTCCTTAGTTTTTTCATGCGTTTCCTTTTCAAGATCGAGATTTTTCTGTAACTCATTTATTTTAATTTCCAAGGTATCGATTTTATCATTCAATTTTTCATTTGTAACAGGTAAATAGTTTTCTAAAATAGCAAGATCCAATTCATCGAGTTTCAAACTTCTTATTTTTCGATTATTTCCTTCCTTGGAGTGCTGATACAGAATTCTATTTTTATCAATGACTCTGATATCATCTAAGCAAACAGCGCACTCGTGTTTAAATCCATCTCTAGTGTCAACATCTATATGGAGAGGATCATCATCTCCATGTTTCGGAGTAGAAACTGGAGCAATTAATACCCAACCGGAATGGTTATCGTGCAGAACAACCGCAGGATGGATAAAAGATAGTTCTTGATTAAAATGTCCAAAAAGTTCTGTTTCTACTATATGACCTCTATCTAGATGTCCAGTGAATTTTCGACTTATTGCTCTTTTTTTGTCGTCTATATATCTTCTTAAACCAAACATCCACTTTATTCCGTAATCTTTTTTTTGATTCAGCATCATATAATATAAATCATCCAATAATTTTTTACTCTCTATTATACAGTCTGGATCATCTTTGAATGGTGGCATGATTCTGGTTCCTCTTAAACTTCTCAATTTCTGCTTAAATTTATTAGTATTCACCTAATTACCTCCTAGAAAATAGGTCTATAACCTTATATTAACATATATTAGAATTTATTTGATTATAATGACATATCTATTCCGTATTATTGTTACAATAAAACTTGCTCTTTTTTTAAAAGTAAGAAGAATAAGGGGAAATGGTCACCGTGTGGTCACTCATTAATAATAATTCCAGAATACTTGAGGTATATGCAGAGTAAATAAAAATGACGGATCTATATAGAGTTTTAGAAGATTTTTTAGTTTTTCTATGGCAGACATAAGGTCAGCTGTTTGATCCCGCTTTGCTCCGTAACTAATAACCCCTTGTTTATGGAACGGAGTTATTCAGCTTAAAAAAAATGTCAGACCTGGCACTGAAAAAGTTAATGTATCGAGGGTATTACCACAATTCTTGTAACGTAGAATACAAAGGAAATATC
Source organism: Rossellomorea sp. GQ25 (assembly GCF_059758515.1). Taxonomy (NCBI): domain Bacteria; kingdom Bacillati; phylum Bacillota; class Bacilli; order Caryophanales; family Bacillaceae; genus Rossellomorea; species Rossellomorea sp. GQ25. The sequence goes on along the minus strand of NZ_JCAXEQ010000004.1, from coordinate 383,675 downwards.
TCCCTTCGTGTCGGAAGTACTAAATAGAAGGGAGGTGTTGTAAATGGATCAAGAAATAATGAGAGAAATTTTGTTCGAATTAGATGTAACAAAATCGCAAAATTGGAATATCATGCGTTTGTTTGCCTCTATTATAGCAAGAGTTGAGAATAAAAATAGTGTAAGTCATGGAGAATATGGCAATGATTTATATAAAATAGTACCTCACCATTCTCATGACTATCACTTTGCTGAACACCTTGCCCAAGCGTTTACGAAGAAAATCGATGGGAAGAAGTATTTGAAGAACTATATGGTGATATGCCAAAGTATGGGAAAAGCACTCTCTCATTAATTTGAGTGTATTTTTTTCTTATGTCTATTTCTTATGTCGGTATCTTTATACTACTAGAAAATTATTAAGTATTAGGGTCAGACCAGTGGTACATTATGTATTGATGTATCAGGGGGACCCCACCAATTAAAGCGATATTTCAATTTGAAAAGTACTCATTTTTAAGTGCATCAAATTGTAACTTGGGATATCATTTTGTTACTTGTGGAAGGATTTTTACAATGTTAAGTCGAAGTCAGTTTAAATCTTTCTATTAGCTCGAATTACCATGATTATCTCATGGAGATGGGGTCATTGTTACTATAGGAATTAAGAGCTGTTACCGTGAATATATCTGAAGAATTAATTAATAAATGTGTATTCAGAAGAAAAAGAGGATTGATTATTCTTATGTCTATTGAAAATGTTTTATTAAAAAAAGTATTAGATGCAAGTTCCAATACAATTTGGGATGAATTGAAAAAGATAAACGAGTCTTCAATTATAGAAAAGAGGGCTATTAGGCGTAGATGGGTATGGGAACTAATTCAGAATGCCTCTGATTGTACGCCTAAAGATAAGAAAATAGATATAAAAATTGATTATTCTAAAGACGGTATAATATTCAGTCATAGTGGATTGCCTTTTTCTTATGAAAATTTATTAGACTTAATCACACAAATCTCATCTAAGCAAAGTTCTAAAGAAAAGAAAACTGGTAAATTTGGAACGGGGTTTATGTCAACCCATCTATTATCAGACACTGTACAAATTCAAGGGTCTTATATTCAGGAAGATAACAAGTATAAAAAATTAGAGTTTACAGTTGATAGATCGGGAGATGACTATAACGATATTAAGAATAAAACTAAAATTATGTTAGAAAAATTAGAACATATTAGCAGGAATCAAGGGGATTTACAAGATATTTATGAGGATACAAAATTTATTTATTCCATAGAGGATGAAGACATTAAAGAAGCAGTAGAGGAAGGAATAGTAGATCTAAAAGAGGCTATCCCTTATGTATTAACTTTTAATGAGAACATCAACTCCATAATATACAATGGTAATTGTTATAAAAAGGTAAGAGAAAAAAATTCAAAAGTAAATGACAAATTAAAAGTTGTTCAAATTGACTCATCTGATGGTAATAAAGAGTTGCTCATATTAAATGAAAATAATGTAACGATTGCTTGTGCTATTGAACGGAAGGACGATAAGTTATATTTCTTACCCTTTTCCAGCACTATGCCAAAAATCTTCTGTGAATTCCCTCTATTAGGAACTGAAGAATTTAGCTTTCCTATAGTCGTTAATTCAAAATTATTTGAAGTAGAAAGGGATAGAAATGCTATTAGAGACAGCAATCCAGTAAATAATGAATTAATAAAGGGAGCTGTCTCTTTATACAAGGAATTAATAGATTATTGTTCAGAAAGTGAAAAGACTAGAAATGAATATAATATTTGTATTTTAAAGCCTTCTACCTCATCAATTATCCAAGCATTTAGTTACAAAGAAATAAGAGAATATATAGATCACAGTGCAATTGTTCCAATTCATAATCATTTGGGAGTGAGAAAAAGATTAGGGTTTAAAGATAATAATGGTGACGTGAAACTATGTATTCCGAAAACGAAATCAAGCATATATAAGGATTTGCTTTGGGATATTTTAGCGAATTGTAAAGGAGTATCTATACCAACTAAAGGTACTTACTTAGGCTGGGCTGCGGTTTTTGGAGAGAATGTTGGATTCTCCTGGTTAAACAATAGATTTAAAGGTTTAAGTATCGATCAATTAGTTTTTTGGTTGGAAGATAAGGCTTATGCAAAATGGTTAAATTCATTTTATTCTCTTTGGATTAGGGATGCTGGTATTGAGGAAGTAGTCGAATCTGCATTTGTTCCGAATCAAAATAATGAATTTGTATCGTTTGAAAATATTTATTTTGATGAAAATATAGATACTGAACTAAAACAAATCCTAACGTTATTGGGTGGAAAAATTAAAGTGAAGTTATTGAATCAAGAAATTATTGCATTTGTTCAATTTTTTCAAGATCATCCAAACAAAATTAGGTCGAATGAAATATGCTCTGAACGAATTGATATAAAGGTATCACAACTTTTAACTAAGGAAGCTATTGATAGGGAAGAAAGAAATGAATCTACTCAAAAGATTTTTAACAGATTAACCAATTGGTTCCTATCAAACCCAGAAGATTCAAAAGAGTGGTTTGAAAATTTATACACAAAGAGAATGATGTTGTCTTCTCCAGAAGAAAATCTAAGAAGATATAAAATAGCAGAAAAAATTGAAGAAAATAATATTAAGTATGAAGAACTAGACGAAATAATTAATAATCGAGATAAAGTATTAGAGATTATTAATAACTCAGAACTGAGTAAGGATGATATTGTACAACAATTAAAACATATTGTTACTTCATCCGATGAGTTGAAAAGGTATGTTGAAAAATTACTAAGTAGGAGTATAGAGAATATTTTTAAATATTTAAGCACTCTAAAAGATTATGCCCTTCCAGCAACTTTAGAAGAATGGCTGAATGATAAGTATTCAGATACTGTTTTTCCTGCTAATTTTAAAGGAGAAAACATTAGAATAATAATTCGTCCAAGTGATTATCAAAAAATAATATTTTACTATGATGAAGAACTAGAAGCTTTAGATGATTACGCATATCAATTGTGGACGGATGATGGAGTAAAACAAGCGATGGTTACTTTAGGTGATTTACTTAAAACAACAGGTATATCTAAAATTCCACTAACAAAGATATAAGCGAGGTAGTTTTTGTGTGTAGAACAGTTAATGATATTAAAAATAAAATAAATACAAACAATAGAGAAAATACATCGTACATTCATCCAATAGCAAGTAATGAAGAAATAGCGAAAATTGTTGCTGCATACTCGAATGTTAACGGTGGAGATATCATTTTAGGTATAAAAGATGATGGTAAAACTTTAAATATTAAAAAATTTGCTTTTAATCTCAATATGAAAAAAGTTATTGATTTATTAAGTGGTGCGGTGAAAATAGAATATAATAGCTTTACTTTTGAAGGTAACAATCTATTTTACATTTCTATTGATAAATCATATGAGTTGGTAAAGGTAAATAATATACCATATAAAATTAACGAAAATGGTGATGTAGAAGATATGAACATAAAAAAGGTCTTCATTTCCTATGCACACAAAGATAGTGATCTAGTGAATATTCTAGAGGAACAATTAGGGAAATATAATACCTTAAAAGTAACTCGTGATATAAAAGTTACATCTTACAGGGATAGTTTGGACGAATTCATGAAGACTATTAGGGATCATGACTTTGTAATTTCAGTAGTGAGTAGTGCATATATTCAATCACTAAATTGCATGTATGAAGTTATGCAAATAATGCAAGATGAAAATTTTCAAGAAAAGTTATTTTTCATTATAGTTAGTAAAGATGATGTAGATTACTATTCTGAAAAAAATAGATATGATGGATTTGAAGCGAATATTTATGATGTTATGGAGAGGTTAAAATATGTTACTCATTGGAGAGACAAAAAAGTAGATTTAGAGCAAAGTATTATTGAAGCATCACTTACACCAGAATTAATGGTTAATCTGGCAGTAGATATGCGGAAATTAAATTCTGTAATACCTCCAATGGATGACTTCATCAAATTTTTGAGTGATAAAGTAGGCAGATCATTTAAACAAATGTATGAGGAAGAATTTAAGGAAATAGTTGATACAATTAATAGGTAATTATTTTTCTGATAATGGGGTTAGTTCCACGGTATGAGTTGAAATTTCAAAAAGAGAATCTGAAAGCAAAAGCAGAACTAATGAAGGGGAACTAACAAAAGACTGCCGTCTCCTAAAAGAGTGAACCTTACATTAAACTGGTACCTGTAGTTAAGACGCTTGAAAAAGAGTGTTTTACCTACAGGTATTTTTTTATATACTTAAACTTCACAATAACGGGGACTAGGAGCCATTATGAGTAAAGTAATATTTTCAGCTAAAGAGATTAAAGTACTTCAAAAGAATCCAAATGTACAACGAGTTAGTGAGAAATCCATCACCTACACAAATGCTTTCAAAAATAGATTTGTAGATGAGTATCTAACAGGGAAACGACCGCGACAAATCTTTATGGAGAATGGCTTTGATGAGGAAGTTATCGGTGTAAAACGAATTGAATTAGCTGCTTATAGGTGGAAGAAAGCTTATGAAACAAAAGAATTAATAGGACTTACAGATTCAAGAAAAACGGAATCTGGCAGGGCTTTCAAACGGGAGCTTACACCTTCTGAAGTGATTGAAAGACAAAATGCACGAATCAAGCTTTTAGAGGGGCAGGTTGAGTTGTTAAAAAAGCTAGAAGCGACAGAAAGGAGGCTGTTAAACAAAAGAAAAAACCTAAGACCAAGTAAGGCATTTCAATTGATTCAAGAAACCTTTGAACATACTGGTTTTAAAAGGATGACAAGATATTTTTGTGATCTTTTAGAGGTTTCACGTTCTGGATTTTATAGCTATTTGAAGGCATCTCCCGTACGTGAGGCCAAGGAACGGCTAGATCTAAAAGTGAAGGAAATCATCTTAAAAGCTTTTAACCGCAGGGGTTATAAAAAAGGTTCACGTTCCATTAAAATGATTTTAGAGAATGAGTATAATCTTATCCTTAGCCGTAAAAAGATCCAAAGAATTATGAAGAAATACGGAATTGTCTGCCCCCACAGGAAACCAAATCCCTATAAACAAATCTCAAAGGCGACAAAAGAGCACCAGGTCGTTCCAAACAAATTAAACAGGGATTTCAAGCAAGGAATCCCAGGAAAAGTTTTATTGACAGATATCACCTACTTGCCATACAACCATAATCGTATGGCTTATTTGTCGACCATAAAAGATGGGTCCACCAACGAAATTCTGGCCTACCATGTGTCTGACCGAATTACGTTGGGCATCGCAACCCAAACAATCCATAAGTTAATGAACAATAAAAAGGTCACTCTTGATCCAGATGCCTTTATCCACTCAGATCAGGGAAGCCACTACACGAGCCCCCGATTCCAAAAGCTATTAATAAAGTATGGCTTGAGACAGTCCATGTCACGAAGAGGAAACTGTTGGGACAACGCCCCTCAAGAATCATTCTTTGGTCACCTAAAAGATGATGTAGATTATCAATCAGCTAAAACACTAAAGGAATTAAAATCGAAAATTCATCATTACATGACTTACTATAACAATTACCGTTATCAGTGGAATCTAAAAAAGATGACCCCTATTCAATATAGGAATCATCTTTTAGCTGCATAAACTCTTTTTTTATAAGTGTCCTTGACATGGGTGCCAGTTTACATACAGGTTCACTCTTTTTCCTTAACCAAGCTTCTGAATAGCCTCCTGTCCTTCCATCCCACCTCGCATCTTACTAACCACATAAACAACCCAAGTAACAATAAAACAACTAAACCCCGGTGAAAACGAATCCGGAATCACCAAATAAAACACCATCCCAACCCCCAACACAACCAACGCCTCACGATTAAAATTCGACTCCCCACTCGCAAGCCGAACAAGCGCACTCTCAGAAATCCTCCCTTTTCGAATAACCAAATAATCAGCCACCACAATCGCCGATATCGGAATGATCAAGATCCCCAAATATGAAATATACTCCTGCGCATTATAAACCAGCTGAGGAAACGAACTTAAAATAATCCCGGCTACACTGAACAATAGTGCACTTTGTATCCGCGATAGAGACGGAAGTGCATTAAGCAGACTGTATCCCCCTGTATACGCATTACTAAGATTAATAGAAATCATCGATACCATCGCACACGCCGTAATCACCAAGAGAAGCAGACTGGAGTCGGTCAGTTGACTGGCTGCCACGAATGGATTCAGATCTTTGAACAAGCTGGCACTCAATCCTCCAAGCAGTGCAGTCATCATGAAGCCGACGACGTTTCCACCGTAGAGACCCCAGAATCCGTGGCGATCGCTTTTGCTGTAGCGGGTAATGTCGGATGATGCGCTGACGCCGGAGATGTATTGGACGAAGACGAGGCTTGAGTAGAATAGGAACGTTCCGATGGAGAATGGTTCCTGGCCTTGACTTAGTGTTGGGAGGGAATCGGCTCCATTGGTTAGGAATAGGTACAGGATGATTCCCTGTCCGATCACGAGGATCGGGATGAATAGTTTGGTCGCTTTCTTGACGGCTTCGAAGCCGATGAGGGCTAGAAGGGTCATGATGATGGCGAGTCCGATGGCGACTGGGATGAATGGAATGGTGTAAGGTGTTACTTTTTCCACCATGGAGATCACGACGAAGGTTCCTCCGATGGTTTGGACGCTGAACCAGTAGAGGGACGTCAGGGACCGGATGGGGGATGCGATGAGCATCGACAGCCGGGTTCCGATGATGGATCTTAGGACATATTGAGCGGGCAGGCCGTAGCGGGAGCCCGGTAGAGACAGGAATGATACGAATAGGAAGGCGACGCTTGCTCCGAGTACGGTGGCGAGGAACGCTGCCTGAAAGGATAGTCCGCCTTCCAGGACGGCCAGTGCCGGGATGAGGAAGTTTCCTGCGTTCACGGAGAAGGCGAGCTGTATGATGAAGTATTCGATCCATGTGGTTGATTTTAATTGTGGTGGGACCTTTTCAAGTCCGAGTCTTTCGATCATAGGTTGTTTCATGGAATGATCTCCTTTGGGTATACTAATATGCATCGTTTCTATTTTAAAGAATTTTTGGAAAAAAGCGAAGAAATAATCATTAAACTTTTTAAAGAAAAATAGAGATATTTCCTTATTTATTTGTTAGAATGTAAGTGCTTACAGGGTGAGTAATTGCCCTTCGCTATTATATATGAATAGTGTTATATTTAGGAAGTAAATGCTCCAAGGAGCAATAGTGCATTTAGGAGGTTGGCTTAGTATGCGTATTGGTGTACCAACGGAAATTAAAAATAATGAAAATCGGGTGGCTATGACTCCCGCAGGTGTTGTGAATCTGGTTCTTTTTGGACATGAGGTTTACATCGAATCAGGAGCTGGATTAGGCTCAGGATTTACAGATGAAGATTACGTAGCAGCAGGTGGACACATTGTTGATTCTGCAGCGGAAGCATGGTCCATGGACATGGTCATGAAAGTTAAAGAGCCACTTCCAAGTGAGTACTCTTATTTCCGTGAGGGACTTATCTTATTTACATATTTACATCTTGCTCCAGAACCTGAATTAACGAAAGCGTTAATCGATAATAAAGTGATCGGAATCGCGTACGAAACGGTTGAACTGAATCGTGCCCTTCCACTACTAACTCCGATGAGTGAAGTAGCTGGACGTATGGCGACTCAAATCGGTGCACAGTTCTTAGAGAAGATCCACGGTGGTAAAGGTGTATTACTTTCAGGTGTCCCAGGGGTTCGCCGCAGTAAAGTAACGATCATCGGTGGAGGAGTTGCTGGTACGAATGCAGCGAAAATGGCTGTCGGACTTGGTGCCAACGTAACAATCCTTGACCTTAACCCGGATCGCCTTCGTCAGCTGGATGATATCTTCGGAAGCGACGTAACAACACTTATGTCTAACCCGCTGAATATCGAACAAGCTGTAAGAGAAGCGGACCTAGTCATCGGAGCTGTACTAATTCCAGGAGCGAAAGCACCTAAATTAGTAACAGAAGACATGATCAAAGCGATGACGTCGGGATCAGTTGTAGTCGATATCGCCATCGACCAAGGTGGAATCTTCGAAACAACGGACCGCATCACAACTCATGACGATCCAACTTACGTGAAGCACGGAGTTGTGCATTATGCCGTTGCCAACATGCCTGGTGCCGTACCACGTACGTCTACTATCGCACTTACAAACGTAACAGTACCTTACGCGGTTCAAATCGCAAACAAAGGCTACAAAAAAGCATGCCTGGAAAACGAAGCGCTATTAAAAGGTATCAACACGTTGAACGGATATGTGACATACCAAGCCGTTGCCGAAGCGCACACTGTAGACTACTCAGACACAAGAACACAATTAGAGCAACAATAACACCACGAAGCCGACTGCATGGGAATGTTCAGTCGGCTTTTTTATGTTAATATAGTAGAGATGTTGAAATCTTCGGTGTAATGCGTATACAGAAAAGGCCGCATAATGAAATGTGGCCTTTTCTGTATCTTTTACTCTATTCGAGATTAGCATGTTTACCATACATTTTAGTAGAATCCAATTCCTTTTTCTCCATAAATCGCAGGATGATGGCATCATAAAATAACAACATCGTTTGCTCAAATAGAGAGCCCATTGGTTGGATCGTTTTGTAATCACCTTCAGACTGGTCTTTCGTTACTCCTGGTAATGTAACGGTCAGATCAGCTAATTTTCCGATGGTTGATTCAGGAGAAATGGTTATTGCTGCGACTGTACCTCCCAAGCTTTTAGCTTTTTCAGCAATGGCCACTAACGTTTTGGTTTCTCCTGAACCAGATCCAATGATTAATAGATCATCCTTTTCTAAGTTGGCTGTTACAGTTTCCCCAACGACATAGGCATCAATCCCCATGTGCATCATACGCATCACAAAAGATTTCCCCATCAATCCAGATCTGCCAGCACCAGCGACAAAGATTTTCTTGGATTCTAGAATCAGGGTTACTAATTTCTCTGCCTCTTCATCAGAGATTAAGTGCACCGTTTGTCTTAATTCTTCCACGACTTTGGCTAAATATTGAGTAGACGTCATCGTTTCATTACCATTACCCTTGGTGAATTAATTCCTGCATTTCACGTGCAGTCGCTCGTTTATCTTCTTTGCTTGTAATCCCGCCACCTACAATGATGAGGTCAGGCTGTTCTTTAATAACTTCCGGGAGTGTTTCTAATTTGATTCCACCGGCAATCGCCGTTTTGGCATTTTTCACAACGCTTTTGATCGTGTGTAGATCTTCAAAGGAATTTTTCCCTACAGCTTGCAGATCGTAGCCTGTGTGTACACAAATATAATCGGCACCAAGTTCGTCCAGTTCTTTCGCACGGGCGGCAACGTCTTTCACGGCAATCATATCAACAAGGATTTGTTTCCCATGTTTTCGGGCTTCTTCTACTGCGCCTTTAATGGACTCGTCTTCTGCCGTTCCAAGAATCGTAATGATGTCAGCACCCGCAGCAGAGGCTTGACTTACTTCATATCCAGCTGCATCCATAATTTTTAGGTCCGCTAATACGGTTAAGTCAGGGAATGCTGCTTTTACTTCTTTCACTGCTTTTAGGCCTTCATTGATCACCACAGGTGTACCAATTTCTACAACATCAATATACTCTTCTACCTCTTTTACTAATGCAATTGCTCCTGGAATATCCACAAGATCTAATGCTAATTGTAATTTCATTTATATTCGCTCCTTATTATAAATTTTAATTAGTTATGCTAAGTGTTGTCATGAGAATGTATTTACTCACTAGCATGCTGTTTAGTATACTCAGTATGTAAATAAATTTGAAGTACGCACTTTCATCGCATATAGTGATAAAAAGTATACTATTGGATGAAATAAAGGAGAGTTGACGTAAATGCCAAATTTAGGAGAGAAAAATTTTAACTGTGAGAAAGAATTAACGCTCGCAGTAATCGGTGGTAAATGGAAAATGTTAATTTTATGGCATCTAGGCAAGGAAGGAACGAAACGATTTGGTGAATTAAAGTCCCTGATGCCGGGAATAACCCAAAGAATGCTTGTAAACCAATTACGCGAACTTGAAGATCATTTAATCGTGCACCGAGAGGTTTATCCTGTAGTTCCACCAAAAGTTGAATACTCACTTACCGAGCATGGTGAAAGACTGTTGCCGATTTTAGAGGCTATGTATGAGTGGGGAAAAGATTATATCGAAAATGTATTGGAAAAGGAAGCGGATGATCAATCAGCTGTAAAATAGAAAATCTCACTTACCAAGGGTTGACCTTGTTTTTTTTATTACTGTTTTATATGAGTAGAGACAACAACTTAATTGCCACTACTCGCTTATTTTTATAAAATTGGGGTATAACATAAAGTAGCATACGAGAGTAAGAAAAATAGATAAGTTTATTTGGAGGAGATGCAAAATGAAGATTTCATATCATGGACATTCAGTAGTGAAAATCGAAACGAACGGAAAAACGATTTTAATCGATCCATTCATCAACGGAAACGAACTGACGGATCTTAAAGTGGATGACGAGAAACCTGATGTGATCATCCTTACACATGGTCACAACGATCACGTAGGTGACACCGTCGAACTTGCAAAAAAGAATGATTCATTGGTGATCGCGAACCATGAACTGGCGACGTACTTAAGCTGGCAATTAGTGAAGACCCATCCGATGCATGTCGGAGGAGCTTATGAATTTGACTTCGGGAAAGTGAAATTGACACAGGCGTTCCACGGCTCAGGTCTAATTACAGATGGAAATGAAATCATTTATATGGGTATGCCTGCAGGCGTTCTCTTGATGATTGAAGGGAAAACAATCTTCCATGCGGGGGATACAGGCTTATTCTCAGATATGAAACTGATCGGGGAGCGTCATCCGATTGATCTTGCGTTCCTTCCGATCGGGGATAATTTCACGATGGGACCAGAAGATGCAGCTACGGCAGCAAGCTTCTTAAAAGCGAAGAAAGTCGTACCGATTCACTATGATACGTTCCCGCCGATCAAACAGGATCCGCAGAAATTCATCGACTTGCTCGAAGATTGTGAAGGACAGGTCATGAAGGCTGGAGATGTAATAGAATACTAATAAGGGAAGGGTGGTGCGTTTGCATCACCCTTTTTCTCATGTTTAAACAATATCCTCCATTCACTCGCATATACATGATACAAGCCTAGAGAGGAGGAAAAACGTGTGAAACAACGATACATTCTCTGTTTACTGATCACAGGAGCCCTCATTTATTATGGAGCTCCCCGCATGTCCATTTTTGCTGAAGGCATTCAAGGCATCTTTGCCATCAGCTGGCTCGTCCTTGCCACATTTGTCGTAGCGGGGAATCTTGCAGCCCTACTATACACATCTAAAGGAGCGGCAAAGAGTAATAGAGTGAAAGTGAAGCCTGTAAGAAAAATGAAATCAAGATCATTTGGATAAGCCTCTTTTATAAAAGGTGTTCTATTAAAATGGTATTGTTAAAGTAAACAAACCCTGAAAGTTGATTGAAGCGGAAGGTGCTCGACTCCTGCGGGAATAGAGGGAAAGTACGAAAAGCGGAGGCGGCTCGCCTAGCCCCGACAAGCATAAGATGAATGGGCCGGGAAGGCGTTTTTTGCCTTCTTGGACCATTTAGCTTATGACCTCGAGGGGCTAGCCGCCGGAGCTAGACAGTTGAGACCCCACAGGGCTTTAGCCCGAGGAGGCTCAACTCACGCCCCGCGGAAAGCGAGCACCTGGAGCGGAAATCAACCAGCACTATCTATGTTCAAAAGCATCAAAGTTCTCCAAATCAGTGGGCTTACACCAATGTAAGCCCCGATTAAATTGAAACCCCACGCTTTTCACATTATAATAAACATATGAAGCAGGACGTTATAAAGAAGGGTGAAAAGCTTGGCTACTAAACATGAACAAATATTAGACTACATAGATACCTTGCCAGTCGGTGAAAAAATCTCCGTTCGCCAAATTGCAAAAGCATTGAATGTGAGTGAAGGAACAGCATACAGGGCGATTAAAGATGCTGAAACCAAAGGATATGTAAGCACCATCGAGCGCGTCGGAACAATTCGGATCGAGCAAAAGAAGAAAGATAACATCGAAAAGCTCACCTATGCAGAAGTGGTCAATATCATTGATGGACAAGTATTGGGTGGAAGAACGGGATTACATAAAATGCTCAATAAGTTCGTTATTGGAGCGATGAAGCTTGAAGCCATGATGAGATACACGGAAGCTGGGAACCTGTTGATCATCGGGAACCGGACCCAGGCCCATGAGCACGCACTGAGAGCCGGGGCTGCCGTACTGATTACCGGTGGATTCGATACAGAAGATCATGTCAAGAAGCTTGCAGATGAGCTCGAACTCCCGATCATTTCTACTTCCTACGACACCTTTACAGTGGCCACCATGATCAACAGGGCCATCTATGATCAGCTTATCAAAAAGGAAATCGTATTGGTAGAAGATATTTTAACAAAAGCAGATGACACAGCGTACTTGCATATAGATGATACGTTGGAGGAATGGTACGAAAAGAATCAGTATACGTTTCACAGCCGTTTCCCAGTAGTGGATAACAACCTGAAAGTACATGGCATGGTCACCTCTAAAGACGTAATGGGCCAGGAAAAGTATACGGGGATCGATAAGATCATGACCAAACAACCGATCACCGTAAGTCCGAATACCAGTGTCGCTTCCGCCGCTCATATCATGATCTGGGAAGGGATCGAATTACTCCCCGTCGTCAATGAACAAAACAAGCTGCAAGGGATCATCAGCCGTCAGGACGTATTAAAGGCTCTGCAAATGATTCAAAGGCAGCCTCAGGTTGGGGAAACGATTGATGATCTGATCAGTAACGGAGTAGAAGCAGCGAGTGAAAAGAAGGGCGATAAAGAAGTCTACCTTTTTGCTGTTACTCCACAGATGACAACGGGAATTGGTACGATTTCGTATGGTGTATTCACTACATTAATGACAGAAGCGGCCAATCGTGCATTGAAGCCCTATAAAAAAGGGGATATTGTCATCGAAAACATGACCATCTATTTCATCAAGCCTGTACAAATGGAGAGTATGCTCGAAATTCACCCGAAAGTACTCGACGTAGGAAGAAAATTTGGTAAAGTGGACGTAGAAGTATATTGTGAAGGTGTAATGGTAGGGAAATCCCTGATGATTTGCCAGTTGATTGATCGTCATTAGTTCACTTTATTGACAACACATGGCTATAAATGTAGTGATTAATATGTATTTGGAAGTATATGATAAACAGATAATCCTTATGTTGATTGGAGCCGAAGATGCTCGACTCCTGCGGGAATAGCGGGACAGTACGAAAAGCGCAGGCGGCTTGATCAGCCCTGACAAGCATAAGATGAATGGCCGGGAAGGCGTTTTTTGCCTTCTTGGACCATTTAGCTTATGACCTCGAGGGGCTAGCCGCCGGAGTGTGACAGTTGAGACCCCACAGGGCAAAGCCCGAGGAGGCAACTCACGCCCCGCGGAAAGCGAGCATCTGGAGCGGAAATCAACCACTGCTCGCTCATTAAAAAGTACCTACAAACAAAAAAAGACTAGATATAACATCTAGTCTTTCGTACCTTATTGGTTATCCAGTTCTTTCGCTTCTCTTTGAGCATAAGGAAGCACGTGCTTGTACAACTTATAGCCGGCCCAGCAGCTTCCTAGCCCGATCAGGATGAAAAGACCGCCGATAAAATACGTCAGCGTTCCAGGGAATAAAAACAGCTGATTGATCCCAAACAGGGCAACAAATAGCCCCAGGGCAATGCTTGCCTTCGCCGATAACCATTTCTTTTCCATAGGTCGATTCGTTCGAACCTGTCTGATCTTATAAAAGACATAAAAGGTGAATGTTACAACAATCAGTAGTGCGAGAAAATACATAGTTTTGTCCTCCATCGTTGACTTCTCTCGCTACTATTTTACAGATATCAGGACAGAATGCCAAATAAAAAATCCACTACAAAGGAGATTCCCATGAAAGAACAAATCCTGAACCTCATCAAACAATATGAAACCATCATTGTGCATAGACATGTTCGCCCAGATCCGGACGCATACGGTTCCCAGGGGGGACTGGTTGAAATACTGAAATCATCCTTCCCGGATAAAAAGATCTATGCAGTCGGGAAAGAAGATGAAAGTCTTCATTATTTAAAACGTTTGGATGTCATTGAAGACCACGTTTTCGAAGGCGCTTTAATCATCGTTTGCGATACGGCGAATGAAGAACGAATCTGTGACAGTCGCTATAAATTGGGGGATAAGCTTGTTAAAATTGATCATCACCCGAATGAAGATGCATACGGAGATTACCTATGGATCGATACATCCGCAAGCTCAGTAAGCGAAATGATTTATGAATTCTACTTGTTCGGTAAGGATAAAGGATTAACACTATCAAATGAAGGCGCAAGACTTTTATTTGCCGGGATTGTGGGAGATACGGGAAGATTCCTTTATCCGAGCACAACCCAGAACACGTTTGATATCGCAGGCGAATTGATTCGCTTCGATTTTGACCGTAATGAACTATTCAATAGAATGTACGAGATAGATTCCAATGTCATCAAGCTACACGGATATGTCCTTCAAAACTTCGAAATGGATCAGGACGGCTGTGCAAGCATGATCATGACGAAAGAAATACTGGAACAGCATCAAGTCGTTCCTTCAGAAGCTTCCTTATTGGTCAGTACTTTGGGGAACGTAAAAGGCATCAAAGCGTGGGTATTCTTCATTGAGGAAGAAGATCAAATCAGGGTCCGACTCCGTTCCAAAGGACCAGTCATCAATACCATCGCCAAAAAATACAACGGCGGTGGACATCCATTGGCTGCCGGGGCTTCCATTTATTCATGGGAAGAGAAAGAAGAAGTAATGAATAATTTAAGAGACGTGTGCAGGAATCATAGGTAAGTAATGTTGGAGCCGGCGGATGCCGGCTTTTTATTTGGGTAAATGGGTTAGTTGAATGTGGGAGTACCGTCGCGTGGTAGTTATCATGAATGATTAAGATCCAGAACGTGACACGATCTTGACGAGGGATACTTACGCTTGTTCACATTTTAATTAACTCGTCCATATACAAAACCGCAACATTAAAAGCCTTTATCCTTCTCGTAATGTAGGTCTGCTGTCCACTGCCCGCTTTTGACTTCTCAAGAAATGAAGGAAGTGTCAACAACAAGCCCTCTAGCACCTTTTTCGCTTCAATCAAATCTGCTTTGCTGACATCCAATTCCTTACCCTCCCATTGTTCAAGAAGCGCATCTGCCCCAATCCGAGCAGCCTTCAATCGCTTTTCAAGTAACCTTGTCTGTGGCGCATCAGTTTTCATATGTGAAAGCGCATTTTCCGATTTGCGGATAATCGACGCAAACGCTTCAATCGACTGCTGCTTTTCTTCTGGTGTCAAACTTTCCATGAACAAATCACCTCGCTTCTCCATAAATGAACTATAAGTAGTGTACCAAAAATCCACTGGGCAAGCACTCGCCAACCGAGGGGAGAATCGCACCTTAATGATTTGATTTTGATATAATGATTACCAGTTTCAATTTTTTTATGAATAGGAGAGTTAAATATGGAAAATAACGTTTTTGAAGAGATGGCAAAAAGATATGATACAGAAGATAGAATGGAATTAGCTAAAGTAATCGTTGAGGAAGTAAGACCAGAACTACAAAATAGTAAAACAAAATCTTTAATCGACTATGGGAGTGGTACCGGGCTAATTAGTTTAGCATTAACAGATCTGGTCGATTCCATTTTGTTGGTCGATTCATCAGAACAA
Organism: Rossellomorea sp. GQ25; assembly: GCF_059758515.1. Taxonomy (NCBI): domain Bacteria; kingdom Bacillati; phylum Bacillota; class Bacilli; order Caryophanales; family Bacillaceae; genus Rossellomorea; species Rossellomorea sp. GQ25. Next base: position 367,778 of record NZ_JCAXEQ010000004.1, on the reverse strand, counting down.
ATGCTGGAGGTTGCAAAAGCTAAAATTTCTCACAAAGGAATCACCAACTCAAAAGTACTTTATTCAGATTTTACCCAAGGAACGCCTGACCTTAAGGCTGACATCGTGTTAATGTCACTCGTTCTTCTTCATATTCCCGATACTAAAAAAATTTTGCAAGAGTTGTTCAACATTCTGAATGATGGAGGCAAGCTCATTATTGTTGACTTTGACAAAAACGATCACATCAACCATCCGAAGGTTCATAACGGTTTTTCCCATGAAGAACTGAAAGAAAGACTATCTGAAGTGGGATTTAATTCAAATGAAATAAAGACATTCCATCATGGACATCGTATTTTCATGAATCAGGATGCCTCCATGTTTATATCCAGTAGTATAAAATGATTTAACATCATTACTTAACGTGAAGAAACAATGAATTAGCATAGGAAAGCGAGTATGAAATCTTAAAGATTTTATACTCGATTTTTTTAGTAGGTAGGGGTTATTCTTGCATTCGCTGCCGAATTAACAAGTGAGCTAAATAATTATGTGGCAATCGTAGAATTTTAAAGGGATGCATTCTTCTCAATTCATATACGAAGTAACTAGTAAGAAAAGGCAAGCATTAACAATGCTCTGCCTTTTTTAAAAATGTAATAGTAGTACCTGTAACCACTTAATTTTGCTTTTTTTCTTGTGCTAACTTTACTTTATCCGTAGTTCCTGGTGGCTGTTCAAGCCATTCGTTTTGAATCATCAAATCAGCAATACTTTTAGCGTACTGGGCAATCTCAAGTGAAAGTCTCTCGTAATTTAGCACTAAATCACTTCTTTGACTTGCAGCTGCTGCGGTTGCATAGTTGCCCGTCCCCGAAGCAGTTAACAATCCTTGATGAAATATGATTAATTGATCTGAAAATACCTGTGCTGTTGAGTCCGTTATCGAAACATCAGAAGATACAGGAGATTGTGTATTATTATCGAGTAAGGTTTTAGAGAAAATTTTTACGTGTTTTTCAGAAATATCCTTTCCTTGCAGCATAAGTTTAATGACTTCTTTCCTTGGTGAAGATTGTGCAAACGCAATAGATAATTTAGCCCCGATTAAATTGTTTTGGATATTCATATGTAAATGAGAAAGTTCCACCGTATTTAATGGTCGTTTGTTAGAAAATGGATTTAAGCCACTTAAATATTTTTTGCTGTCCACAAAATCCTTTTGTTGAGGGTAATTAATATAAGGTGACCGAATATATAATCCTTTTTCAAGAAGAATCTCCGAACTTTCGTCATATAAGTCAGAGGTCATTTGTAGTGCATTCTTAAAGAGTTTTCTGATGTCCTTTCTTGCACTCATTAATAAAAATCCACTATAACCTAACATCCCTGCTTTAGACATATGGTTTACATAAGAAATCATAAATGAATCTGTAAATAATCTAGGAGCATTTAGGTTAACATCACTATCTGAAAAACCATTCGGAATAGGGATGCTCTCTTGTTGGTAGACTGCGGTTATCTGTGTAAGAAGTTCGTCTGAAATGCTATGCCCTTTTTCAATTATTGACCTTACTTCTGGATCTTCAACTGTACTTAGGAAATAGTTTAAAAATTGAATAGACATACTGTTATTCATAAAAGCAGTCCAAAGAGAAGCTATTTCTGATGAAGTAAGTTGAATCATTTTATTTTCCATAATAGTTGAAATTCCTTCCCATATCAGGGTTATGTTAGAGTTATTATTTATAAAATAGGAAATTGTATTCATAATCTGTGGTTGAATTGTTGTGAAAGGTGTCGTTTTCGAAGGACGAAAACGGCACCGAAATTTTGGTTTTATGCAGAAATGATGAAGGAATTCACATAATCCACCGGTTAGAATTTAATCAGGTAGTTCCTAAATATAATTCCTGTTTTTGAGAATATTATGCTTGATGCATTAAAAAATAGGAGGTTATTTAATGGAAAGTAATCACGATCCTATCAAATTAACGTCAAGTGAAGTGGCAAAATTATGGGGTTCCTATCTGAACGATTCATTAGGAATTTGTACGATTTCGCATTTTTTAAAGGATGTAGAAGATCCTAATATTCGCGAAGTGTTAGAGTATGCCTCAGATATATCCACAAGACATGGGGCAATATTATGATTGATAAGTTGGTTAGAGAAACCACCTTCAGCACATGATCGAAAAAAATGGGCAACGGGTTAAACTCATGTGGCTAAACCAAAAGAAAAATTACTATGGAGTATTGCCCTTCCTGGCTTTGGTCAATTTTTAAACGGAAAATTAATAAAAGGGGTCGTCTTGATATTCTTAGAATTTATGATTAATGTTCAGGCGAACTTCAATAAAGTGGTTATCTCAAGTTTTCAAGGGGACATTGAAAAAGCGATTGGACAAGCTGATTATCAATGGTTAATGTTTTACCCTTGTTTGTATTTTTTGGCTATGTGGGATGCTTGGAAAGATGCAGGTGGAGGGAAAGGAAACCATTCTTTTCTTCCCTTTGTATTTGCTGCTTATTTTGTCACTGTCGGATGTATAAATTCTTCAAATTTTCGGCTATTTGGCATTTTATTAGGACCTGTTTGGCTACCAATGTTGTCTGCCATACCAGGCTTAGCTGTGGGAGTTATATTGAGGAAAATAATAAGAAAAACGACTGGCTGATCGTTTGTTATTATAAATTTCTCCACAATAACGATCTCTTCCTAATACCATTATAGCATGTTGAAAATGGTTATTATAGACTGTTTATTCTCATTTGCTACTGCTAAAATCAATAGAACATTGATGGATAGGGGGAGATGTAGAATGAGTTCTTTGGTTCTCCGTTTTCAGGAAATTGAACAAACACAACTATTGCTCGTAGGCGGAAAAGGGTTAAATTTAGGGGAATTATCAAAAATTCAGGGAATCCAAGTGCCAGAAGGATTTAGTGTGACAACAGTTGGATTTCAAAAAGCCATCGTACAAAATGAAACGTATCATGCTTTGTTGGAAAGTCTAACAAAGCTAAAGCCAGAGGATCGAGATCAGGTTGGTGAAATCAGCAGGAAGATTCGACAGGTCCTTCTGGAAGTAGACATTCCTTCCGATGTTGTGAAAGCCGTTACTCACTATCTCTCCCAGTTCGGCGAGGAACATGCTTATGCCGTGCGCTCCAGTGCGACCGCGGAAGATTTACCTCATGCCTCTTTTGCCGGGCAGCAGGACACTTTTTTAAATATCATCGGCAAAGATGCGATCTTGCAGCATATAAGCAAATGTTGGGCTTCCCTCTTTATGGATCGAGCGGTCATCTACCGCATGCAGAATGGGTTTGACCACAGTCAAGTTCAATTGTCCGTTATCGTTCAAAGGATGGTTTTCCCAGAGTCTTCAGGGATTTTATTTACCGCTGATCCCGTTACGTCCAACCGGAAGGTGCTATCAATCGATGCCGGTTTTGGACTTGGAGAAGCATTGGTCTCAGGCTTAGTATCAGCCGATTGTTATAAAGTACAGGAAGGGGAAATCGTCGATAAGAGGATCGCAACCAAGAAATTGGCTATCTATGGACGAAAAGAAGGCGGAACAGAGACACAACAGATCGGTCCGGATCAGCAAAATACTCAAACCCTTACTGAACAACAAATTTTGCAACTGGCACGCGTGGGAAGACAAATCGAAGCTCATTTTGGTTGCCCGCAAGATATCGAATGGTGTTTGGTTGATGATACATTTTATATTGTTCAGAGTCGGCCCATCACTACTTTATACCCGATCCCTGAAGCGAATGATCAAGACAATCATGTCTATGTATCGGTCGGTCATCAGCAAATGATGTCAGACGCCATGAAGCCACTGGGATTATCTTTTTACCTGTTAACGACTCCTGCACCCATGCGTATAGCTGGTGGAAGATTGTTTGTTGATGTCACACATCATTTGGCTTCGCCTGTCAGAAGAAAAATGATAATAGATGCCTTGGGGAAATCTGATCCGCTCATAAAAGACGCACTCACGACCATCGTAGAGCGAGATGATTTTATCCAATCGTCAGCAGATGGTGAAAAAGTATCAAGTCCCAGCAAAAGCAATAATACATCGGGTGATCAAACTGAAATTGAAAGCGATCCGACAATCGTGTCTGATTTGATTCAGAGTAGTCAAACATCGAAAGAAGAGTTAAAACAAATCATTCAAACGAAATCAGGATCTGATTTATTTGATTTTATTCCTGAAGATATCCAGCGATTAAAGAAGATTTTATTTGACCCGCAAAGTTCCGGTGTGATCACGTCTTCCATGGAAGCTTCATCATGGATCAATGAACATATGAACGAGTGGTTAGGTGAAAAAAACGTGGCAGATACCCTGTCTCAATCTGTCCCAAACAATATTACTTCAGAAATGGGTCTGGCGCTATTGGATGTCGCGGATGTGATTCGTCCTTATCCGGAAGTCATTGATTATTTACAACATGTAAAGGATGATAACTTTTTGGATGAACTGATTACGTTTGATGGTGGACAGGAAACCCGAGAAGCGATCTATGCTTTTCTCAACAAATACGGAATACGATGCAGCGGAGAAATCGATATTACGAAAGCCCGTTGGAGCGAAAAGCCAACTGCACTAGTCCCAATGATTCTCAGTAACATCAAGAACTTTGAGCCTAATGCCAGCAATCGGAAATTTGAGCAAGGGCGACAGGAAGCATTGAAAAAGGAACAAGAGTTAGTAGATCGATTGAGGCAATTACCGGATGGGGAACAAAAAGCCAAAGAAACCAAACGAATGATCAACCTCATCCGGAATTTCAGCGGTTATCGTGAATATCCAAAATACGGCATGGTCAATCGCTACTTCGTTTATAAGCAGGCTTTATTGAAAGAAGCCGAACAACTCGTTCAAGCCAACATTCTTCATGAAAAAGAAGATATCTACTATCTCACTTTTGAAGAACTTCGGGAAGTCGTACGTACAAATAAACTGGATGACCAGATCATCAACAAACGAAAAGACGAGTACAAATTATATGAAAAACTAACTCCCCCTCGTGTTATCACGTCTGATGGGGAAATCATTGCAGGTGAGTACAAACGGGGAAATCTCCCAGAAGAAGCTGTTGTAGGTCTACCTGTTTCTTCCGGAGTCATAGAGGGGCGAGCACGTGTCATCTTAAACATGGAAGATGCTGATCTAGTAGATGGAGATATTTTAGTCACCTCCTTTACTGACCCTAGCTGGACACCATTATTTGTATCCATAAAAGGTTTAGTAACCGAAGTAGGTGGACTCATGACCCATGGAGCCGTTATCGCACGTGAATATGGTTTACCTGCAGTAGTCGGAGTCGAAAATGCTACCAAAATTATAAGGGATGGGCAAAAAATTCGCGTGCATGGAACAGAAGGGTATATCGAAATATTGTAATTGCTTGATACGTCCAGATATTAGTGGTCATCAGAGCGGTGAGACACCATCCCTATCTTTATTCATTATGATCGTTTTTTAACAGTAGACAAATTTAATCAAATGGAATTAAATAGAAAGGGAACTTCCGGCTTCCACGACTTGTGATTATGAATAGTTTTGTCTGATGTATAGTTAAATCATTTATTTGGATAGGGATGGGAAACGAATGAAAAAAGAAATAAAAAAAGGCTTTAAAGTAACGATATTAGTCAGCCTCGTATTAACGATTTTTGTTTATCTAAATAATAGTTCTATGTTTATAGAGGAAACAAAAGGGGAGCCGATCCTTCTGGCTCATCGGGGCTTAGCTCAAACTTTTCCAATGGAAGGTATTACTGGAGAAACGTGTACAGCAGAAATTATCAATGAACCTGAACACCCTTACTTGGAAAACACTATTCCTTCAATGAAAGCAGCTTTCGAAGCAGGAGCAGATATAGTCGAAATTGATATCCAACCTACGAGTGATGGGGAATTTGCCATTTTTCACGATTGGACCCTTGATTGTAGAACAGATGGTACTGGCAAGACAAGAGACCATTCAATGGAAGAGCTTAGAAAGTTAGATATAGGATATGGTTATACAGCTGACAATGGAAAGACTTATCCTTTTCGAGGGAAAGGATTAGGCCAGATGCCTACATTAAATGAAGTATTAACGCACTTTCCAAATAAGGAATTTTTAATTCACATTAAGAGTAACGATCCAACTGAGGGTAAACAATTAGCTGAGTACCTCTCTAATTACTCTGAAGAAAGGCTAGGCGATCTATCAGTATATGGCGGGGATGAACCTATTGAAACGTTAAAGGAGAATTTGCCTGATATGCGTGTCATGTCAAAAGAGACGCTAAAAAGCTGTCTACTTTCTTATGAAGCTTTAAGTTGGACGGGTTATATACCCGGTTCTTGTAAAAATACGCAAATTCATATACCAGAAAAGTATGCTTCTTACCTTTGGGGATTTCCCAACAAGTTCGTAAAAAGAATGGAGGATGTCAATACAAGGGTTATTCTTGTTGCCGGAGATGGTAATTGGTCAGAAGGATTTGACGAGAAATCAGACCTTGAGCGTTTACCAAAGAGTTATAAAGGTGGAATTTGGACAAATAGAATAGACCGGATAACCCCTATTATAAACAAGTGATTCCTGCAGGATGATGTCCAAAAAAAAAGACAGTTCATAACACGAACTGTCTTTTTTTATTTTGTTAGCTCTTTTTATATTTAGGGTCTTTTCGTGCAAACACCCACTGATATTAGAGAGCTCGGCGGTGCACTTTTTTGCGATTATCGCTTCGGTCGCGTCTTCTTGTATCACAATGGAGCAGACTCCTACTATGCTGCAAGGGGTTTTCGTGGCTCGCTAATGGTCTGAATTTGAACTTGAGAACGGATCACTTAGGGAAAAGGTTTAATTTCATATTCAACAAACAGGCGCGACCATTTAAAATCGTGCCGGTCTACTATCTCAATGATCGATAAATAATAAAAAACAGCTGGCTTAGATGGAATGGCCAGCTGTTTTTGTGTCTGATTGATAGAGGAGAACTTCGATTTAGGTGATCTTCTATTGCAAATGTCGTAGTTTATCGGGATTAGCAACCGTGTAGATCGTCTGAATTTGATGGCCACTAAAGGCAAAGGAGTACACATATTGTAAGTGATCATCGATTGCTAAGATCAGTCCTGGTAGACCGTTGACAGAAGTATATTCGATGAGGAACTTGCCTGCATACATTTTCACTAGGTTTTGGAGCAATTGAACCACTCTGCTAGCACCGAAAATAGGTATTTGTGCAGCTTTTACTTTGCCGCCGCCATCCGAGTACATTGCGACATCTTTGCTGACAAGGTCCAATAATTGATTTACGTTTCCATTTAAGATGGACTGTACAAACTCTTTTACTGTAGATTCCGCTATTGAAATCGAAGGCTGTTTCTTAGGGTCGTATTCCATGCTTTTTTTCGCACGGTGAAAAATTTGCCGGCAGTTCGCATTGCTTTTTCCAAGAATTTCAGCGATTTCATCATAAGAGTATTGAAAAACTTCACGAAGCAAAAAGACGGCTCGTTCTATCGCATTTAGTTGTTGTAATAATAGTAAATAGGCGGTAGAGATGGATTCGTGTTGAAGAAAGGCTTGAGAAGGATCGTTAGGTGAATTCTCTATTTTAAGCAATGGTTCCGGAAGCCATGGTCCGACATATACCTCACGTTTCTTGGCGGACGACCGTATCAAATCCAGACAGCGATTGGTGACGATCTTACATAGATACGCTTTTTTGTTTTCAATATGTTCGCGGTTGGGGAGCTGATTAAAGGTTATAAACGCTTCTTGGACAATATCCTCTGAATCCATCACGCTGCCTAACATACGGTAGGCTAATGAAAAAAGCAAGGGTTGATAGGTTTGATAAAGTCCTTCCATACTCATCATTTGATTTCCTCTCTCATGTTTAGTAGATGTGAAACGGCTCGTTTAGCGCTAGCTACGGATGCATCAACGAGAAGCTCCCCATGTGAAGCCCAGTCACCAGCAACATATAGTCCCTCAATTTCAGGAACAGCAGGTCCAGGATCTTCCACTCTTTTCATATGAGGAAAATCGTGGACTACCGTCATTTTCGGCAGGAACTGTCTTATAACTAATTCATTCCGCCAGCCGGGTTGAACCACATCTAACACTTGCTCCAACTCAGCCTCATCTTTCGATGCATCTGATTGTGGGCCCTGATATTTAAAGAGCGATATCACTTGTGTCCCATCATCACTCAAGGTAGCTGGCCTTGGTTTACCCTCCCGTGATTGGTTCGTAAAGAAAATGGATTGATCCAATCCATAGATGAATTGATCCCTTGGTTTAGGCAGCTGACGCAAACCAACATCTAGACAGGCAACTGTAACAGGAATCGATTGATTGTTCCAGGTATGGAGTACGGTTTGATCTGCATGAGGAACTAGTTGGTGAGAAATAGAGGGTGGTGTAGTTAGTATGACATTCGATGCTTCTATTCTAGTACCATCTTGACATAAAATCGAGTGTACTTGTTGATCTTGATGTTCGATTGCCCCCACTTTACCACCACTGACCAACTCCACTCCTAGTTGGACAGCAAGTTCACGCAGTTCTTCTACAAGTGTCCCCCATCCTTTATCAAGATACAGGACCCCTTTAAGCGAACGCTGCAGTTGCTTTAAGGCAGGACCAGCAGCATGTAATTCAGGTGCAAGTACATAAGTGGATGTTCGGAGCAGTGCATAGAACACGTTGCGCAGCATTGGATCATGTAACCTAGTTTCAATCCAATCGCGGATACTGATCTGGTTCCAAACACTGGTGTCCATTTTTCCTAATTTAATGAACCATTTTGCCAATTCGAGCTTTCCTGCAAAGCTTAGGAGCGGCGTTTGAAAGAAGGAGGATGTGTTCGTTGGTAAAGTCACTATTTGTTTTTTCCACATCCCGTAAGCATCAATAGATGGTGTGCTTCCCTCAAGTCGTAATCCGAGTTCGCGGAATGATTCATACGCCTCCCCTTTATACAGTGCATGACCGCCCAAATTAAAATATACCCCTTGCTTTTTGTTGGTGATGGCTCTGCCTCCAAATCGCTTTTGCTGTTCCAATACAATGGTTCGTTTCCCAGCTTTTGCTGTATAGACCGCAGCCGTTAACCCCGCAATTCCTCCCCCTACAATAGCCACTTCATATTTTACCATCGTCATCATCCTTTTCGATTATTTACTGATATAACGGATGAGTGAATGATTCTGTGACAAAATGGAGGAGAAAGTTTTTTGAGGAGATGAGGCTTATCGTGTGTATCCTTCTGAAATGAAAATGTCTGTTTATAATATCAGATATTGGGGATTCTTCTTAATAGTAACCAAAGAGGGGTGAATTTATGGAGTTAGATAGCAAAAAAATGAAAGACAAGGCTCTAACAACAGTGAGTAAGTTAAAAGCTAATATTAAGGGAACGTACTATAATATGGCTGAAATTCCTTCTTCTTCTGTACAGCAGCTGGCTGAGTTTATTCAGAAATATCCTGACACACATGTAAGCAAGAAGATTCTGCTCGGCAATACCTATAACTTTTTCAGACTAAACATGAACGATTATCATTTCTACTTAGAAATCAGCAATGCTCGTATTTTACAACTGGATGGTTCTTTAAATGGAAAAAAACTAGTCTCCTACCGATCTTATCGGGATTATAATGATTTAAACTCACCAATTAAGTTGAGTTAATTCCACAATGGGTGCTAGTGTCAAGGTTAAGGATAAGGCTGGAAATCAATATGATGGGAAAGTACTGGAAAAGCCTAATTTTGAAGTGGATTCACTGCCGTCCACTAGAGAACCATTAATGTTAGAATTGGATATACCAGGGCACTTTACTGTACAAAACATTGGGATACAGACGACCGCAAAGGAGATATTAACTTTGACGGTAAGATTGATATGGTTGACATGAATTAGGTCAAACAAAACTTCCTTAAGGAAAATCCAACAGTACCTCACGAAAACCAACCGAAGTCAACGGAGAATGGGAAAGCATTAGAAAGCATTATGGATAGTCTAAGTCAATAGATAATAGTATGAACCAGTCCTAAGGTGTAGAACATCCTTAGGACTAGTTTTTTTTATGACGTGCGAATTCCCCTAAAATGATAACCTGATAAGGCGTGCAGAATGTCCAACCATTCCAATCCTTAGCTAGTGGACGATTTGAGCCCACGGTGCGTTGAGCATTGGCTTAGCTGGGGTCAGCCACCACTTTGTGGTAATCAGTACGAAAATGGTCGTAGCCATTCATACCTCATACATCTATCTTGACATTCTTCAAATCTTTAGTAAAATTGTCTTACAAATTATATTCAAATAGAGTCTTGTTGAAAGAGGGAGAAGATATGGAAAATTCGAAGAGTGTAGATATAAAATCCCTGAGCAGGAAAACGTTGTCGAACCAGGTCATTGATGAGATCATTGGACTGCTGACTACCGGGCAGCTGAAACCTGGAGACAGAATCCCGTCTGAACTGGAATTGATGGAGATTTGTGGTGTAAGCAGACCCGTGATTAGAGAAGCAATGACGTCGTTGGAAGTTCTGGGGATCGTGAACAGGAAGACTAGAAATGGAACCTTCTTTGCAGACAAAGTAGGCTCTAAGCCGTTCTCAATGATGTTAGCGCTTTCATCTTCGGACTTAGTTTCGATTATCGAAACGAGGGTGGCATTAGAGTTGGGGTTGATTACGTTAGCGGCCGAAAAAATCACGGATGAGGATCTGGAGAGGTTAAGCGATCTGATAGAAGAAATGAAGGCTCTGCCTACGGAGGATTCAACAGAAGTGGATAAAGAATTCCATAAAGCCATTGCCCTTGCTGCGAAGATTCCTCTTTTTGAAGCAATCATTGATCCGTTGCAAAGTTTTCACCAAAAGGTGCTGGAACAGATTCCGTTGGAGGATCGTAATTTGGCTCAAACGATTGAGTATCACGTGGATATTTATAATGCCCTTAAGAAACGTGATCCAATCGAAGCTTATACAGCCATGTATCGTCACCTGGATTTTGTCAGAAAGAAAGCTATGAAGAGGTTTAATACTGAAGAATCCTAAATTATATTAATATATTGACAACGAATTTACGAAGGACTTCCCGAATAAAGAATTCATCTTTATTCGGTTTTTTTTGTCCTAAAAACGATTCCGTAATTAATTTTAAATATTCAAAATTTTTTATTGACTCACATTTTTATTTGTCTTACAATTAAAAACATAAAATGTAAGCGTATTCTTATACTGTTGAAAATTAAGACATGAGGGGGATTTCCCGATGATGAATGTATCGGTGACGACGACGAAATTTGATTTAACGGATCATGAATTAAGACAGATGTGCCAATTAGGGGTAGATTACGTTGACTTTGGTACCGGCTCTTCGTTTCCAGGCGTGAAGGAACAAGGATTTCCTGATCTGGATGAATTGTTAAAGATGAAGCGGAAAATTCGCTCATTCGGCTTAGATATTAACCGTGTGACATTACCCGACCTTTCAAAGAATTTCATGGATCAGGAAGAAGACAGTGAAGTGGAGTTAGAAAACTCTGTGCAAGCTGTAAAAGTCTTTGGGGAAGCGGGCATCAAGATTGTACGGCAGAGATTTGCCGGAGATACCTTCAATTACATGACGAAAAGCTATCAAGCCAGACAAAGGGGCGGAGCAATTGCACGTGGGGAAAGTCTGGGTTTCAACAAAGAATCCTATGAAACTCCTACTCTTGAAGAACATGAACAATGGTGGGGACGATTCCGTGAGGCCTATTCAAAGCTTGTTCCGGTTTGTGAAGAGAATGATGTGAAGCTAGGAATGCATCCTTCTGATTCTCCCAATCATGATACACCGTTCGGTGGTTTGGGTTATCGCCGGATCATGGACGAATTCCCAAGCAAAAATGTGGGTTACATTTATTGTGTAGGGACCAGGGCGGAGGAAGGCGGAAGTCCATTAGTACTAAATGAAATCAACCATTATGGCAGAAAGGACCGTATATTCCTTGTTCATTTCCGGAATGTAAGGGGCAGCTTGCCGACAGCCGGAGCCTTTGAAGAAGCTTTGTTGGATGATGGGGATATGAACATGTTCAAGATTCTCCTTGAGCTTCGTAAAGTAGGCTATAATGGCTGTCTAAATCCTGATCATGTACCAATGATGGAGGGAGACCGACCAGATCTCGATGGGAACTGGGCCCATTCGAATATTGGCTGGAGTTATGGCAGTGTTGGATTCGCTTATTCAATCGGATACATCAAGGCATTGCTTGCTGCATTGGTTGAGTTCGAAGGGTAGAAAAACAGGGAAGGTGGGAGTTTATGATTAGACTCAATAAGGATCTATTTGCGAGCGTTTTCTTAATGATCTTTTCAGCTGTAGTGTACGCAGCATCGAACAGTATTAAGAAGCTGACGGTTTCTAAAATTGGTGCGGACTTTGCTCCAAAGCTGGTTGCAATCGGCATTTTCATTCTTAGTATCTTCTATTTAATCAACTCTGTGAAACAATTGAAAGGATCAAGTGGTGTAAAGCCTATGGAAATGGAAACGGGGGCAAAGAAGGATCAAGAAGGAAAGAAAAAGGTAAGTCCTTTGTCCGTCATAGCCACCATTGGTTTATTGGTTCTCTATATTGCCTTACTGCCAATCATCGGCTTTCTTATTACGACGGTCGTATATCTCTTTGCACAAATGTATTTGCTGGCTGATAAGAAGGAAAGAAAAATCCCGTTGTTTCTTGTTACATCGGTGGTCACTTCCGTTTTTGTTTATTTTGTTTTTAAATCAGTCTTCTTCTTAATGCTGCCAGCAGGAATTTTAGGATAGGGGGGTTCGTATGTTTGAGATGTTTCTAGAAGGGTTTGCTTCCGTTTTAACGTTTGAGACGATTGCTTACATTCTCGGAGGCGTGGCTCTGGGACTTATATTCGGTTCTATTCCCGGTTTAACGGCTACAATGGCCATCGCGATCACTCTGCCGATTACGTTTGGCATGGAACCTATATCCGCTATGTCTTTGCTGATGGGACTTTACATAGGAGGAGTATCGGGTGGGTTAATCCCGGCAATCCTGTTGAACCTTCCAGGGACCCCATCGTCCATTGCCACCACATTCGATGGGTACCCAATGGCGAAAAAGGGGCAAGCAGGACCGGCTTTCGGTTACGCGATACTCTTTTCTTTTCTTGGAGGCTTATTGAGTATTATCGTTCTGATGTTACTTGCGCCTCCACTAGCCAAACTGGCTCTTGAATTCGGACCATTCGAATATTTCGCCATCACGATTTTTGCCTTAACGATGATATCCAGCTTATCAGGCGGATCATTGATCAAAGGACTTTTGAGCGGGTTGCTGGGAATAGCGCTTGCGATGGTGGGCTCAGCTCCGATTGATGCATTCCCGCGATTTACGTTTGGATTTAAGGATCTGAATGCCGGTTTTCAACTTCTGCCTGTATTGATTGGATTATTTGCGGTATCCGAAATCATTAAGTCAGCCGAGACAAAGTTGAAAAAGGGTCAATCCGTCCAATATAAACTAAAAGGCTTTGGGTTTTCAGTCAAGGATTTTTTCAAACAAGGATGGAACGGTTTGAGATCTGCATTAATAGGGATCGGAATTGGAATCCTGCCTGGTATAGGCGGGGGGACGGCGAATATTATTGCTTACGTTACAGCTAAGAACCAATCTAAAAAGCCGGAAGAATTCGGTAAAGGAATCCCTGAAGGTGTTGTAGCTTCCGAATCGGCTAATAATGCCGCAGTCGGTGGTGCCCTTGTCCCACTCATTTCATTGGGAATTCCCGGTGATACGGTGACGGCTTTGCTTCTTGGTGGATTAATTCTCCATGGGCTGAGTCCAGGTCCACTGCTTATTGAAAACAATGGTGATGTAGTGTATGGCATATTTGCTGCCTTAATCATTGCGAACTTCTTCATGATCGCTATGCTGTTCTGGGGAATGAGAGTATTTACGAAAGTGTTGAGCATTCCACAATATATCCTTCTTCCCATTATTCTCGTTCTCTGTGTAGTTGGGGCGATCGGGGTGAATAACCGCTTATTTGATGCCGGAGCTCTATTATTCTTTGGAATCCTCGGTTATGCCATGCTGAAATTCGATTTTCCGATTACTCCAGTCATTCTTGGCTTTATATTAGGACCGCTTGCAGAAACGAATCTGCGAAGGGGACTTATGTATTCGAAGGGTGATTTCACACCATTTTTAACACAGCCTATTGCTGCTGCGTTCCTCGCTTTAGCATTGTTGTCTGTTCTGTTTAAGATTAGAAGCAATTACAAGAAAAAGCGGAATCATGATTCCGATCATACAATCAGTTTGTAAAGGCTAGGTCGAACATTGTTTTTAATAGGAAGAATCCTATTGAAATAATAAATCAGGGGGCTAAAGTATGAAGAAATCATTTAAGGGTATTTTGTTCGCTGTAACCATGCTGGTGTTTGCCACAATGATGGCGGGATGCTCTGACACAAGTTCGGGGAGTAATGAGGCTGAAGCAAGTGATTACCCATCTAAACCGATAACGGTCGTAGTGCCTGCAGGAGCCGGTGGAGATACGGACGCAAATGCAAGATTACTAGGGAAGTACCTTGAAGAAGAACTGGGACAGCCGGTTGTCATTTCGAACGTAACGGGAGCAGGCGGTACAGTTGGTGCCAATGAAGTACTAGATGCAGATCCTGATGGTCATACCGTTCTTTTCTTCCATAACTCCTTACTGTTGAACAGAATTCTTGGCCTTACTGAAGACAGCTATGATTCGTTTAAATTGGCGGGGATTCCAGTATTAGACCAGGGAAATACATTCATGGTGAGTGGGGATTCTAAGTTTAAAAATCTCCAGGACATGATTGAATATGCCCGTGCCCATCCAGGAGAAGTTTCCATTGCCACTGAAGTAGGCGGATTTACACATTTACAACTATTAGCTTTGCAAAAAGACCAGAACATTGAGCTGAATATCGTCGATGTTGGAGGTGCCGCTGAGAAAGTAACAGCATTATTGGGAGGACACGTAGATATCGTTCCTACTTCATTAGGGCTTGTCAAAGACTATGTTGAATCTGGAGACATGCGGTCATTGGGCATTATGGCAAGCGATAGGGTGGATCTTATGCCTGATGTTCCGACATTTGTCGAGCAAGGGGTCAATAGTGAGTTCGAAAAGTTTTTCTTCTATGGTTTCAACCCGGATACACCTGATGAAATTGTCGATGAATTTTCTAAGGCTGTAGAGACAGTAGTCAATAACGAAGAGTATGTCAAGGAAGCAGAGAAATTCCTTGTAACACCTACTTACCTGAATCAAGAAGAAGCATTTGATTATATCAAAAAGACCGAGGAAAAGTATATTGAGTTAAATAAAGAATAACTAAAGAAGCCGGAGTAGATGCTCTTCCAAGGATCGTGGTAAGAGCATCTGCTAACGTATCGAAAGCACTTGAATATATCGAATATTTTAAGTTGACGCATAATTATGATTGTCTTACAATTAATTTAATTGTAAGACAAACGGACAAATAAAATTGTTTATCTGGGAAGGGAATGAGTGGTTTGATAAAGAAAAGAAAAGCACCAACAGGAATTTTAGGATTCCCGACTGCCCCCTATAATGAAAACGGTGACATTGACGAGAGAGCATTAGCCAAGAATATTGAGTTTCTGATCAAAGGAGGACTTTCATCCATCTTCATTGCATGTGGATCAGGTGAATTTCATGCATTGAATAAGGCAGAATATCAATCGATGGTAGAAGTAGCGGTGTCTGTTGCGAATGGGAGGGTGCCAGTCTATTCAGGAGTAGGTGGCAGCATTGCAGATTCCGTTGATCTGGTAAGGCTGTCTGAAAATTTGGGTGTAGACGGATATTTGATCCTGCCTCCTTATCTCATTGAAGGTGAACAGGAAGGATTATATAACTACTACAAGACCATTGTTCAAAAGAGCAGCCTGCCTGCCATTCTTTATCAAAGAGATAACGCCGTTTTACAATTGGCCACATTAAAAAGGTTGATAGAAGAGTTACCACAAATTGTTGGTATTAAAGATGGCTACGGGAACATGGAATTGAATCTGGAGCTGACACAAACCCTTGGGGATAAGGTTGAATGGTTAAATGGGATGCCTTTTGCGGAAATCACCATGCCGGCCTACCACTCGATAGGATTCAACTCTTATTCTTCTGCCATGTCGAACTACATTCCACATGTCTCAAGACATTATTACGATGCATTAAAGGAAGGAAATGAGGAGCTTGTTAAAGAGATTTATGTAAATGTCCTCCTTCCAATCAACCAAATCAGAAAAGCCCGGAAAGGGTATGCCGTTTCCTTAATCAAGGCAGGAATGGAAATTATCGGGATGCCAGTGGCCAATACAGTCCGTCCACCATGTGTGCCTGTTGAGAAAGAACACTATGAGCAATTGAAAACGATCATTGAAAAAACATTGGAAAAATATCCTGTTCAACATGTTGAGTCGAAGGAACTAATCTAGTTTTCTATAAAAATATTTTCTTTTGAAAGTGGCTGAATTCAGTTTCAGCCGTCCCAAATATTAACGAAAAATAAGGAGGAGAAATATGACTGTTGAAATTAAAAATCATACGTATTTGAATTTTATCAATGGCGATTGGACGGAATCTGCCAGTGGGGATGTTCAATCAACCTTAAACCCTGCGGATCGCGAGGACATTGTAGGCTATATGCAAATGTCGACCAAGGAGGAGGCTGACAAAGCAGTTGTTGCTGCAAAAGAAGCCCAAAAAGCTTGGAAGAAGTTAGCCGGAAGTGAAAGAGGAGCGTTTTTATACAAAGCCGCTGACGTACTTGAAAGAAGGACGAATGAAATTGCAGAATGCATGACACGGGAAATGGGAAAAACCCTCCCTGAAGCGAAAGGAGAAACGGCTCGGGGGGTGGCCATCCTTCGTTACTATGCAGGTGAAGGAATGCGTAAAGTGGGGGATGTCATACCATCCACTGATAGTAAGGCCTTGATGTTTACAAGCAGAGTGCCACTCGGAGTCGTAGGTGTCATCACTCCATGGAACTTCCCTGTGGCGATTCCGATATGGAAGATGGCTCCCGCTCTCATCTATGGAAATACAGTGGTATTAAAGCCTGCACAAGAAGCAGCGGTTACTGCAGCTAAAGTCATTGAGTGCTTTGAAGAGGCAGGATTTCCAAAAGGGGTCGTGAATTTCGTCACTGGTTCTGGCTCGGTCATCGGCCAGGCAATTACGGATCATCCTGAAGTGAACGGGATCACGTTCACCGGTTCCAATTCTGTTGGTAAAAGCATCGGGCTGGCAGCACTGGAACGGGGAGCTAAATATCAATTGGAAATGGGCGGTAAGAACCCGGTTATCGTTGCAGCTGATGCCGATTTAGATCTTGCTGTGGAGGCAACAATCAGTGGCGCGTTCCGATCTACAGGTCAAAAATGTACAGCAACTAGTCGTGTCATCGTGGAGGCAAAAGTCTATGAAGATTTTAAAGAAAGATTAGTGGCTAAAACGAAGGACATTACAATAGGGAATGGATTAAAAGAGGGGATTTGGCTGGGACCATGTGCAAGTGAAGGTCAGATGAAAACCGTCCTATCCTATATCGAGAAAGGAAAACAAGAAGGAGCAAGGCTGCTAACGGGAGGTAATCAACTGACTGGTGAAGGGTATGAAAGAGGGTATTTTGTTGAACCGACTATATTCGACAACGCGACTTCAAGTATGACGATTGCACAGGAAGAGATTTTTGGTCCCGTCATTGTTTTGATCCAAGTTAATAAACTGGAAGATGGACTGGCGATTGCGAATGATGTCCAATACGGACTAAGCGCTTCCATCTTTACCAGTAATATTTCAAGCATGCTTTCATTCATTGATGAAATGGAAGCGGGCCTGGTGCGAATCAATGCAGAAAGCGCAGGAGTTGAACTTCAAGCTCCATTTGGTGGCATGAAGCAATCAAGTTCACATTCCCGGGAGCAAGGGGAAGCAGCTAAAGAGTTCTTCACCTCTATTAAGACAGTATTTGTTAAGTAGCCTATTGTCCAACTAGGAGGTTTCCAGCAGGGCAAAGGATAGTATGAATGTGATTCTTTCAATCAGGGGTGAGTACAATGGAACAGCAACTAACAGTACAGCAGGTAGTCGGGGAAAAGCCAACTCATACACCGGTCATCACGGAAATGAACGTCATTCCGGTTGCCGGTCATGACAGTATGTTATTCAATCTCAGCGGGGCGCATGGCCCCTATTTTACCCGCAATGTCATTATTCTAAAGGATAATTCAGGTCATACAGGTGTTGGGGAGGTTCCGGGAGGGGAACGTATTCGCAAAACACTGGAAGATGCAAGATCATTCGTCATTGGGCAGTCGATTGGCAGGTATCATACCATTCTCAATTCTGTGCGGAAGCATTTTGGTGACCGTGATGCTGCCGGGAGAGGTATTCAAACATTTGATTTAAGGGTGACCATTCATGCAGTAACAGCATTAGAAGCAGCTCTCCTAGACCTCTTAGGAAAACATCTTGATGTACCTGTAGCGGCATTGCTCGGTGAAGGGCAGCAGCGTAAGGAAGTGGAAATGCTGGGGTACTTGTTCTATGTCGGTGACCGGTCGAAAACGGATTTTCCTTACGTAAGTGATTTGAACCATGAATGTGATTGGTTCCGGTTGCGCCATGAAGAGGCAATGACACCCGAGGCTATTGTCCAATTGGCTGAAGCAGCACATAAACGGTATGGCTTTAACGATTTTAAATTAAAGGGCGGCGTGTTGCGAGGGGAAGAGGAGATAGAAGCGGTGACGGCCCTTGCCGAACGGTTCCCTGAAGCGAGGGTGACGCTTGATCCGAATGGTGCCTGGTCATTGGAGGAAGCGATTCGTTTATGCCGCGATCAGCACCACGTTCTTGCATACGCAGAAGATCCGTGCGGTGCTGAAAATGGATATTCTGCGAGAGAAATCATGGCAGAATTCAGGCGTTCAACAGGTCTTAAGACCGCAACCAATATGATTGCGACAGACTGGCGGCAGATGGGGCACTCCATCCAGTTGAACTCGGTGGATATTCCCCTTGCTGACCCCCATTTCTGGACGATGCAAGGCTCAGTCCGGGTGGCCCAAATGTGTCATGATTGGGGACTGACATGGGGATCTCACTCGAACAATCACTTTGACATTTCGCTGGCTATGTTCTGCCATGTTGCTGCAGCAGCGCCAGGTGCGATCACAGCGATCGATACACACTGGATTTGGCAGGATGGCCAGCGGTTGACGAAGGAGCCATTTACCATTCATGACGGTAAGGTGAAAGTACCCGATAAACCAGGCTTGGGGGTTGAAGTGGATATGGAACAAATTGAAAAGGGTCATCCCCTTTATCAAAAAGAGGGGCTTGGTAGCAGGGACGATTCAGTTGCCATGCAGTACGTAATACCCGGATGGACGTTCAATCATAAGCAGCCATGTTTGGTCAGATAACGCGCAAAGGAGACGTTTCATATGTCTTTAAACGAAATACCGCTTTATATTCAGATAAACCCGCAGGACAACGTAGCGATCATTGTAAACTCCAAAGGTCTCTCTCAAGGAACCATTTTCCCTTGTGGACTTGAACTAGAGGAGTATGTTCCACAAGGTCATAAGGTAACGCTGACGGATCTTGCATGCGGTGATGCCATCGTCCGTTACGGTGAAGTGATTGGGCATGCAGCCACCCCGGTTAAAAAAGGGAGCTGGCTGAAAGAGTCGCTCGTAAAGCTTCCAACACCTCCGGATTTAGATGAGCTTCCCATCGCTACGAAAATCTCTGACAGACTTCCGCCTCTTGAAGGGTATACCTTTGAAGGATATCGAAATGCTGATGGAAGTGCCGGAATAAAAAACATTCTCGGCATTACGACAAGTGTACAATGTGTCGCCGGTGTTCTGGATTATGCTGTAAGGGAAATCAAGAAGGAGATCCTTCCAAACTATCCTAATGTTCATGATGTTGTAGCAATCAATCATACATATGGGTGCGGAGTTGCGATTAACGCCCCTGAAGCAGAGATCCCGATTCGTACAATCCAGAATATCGCGACGCACCCTAATTTTGGAGGGGAGCTTCTCGTTGTAGGGTTAGGATGTGAAAAGCTTGCTCCGAGCAGACTTGTTCCAGCCGGTGATCATGGATCCATTGTCTCTTTACAAGACCAGAATGGATTTACCAATATGATTGAAACCATCAAGGAAATGGCAGAAGAAAGACTCATTTCATTGAATCGGCGTCAACGGGAAACTTGTTCAGTCTCTGATTTAGTTGTTGGGCTGCAGTGCGGCGGAAGCGATGCCTTCTCCGGGGTGACCGCGAATCCAGCTGTCGGATTCGCTGCGGACTTATTGGTGCGAGCCGGTGCGACGGTCTTATTTTCTGAAGTAACAGAAGTCCGGGATGCTGTTCATTTACTGACACCGAGGGCGGTAAATGAGAAGGTTGGCAAGGACCTCATTAAAGAAATGAAATGGTACGACGATTATTTGATGAAAGGAGAAGCGGACCGAAGTGCCAATCCATCTCCAGGGAATAAAAAAGGAGGATTATCAAACGTTGTAGAAAAATCGCTGGGTTCGATTGCGAAATCTGGAAGAAGTCCGATCTCTGGAGTATTATCACCTGGTGAAAAGGCAGCACAAAAAGGATTGTTGTTTGCGGCTACCCCGGCGAGTGATTTTGTATGTGGAACGCTTCAACTGGCATCCGGCATGCATCTGCAGGTATTTACAACCGGTAGAGGGACCCCTTACGGATTGGCTATGGCTCCAGTCATCAAAGTATCGACGAGAAATACGTTGATGGAACAATGGCATGACCTGATAGATGTAAATGCCGGTGAAATTGCAACGGGTAAGGCGACCATCGAGGATGTTGGCTGGTCGCTCTTCCATTATATTTTAGACGTGGCAAGCGGGAGGAAGCAGACGTGGGCGGAGAAGTGGAGCCTGCATAATGATCTGGCTTTATTCAACCCTGCTCCAGTTACATGAGCTTTTCCATTCAAAGGCACACCCTTCATTTGGGTTGCCTTTCTCTTGTTTTATAAAAAAAGATGAATCGTTCGTTGGTGAAAAGGAGATGGAATTGACTTGAGGAGTTATCTCATTTTGTCAATGTGTGTCCTGTTTCTCATATATTATTTTGTAAACCATGTCTGGCTTGGCTATTTCGTTGTCCTATTGGCGATCACAAGCTTTATTGCAAGTGCCGTGAATGCAAAAGGGTTTCCTCGTATCATTGGGACTCTGATGATGGGAACCGGGATCATTCTCGAAATTTACAAAGGCACAGGGATAGGGGGGATCAGTCAGGGAATCTTGATGATTCTTCCTTTGCTTTGCTTAGTGACGCTTGCTCCGCTTCTCTCGATACCGTTGAAGCTTGGTGGATACTTTGAATCGATCGATTCCCTGTTAAGGAATTTGCTTCATCATCCACGTCAGCTATTTGCAGGTATCACAACTTCTTTATTTATATTAAGTCCAATCTTAAGCCTGGGTTCTGTTCGTATACTCAGTGAGTTCTTGTCTGATTTGAAGCTGCCTACAGCCATGAGTGCCAAAAGCTATCTTATCGGTTTCTCAACGGCGATCATGTGGTCTCCATATTTCGCTTCCGTTTCATTGGTTCTTTACTATTTGGATATGGAAGTCGGAAAATATATCGTGTACGGGATCGGACTATCCTTTCTTTCATTGATCATCGGTAATGGTTTGTTCGCTCTATGGGAGCGGCAGAACCCTCTTGAGAGAATTCCTACTCCTGAAGTTCCTTTGGAGAAGGAGTCCCGTAAACAACTTATATTGCTCGGGATGTTTGTGACGTTACTATTAAGTTCTTCTTTAACGATTGAATACCTTACTAAGTGGTCGATGATCATCATTGTATGTATGATTTCAATTCTCCTGCCGATCGCATGGGGGCTCATCACCAATGGCTGGCACCGCCTGATCCCACTTCTGAAGAACTATCGTGATCAATCGGTGCCTATGATGAACAATGAAATCATGTTATTTACAAGTGCCGGCTTATTTGCCCATGCCGTTCAGGGAACGACCTTTGCCAATATAGTAAGTGACTTTCTAACAGGAGTGGCAAAAGATTCGATTTTACTATTTGCCGTAGCGGTTATCGTCATTGTCGTGGTTGTTACCTATTTAGGACTTCATCAAATTGCCGTCATTGCAGCCCTTGCCATGCAGTTGAAAGCGGAAGAACTCGGGATCAGTAACCTATCCCTTGCCATGCTGTTATTATTGAGTTGGTCGATCTCCAGTGCATCGAGTCCATTCTCAGGGCTGAATTTAATGGTCAGTAAAATCGTGGGGATTTCCGGTTTTGAAACAGGTATCCGGGCCAACGGTCTTCATTTAGCGATCTTGACTGTGATAGGTCTGGGTATCATTATGATGATAAGTTGAAGGAAGGCTAGGGGGACTCCGGATTTCCGGCTTTTTCTTTATTAGCATTCTTGAAGAAGAGTTATCATATTTTGTAGCGGAAGGTTTTATGTTATGGGTTTATGTGAGGAAAATCCAACTATTCTCTCTTCAATAGAATAAAAATGGTGAGTTGTAAGACAATCTATAAGACTAGGTTTGAAAGCGAGGTTATACGCATGACAGACATGATCATTCTAAATGGTGGATCTAGCTCCGGAAAAACGACTATCGCGAAATGTCTTCAGAATTCATCTATAGTGTCATGGCTAAGGTTTAGTATTGACGATTTGATTGAGGCTATGCCCGACCATGCTTAAGAAAGATAGCGGAATTAAGCTGGGTGAAGATGGGTCGGTCAGTCCAGGGTCGGAATTTCGTGCTCTGGAATCTGCATGGAGGCACGGTATGGGAGAGATGGCACGAAGAGGAGCCCGAATCATTATTGACGATGTCTTCATTAGTGGAATTGAAGCTCGTAAACGATGGGAAATTTCTCTGGATGGGTTGCAGGTGCTGTGGGTCGGTATCATGTGTGATCCCACTGTAGCGGCAGCCCGGGAGAGGGAACGAGGGGACCGCATTGAAGGAATGGCCGTTTCACAGGCTGCTACAGTACACGCTGGCATGGATTATGACATTACTGTCGATACAACTAAGGCATCGCCAGACGATTGTGCTCGAATGATCGAACGGAAAATCAAGCCTTGAGAGCTATTGAGGTGTTAGTAAACAAACAATGCGAGCAGGCAGCTAAGAAGTTCTGATGTTCTTTCTTTATAGATGCATTACCTTAAATCAAAATCGGTGATCCTGGAAGTAACCTACGAAATCCGTATCAAAGAGAATGACATGAACCTTATTAATAACATTTCAAACATGGAAGGCGTTAAATCAGCGATTATGTTAAGTTATGACGGTCATTTTACTGCTTTATTAGAGCGAAATTTTGTAGACAAAACAAGGCGAGCAAAGTATCAACTTTGCTCGCCTTGTTTAATGGTCTATTTCTATATCCCCAAAAAAAGTTGAACAGTCTACCTAATCCAATATAGTAAACGTAATCATTTTCTCAAGGAACTCGTACATTACATGCTCTTTCGAATTTGAAGAAGCTTTGGTTGCGCTATAGCTAGCTTGTGCAATGGTATCGGCAGTACTTCTTCGGGGTATTCCAACAGTCCCTTAGCGGAAAAAATTGACCACAATGGTCATTTTTTGTTATATTAAAATTGACCAAAGTGGTCATTTAATGAGGGGAGGTAGCATAATTATTAGTACTAAGTTTAAAAGTTTGAAAGTCGAGAAACAAGAACGAATAATCAATGCAGCAATGAAAGAATTTGTTAACAGTGGTTATGATAAAGCATCAACAAATGAAATAGTAAAGGAAGCACAGATATCTAAAGGATCCTTATTCAACTATTTTAAAAATAAAAAGGATTTGTACCTGTTTTTAATTAAAAATTCAATGAAAATCATCGAGCAAATTTATGATGAAATAGACATGAATGAAAGGGACCTCTTCAAAAGGATTCACCAGGTGGGATTGGTTAAATTAAATATTCAAAAAAAATACCCCTTAGTATTTGATTTCCTTAAATCACTGGGTGACGAGAAAACAACGGAAGTAAAATCTGATATTGACCGAATAAAGGGAAGTATTCTGGATGATGGCTTGAAAAGGATCTACCAAAATATAGATTGGTCAAAATTCCGAGAGGGTGTAGATCCGGAAAAAGCAGTGCATATCCTTAATTGGACAATGGTTGGTTTTGCAGAATTACAAATGGCGAAGATAGACTCTTTTGATCAAGTTGGGTTGGAGTTATTCAATGAATGGAACAGCTATTCTGAAATTCTGAGACGTTGTTTCTATAAAGATGGGGAGGAATGAACAAATGAGCTTATTGAATGTAACCAATTTATCAAAGAAGTTTGGCAAGTTTACTGCATTGGACAAGATCAATCTTGAAGTGAATAAAGGAGAGGTTGTAGGATTTATCGGTCCAAATGGTGCAGGTAAATCAACAACAATCCGCGTTTTACTAGGAATCTTAAAGGCAACAGATGGTGAGGTAAAGATTTTCAACAAAGACGCCTGGCAGGATGCTGTAGACATTCATAAAAACATTGCTTATGTCCCTGGGGATGTGAATTTATGGCCTAACCTGACAGGGGGAGAGGTCATTGATTTATTCGTGAAACTTAATGGTACAACGAATAGGGCAAGACGTGAGGAATTGATCAAAAAATTTGATTTAGATCCATCCAAGAAGTGTAGAACATATTCCAAAGGAAATCGACAAAAGGTTGCTTTAGTCGCGGCATTTTCATCTGATGCAGATCTCTACATTCTGGATGAACCCACTTCCGGACTAGACCCTTTAATGGAAAAGGTGTTTCAGGAATGTGTGATGGATGTAAAAAGACAAGGAAAAAGTGTCCTGCTTTCCAGTCACATTTTATCAGAGGTAGAGAAGTTGTGCGACCGAGTCAGTATTATTCGTCAAGGTAAGATTATAGAGTCTGGGTCATTAAGCGAGCTTCGTCACTTAACACGAACACAAATGCTAGTCGATACCAAGATGCCGATTACAGGTTTAAATGAGCTAGATGGCATCCATGAAATCGAGGTAAGTGAACATGGTATATCGTTTCAGGTTGATACTGAGCAAATGGATGCTGTTATCAAGCATATTAGTCCATTTGGTATTGTTAAGCTAGAAAGTGCCCCACCAACTTTGGAAGATTTATTTATGAGTCATTATGAAGGAGCGAAGGATACAGGAGTGGGAGGTGTACACTGATGCCAGTCAATTTAATGGCTAAAACGGCTTACCTTTCTAAATTCATTTTCCGTCTTGATCGTATCCGGATCCCAATCTGGATCATTGCCCTTACGTTTTTTACAATAGTCGTGCCGACAGCATTTAAGGATTTGTACAGCTCTCAACAGGAAAGAGATGCGATGGCCCAAACAATGGCCAACCCTGCGATGACTGCCATGACGGGTCCAGCTGATTTAAGCAACTATACGATTGGTGTCATGACAGCGCATCAAATGTTACTCATGACCGCTGCAGTGGTAGGATTAATGTCTATCCTGCTTGTCACTCGCCACACACGGGCTGATGAAGAGGATGGACGTTTGGAAATGCTTCGTTCGTTACCGACGGGGCGCCTTTCGTATTTAAATGCAGTCTTACTTGTAGTAACGGCTACGTGTGTTGGAATCGCATTGATCAATGGTTTTGGACTCTTTGCCCTTGGGATTGAAAGCATTGATTTGGAAGGGTCCTTACTGTATGGTGCGGCATTAGGGGCAACTGGTTTATTTTTCGCCGGGGTAACAGCCATATTTGCACAGCTATCGGACAGTTCACGTGGTACCATTGGTTATTCAATTGCCGTACTTCTTCTTTCCTATCTTCTTCGGGCCATCACGGACGTAAGCAACGAATCGCTATCGTGGATTTCACCTTTGGCATGGGTAACAAAAGCAGAAGTTTACGATACGAATAATTGGTGGCCGATTATTTTAATGATTGCTGCTTCAATCGTTCTTTATGCCGCAGCAAATTATTTGAACGCCATTCGTGACTTGGATCGTGGCTTTTTACCATCCAAACCCGGAAAAAAACATGCATCCCGCTTTTTGCAAAGTCCAATCGGTCTTGCGTTAAGATTGCAGCGAACCGGAATCATATCATGGGCCATTGGTATGTATGTGTTAGGTGCATCTTATGGCTCTGTATTAGGAGATCTCGAATCCTTTTTTTCCGAAAGCGAAGCGATGAAACAGCTGCTACAGCCAGCGGAAGGGGTAACGTTGATAGAACAATTTATCCCAATGCTGATGATCGTCATTTCATTGCTGGCAACCGTCCCTCCCGTTATGTCTATAAATAAACTGCGCGGGGAGGAGAAGAAGGAACGAATTTTCCACCTGTTAAGTAGAACCGTTTCACGAACAAAACTATTGGGCAGTTACTTTATCATTTCTATTGTCAATGGTTTTATTATGATTTCCCTTGCAGCGCTAGGACTATGGTCGGCGGGTAATGCAGTGGTGGAAGGTGGATTATCCTTTGAATTGATCTTTGGCGCAGCCCTGTCCTATTATCCAGCCATGCTCGTTATGATTAGTATAGCTGTATTGCTTATGGGGTATTTACCGAAATTTACAAGCATGATATGGCTATATGTTTTTTATTCTTTTATCGTGTTGTATCTAGGAGGATTATTCCAATTTTCGGATTGGATTGGAAACATTTCTCCTTATGGTCACGTGCCACAAACACCGATTGAAGACTTTTCATTCATGCCACTTCTACTTTTAAGCATGATTGCAGTTGTACTGACAGTGGTAGGGTTTATTGGCTTTAATAAACGTGATATTGAAACTTAATAGTTGAAAAAAGGACCTCCAGTGACCCTCACTAGAGGTCCTTTGATTACTTGAATATAATAAGGCAGGATCTTATTTCAATTGAATATATCACTGATTAGGAATATCAGCGATTTACAGTAATATATCTTTACAAATGAGAATGATAATTGTTATCATTTATAAAGGTATCTATTATGTGAGGAGATTGTCCAATGGAAAATACAAAATCAAGTTTAGCAAAAATCATTCGTGAACGCCGTTCGATTAAAAGTGGATATTTAGATAAGGAAGTGACAGAGGAAACGGTACTAGAGATATTGAACGATGCCATCTGGGCACCTAATCACGGCTTAAGAGAGCCTTGGCGTTTTATCTTTGTGTCTACCAAAGAGAAGGAAGGCTTTGTAGAAGATTTAGTAAAAACATTTTCTTCAGACATGCAGGAAAACAGGAGGAATTATTTCGGCCAACCTGCTGCATTCCTTATTGTGGTGATGGAAGAAGATCCGAGACAAAAGCAATGGGAAGAGAATTATGGAGCTGTCAGCTCGCTTATTCAAAATTTTCAGTTGTTGGCGTGGGAACAAAAGCTTGGAGTTGTATGGAAAACGAATCCACATATATATGACCCGAAAGTGCGTGACTTATTAAATGTGAACGCCGGTGAGAAAATTGTCGGTTTTTTGCATATGGGGTATTTTGAAAAGGCACCTCAGGTGAGACCTCGAACATCCGCAGAAGAGAAGTTGACGGTTTACAAAAACTAATTCCTGGGAAAATCCTATTTAAAATAAGCAAACGACTCTTGACTCATCATTACGGTTGGGTCTTTTATTGTGGTCATCATTTAAGAATAAGTGAATATCTGCCCCTTAAAATGAATGCACAGGACTTTGAAATGGCGACGAATTAGTTAATCGGGCAGCCGCGAAGCATTTACAGTGTCAATTGGCTCTTTATCCTTTCGATCCTCCAATGAGTTTTACTGATTTCAAAATGGGGAATCCGGAAATCGGTTTGACTGAACAGCAGATGCACACCTTAGTTACTATATGTCATGAACAGTTGGTAAGCGAGAATATCAGTGCCAAATTATTGATCGGGATAGGAGAACACGAGAATGGCATCATACGTAAATGGGGGACCTGACAAAGGAGATAGCAGAACGGCTCCAGTCCTGCCAGGGGTTGAATGTCACATTCATTGAGTTCACAGAAGAAGGTCATGTATCGATCTTACCGCCACTCATAAGCAAGTCGTTGCCTTTTATCTTTTCAGCAAACGGGTAGTATAATAACATATAAAAGATGCTAAAGAAATTCCAATTTTTTAGGTGAGGTAAAAGATGATTATCAGAAAGCGAACGTCAGGTGAAGATCTTCCAATGGAATTGCTACTATTGGCGGATCCTTCAGAAGAAATTGTTAAGGATTATGTTTCAAGGGGAGAGTGTTTTGTAGCTGAAAACGAACGAGAGGTTATTGGCGTATATGTAATGCTTCCAACAAGACCTGAGACCGTGGAGTTAGTGAATGTGGCGGTTGCAGAAGAGATGCATGGCAGAGGGATTGGAAAGCAGCTAGTGATGGATGCTATTAAGGTGGCAAGGTCAAAAGGCTACAAGACCATTGAAGTTGGTACGGGAAATTCAAGTTTAGGCCAATTGGCTCTTTATCAAAAATGTGGATTTAGAATCGTTGGTGTAGATTTGGACTTTTTCATTCGGCACTATTCAGAAGAAATATATGAAAATGGGATCCAGTGCAGGGATATGATTCGACTAGCTCGGGATCTATAGTACAAAGTCTCGTTTCCCATGTTGGAAATGATAGATAAAGGCGTTTACTCAATAGAGTGAACGCCTTTTTTTTATGTATTAAAAACACTCTTGAAAAATGATTGATAAAGTAGAGAAGCTGTTTTGCATACTGACTGATGAATAAGAACCTCCATGGACTAGGGTACTTCCAAGTGCCTATGCCACTTCAAAGTGCGTTCTTCTCAACGGTTCCAATATGGTTCATAATTCATCATAGCTTTTCAAACAGTACCTGTCAGATTTCATGGAAGAGGTTTGAAAGGCATATAGGCACTTTAAAGTCCTTAGGGTACAAAAAAGTACCTACATGACTTTAAAGTGCGTACTTCTATTTATTATTTGCACCCACTATCATAATGAGAAACAAACGAAAGGCGCCTTCGTTTGTTTCTCATTCCATTAAACGAATCAACATATAAGGAGGAAGTTACTTTATGAGTTCAACTTCAGCTACAATAGATCAGTCAAAAGCGAAAGGTGGCACTCCGGCGTTACTCGCCCTTGCCATCAGTGCCTTTGGAATTGGGACGACAGAATTTGTGCCCGTTGGATTATTATCATCGATTGCTGATGATTTATCGATATCGATTACACTCGCAGGATTATTGATTTCAGGTTATGCCATCGGAGTAGCCATTGGGGCTCCTGTATTGACCGCATTGACCAGTAAGGTGAGCAGGAAATCCCTTCTCATGTCCTTGATGCTCTTATTCATCGTTGGGAATTCGGTTGCAGCCCTTTCCACCAGTTTCGGGTTATTGCTTGTTGCCCGATTTATCACGGCATTCTCGCACGGGATCTTCTTTTCGATCGGATCGACGATTGCCGCCGATTTAGTGCCTGCCCATAAGCGGGCCAGTGCGATTGCCTTTATGTTCACAGGATTGACGGTTGCGACGGTTACAGGAGTACCCCTTGGAACTTTCATCGGACAAGCATTCGGCTGGAGAGCCACATTCTGGGGAGTCGCCCTTCTCGGTGTCGTAGGAATCGTTGCCAGTTCCATTCTTGTGCCGAAAAACTTAAAAGAATCACCGCCTGCAAAGTTCAGCGAACAATTGAAGATTCTAACGAATGGTCGATTATTATTAGCCTTTGCCATCACAGCACTTGGGTATGGCGGAACGTTCGTCGCGTTCACATATCTAACACCTTTACTGCAAGACGTTACTGGATTCAGCGCGAAATGGGTAAGTATCATCCTTCTTATATACGGAATTGCCGTTGCCATCGGAAATGTCGTCGGAGGGAAAGCATCCGACAAGAGCCCGTTAAAAGCACTATTCTGGATGTTTGTTCTCCAAGCCATCATTCTATTTGCTCTTACATTCGCAGCACCATTCAAAGTGGCAGGTCTGATCGCGATCTTCCTTATGGGATTATTCGCTTTCATGAACGTACCCGGGCTGCAAGTCCTTGTCGTCAATCTGGCTGAAAAGTATGTACCGTCAGCGGTCAATGTGGCATCTGCCTTAAATATTGCCGCGTTTAACGTTGGAATTGCGATCGGTTCCTTTGTCGGAGGGATCATCGTGGATGGAATCGGCTTGATTCATACCCCATGGATCGGTGCCATCATGGTGGCAGGAGCTGTAGTATTAACAGCTTGGCTCCGTGGTATTGAGCGAAAATCAGCCTAAAGAGGTTAATTGAAAATCGTTAAAGTATGGAAAAAACGAATCGAAAAACGGAAGAAAATTCGAATCATCGAAAAAGGCGTTGTCATGACCATCTGAACGGGGGGCGGCACTTTACACCGCCTCCCGGTCTCTTTAAGACGTTCAGCCATCCGATGCACCTGGACTTGGCCTAGGATCCAACTGAAATATCAGACCGATCAGCCTCAGCTTCCGAATCGGACGGAACTATCTTATAACAAAAAGGCAGGAGTGTACCACCTCGTCTTTGCAATCTTTGACGTGAGCGTCCGGCAGACGAAGTCGTTCAGGAGCTGGGGGAGGAAGTGGTTCCTCACTTCCCGGCAGTTCAGGAGTAGACGTATTAACTGTACCAAAGCTCCCAGGTATTTGATCAAATGCCTGGGAGCTTTTCTTTTTTGTAGGGAATACGACGGAAGCCCTTGAATAAGGATTTTTCGACAAACGGCTCATAAAATGATAACCAGGATCATATATCGAAAATCAGGATCATAAGTTCCCAAAACCGGATCATATTTTCAAAAAGAGGATCATAAAAAGTCCAAACAGGATCATAAAACGCTGGAGAGAGTACTGATCGAAGGTTTTACTCTGAAAAAACACTAATTCAAGCTAAAAGTACTACCATTTCATTCGATTTCAATTGAACTCGAGTAGAAAACCTTTGAAAGAATAACCTTTTATAAGAGCACATTTGCGTTGCAAGAAGCTACACGGAGTTGAGAATAATGCTCGAGAAGCATTTGTGAGTGGGATTAGGGGTATAGATAATTCCAATTTGTGAATCTCTTCATTCCTAGGGACGAAAACTATATGGGATTATGATGGGAAATGTCCTTGTAGAATGTATAGGAGTTGCCCTATTGGCTGAGGATGAAAGCTAACACTTCTCAGCTATCCTCAGCATTCACGGATATGTAATAATGTGGTAACTGACGTAATAACTCATAAAATCGACGCAATTATTAAAAAAAGGACGCAATAACCATGATTTTAGACGCAATTGTGATGGAAAACGACGCAATCACAATGAAAAGGTAGGGTAAGTATACTTGAAATGCCTCCTAAGGAGTGGTTTCGAAAGATAGGAAAGGAATATCCCAACCGTTTTTTAAAGTAATGAATCATTTTTAGCAAAGAAGAGCCATTTACGAACAAAAGACGAACCTGTCATTAAAGGCACTAACGCCTCTCCGACAGTTTCGTCCAGCAACATCACTCCTCATACTTCAACTCCAGCGTAATCTGCGTAGTCGTATAAAAGTACATTTCCCGCACTTTCAAATTAAAGGACTTATCATTCAATTTGACCGTTTTGTTTTCGATGATCTTCTTGATGAGTTCTTTGTTTCCGTAGACCGTTTCTAAGTCTTTTGTCAAAAGGCTCCTCAAATCTTCACTCAACTGGTCCTCTGTTTCGTGTATACTGAGTAATTCGACTTTTGTTTTCGTATTGTTGATGATTTTCACTTTGACTTCCTGGATGGTGAGTTCGTCTTCGTTTTCGGTGTTTAATTGTTTGTATTCTTCTTGAAGATAGGACAAGGTGTTTTTCAGTTTACTAATGTCATTTTTTTGTTCTTCTATTAATTGCGTTTGTTTTTCGTGCATGGTGCCGAACATGAAGATAAAGATCATCCAGCTGATGATTCCTCCTACAACCATTCCTGCAAAGAATCTCTGCCAGGAAGGAAGCCGGTAAAAGGGTGGGATTCTCATGATGAAATATGCTCCTGTGTAAGCCAATTAATGATCATTCCACCCGTGTTTGCACCGCCTAAAGCTGATAGTATTAATAAAAACTGCTTGAATAACTCCTTCGTTTCACCGTTTAAGAATCCTTTTTCAAAGCTGTATACTGTATCGAATGTACCTCCGATGGCCGCAATAATCGCCCATATCCTAAGGAAATTTGATAAACGCCACATTTCAATGAATAAAGGCTGTCCCATGGCAAAAGAAGCTAAACCGCCGAGTAGGGATCCACCTAGTAAAACACCAAAGGCTATGAAAAAACTTTTAACCAATTCCGGAAAGAAAGCTTCTGCCATTTCATCATCTCCATCTATTACGTGTCTTTATGATAACTATATGGAGTTAGTAGACAAGATATGAGGGAGAACATATTTTCTTTTTTGCGGTTTCTTTCCTATAATAAAAGTATATTGAGAAAAAGGTTGTGCATAACATGTCATTTGTTCATTTACAAGTAGCGAGTGCCTATAGTCTCTTGTCTAGCACGATATCGATAAATGGACTTGTACATAAAGCGAAGAATGCAGGGTATAAAGCACTGGCTTTAACCGATAAAAATATGATGTATGCCGCCATCCCTTTTTATAAGGCGTGTTTAAATGAAAACATAAAACCGATTATCGGATTGACCGCAGATATTGCGTCAGAGGAAGGTTCCTATCCCCTTGTTCTCCTCGTGAAAAACCAAACGGGCTATCAGAATCTATTAAAGGTTTCGAGTGCAATCGGGGCAAAGTCTAAGACTGGGCTCCCGTTGAAGTGGCTCTCTTCCTATAGTGAGGGGTTAATTGCCATCACTCCGGGGATCAAAGGAGAGATTGAAACCCTTTTAATGAAAAATGAAACAGAACAAGCGAAACAATGCATCCAAACGTACCAAAACATGTTTGGCAGGAATTCATTTTATATGAGCCTCCAAATGCATGGGGTCCCGGCTGAAGAAGAACTCATCCCCTTATTAAAGAAAGTTGCAGAAGAAACGGGTGCTGGAATGGTGGCTACCAATGATGTTCAGTATTTAGACCAGGAAGATCATTTCGCCCATGAATGCATGGGTGCGATCAGGGACGGAGTAAAGTTATCTGAAGATGACCGGGACGTATTGGGTTCACAGGAGTATTACTTCAAGTCTAAAGAGCAGATGGTGGATTTGTTTTCTGATCATGTCACGGAGCTTGAAAACACGATGAAGATTGCTGACCAGTGCCACCTGACCATCCCCTTCCATCAGCAGCTCCTCCCGAAATATCCTCTGCCTGAGGGAGTATCTGCCCTTCAGGAATTGACCCATCTCTGTGAAAAAGGCCTGAGTGAAAGGGTAGAGTCGGTTTCCGATGAGTACATAGAACGATTGGATTATGAGCTCGAAGTCATCGGTAGGATGGGATTCAGCGATTACTTCCTGATTGTCTGGGATTTTATGAAGTATGCGAAGGAAAGAAAGATCCTGACGGGACCGGGAAGGGGATCGGCAGCGGGTTCCTTGGTATCCTACGCATTGAGGATTACAGATGTGGATCCGATCGAGCATCATTTGCTGTTTGAACGATTTTTAAATCCTGAACGGGTGTCTATGCCGGATATTGATATTGATTTTCCCGATCACCGACGGGACGAAGTCATTGAGTATGTAGAAGGGAAGTATGGGAGCCTTCACGTTGCCCAGATCATTACGTTCGGGACGTTTGCAGCGAAGGCAGCCCTGCGTGATACAGGTCGTGTATTTGGCTTGAATATGAAGGAGCAGGAGCAAGTATCCAAGCTTGTTCCGAATCAGTTGGGGATCACGTTGCAGGAAGCCTATGAAAAGTCTAAGGCATTCCGTGAATTTGTGACGAGCTCTGATCATTATAAGAAATTATTTCAGACGGCTCTTAAACTCGAAGGACTTCCGAGACACACGTCGACCCATGCGGCGGGAGTCGTGATGAGTGAAGCTCCATTAGTGCAATGGGTACCCATCCAGGGCAGTGCATCCGGTATCCACCTGACTCAATTCTCTATGGATATACTGGAAGAAATTGGGTTGTTAAAAATGGATTTCCTGGGACTTCGTAATCTAAGTATATTAGAAAGAATTGTGAAGAACGTTCAAATGGGAACAAATAAATCATTCTCCCTTGAGTCTATTCCCATGAATGATCCTAAAACCTTTGAACTATTAAGTAATGGACTGACCAATGGGATTTTTCAGCTTGAATCAGAAGGAATGCGAAATGTATTAAAAAGACTGAAACCAAATTCTTTTGAAGATATCGTGGCCGTAAATGCATTGTATCGTCCGGGGCCAATGGAAAACATCCCGACGTATATCAAACGGAAACACGGTGGAGAAATGGTGGAATATCCGTTGCCTGACTTAAAGCCGATTCTTGAAATGACCTACGGTGTCATTGTATATCAGGAACAAATCATGCAAATTGCTTCGAAAATGGCCGGTTTCTCCCTCGGGGAAGCAGATTTGTTACGAAGAGCGGTTTCGAAGAAGAAAAAGGATGTCCTCGATCAGGAGCGGGAGCATTTTGTTTCCGGTTCAACACGGAAAGGATATACCGAGGAAGTCGCGCACACCATTTATGACTTGATTGTCAGATTCGCAGATTATGGTTTCAACCGCTCCCATGCTGTAGCCTATAGTATGATCGCCTATCAACTGGCCTATTTAAAAGCACATTACCCTGCTTTTTTCTTATCATCCCTCCTGACATCGGTTGTGGGAAATGAGACGAAAGTGGCTCAGTATATCCGGGAAGCAAAGCTTTATGATATTGAGATCCTGCCCCCATCCATTAATACGAGTCAATTTGTCTTTACGGTAGAAGGGAAGAATAGGATCCGCTACAGCTTAGGGGCAATCAAAGGAATAGGGGCAGCTGCATTAAAGGAAATCACCCGTGCCCGAAAAGAAAAACCATTTCAGGACCTGTTTGATTTTTGCATGAGGGTATCTTCCAAAACGATTAACCGAAAAATTCTCGAAAATTTAGTATTGTCCGGGGCGTTCGATGAATTCGAAATGGACCGTGCCACACTTCTGGCGAGCCTTGATGTAGCGGCACAGCATGCGGAGCTTGTTAACCCGGAAGGTGATCCTGATTTATTTCATGAGGAAGAGGCGTTCCTGTTAAAGCCTAAACATGTCGAAGTAGAGGATATGACCATCGATACGAAGCTTCAATTCGAGAAACAGGTGCTGGGTCTTTACTTATCTGACCATCCCGTTTCTTCCTACCGTCAGCTGTATGATGATCTTGGCTTACAGCAAATAGCCGATCTTCAAAAGGGGTCGAAAATCACATTTGGCGGTTATATTACCGGAGTGAAATCCATCCGGACGAAAAAAGGGGAAGTGATGGCCTTCCTCGAAATCGGTGATGAAAGCGGAGAGATCGAAGCGGTGGTGTTTCCGAATGTGTATCGAAATAATATGACTCAACTAAAAGAAGGGAATATCCTCCTGTTTGGTGGAAATGTTGAAGAACGTAACGATAAGCTTCAGTTCATTGTGAATCATGTGGAAGCGATGGAAGAAGTTCAGGCGAGAGTGAAAGCAAGGGATCGGAAGCTCTATTTGAAAATTGCCATGGATCAGGATGAAGAGGCATGTACGCAGCGTATTCATCAAACGATTAACCGATTCAAAGGGAAGAATCCTGTCATCGTATATTATGAACGTGAAAAAAAGAGTGTCCAGCTTCCGGACCATTTACGTGTGTCCCCGTCTCAAGAGGCTCTTAAGGAAATGCATCGGATTCTGGGTGAGGCAAATGTCATATTACAATAACATACTTTACTAAAACCAATATTTATATTATTGTTTAATAGAAAAAGGTGGTCAGACCACCTCTGAACTTTAATTTTTTTAATATATATCATGTACATTTAGAAGATTTATGTGAATCATGAATCGACATATAGCATGTAAAGAATCAGAAGGAGTGAGTTGATTGTCATTGCGTGAAGAAGCTCTGCATATGCATCGGGTAAACAAAGGGAAATTAGAAACAACATCCAAGGTGGAGGTCCGGAATGCTGAAGACCTGAGCCTGGCTTATTCCCCAGGGGTAGCAGAACCGTGTAAAGTCATTTATGACAAGCCTGAAACGGTATACGATTACACAATGAAAGGGAATATGGTAGCCGTTGTTTCAGATGGTACGGCGGTTTTAGGTCTTGGAAATATCGGACCGGAAGCTTCCTTGCCTGTTATGGAAGGTAAAGCGGTTCTATTCAAGAGCTTTGCGGGTGTAGATGCGTTTCCAATCTGTTTGAACACAACGGATGTGGACAAGATTGTTGAAACGGTTAAACTTCTTGAGCCTACCTTTGGCGGAGTGAATTTAGAAGACATAGCAGCTCCAAATTGCTTTGAAATTGAAGAGCGCTTGAAAAAAGAGACCAATATTCCTGTGTTTCACGATGATCAACATGGTACGGCCATTGTAACCGTGGCAGGTTTAGTGAATGCGCTAAAGATCGTTGGGAAGAAGATGTCAGAAATTAAAGTAGTGGCAAATGGAGCCGGTGCTGCGGGCATGGCGATCATTAAGCTTCTTTATCGTTATGGTGTGAGAGACATCATTATGTGTGATTCCAAGGGAGCGATTTACGAAGGTCGTCCCGAAGGAATGAATGGAATCAAGGACGAAGTAGCGAAGTTTACGAATCGTGATCAGATCAAAGGTGGACTAACAGAAGTACTAAAAGACGCAGACGTATTTATCGGTGTGTCTGTTGCAGGAGCATTAACGGAAGAAATGGTTGCCTCTATGAAACAGGACCCGATTATCTTCGCTATGGCCAATCCTGTTCCTGAAATTATGCCTCAGTTGGCAAAAGCGGCTGGAGCAAAAGTGGTCGGAACCGGTCGATCCGATTTTCCTAATCAGGTAAATAATGTCCTTGCCTTCCCGGGCATTTTCCGAGGGGCACTGGATGTTCGCGCTACTCACATTAATGAGAAGATGAAACAAGCTGCTGTTGAAGCGATTGCGGCTTTAATCGGAGAAGACGAGTTAAATGAGGATTACGTCATCCCTGCACCATTTGATAAGCGTGTAGCACCTGCTGTAGCAGCTGCAGTCGCAAAGGCCGCCATGGAGACGGGAGTAGCCCGTTTAAAGGTGGATCCGGAAGACATTCGCAAAAAGACAGAAGATTTAGCGGTAATCGGGAAGAGTGAATGATGACAGAAGTGAACTCTCTCCATTCCCACGCTAAAGTATATATTGGAATTGTTCACCAACTGCGAGAAATGATATCTAAAGACGGCCTCAAGCCAGGCGATAAAATCCCTTCTGAAAGAGAACTGTCCGAACGATTGAACGTTGGGCGTTCTTCTGTCAGGGAAGCATTACGGGCCTTGGAATTGTTGGGCCTGATTGAAACCAAAAGAGGCGAAGGTACCTTTTTAAGAGATTTTCGGGATCATCATCTCATCGATTTGTTAGGAATGTTCATCCTGCAGGACCACAAAGCACAGGAAGATATTCTTTATACGAAAATGATGATTGAAAAGGAAGCGCTGAAAGCTCTATTTTCAGAAGAAAAGAAGATGGATGCTCTATTCGAGAAAGTGACAGAAGCTGAATGCCTGGACGATGTGTTCAGGGACATTGTGGTGATGAACGCCAATCATTTGGCTCAACGGATTTGGAATATCTTAAATGATTTTGAAACATTGATTTGTGGAGAGATTAAGATAACGAATCAAATGAGAGAAGAGATTACCCAAATGCTTCAAGGAATAGAAAAACAGGATAAAGAGACTGTGCAAGAGACGTATAAAAGGGTCAGGGAAAATGTTGATAAGGATGCGACAATTTCCAACATCTTTTTTTAAACCGTTCCATTAAACTGATAGTCAAGCAGTTTTATATCGTGCATTTACTACTAGAAACGAAAGCGGAAGCTGTCCCTGGGAAATTGATTTTAAGCATTTATCACCTTCATTTTTTCCTTCAGAAGACGTATAAGCTACTGTAATTAGTTAAGGAGGTTTCACCTTGCTTAAGGAACTTTTTAATAAATCCAAAAAGAAAAAATATGCAACGATTCCTTCTGAAGCGGCTAAACATGACGTTCCAGAAGGCATCATGACCAAATGTCCTGATTGCAAAAAGATCATGTACACGAAAGAACTTCAAAAAAACTTAAAGGTGTGCATTCATTGCGGATATCATCATGGCATGAGCTCACCAGAGAGAGTCGATAGCTTTATAGATGAAGGTACATTTAAGGAGCTTGACCATGATCTTATTTCCGGGAATCCCCTGGGCTTTCCTGATTATGAAGGAAAAGTGGAAAAGGATCGAAAGAAGACAGGTATGAATGAAGCGGTATTAACTGGTTCAGGTAAG
The DNA here is from genome assembly GCF_059758515.1 of Rossellomorea sp. GQ25. Lineage (NCBI taxonomy): Bacteria > Bacillati > Bacillota > Bacilli > Caryophanales > Bacillaceae > Rossellomorea > Rossellomorea sp. GQ25. The sequence goes on along the minus strand of NZ_JCAXEQ010000004.1, from coordinate 329,269 downwards.
GTAAACGGAATCGAAGTGGTCACGGCCATAATGGATTCACGTTTCAGAATGGGAAGTATGGGCTCTGTGGTCGGTGAGAAAATCACCAGAGCCATCGAAGAAGCCGACAAACGAAAAGTCCCATTCATTATCTTCACGGCATCTGGAGGCGCGAGAATGCAGGAAGGTGTCCTTTCCTTGATGCAAATGGCCAAGACCAGTGTGGCCCTTAATCGATTGAGCGAAAATGGAGGACTATTCATCTCGATCATGACGCATCCAACGACAGGCGGGGTATCCGCAAGTTTCGCTTCCGTAGGGGACTATAACTTTGCTGAGCCCGGAGCGCTTATTGGCTTCGCAGGCAGAAGGATCATTGAGCAGACGATCAGGGAAGACTTACCGGAAGACTTCCAAACATCAGAATTTTTATTGAAACATGGTCAACTTGACGGAGTCATCTCGAGACTCGAGTTAAAAGAGAAAATCGGGACAGTACTTGATATACATCAATGGGACGGTGATCTGCCATGGTAAATGAGATGGAATTTGAAAAGCCTGTACTTGAGCTCAAGAAAAAAATAGCCGAGCTGAAGGAGTTCACTCAAAATTCAGACGTCGATTTATCAAATGAAATCGAGAAATTGGAGAGTAGGCTCACGAAGCTTGAAAATGATATCTATGAAAACATGAAGCCTTGGGAAAGGGTTCAGGTAGCACGACATCCCAATCGCCCGACCACCCTGGATTATATCGGCTATCTCTTTACGGACTTCATCGAAATGCATGGAGACCGTCTGTATGGGGACGACGAAGCCATTGTTTCAGGCGTAGGGAAGTTTCATGATGTCCCGGTGACCATCATCGGACACCAAAGAGGGAAAGATACGAAAGAAAATATCCGCCGGAACTTTGGGATGCCCCATCCTGAAGGATACCGAAAAGCCTTACGCTTGATGAAGCAAGCGGACAAGTTCAATCGTCCGATCATCTGCTTTATTGATACAAAGGGTGCGTATCCTGGGAAAGCAGCAGAGGAAAGAGGTCAAAGTGAAGCGATTGCAAGAAATCTTGTAGAAATGGCAGGCTTGACCGTTCCCGTTATCTGCATGGTCATCGGTGAAGGTGGTAGTGGAGGTGCCCTGGCACTGGGAGTCGGAAATCATATTCATATGCTTGAAAACTCTACTTACTCCGTGATATCACCTGAAGGGGCGGCAGCCATTCTGTGGAAGGATTCCACACAAGCGAAACGGGCGGCTGAATCCATGAAGATTACAGCACCGGATTTGAAGGAACTGGGAATCATTGATGAAATCGTTACGGAAGTTAAAGGCGGTGCTCATAAAGATGTCGAAGAGCAAGCACAATATATCAATGATGTATTAAAGGCATCCCTGAAAGAATTAATACCCATGAAGAAAGATGAATTGATACAACATCGCTATGAAAAATTTAAATCGATGGGTGAATATTCTGTTTTAAATGATTTAATTGGGGTAAAATCATAATGAACTGCGGACTGACAAATAGGAAAAACCATTTGTCAGTCTTTTTCATTAATTTTCCATCAAAATAAAGATTTGTGACGGTATTTTGAAGGTTTTAACAATTGAAACGCTTCCATTTAATAGATTATTTCGTCTTTAGCATTTCCTTCGAGTAACTTGTTGAGAACCTTGAATCTTCGTGTTATTTTAGAAATAATCCAAAGTCTATTGGTCCATAATAATGTAATGAATGCAACAGGGTAGATTGTTCTATTTTCCTTTTCTTAGATTTATGTGAAACCATTAACAAGTTGTACAATTCATTTACATATAAAGGCATATTTCTTAATGAGGTGATCGTAGTGAGAAAGATTGGTGTATTAACAAGTGGTGGAGATTCACCAGGTATGAATGCAGCCGTTCGTGCGGTTGTGCGTAAAGCCATTTTCCTTGACATTGAAGTGTACGGTATTTATCAGGGGTATAACGGATTGATCAACGGGAACATCAAGAAGCTTGAGCTTGGTTCTGTTGGTGATATCATTCACCGTGGAGGAACGATGCTGTATACAGCCCGCTGTGAAGAATTCAAAACAAAAGAAGGTCAGAAAAAAGGAATCGAGCAATTAGAGAAGCATGGAATTGAAGGTCTTGTTGTCATTGGTGGAGATGGATCGTACCAAGGAGCAAAAGCTTTAACTGAATGGGGATATCCATGTGTGGGTGTACCGGGAACCATCGATAACGATATTCCGGGAACTGAATATACAATCGGGTTCGATACGGCTTTGAACACGGTCATCGACGCGATTGACAAGATTCGCGATACGGCAACCTCCCATGAAAGAACATTCATCATCGAAGTAATGGGACGCAATGCAGGTGATCTTGCCTTGTGGTCCGGTCTTGCAGGCGGGGCTGAAACCATCCTGATTCCTGAAGAGAAATTCGATCTTGATGATGTAGTGACTCGTCTCAAAAAAGGCCAGGAACGTGGGAAGAAGCACAGTGTGATCATTGTGGCAGAAGGTGTCATGTCTGGAAATGAATTCGCTAATCGTTTTACTGAAGCGACAGGAATGGATACCCGGGTCTCTGTATTGGGTCATATTCAACGTGGAGGCACACCAACTGCATCGGACCGGGTGTTAGCAAGCCGTTTAGGTGCACGTGCAGTAGAGCTGTTGGTGAAAGGAAATGGCGGAAGAGCAGTAGGAATTGAGAAAAATCAACTAGTTGATTACGATATTATTGAAGCACTTGCCAAGCCACATCAAATTGACTTGGACATGTACAGACTTTCCAAAGAGCTTTCAATCTAAATTGTTGTAAGATTTCAGGAGGTAAAGAAAATGAGAAAAACGAAAATAGTATGTACGATCGGTCCTGCAAGTGAGAGTGTAGAGAAGTTATCACAACTGATCGAAGCCGGAATGAATGTTTCCCGCTTAAACTTTTCACATGGTGACCATGAAGAACATGGACAGAGAATCGTCAATATCCGTGAAGCAGCCGAAAAAGCTGGTAAAACAGTCGGGATCCTTCTCGATACAAAAGGTCCGGAAATCCGTACGAATAATATGGAAGATGGTGCAATCGAATTAACGCAAGGTTCAAACGTCATCATTTCCATGAATGAAGTACTGGGCACAACTGAAAAATTCTCCGTTACATACGAAGGATTAATCGATGATGTTCATGTTGGTTCTAAAATTCTTCTTGACGATGGTCTGATCGGGTTGGAAGTAACGGAAATCGATAAAGCGAATGGCGAGATTCATACGTATGTTGCTAACAGCGGTGTATTAAAGAATAAAAAAGGTGTAAACGTACCTGGTGTATCCGTAAACCTTCCAGGGATTACGGATAAAGATGCAAAGGATATCGTATTCGGTATAGGGCAGGGTGTCGACTTTATTGCGGCATCATTCGTTCGCCGTGCATCTGATGTACTGGAAATTCGTCAATTATTGGAAGAACATGACGCTTCCCACATTCAAATCATCCCTAAGATCGAGAATCAAGAGGGTGTAGACAATATTGAAGAAATCCTTGAAGTATCAGACGGATTGATGGTGGCTCGTGGAGATCTTGGTGTGGAAATCCCTGCTGAAGAAGTACCATTGGTTCAGAAGATGTTGATCAAGAAATGTAACTCATTAGGTAAGCCTGTCATTACGGCAACTCAAATGCTTGATTCCATGCAACGCAACCCTAGACCGACAAGAGCGGAAGCAAGTGACGTAGCCAATGCAATCTTCGATGGTACAGATGCGATCATGCTATCTGGTGAAACAGCTGCAGGTACGTATCCTGTAGAAGCGGTCCAAACGATGCACAATATTGCTTCAAGAGCGGAAACAGCTCTTGATTTCAATGATATCCTGGCGGCACGCAGCAAAGACAGTGAGCATAATATGACGGATGCCATCGGTCAATCTGTAGCGCACACCGCTCTTAACCTTGATGTTAATGCGATTGTGGCTCCAACGGAAAGCGGGCACACAGCACGCATGATTTCTAAGTACCGCCCAAAAGCTCCAATCATAGCAGTAACGGGAGCTGATTCCGTTTCACGTCGATTGGCACTTGTCTGGGGCGTTTACCCTACGGTTGGACGCAAAGTGACGACTACGGACGAAATGCTTGATATGGCTGTAGAAGAAAGCGTCAATTCAGGTATGACGAAGCATGGAGATCGTATTATTATCACAGCAGGTGTTCCGATCGGTGAATCAGGAACAACCAATCTGATGAAAATCCATGTGGTAGGCGATATCGTTGCAAAAGGTCAAGGAATTGGCCGTAAATCTGCTTATGGTAAAGTGGTTGTAGCGACATCAGCAGAAGAAGCAGTGAAGAATACTACACCAGGATCTGTCCTTGTGACAATAGGGACTGATAAAGACATGATGCCTGCTCTTGAGAAATGTTCTGCCTTGATCGTTGAAGAAGGCGGTCTGACAAGTCATGCAGCAGTTGTAGGTATCAACTTAGGAATTCCTGTAGTGGTCGGAGTAGACCACGCCACTTCTTTATTCAAGAGTGGCCAGGAAATCACAGTGGATGCAAGGCATGGTGTGATTTATAACGGATATGCGAGTGTACTGTAAGTAAATAGTGATAGCCAGAGTCTGGAATGGACTCTGGCTTTTTTGCGTAAATAAGCAGGGTGCATAGTGGCAGTTGACCAGGTGTTCACCATTTGGCACAAGTTTTGGGGGAAGTGGCACAAGTTTAGCTAGAAGTGGCACAAGTTTGATCGAAAGTGCCGCAACAAGCGCCAAAAGTACCGCAAGAAACATCGAAAGTACCACAACAAGCGCCAAAGGTGCCGCAACAAACACCAAAAGTACCACAACAACAATCAAAATCACCTCATAACGGGAACGCTTACTATGAAATCTCCTGCGAAAATAGTCATAACTCGTCCAATGCACATTCATATTAAGCAAAATCCCCATATAATACGTAAAATCTCTAATATGTTATAATAAAAGGAAGCAAGTATTAAACTAAAATGGAGGAATCCATCATGAGATATATGTTGTTACTATTGATTATCGTACCCGCTTTTGAAATTGGGTTATTGGTTCTTTCTGGGCAGGCCATTGGTCTCGTTCCAACGGTTTTATTGATTATCACTACAGGGATATTAGGAGCTTATTTAGCAAAGAAGCAAGGAATCGAGACCCTTCGAAAAGCGCAGCAGGATATGCAGTACGGTCAGTTACCGGGTGACGCCATCATAGATGGTTTATGTATTCTGGTCGGAGGGGTCGTACTGTTGACGCCTGGTTTTATTACCGATGCGATCGGGTTCCTGCTATTACTACCGCCTACACGTAAAATGTTCAAACCGTTCATTTATAAGTTATTCAAACGTTGGATTAATAATGGGAATGTGATTATTTACAGATAAGAGAAAGGCACTGCCATCAGCAGTGCCTTTCTTATTTTACACCCATTATAAACTTCCAAGTATCTTCAAAAACCCCTGCTCTTTTTAGAGTGGATAAAATGACTAATACAACCGGACCAACGATCAATCCAAGAAACCCGATGAGCTTAAAACCGACAAAGAGAGCGATCAGGGTGGCGAGTGGATCGAGTCCGATGCTTGATGACAGTACTTTCGGCTCCATGATTTGACGTTGTACTACGACAACTAAATAGAGAACGGATAAACCGATACCTAATCCGACGTTCCCTGTAATAAACTCATAAATGATCCAAGGTACAAATACCGCTCCTGTTCCAAGATACGGTAAAATATCAACGAGACCCGTTACAAGTGCAATGGTGATAGCGTAATCCACTCTCAGTATGATCAATCCGATTAACACGATGATAGCCGTGATGGATATGAGGGTGAACTGCGCTCTTACAAATCCGAATAGGGCCCTTTTCAGATCGATGAAAACTTTTCTCCCGCTGCTCATCGCCTTTCCAGGAATGATTTTCTCTGCTTTGGCAGATAATGTATACCAGTCCTTACTGATGAAAAACGTGGCTAAGGCGGCAAAAATCAGGACGGATGCCGCGTTGGGAATCCATGAAATTAATTGTGGTAATTTTGTGAAAAAGTTTTGTAAAAAATCCCCTGCAGATGTGGCGATTTTCGTTCCTGCAGTTTGAACATTTTCTAATATGGTATCCTGTTGTCCGGCTTCAAGGTTCTTAAATAAACCTGATAACTGGTTGTATAGTGGAATCACATGCCCTACGACGAAATCTTCAGCATATTTGACTAAGGTCTGCACATGCTTAGGAAGCTCTTCTGCTAAATAATTTGCACCGGAAACAATCTCAGCAATCAGTAAGGTGATAAGCCCCACAAAGATCGCAACAATCAATATGAGAGATAAAGCAACTGCCCATATCCTAGGCAGCCATCTTTCAAGCCAATTCACAAGAGGATTAATGAGTAACGCGATGGCAATGGCAATGATAAACGGATAAGCAAGCTTCCATATGTAATAGAGTGAAATCAATGAGAGCATGACGATGGCTAAAACGATCATGAACCGGATCGTTCGATAAACATATTCTACATTCAAGAGCTTCCCTCCTACCCGATCTTCTACTTCTATTTTAAAGGAGACAGGAAATGAAAGGAAGTTTAATTTAACGTGGTTGCTCATTTTTACAACAAATGATAAAAGTTGATATGGTAGGATAATGATTGACGAAAGGAAGAGGTTACTTATGTCACAGGCATTCATGTTTTTGCTCCTCTTATTGGAAATTGGATTCGCTGCAAAAAACCAGTCCATTATTATAGCCGTAACATTTCTAATCATTCTTAAGCTGGCAGGCATCGATGAAAAAGTGTTTGCGGCCATTCAGTCCAAAGGAATTAACTGGGGTGTTACAATCATAACGATTGCCGTATTGGCACCAATCGCTACAGGTGAGATCGGTTTTAAAGACCTTTATGACTCATTAAAGTCACCTTATGCTTGGATTGCCCTCGCTTCTGGAGTGGCGGTGGCCTTAATTGCGAAGAGCGGGTTAACACTGTTGGAAGAGGACCCTCATATTACGACAGCTCTTGTTCTTGGCACTGTCTTAGCTGTGGCATTCTTTAAAGCAGTAGCTGTCGGACCGCTTATCGGAGCAGGTATTGCGTACCTCGCGATGAAATTATATGAGTTGTTCTGGTAGAATACCACTGGAATTCGTGCCGGTAGAAGCATCCATCCTCCACATCTCTGATGAGAGTTTTTTAAACTTATAATCGATCATTTGAATTTGATTATACATCTTCGACAAATTTAGTGCTTTTCTAACAGGATGATAAATCCCAGTAATCACTCCGTTTGCACGCCTCAATGGCATGGTTTATTTTTCTAGAAAAATAATTTTTATAGAAATTAGTGCGTTTTCATTCACAAAAGTCAGATAATTGTTTATAATAGGAAATGTAAGCGCATCCCAAGCTCAATGAAGTAGTAAGTTCACTATGGAAGAGCCGGGAATCATTTTTTGTATAGTAATTGAGCAAACGCTCAACGTTTTATTTATGTTCTTTTTAAACAAGCCTACTGACTTATTTGATAGTCTTGTAGGGTTTTATGCTCATAAGAAAATGGGTAAAGAGAAATACTTAACAAAAGGAGAGGTTATTATGACAACAACTCGGGGGTTAGAAGGGGTTGTAGCAACAACATCATCCATTAGTTCGATCATTGATGATACTCTTACATATGTTGGCTACAACATTGATGATTTAGCAAACAATGCCAGTTTTGAAGAGGTTATCTACTTATTATGGCATCTGAAATTACCTACTTCATCAGAGCTTCAGGAATTTACAGAGCTGTTAGCAAATAACGCTGAATTGCCTAAAGAGGTCATCGAGCACTTCAAAATGTACAACATCAAGGAAGTCCATCCTATGGCAGCTTTACGTTCTGCTGTGTCTTTACTTGGATTATATGATGATAAGGCAGATGTAATGGACGAAAAGGAAAATTATTTAAAAGCAGTTCGACTTCAAGCGAAAATTCCTACCATCGTAACGAGCTTTTCACGAATTCGTAATGGACAAGAGCCGATTGCTCCTCGCAAAGATTTAGGATTCGCTGCTAATTTCCTATATATGTTAACTGGGAAAGATCCTGAGCCGGTTGAAATTGAAGCGTTCAATAAAGCGCTTGTTCTTCATGCAGATCACGAGTTAAACGCTTCCACATTCACTGCACGTGTATGTGTTGCTACTCTTTCTGATGTGTATTCAGGCGTCACTGCTGCGATCGGTGCTTTAAAAGGACGGCTGCACGGTGGAGCAAATGAGCAGGTAATGAAGATGCTTACTGAAATCGGTTCGGTTGATAAAGCAGAATCATATATCCTGGACAAATTAGAGAAAAAAGAAAAAATCATGGGCTTCGGTCATCGTGTATACCGTCAAGGAGACCCGCGTGCCAAGCACCTTAAAGAAATGTCTAAAAAATTGACTGAATTAACAGGACAAAGTAAATATTACGAAATGTCCGTTAAGGTAGAAGATGTATTTACGTCTAATAAAGGCTTACCGCCTAATGTAGATTTCTATTCAGCATCCGTTTACCACAGCTTGGGCATCGATCATGACCTATTCACTCCGATCTTCGCTGTAAGCCGTGTGTCCGGCTGGTTAGCTCATATTCTAGAGCAGTATTCAAACAACCGCTTAATCCGTCCTCGTGCTGATTATGTAGGGCCTGGCAAGCAAGAATATGTGCCTGTAGAACGAAGAGGTTAAACATCAATATTTACAAACAGTGAAAATATTGGTGTAATGAATATAAGAAGGGGGCTGACTATAAATGCATAAGGCACTTATGGGTCATCCCCTTTGATAATGAATAAATGGAGGTTACATAATGACACAAGGTGAAAAAATTACAAACCAAAACGGCCAGCTTAATGTGCCAAACAATCCAATCGTCCCATTCATTGAAGGTGACGGAACGGGTCCGGATATTTGGGCAGCAGCTCAACGCGTCCTGGACGCTTCTGTTGAAAAAGCGTATAAAGGTGAACGTAAAATCTCTTGGAAAGAAGTATATGCAGGAGAAAAAGCATTCAACAAAACAGGTGAATGGCTTCCATCAGAAACTCTTGATGCGATCCGTGAATACTTCATCGCAATCAAAGGTCCTCTTACAACTCCGGTTGGCGGTGGAATCCGCTCATTGAACGTTGCGCTTCGCCAGGAGTTGGACCTGTTCACTTGCCTGCGTCCGGTACGCTACTTTGAAGGTGTTCCATCACCTGTTAAGCGTCCTGAAGACACTGACATGGTCATCTTCCGTGAAAACACTGAAGATATCTATGCAGGTATCGAATATGCAAAAGGTTCTGATGAAGTCAAGAAGTTAATCAGCTTCCTTCAAAATGAAATGGGTGTTAATAAGATCCGATTCCCTGAAACTTCAGGTATCGGAATCAAGCCTGTATCAGAAGAAGGTACTTCCCGCTTAGTACGCGCGGCAATTAATTATGCCATCGCTGAAGGCCGTAAATCAGTAACGCTGGTTCACAAAGGTAACATCATGAAGTTTACTGAAGGAGCTTTCAAAAACTGGGGGTACGAGCTTGCTGAGAAAGAGTTCGGGGATAAAGTATTCACTTGGGCTCAATATGACAAGATCAAAGAAGCTGACGGATTGGAAGCGGCTAACAAAGCTCAATCCGAGGCTGAAGCAGCAGGTAAGATCATCGTGAAAGATTCAATCGCTGATATCTTCCTACAACAAATCCTGACTCGTCCAGCTGAGTTTGATGTAGTGGCAACAATGAACTTAAACGGAGATTACATCTCTGATGCCCTGGCAGCTCAAGTAGGCGGAATCGGAATCGCGCCTGGAGCAAACATCAATTACGAATCAGGACATGCAATCTTTGAGGCGACTCACGGAACAGCTCCAAAATATGCAGGTATGGATAAAGTGAATCCTTCATCTGTCATCCTTTCCGGAGTGCTTATGCTTGAGCACCTTGGTTGGACAGAAGCTGCTAACTTGATCACAAAATCCATGGAGAAAACAATCGCTTCTAAAGTCGTAACATATGACTTCGCCCGTCTAATGGATGGAGCAACAGAAGTGAAATGTTCTGAGTTCGGTACTGCACTAATCGAAAACATGGAGTAATTTTAATTTGAAATAGAGGTGGGGTGCTTCGAATTGGAGCACTCCTTCCTTTACATAATGACACGAATAGGAGGAATTATGTTGGCAATTAAACGTAGAAAAGTATCTGTTATCGGTGGAGGATTTACAGGGGCAACAACAGCATTGATGCTTGCTCAGAAAGAGCTTGGAGATGTTGTACTGGTTGATATTCCTCAAAATGAAGACCCAACGAAAGGGAAAGCGCTGGATATGCTTGAAGCGAGCCCGGTACAAGGATTTGATGCAAGCATTATCGGTACTTCCAATTATGAAGATACAAAGGATTCGGATATCGTTGTCATCACTGCGGGGATTGCCCGTAAACCAGGAATGAGCCGTGATGATCTGGTTCAAACCAATCAAAAGGTCATGAAATCGGTCACGCAGCAAATCGTTAAGTATTCGCCCAATTGTTACATCATTGTTCTGACAAATCCAGTGGATGCTATGACGTATACAGTATTCAAAGAGTCCGGGTTCCCTAAAGGGCGCGTAATCGGACAATCCGGCGTTCTGGATACAGCTCGTTTCCGAACATTTGTCGCTCAAGAATTAAACCTTTCTGTGAAAGATATTACAGGATTCGTTCTTGGCGGCCATGGGGATGACATGGTTCCTCTTATTCGTTACTCATACGCTGGAGGAATCCCTCTGGAAACATTAATCCCTAAAGACCGTTTAGATGCAATCGTCGAGCGTACCCGTAAAGGCGGAGGGGAGATTGTAGGCCTTCTGGGCAACGGAAGTGCTTATTATGCTCCTGCTGCTTCACTTGTTCAAATGGTAGAATCCATCCTTAAGGATCAACGACGTGTCATACCAGCCATTGCATACTTAGAAGGTGAATACGGATTCGAAGGTATCTACCTTGGTGTTCCAACCATTCTTGGTGGCAATGGACTGGAAAAAATCATTGAACTCGAACTAACCGAAGAAGAGAAAGCTGCATTATCTAACTCTGCAGATGCTGTTAAAAACGTGATGTCTTCTTTGGCTTAATACACATTCAATCCAAAAACTGGCTTCCATATTGGGGGTCAGTTTTTTATTTCGTAAAAGAATGTGACGGTTGATTTTTGTAGTTTTTAATAAAGATTGATAAAAAATCCTATTGTATGATTGGCAATAGGATTTTTTTATTCAACAAAAGGGCCATATAATTGAAGATCAATACAGGATCGATAAATGGATTAAAGATGGTCGAGGAACTGGTAGCGGAATGGACTATCAGCCGTGATTAAAGATTTAAAATGTCTCCTCATTAGGTCGGTCAACGAGACTAAAAGGTATATAAACCCACGTTCTTTTCTTCTGGATGGCTTCTTCGTTCGTTTCATTCGGCAATGTCTATATGAGTCAATTTACCTTTTAGAACTACCTATCGGAAATGTTGGCTATTATATAACCATGTCGAGGGAAGCTTGACACATACAAACGGTTACTTCATTTGAGCCCGACTATTTTTCGTGCCTGGAAGGGGACCGCTATCGTATCCAACCCGTTGAGAAGGAAGGGGAAATCCTGAAGGCGCTGGAGGTTTATTTTAAAAACCGGTGAATGATGTTATGCAGATAATAAGGTGGAACCTGTCTCCCTTTAATGTTTTACCAGTCATAATGCCAGTGACTAGACAGATAATAAATTTGAAAGTCAAAGTAGAACTTTCTTAATCTAAACGAAGAGGTGTTTTGTTTGAATAAATTATTATCGCTTTTCAATAGAAGAAGGAGATCTTCTTTCTTAAATATGTTTGGCCGAAAAAGAGCTAACAGAAAAATGGTTTGGGGATCGGTTTTGAGCCTTGCCATGAGTGTTGCTGCCTATGGTCTGAACAGAAGGAGCATGAACAGCAACATTGGACGTACGTTTCAGAATCTAGTGAATACTAATCCTTTAAGAGGAGCCAAGCCAAACCTGGCAGCAATCAACGAATTTGCGAATGAAATAGCTCCTGACAAGAATCAAATGCAGAATGAATAGTAGAAAGCCCACTCAGGTGGGCTTTCTTTATCTTTGGATAATCTCAATAATCCAGTCTTTTAAATCAACGATTCTTAAGTTTTCAATGCTTTTATTTGTTCCTGACACTATGAGTGGAACCGTTGAATCTGCCTTGTGCATCGAGCCATGGGCACCTCCGCCGGAATGCTCCGGTGAACTTTCTCCTATGAATTCAAATCCTGGTTTGGCATCCGTGATAAGAAAGCTGCCCTTTTGTGATTCTGCTGCTCCATATAGCCTTGCTAAAGCATCGGGGTAATTTCCAAAGCTGATTGTATTCTCTTTAATTTTCATATCGAGGATATCACTGTTTCCTTTTACGGACCATGACTGATGATATTGGTCCTTATAGGGACCTCCTGGTTGAAATGACAGTTCCCCTTGATGATCAGGGGAAATTACTTTAATACCTTCGTTGTCCTTCCATGCTATCCAAGAAATACGTGACTCTTTTTGTAATTTTTTCGCCATTTGCCGTAGCTGAATGTCCTCTTTAAGAATATAAAGATACGCCATCCGTTCATTAGCGGTGATAACAATTTCGTCTTTCGCCCGGACATCTTCGCCTAGCTCTAATATATTGTATTCAGAGAGTTCTTTTCTAAGGTCTATGAGAGCTTCTTTTTTATTTGATTTCACTATGGACTGGTTGCTGTCACCCATAATAACCCACACTATGTTAGCGAGTGCATCGTTCCAATCAGGGAAGCTATTCAGAACGTTTTGGAGCTGTTTATCCGCATCTTCTATTCCCTTAATCGCGGAAGGACCTTTTCTGTGTACAGTATAATCATTTTCCGGTAAATACAGGATTGTAAAGGAAGGTAAAGTGTTATTCTTAAGAAGGTATATCAACTCCTCTGCTGCAAAAGAATCATTCAGGCCAATTCGATTGACGATATGATGGTTTTCCTGATTCTCTCTTGAAAACAATCCTAATGACAGCGTTTCAGGGCCCCTGGTTTGTATTTCATCAGGCAGGTTGGTCACTGCCGAAATGAAGGCCGGGACCTTCAGGGTATGAGGATAATTTCCACGGTAAATCAAAGCGTTTATAGAAGCAGTCTTTAAGCCTGCATTGTCCAGGTCTTCGTGTATGGTTTTTACATTGCTGCTCAAGTCTTGATTGTTATAGGCATAAAGACCGTTCCTTGCAAAATCGGAAACACCCAGCTTTAAGATTTCAAAAAATCCATTTCCATAGGTAATGATTCGTTTTTCTTTATCATCAAACCAGACAAGCCCTGGAATTTTATGCTGATCTGGATAAGTACCTGTAATTAAAGAACTGTCTATCGTGACCGACATTGTCGGATACGAACTGACCAGATCAGTGCTGTAATGGCCGTTCTTTTTTAAAAATTCCAGGGCGGGAGCTTTACCGTCCTCAATTGCCTTGTTCAGCGATTTATCCATTAATGAGTCAATAACGAGGAGAATCACTTTCGGATGGGACTGGCTGTCGGTTTGCAGAGGGAACGGTATCTTGGTATCCAGGGGCGAGACCTGGCTGCTGCCAGTACACCCGATAGCAAAAATAAGAAAAGAAAAAATTACAAATAAACGTTTTATCATGACTTCATCCCCAGTAATGGTTTGATTTCCTTACCTTTTAGTATGAACAGATGAATTAAATTAATGAGTTATATAAATTAAAGGGAGGATACGGTTCTATGGTTATTGAAAAAAGTTTTAAAAGAATCAAAAATAATTCCAGATATTCTTGACGATTTTGACCGTTATCAATAGACATCGGTTGTCATAAGGGAAAAGTCCGGCCGTTATGAAAAAGAAGCTGATCCATTTACCTTACTGAAGATCGGATAGCTGATCTTCAGCTTTTCCTTTATTCCATAAACGGACAGTTTTATGGAAAAAGGAGGAACTAAATAAATCACAAAATGTTACAATTGTGTTAGAGGTGAAATGAACAATTTAGATTAAGGAGGATTTTTGTGGAGAGGACTTTAGTAAAAACTGCTATATATTCCTTTATTACTTCTTTCTCATTGATGATAGTTCTGATACAAAGGGTTAGAAGTACAACAGATGTTAATGGAATGGTTTAGTCAGAGGAAACTCCTTATCCAGAGTTTTTCTTTATGATTTTAAAATACTGAATAATTATTACATTCATAATGGTCATATTTATATTTCTGTACAAAAAATATAAAAGGTAGATGATTATCATTAGGGAGGCGATTGTTCTATATGAGCAATCGCATCTTGTGTTAAAGGGGAAGCTCATTTCTATATAAAACAAACTTACAGGGGGAACTACAATATGAATGGGATTGCAAAAACTCCTCAGCCGCCGTATTATGCAGTAATATTTACTTCACAGCGAACGGAAGGTGACAGAGGTTATGGGAAAATGGCAGAAAAAATGGTGGAGTTAGCCTCCCAACAGAAGGGATTCTTAGGTATAGAAAGTGCAAGCGATAATGAGTTGGGAATGACTGTTTCTTACTGGGACTCTTTAGATGCAATAAAGAGTTGGAAGGGAAATTCGACCCATAGAGTTGCACAAGACAGAGGTAAAACAGAGTGGTACAAAAAATACGCATTAAGAGTTTGTAAAATAGAGAGAGACCATTTTTTCGAAATGTAATTTATATATTTTACTTCTTCCGCATAGGGCCCCGTTTATTGAATTACGCGTCTTTTCGTTTATCGGGCCATATCCTTGTATAAGAGAAGGAAATAGTAGAAAGTGCATCGAAGCTCTAAGTTATTCAATTAACAGGGAGTTAGTTGTACAAGGTCATTAGGTGATATTATATTGAGGTGTTATCAATGATATTAGTGAGTTCTTGTTTAGCAGGTTTGGAAGTAAGATATAACGGTACGCATAGTTTAGATCATAAGATCAGTAAACTAATAGAAGAGAATAAGGCAATACCTGTATGCCCGGAATTGCTTGGTGGATTTTTAACCCCCAGAGAACCTGCTGAAATATTTGGTGGTAACGGGGAAGATGTATTGGATGGGAAAGCTAAAGTAGTCGAGAAGTCAGGTAGAGACGTTACGGAACTGTACATAAAAGGGGCTTATGCTACTTTAAAAAAGGCCAAAGAGGTTAATGCAAATGTAGTTGTTCTTAAAGAGTATAGCCCATCGTGTGGAAGTTCAATGATTTATAATGGTGAATTTAAAAGTAAGAAAATGGTTGGAAATGGAGTCACAACTGCTTTACTCAAAAGAAACGGATTACAAGTAATTTCAGAAGAACAGTTTTCCAATAATCTCTGTTGAGTTAAATCGAGTTATTTTCCATTAAAGGGCGCAAGAATTGAACAACAATGGACTATTTCAGTGGTCTATTGTTGACGGAATTAGCGATTATTAATCAAGGGTACTATTACCATTTTATAATAATATGAAACATAATCTAATTAAATGAGGGACAGATTTGATTAAAAAAATTGATATTACTAATCCAAATTTTGCTGAAGAAGTTTTAAACGTTCAAATCCCTTCTTATAAGGTAGAGGCAGAAATAATTGACTTTTATGAAATACCACCATTAAAAGATACTGTTGAAACGTTGCAACAATGTGGGGAAACTTTCTTTGGTTATTACTTAAATGAAGTGTTATGCGGAGCTATTTCAATAAAAGTTGAAAAAGATGAAATGGACATACATCGGTTAATAGTGCATCCCAAATATTTTAGAAAAGGTATTGCCGAGATGTTATTGGATTTCATTGAAAGTAATTCAGAAGGTATTGAAACAATAATAGTGTCCACGGGTTCCAAAAATACACCAGCAGTAAATTTCTATGAAAAAAACGGATTCTCAAAAATAGGAGAAACTAGAGTAAATGAACGTTTATCTCTAACTTCCTTTAAAAAGAAAATTTAAACTAGAAGTTAGTATGATCTTCAACAAACGGGCGCAAGAGTTGAAGAAAGGGGGTTGCTGCGGCAATCCCTTATTTCTTATTCAACAAACGAGGCAGGTTAACGGTATAAAAGTGGAGAAAGGAGACATAAATTTGAAAAAGAAAAAAAGACTTTTAATAGTCGCTTGCTGGCATTATTAGTGATAATAATATTTCCGCCTATGTTAGCACCCTTGGTACACGATAATGATTCGCCAAGGTCTGCATAAGAGAAGCAATTTTCAAAGACGGACATCCATTTCAAAGTTTCTTTGCTTTAATAATTAAGGATGACTATAAAGATAAAGACTACGGACAGCTATACAATGTATATTGGTTTAACTACGATAGTCCTACTGGAGACACGGCAACAATTGTTATACAAAAAAGATAGAAAGTGAAAAATATGAAGTCTCTTGTGGCACACGTCCATAATAAATTAGTTCAACTTCTTCAACTATCGGGGGCAATAGCTGAAGATCAGCCAGATGGTCTCCAGCCTTTTCTTTATTCAATTATTAGGCAGGTTTTTTGAATAATAAAAACTCTAGTGATAGGTCACATTTGACTTATGTAGCGTCATAAAGAAAGAGTCTCAAATAAATTAAGACTCTTTTAACATCAATCCCAAATGTCAGCTCTCTCTACACCAGCTGATCTTAAGTAATCAAGAAGTTGCCCTGAATGTATGGATTCGTGATAAGCAATTCTTAAGAGCATATCTCCAAGCTCTCTTATGTAGCCGACATTAGAACGGTCAATCTTAATCCTAGATAAATCATCTTCGCTAAAGGTGCGGATCGTATCAATAAAGTCACCTCTTAATGTTTTGGCAAATTCAATCTCATCTTGTGGAGACAATAATGGACGATTTTGGAACGGTGACTCAAAGTTCGGAACGCTACCCTGGTTCTTTATAGCAAGGTGGTAATAGTGCTCAGACTCTAGAACATGCCTTATCATTTCCAAGCAAGTCATAGCATTAACGTCTGGTCGCCAGTTATAGGCTTCTACAGGTATTGATTCCCATACTTTCATACTTCGTCTTCTAACTTCGTTCAAATTTAAAATTAATAAATCGATTGAATTCAAATTTCTCCCTCCTCTGCAAACATCATATCAGAACGAGTGTTTGTTTTGAAGTAGGGAAGTAATTAAGACGTATTACGTTTTGGAGCGAACACTAAAAGGAAATGTACGATGATAAACTTCAATAAAGATTATATTTGCAGCTATAGAGGGCTTATCCGGAACAGGATATGCTTTTTTTGTGAATTTTTTTATTGAGAAAGTCGAGATATTTGAAATAATTGGTATTAAGGTGATTCCCGAATGAAGTAATATTTTTTATAAGGTATTTAGCTATAAAGTGCAAAAGTTAAGCCTTCTTTATCAAGAAGATATAGTGGAATTAAGTGTTGGTCTAGGACTGGATATAGAGGAGGAAGTACCGTGAATAAAAACAGTGCATTGGTTATAGTGGATGTTCAGAAATTGATGACCCAAAATGGGGAGAACGAAATAATTTAGATGCAGAAGAGAATATTAGTAAGATACTAAAGGTTTGGAGGGATAAGGGAAGGAAAGTCATTCACATTCAACACAAGTCAGATAATCCGAATTCTGTATTTTATCCCGACAATAAAGGTTTCAGCATAAAAGAATTGGTTAGTCCTCTTGAAGAAGAAGTGGTTATGATAGTTTTGTGCAGCTTGAAACAAGAAACCGATATGTTACATCATTAACTTATCGGAAAAAGGAGAGTCCGTAGAAGTTGTCACTTCTGTTTCCAAAGATTTCGGAACTGGTAATTTATCTGTTTGCATTATTTTTGTAAATGTTTTTATTTGACCATCAGCCGTGTTCTGGGAATCCGTTAAGAACTTTCTTACTTCTTTTATTTGAGCGACTTGACTGAATGCGATAGAAAGGGTTTTAGCCATAATGCTTTTTTAAGGTTGAAAGAAATACTAATGATTTCTGTCGCTGCTAATTTTCTACCTTTTCCGAAAAATTCATCTGTGAAATCTTGGCTGGAAATAAATTCAGGGTTTTTAGCTGGATAAAATAAAGGGTCTCTCTGAAAACTTCCCTTCTCAAGCAATAACTCAATTGTTTGATGATACATCTTTTTTGCATCGTTATCGCAGGAATCGTAAAAATCCCTTAAATCTTTTCTAACAGAAACAGCTAATGAAGTGCTGTGCCCTAACTAACCATGTAATGTCATAATATGTAAATAATTCAGGCGAAATATATCAGTGAACAATCTCTGTTTACCTTTAAAAAGGTCAGATTCAGTAAATCCAATTGGAACTGGAAACCCCTCGTTCTCAATAAAAGTTACTATTTGTTTCTTTTGTTTCCCAAACGTCTTAATAGCATCCTTAAAAATAGCACTAATTGACTCGTCCTCAATAATGGAGACCATATATCTATTTACAATATCAACGGCTGTTCCATACTCTCCCCAAAGTGTTCCTATTTCGGAAGATGTGAGTTTTAATTTATTCTCGTCCACATTATCACCTCATGGATATTATTCACCAATTCAGCAAGTAGTAAGAATTTCTGTGAGAAATAAGAGAACGTTTCGCTTAATTTTCTAAGAAGAACCTTATGAAGAAGAGTGAGAATCACTAGAAAGGCGAATTCACTAAAGAAGGCAAGCACAATTCTATGCTCACCTTTCTACAACAATGCAAATTAGATCATACTTGTGAAATTCTCGATGCTTAAGTCAAAGATGGTATTCTTAACAAAGATGTTAATCTGGAAGTTATACTACTAATTAAGAATGCTGCTTTAATACCCATAATAATTATGGTTGATAATAAGCTCAAAAGAATATTCAAAGTATATCCCTCCACATTAAAGTTTAGTGTTAAATGATAACACTAAGGTTGTTGTTATTCTGAGAAGTAAATTTATTCATTGGAACACCTAATCATAAAGTGGTTTTATTTCAATCATAGATTAATACAAATAAAAAAGAGAAACAGCTTGTTGAACTAAAGGGTTGCGTTAGCTTAACAAGCCAAATTAAAAAGTCGGTTCTTTTACAGGAATTCGACTTTTTTAGGTTGAAATTTGCTTAGCGTATAATATCCGTTTTGTCGGCAGGACTCCATATCAAACAGATATTTCTAGTTCAACTATAGGGGGCGATTGTTGAAGAACAATGATTAATTTTCTTTATGTAATTATGAAATATCGAACAAAATTTTTACCTTCGACTTCTGTATTCTAATGAATTTTGAAATAATTTATGTTTTTATTCCATTTATAAAAGCGTATAATTCTAAGAAATTATGAAAAATCACATCTCAAATTGAAAGTTTCTTTTGTTTTATATTATGAATAATCCATATTTTTATAGTTATTGGAATATAACTCCTGCTAAAATGAGATTATGACAGGGAGGAGATTACATGAGTAAAAATAAATTTCCTGAAGACTTCAAAATACCATTAGAGAAATTAAAAGGGGTAACCTAGTGATAAGATTCCTAATTTTAATAACCACAACAAATTAGGCTATATTTCAAAATTGAATAAAGATTTTAAGATGGGGGAAGCTTTTAGGTCATTTATTGATACGCAGGAAAGATTTAAAGAATTTGCAAACAGTCTAGTAGATAGTGGCATTATTCGTAATACCAAACTGTAGATATTTTCTTGAAATCTACCATATTTAAATCATATATACCTATAATTTCGCATTTAAAATTAATAGATTCTATGATCTCTCTTAAAGAAATAGCAACGTTAAAGCTACAAATCTCTTCATTGTCACCATTTCCAAGTGTCAAATTATATCAAGACATTTTTGATTCTTTAGACCGAGAAGATATAGAACAACTAGAATACCTTGCAGAAGACGAAGAAGAAATTATTTGCAAGGTAGAATTAATTGAAGAAGAGCAAAGTGAGGATATTAAAATAATAAATCCTTCTTTCTTTGCTGCCGCGATTAATATATTAATATTCATATAAATATGACTGACAGCAAGATTAATGAAAGGATTATTAATCATAAAAAGAAGATATAGAGTGAAAATATTCATTCTATAATTAGACACAGAGGGGTAGATTTTATGATATTAGAAGGTGTCATGCTTCAAGTTAAAAAAGGTATGGAACAGGAATATGAAGAAGCTTTTCGTAAGGCATCTAAAATTATTTCATCGATGAAGGGCTATATATCCCACGAACTACAGCGTTGTATGGAAGATGAGGGGAAATATTTATTATTAGTAAGGTGGGAAACTTTAGAAGATCATACAGTGGGATTTAGACAATCACACGAATATCAAGAATGGAAACATCAACTCCATCATTTTTATGACCCATTCCCGACAGTTGAACACTTTCAAAAAGTTGATCTTTCGTAAAAGTTTTACTTTTCACCTTTTAATGTTTTACGTTTCTTTCTTTAACTATTAAATCTTCGATCAGGGGCTATAGCTGAAGATCAGGCAGTTGGTCTTCAGTTTTTCCTTTCTTCCATTAAAGGTTAATGGAAGAAAGGTAGATTGAGCTTAATGGCAATATTAAGGTAGCAAAGTTTTATATTGAAAGGATTATAAATATGAAAAGGCTAAAATATTTATCAATTTTTATGAGTTGTTATTTTATACTTTCATTTATCTATAGTGTATTTATTAGCAAGGAGGAAGTGATTCCTTTTATTCAAATAATTAACGCAGGTACTTTTGGTTTTCTAGCTAATGTAGTGCATCAAAAAACCAAAAGTGTTCGTCATAAAGTTGTTTTTTTATAAATAGGAATTATATAATTAGTAACGAGGCCTATCCAGGAGCTAGAACAGGATAAGCCTTTTCTTTTAATATTTTTTGAGCAAGCTAATCAGTTTTGGGAATAATTGGTATTAAGTTTAAGGGCAGGTTAGTTGAAGAGGATTATAATAAAAACCCTGAATGTGGATATAAAAGTAGTTTTCCTTGTATACAACGATAAAATGAATTACCCTTTATTTAAGGAGTGAAAATAATGAGTGAGAATATTGAAGGCATTAATTACAAAGAAGTAATTGAATATGCTCTGGATCCGCTAATTGTCCATTCGCAGCTGAAGATAATATATATAAATGAAGCAGCAGAAAAATTTTTTCGAGCTTCAAGAGACGAGGTAATGGGAGCCAGTCCTTTAGATATCTTTAAAGATACCTCTAAACCCGCAATAACCAAAAGAATATCGGGGGCATATAGTAAACCAGCAGAGGTTATTGAGGAAACTATATATAGAATGGATGGAACTCCAGTTGATGTTGAGTTATATTGTCACCCTATTAAGATAGGGGAAACAAGAGCCATCCAAACTTATGTAAAAGACATCACAGAGAGAAAACAACAAGAAAAAGCACAATATGAAATGAATATGCAAATAAATGAGTTAGCGTCCAAAATTGTCCCCCTTTTAGAAGGCATTGCTGTTCTACCTTTGTTAGGCGAAATAAATCAGGATAGGGCTGAACAACTCTTAGAATTAGTACCGGTCAATGTTCAAGAGCAAGGGGTTAGCCGTTTGATTATAGATTGTTCAGGAATTTATAAAATTGATAATTTAGTTATTGACTCCCTTTTCAAAATTAACACTGTACTAAAATTACTTGGGGTAAAGTGCATTCTAACTGGGGTAAGGCCCCAAATAGCTGTAGAAGCAGTTAAACTTGGCATTAACTTAAATAACATAATTACTTTTTCTAATGTTAAGGATGCCTTATACTTTCTGGGAGTAAATAGTAAAACAGATATATCTTGCCAAAAATAGCGGGCTTGTTAATCCAGAAAGGATTAGCGGCCTTTTTTATTTTAGTTCTTATTGAGCTAACGGGGCAGGTTTATTAAATAGCAAACAGTATTTTTGAACTGGAAATAATAATTCATAGGGCTTATTGTTCCTTCAAGACGTGCATTAAAATAATCAAGTGCGTTCATATTTTATAACCTCCTGTTTTTTATATAGCGACTCCCAAACTTTAACAAGAAAATCTTTAAGTAATTGTCTTTCTTGCTGATTTAAAGGGGCTAAAACCTCTGATTCAATATTGGTTAAGAATTCCCAGCGCGAATCCAATACATCTTTACCTTTTTCAGTAATTTTAATTTCTTAAAATAGAGAAAGTAATAAAAGAATTGTTTTCCTATAATCATATAAACCAGTTACATCGTAAAGTCGATAAATGGATAAAAAATATATCTGTAATCACTCTAATCATTCTACTTTATGTTTTAGTGTTTTATTATGAAGATTTAACCTACCTATTTTCAATTGCAGTAGTCTTTTTTCTCCTATTGGAATATGCGGTTAGAGGATACTTTGAGTGGAAGTATTCAGAATACCCGAAACAAGCTATCTTAACTTTAACTGAAATGATTCTACTTATAATAGCAATTATAATTGTGATTAGGTTTCATTTACTTGGTTCTTATTAAAGTACCGGAGGCAATTGTGGAATAACACACGTGGAAATGATCTTTTATACTGGCTCTTTTCGCAAAGATTGTTGTTTTGTAACATAAGATCTGCCAGGAGCCTGTCAACAAGCACCAAACTCATTGCGCAGAGCATAACGGCAGATTCAGTAGCAAAATAGTTAACGAAAAGATCCTCCAAAAAATAAACATCCCATGCGTAAAAACTCTTTGTATGGAAACCCTATAAATGTTAAAATATTAATAGACAGATAATAAAAACAATTTTTATTATTTAAAATTGTAATCGTTTACATACGCGGAGGTGCTTCTTATGTTATTAGGGAAAAAGAGAAAACTGGGAAGAAAAATCGAAGAAATGACGATTGGTGAAAAGCTGACCCTTACAGAAAAAATAGAAGATAACGAACTGCTTCTTTACTTAGGGCTCACAAATGATGCCAATCCATTATACATCCAGCATGATTATGCTTCTCAAACGCCATTCAAAAAGCCGATTGTTCCTTCAATCATGTTAACAGGCATCATCACATCTGCCGTTTCTAAATATCTACCCGGTCCGGGCTCTCATATAGTAGAGCAAAACATTGAATTCCCTAAACCGGTCTATCATTACGCTACAGTACAATTCTTGTTTGAAGTGACGGAAGTGGATCCTAATACTCATTTGGTAACCATCGATGTAACAGCTACTAATGAAGAGGCTGAGAAAGTCATCAACGGTACCATCAAGGTATGTCCTCCTCACAGATTAGAGAAAATGAACAGCCATGCATTAGAAAACTTCTAAACACGAGAAGGAGCTATGACACCCATAGCTCTTTTTTTATGCGAGAAATGATTAGGTTGTTTTCTAAGAGTTTGTTGCTTTTAGAACCATTTTACTAGTAGTTCTGTTCACCACTCCTTACAATCAAGCGGTATGCTAATTGAACAGAGCAAAAGCACTCACATTGAATCAATTAGCAACAAAGTTACCGAGAACAGCCAATATAAAAATGCCTGTATCGTACATCATAATAAAAATGAAGGAAAGTATATAATAACCAATAATCCTGCTTCAAAAAAACTAAAAAGTATTAAATCTCTCTAAATGATGGTAAGCTTCAAGATTTATATTATAATGAAAGTACAATTACATAATAACGTTTGGATGTTGGGGTTAATTTTCTTTTGTATGGAGGCACAACAAATGAGCAAAAAAATCTTGGTAGTCGATGATGAACAGTCTATTGCAACACTCTTAAAGTACAATCTTGAGCAATCCGGTTATTCCGTTACAACGGCACATGATGGTGAAGAAGGAAGGGATAAAGCGATTGAGCAATCCCCGGACTTAATTATTCTTGACCTCATGCTTCCTTCCATGGATGGAATCGAAGTGTGTAAAGAACTGCGACAAAGGAAGATTAATATCCCTATTCTTATGTTAACGGCTAAGGATGACGAGTTTGATAAAGTTCTCGGATTGGAGCTGGGGGCAGACGACTATATGACAAAGCCGTTCAGTCCACGTGAAGTGGTTGCGAGGGTCAAGGCTATTCTAAGACGCAGTCAAGCCATTCAGGAAGCGGCGGAACCATCTTCCATTGAACCGACAGAATACAAGGAAGTGGGAGAATTAAAGGTTTATCCGGAACAGTATGAAGCTTATTTCCAAGGTGATTTACTTGAATTGACACCTAAGGAATTCGAACTTCTTTTATACTTAACAGACAATAAAGGCAGGGTCTTAACGAGAGACCAGCTGTTAAGCGCGGTATGGAATTATGATTTTGCCGGAGATACCAGAATAGTAGATGTTCATATCAGTCATTTACGGGAAAAAATAGAATCCAACACGAAAAAGCCAACCTATATTAAAACCATCCGTGGTCTTGGATATAAATTGGAGGGGCCTAAAAATCGATGACCAAGTTTAGAACAAAACTTCTTTTTGCTCTAATCACCTTGATCATTGCTGTATTAATAGGACTTGGTTTACTTTTAGGTCAGATTTTCAAGAATTTCTATCTGGATACATTTAATTCTCGGATTCAAAAAGAGGCAAGGTTACTGGCCAGTTCCATTGAAGAAAACGGGACACCGAAAGAAATCAATCCAGACATGATCAAAGAATTGAGTGACATATTGGATGTGAGGATTACGATTCTTGATAAATCAGGAAGTGTAGTCCATGATACGGAAACCTCGGAATCACTGGTTGGTCCTCAGCAAAAAAGGATCATAAGTGAAATTCAAAAGAATTGGGATGTAAAGCAAAAACATAGAAAACTCGTGACTTCAGGTGTGGAGTACAGGTATTACTGGTACCCGCTTAAGGGCGGGAACAACCAGTTAAATGGACTGCTTATCATGAGTACCGAGGTAGAAGCCTTTGAGAAAGGAATACAGCAAATTTGGTTTGTGCTATCTATTTCTTTAGGTCTTGCGTTAATTCTCATTATCATTTTGGGATCGAGAATTACGGTGAGGTATACAAAGCCCATTGAATCGGCAACGAATGTGGCAATGGAGCTCGCCAAAGGGAATTATCGGGCGAGGACATACGAAGACCGCCTGGATGAAACAAGTATGTTAAGTACCTCCATTAACATACTCGCCCGTAATCTGCAGGAAATGGTGAATTCCCAGGAAATGCAGCAGGATCGCTTAACGACGCTGATTGAAAACATGGGGAGTGCCCTTCTATTAATTGATCATCGCGGGTTTGTTGTATTGACGAACCGGACGTTCAGGGACTTTTTTAATCTGAAAGAAAGCCAACTGAAAAAAGTAAGATACCATGAGGTCATTCACTATCAGGAAGTGAATAAGCTTGTAGAAGAAATCTTCATGACAGAGGAACGGTTAAGAAAGCAGATCCTTCTTCCTCATAAAATAGAAAGAAAGCATTATGAAGTATATGGGGCCCCTATCATCGGTCATAACGATGAGTGGAAAGGGATTGTTGTGGTATTCCATGACATCACGGAGCTCAAAAAGCTCGAGCAAATGAGAAAAGACTTTGTAGCGAATGTCTCTCATGAGTTGAAAACACCGATCACATCCATTAAAGGTTTCTCGGAGACACTATTGGATGGTGCGATGAATGATCCCGATACGTTAAAATCTTTCTTGGATATCATTCTGATGGAAAGCGAACGCCTGCAATCCCTTATACAAGATTTATTGGAATTGTCCAAGATTGAAAAACAGGGGTTCGAGCTTTCCCTGCAGGAAGTAGAGATTGCCGGTTTAATTGAAGACGTGATTCCGATATTGAAAGAAAAAGCCAAGTCAAAAGATATTTCCCTTCAAACGTCCTTTGAGTCAAGGGGCCATGCGGAAGTAGACCCCTACCGATTAAAACAAGTTTTCATTAATCTGGTCAGTAATGCGATTGTATACACTCCAAAGGGCGGGGATGTCTTGATTTCAGTGACGGAAGATAAGGAAATGGTTCATGTGAGCATTAAGGATAACGGGATGGGAATCAGTAAAGAAGAACTTCCACGCATTTTTGAACGATTTTATCGCGTTGACAAAGCAAGAAGCCGTAATTCTGGCGGAACGGGCTTAGGTTTAGCCATTGTGAAGCATATTATCGAAGCCCATGAAGGAAAAATGGAAGTAGACAGTGAAGTGAATGAAGGCACGACGTTCACATTCTCCTTATACAAACAGTCTTCAAGCTATTCGTTGGGTGAAGGGACGAGAAAATCTTAGTGAATTTACAATTATTTTACATTGTATTTACAATAGGTTTAAATCCTATTAATAAAAGGGTGTTACGATACTAAGTGAAACCCCTTCATCCAAGGTGTTAAGAAAAGGCGAGAACTAACCCCGTTCTCGTCTTTTCGCTTTTTTATTTTGAAAGCGTTATCTCCAGCATGAATGCTGGAGTGGGTCAAAACTTCACTTGCCAGCTGACTTGGTGCATTCAGGTAGGGATCACCCTCCTCCAGCCCATTTAATGAAACTCCCTCTTTTTGTCACCTTCTCTTAATATTCTTGAAACCTTTTTGTAGTAAGTCCGTATATCTTAGTAGGTGATTAATAAGATATAGAGATAGAAAAGGGAGGGCGCATATGAGTTTAAAACGAATTTACATGGTGACAGGGATGGTTGTAGCAGCCATTATTTTAATTGTTGTGTTATTGACTTCCTGGTATACCGTTGATGAATCAGAACAAGCACTTGTATTGACATTTGGAGAAGCGGGAGAGCCGGTCGTTGAGCCTGGGCTGCATTTCAAAATGCCATGGCCGATGCAATCAGTGGAAGTCCTGTCTAAAGAAACCTTCAGTCTTCAATTTGGATATGAAGAAAAAGACGGGAAGATTAAGGACTTTCCGAAAGAAACGAAAATGATCACGGGAGATGAGTACATCGTTCTCGCTGATCTTGTGGTTCAATGGAAAATCACAGATCCTGAAACTTACTTATTTAACTCTGACAACCCGAAGGAAATTCTTTATGATGCTACTTCATCTTCTTTAAGAAGCATTATAGGGAGCTCTTTGATAGATGATGCGTTAACGTCGGGAAAAGCTGAAATCGAGGCGGAGGTAAGAGACTTACTAACCACCCTGATTGATGATTACGATATTGGTATTTCCATTCTTGCGGTGAAACTGCAGGATGTCGAGCTGCCGAATGCAGAAGTTCGATCAGCCTTTACAGCCGTGACGGACGCAAGGGAAACGATGAACACGAAAATCAATGAAGCAAAGAAATACCGGAACCAACGATCAAATGAAGCGCAAGGTGAAAAAGATGCGATCATGTCCAGGGCGAAAGGGGATAAGATTGCACGTGTGGAGCAGGCGCGTGGAGATGTAGCCGTATTTGATAAGCTACATAACGAATACAAATCGAATCCTGAGATTACGAGAAAACGACTCGTGTTAGAAACCCTGGAGAATGTTCTTCCGAATGCGGAAATCTACATTATGAAGGATAGTGGAGAAACGTTGAAATACTTCCCAATTCGACAACTTGAAAATCAAAATGGGCCGGTGAAGCAGGAAGGGAGTGAAGAGAATGAGTGATCAAAACGTCTTTGACATCAATCAAAAGAAGAGAGAACCTATCGAATGGAAGCGTTATACAAAAATGGGCATCTTCCTTGTCATTCTCATTGCCGTCCTTCTTCTGCTGTTTACCAGTCTCTTTATGGTCAAAGAAGGAGAATATAAAGTCGTCCGTCAATTCGGGGAAGTAGTCAGAATAGACAAAGAACCCGGTTTGAAATATAAGATCCCGTTCATTCAGTCTGTTACAACCCTTCCGAAGCATCAAATGACATATGATGTGACGGAAGCTGAAATTAATACGAAAGATAAGAAGCGGATGCTCATCGACAACTATGCTGTGTGGCGTATCGAAGATCCTCTTAAAATGATCAAGAATGCAAGGACGGTCATCAACGCAGAGACGAAAATGGAAGAGTTCATCTACTCAGTCGTTCGATCGGAGCTTGGGCAATTAGAATATGATGAAATCATCAATGATGAAAAGTCTTCCCGGGGAAGTTTGAACGATCGGGTGACTGACAAAGTGAACGAGCTTCTTGAACGGGATGGATACGGAATTGTCGTTCAGGATGTCCGCATGAAGCGTACGGATTTACCGGAAGCAAATGAAAACTCTGTCTATACGCGTATGATTTCTGAACGTGAATCAAAGGCTCAGGAATACCTGTCGATGGGGGATGCCGAGAAACAACGAATCACGGCTGAAACAGATCGTGAAGTGAAGGAGCTGCTGGCAAAAGCAGGGGCCGATGCCAATGTAATCAGGGCAGAAGGAGAATCGGAAGCGGCACAAATCTACAACAAATCGTTCTCCAAGGATCCAGGCTTTTATGATCTATATAAAACACTGGAAACATATAAGAAAACAGTGGATGATAAAACGGTTATCATCTTACCATCTGACTCCCCATACGCAAGGCTGTTGATGGGATATACAGAATAAAAGAAGAAACGGTTGAAGATTGAGTAATCTCATTCTTCAACCGTTTTTTTGTTTATCTTAAGTTGGCTATTCATTCGTTTGATTTAACTATATTTGACGACTTTTTAATGAAAAAAAGCTGATTCAGGTTAGAGGAAGTACGATTGACGGGCTAAGTGGGGTGATTTGACGGTTAATTCTTTGAAAAATCATGCTCTCCCCCACTGTTATGATCCGGTTTTGGTTACTTATGACCCGCTTTTCGGATTTATGACCCGTATTCAGCACTTTATGAACCAGAATTCTGATTTATGAACCGCTTTTTCCATTTTATGATCCTTTTGTCGAAAAACCACAAATTTTGATAGAGATGACGTTGATTCAAATTCAAAAAATGAAATCAAAGTCATCTTTTTTCAGTGGACTTAATAAGGTCCCCTTTTTTCCTTTCATTCCCCAACATGATAGAATAAACATATAGAATCAGAAGCCTTTACAGGAGGTACTCACATGTCCAAAAAATTAGTATTGATCGACGGCAATAGTATTGCTTACCGTGCATTCTTCGCACTGCCTTTATTAAATAACGACAAAGGTGTACATACAAACGCAGTATACGGTTTTACCACCATGCTACAAAAAATAGTCGAAGACGAAAAACCATCACATATTTTAGTAGCCTTTGATGCAGGGAAAACGACTTTCAGACATAAGACATTCAAGGAATACAAAGGTGGCAGACAAAAGACTCCACCGGAATTGTCCGAGCAATTTCCATATATCCGCGAGCTTTTGGATGCATACGGAATTAAACGCTATGAAAAAGAAAACTATGAAGCGGATGATATTATCGGAACGCTCTCCCTACAAGCGGAATCTGACGGGTTTGAGGTAAAAGTGTATTCCGGGGATAAGGATTTAACACAGTTAAGCTCGAAGACTACGACGGTGTGTATTACGAGAAAAGGCATAACGGATATCGAAGTGTACACCCCGGAGCACATAAAAGAAAAGTGGGAAATCACACCTGATCGCATCATCGATATGAAAGGCCTGATGGGGGATAGTTCTGATAATATTCCAGGCGTGCCGGGTGTAGGTGAGAAAACGGCGATCAAGCTGCTAAAAGAATTTGATTCCCTTGAAAAGCTGCTTGACTCCATTGACCAGGTCAGCGGGAAAAAATTAAAAGAAAAGCTCGAAGAAAATAAAGAACAAGCGATCATGAGTAAGGAACTCGCGACCATCCTAAGGGAAGCTCCAATTGAGATTGGAGTGGAAGAGCTGAATTATGATGGAATGGATGAAGGTAAACTAAAGGAAGTATACCGGGATCTCGGATTCAACTCACTACTGGAGAAAATGGGTGAAACCACTCAAGAAGAGCCTCAGGAACTGGATGATATCTCCTTTGAGATAGTTGAAACCATCAAAGAAGAACACCTTTCAAATGAAAGCTCATTATACATTGAAATGCTGGAGGAGAATTATCACCTCGGAGAAGTAATCGGGATGAGTCTGCACAATGAGAAAGGCACGATTTTCTTTACGCTTGAGACCGCTTTGAATTCAGAAGCATTTAAGGAATGGGCTGAAAACGAAAGCGCAGCAAAATATGTGTACAACTCGAAGGAAACCGTCGTGGCGCTAAAGAGACAGGGAGTCGACATAAAAGGGATCGAGTTTGATCTGCTGTTAGCATCTTACATTATCAATCCTTCTGAATCGAGTGAAGACTTCGCTACTATCTCAAAAGGACACGGTCAGCCTTCTATCGAATCGGATGAATCGGTATATGGAAAAGGTGCCAAGCAGAAGGTCCCTTCCACTGACATTCTATCAGAGCATCTTGCACGAAAAGCATTCATTCTTCATGAATTGAAGAACACATGTATGGAAGAATTAAAAGAAAACAATCTATATGAATTATTTGCAGAGTTAGAATTACCCCTTGCCCTTATTTTAGCCGAAATGGAATTCACCGGCGTGAAAGTGGATCAAGAGCGTTTGCTCACCATGAAAGAAGAGCTTTCACACCGCCTGGAAGAATTAGAAAAGAACATACATGAACAAGCTGGAGAAAGCTTTAATATTAATTCTCCGAAACAGCTCGGCGTGATTCTTTTTGAAAAGCTGGGTTTACCTGTCGTGAAGAAAACTAAAACTGGTTATTCCACTTCTGCTGACGTACTGGAAAAACTTCAGTCCAAGCATGAAATCATTGATCATATCCTGCATTACCGTCAGCTAGGAAAGTTACAGTCCACATATTTAGAAGGATTATTGAAGGTCGTCCATAAAGATTCGAGTAAAATTCATACACGATTCAACCAAGCACTGACTCAAACAGGCCGTTTAAGCTCGACAGACCCTAATCTTCAAAATATTCCTATCAGGCTTGAAGAAGGAAGAAAAATCCGCCAGGCGTTCATTCCATCTGAAAAAGGCTGGGTTATGTTCGCTGCAGACTACTCTCAAATTGAGCTGCGTGTACTGGCTCATATCGCCAAGGATGAGAAATTAGTTGAAGCTTTCAGAAATGATATGGACATTCATACGAAAACAGCGATGGACGTCTTTGGGGTGGCAAAGGAAGAGGTCACATCCAATATGAGAAGACATGCGAAAGCCGTTAATTTCGGAATCGTATACGGAATTAGTGACTACGGTCTTTCTCAAAGCCTTGATATTACACGAAAAGAAGCAGGGGAATTCATTAAGAAGTACCTTGAAAGCTTCCCTGGTGTAAAAGAATATATGGATGATATCGTACAAGATGCAAAACAGAAGGGCTATGTGACTACTCTGCTTAATCGCCGACGTTACCTGCCGGAAATCACGAGCCGTAATTTTAACTTAAGAAGTTTCGCTGAACGTACAGCGATGAACACGCCAATTCAAGGAAGTGCAGCCGACATCATCAAGAAGGCCATGATTGATATGGCAGCAAGATTAAAAGAAGAAAATCTTCAATCACGATTATTGCTCCAGGTGCATGATGAATTGATCTTTGAAGCGCCTGAAGAAGAAATCGAAGTTTTAAAGAAAATTGTTCCTGAAGTAATGGAGAACGCGATGGAGTTAGAAGTTCCATTAAAGGTCGATTATTCATACGGTCCAACATGGTACGACGCGAAATAGAGTTTGATAAGGAGGTGGCAGAGTGCCGGAGCTGCCTGAAGTAGAAACGGTCAGAAAAACGTTGGAGCTTCTTGTTATTGGAAAGAAAATCAAAGACGTCTCGGTTTTTTGGCCTAAGATGATTAAAAGCCCAGACGAACCTGATGAATTTGTTCATAGCTTGAAGGGGCAGGAAATACTTGAAATGAGAAGAAGAGGGAAATTCCTGATCTTTTATTTAAACGACGTGGCTCTTGTTTCTCACTTGAGAATGGAAGGAAAGTACAACTTGTCCGATAGCCGGGACCCCATTGAAAAGCACACTCACGTCATATTTCATTTTACGGATAACACAGAACTCAGATACCGTGATGTCCGGAAGTTTGGGACGATGCACCTTTTCAAGAAAGGGGAGGAATTGCTTCATCTTCCCCTCCTGCAGTTGGGACCCGAGCCGTTTCAATCCGAGTTTACTGCAGACTACCTAACAGAAAAGCTGAGCAAGACAGAAAGAATCGTGAAAGCCACATTATTAGATCAGACGGTCCTCGTGGGACTGGGGAACATCTATGTAGATGAAGCATTATTCCGTGCGGGTATACACCCCGACCGGAAGTCAAAATCCCTTTCACAGGAAGAAATTGAGCGGCTTCACCAAGAAATCATCAGAACATTGGAAGAAGCCGTAGAAATGGGAGGAAGTACGATTCGCTCCTATGTGAATTCTCAGGGACAAATGGGTATGTTCCAACAGAACCTCTTCGTGTATAGCCGGAAAGAAGAACCTTGTCGTCAATGTGGTACTCCCATTGAGAAGAAGGTTTCAGCAGGGAGAGGGACGCACTATTGTCCGGATTGCCAACGTTAGAAAGAACAATTAACATCTGATAAGCCCTTACCATATAGTATTGTAATGATTTTTGGGAGGGCTATTAGATGAGTGAAACAATCTCCTTATTACTTCTGGCGTTTGCTGTAAGTCTTGATAGTTTTAGCACAGGTTTAACTTACGGATTACGAAAAGTGAAAATCCCTACAAAATCAATCAGCATCATATCCATTTGTTCGGCGAGCTCCTTATTATTGGCCATGTTACTTGGTCAGACCATCGGATCCATCATCACACCGTTATGGGCTGGCAGGATCGGCGGGCTGATTCTGGTTGTGATTGGAGCGGCCGTACTGTACCAGTTCTTTAGACCGGAAAAAGAAACGGTATTATCCCAAGAAAAGACGTTAATCAACTTTGAGATTAAATCCATAGGATTAGTGGTTCAAATTTTAAGAAGGCCGTTAACGGCAGACTTTGATAGATCGGGTACGATTACCGGTATTGAAGCGTTTATGCTTGGAATTGCACTATCATTGGATGCCTTCGGTGCCGGAATTGGCGCAGCGTTATTAAATTTCTCGCCATTCATACTTACTTTAGCCATCCTGGTGATGAGCTTTACGTTCTTATTCTCAGGATTAAAGATGGGGGAATTCTTCTCTCATTTACGGTGGATTCACCGAGTGTCATTTCTCCCGGGAGTTCTGTTGATCCTTATAGGGATCCTGAGGTTTTAATGGCTGACATGACTTAGAAAGGAATAGGATAATGGCTAGCATTATAGGATTAACAGGTGGTATTGCAAGTGGTAAAAGTACAGTTTCGAAAACGTTAAATGAAAAAGGCTATACGATAATTGATGCTGATCTTGCTGCCCGTATGGTGGTTGAGGTTGATCAGCCGGCTTATCTTACGATTGTGGAAGAATTCGGTGAACATATACTGCACGATCACGATTCAACCATCAATCGGGAAAAACTAGGCCAGATCATCTTTAACTCTGAAGAAAAACGAAAAAAGCTGAATGGAATTGTTCATCCTGCCGTCAGAAGCATGATGCTCGCACATAAGGATGAAGCCATTCTTGAAGGTAAAAACACGATTTTCATGGATATTCCGCTTTTATTTGAAAGCGACTTAACTTGGATGGTGGATCGCACGCTCGTGGTATATGTGAACAAAGAAACCCAATTATCGCGTTTGATGGAACGCAATCACTTTACCCGGGAAGAAGCATTAGCACGCATCGCTTCCCAATTCCCCTTAAAGGATAAAGCAAGCCTTGCCGACGCAGTCATCGACAACAATGGAACCCTGGACGAAACCAAGGAACAGCTTGAATCCCTTTTGATGGAGTGGCATCTAAAACCATAGAATGACATATGAGCTGACAAGGAAACTTCTTGTCGGCTTTATTTTATTTGATCCACTATATTAATCAGGGGTCATGGCGATAAAAATCTGATTCTAAAATAGAGTTGTGTTGGTTCTCCTTTGTAAATAGGACAAACGCTCAGCATTTCTACAATAGGAGCTTTTTTGTGTATATCTGTTAAAACGTAGTGTAATAGCACAGAGTGGATTGTAGCGGAAGGCACTTGACTCCTGCGGGAAATAGAGGAAAGGTCGAGACCCCGCAGGGCAATGCCCGAGGAGGCTCGACTTCCTCCCCGCGGAAAGCAAGTGCATGGAGCGGAAAGGAACGGTCAATGTTTAAATCAAAGATATAGCATTGAAAAATTGTATGAAATCAAACCACAAAAATATACATTTAATAAACCTATTGTCAGAATAATAAAACATTAAAAATCCGCAAAATACTTATTAACATATTCTCTAAATATGTTATACTATTTTTAGCAAATAAACATATAAGTATAACATTAATATAGAGGGGAGCCGGATTTATGAAGGCGAAAATTGCAATCAATGGTTTTGGACGTATTGGAAGAATGGTTTTCAGGAAAGCAATATTAGAGGGAAACTTAGAGGTTGTAGCCATTAACGCAAGCTACCCGGCTGAAACATTAGCACATTTAATTAAGTATGACACAAATCATGGAACATTTCAGGCAGATGTGGTGACGGAAGATGATGCACTCATCGTCAATGGGAAGCGTGTCCTACTATTAAGCAATCGTGATCCTAAAGCTTTGCCTTGGGGCGAATTAAATATCGACATTGTGATTGAAGCTACTGGAAAATTCAATTCGAAAGATCAAGCGAGCCTTCATTTAGAAGCGGGAGCGAAAAAGGTCATCCTGACAGCCCCTGGTAAAAATGAAGACGTAACGATTGTGATGGGTGTAAATGAAAGCGCATTAAATATTGAAGAACACAGCGTCATTTCAAATGCATCTTGTACAACGAACTGCTTAGCGCCAGTTGCGAAGGTATTAGATGAGCAATTTGGTATTGAAAATGGACTTATGACGACAGTCCATGCTTACACAAATGACCAAAAGAATATTGATAATCCACATAAAGATTTGAGAAGAGCGAGAGCGTGCGGTCAATCGATCATCCCGACCACAACTGGTGCAGCAAAAGCATTATCATTGGTTCTGCCTCAGTTAAACGGCAAGCTTCACGGAATGGCATTGCGTGTGCCTACACCAAATGTTTCACTAGTGGACCTGGTTGTGGATGTGAAAAGAGACGTAACAGTAGAAGAAATCAACGAAGCTTTCATTACGGCTTCTGTTAGTTCTTTACACGGAGTGCTGCAATTCACAACGGAACCTTTAGTTTCAATCGACTTTAATACAAATCCTCATTCAGCGATCATCGACGGATTATCCACGATGGTAATGGGAGATCGAAAAGTGAAGGTACTGGCCTGGTACGATAATGAATGGGGCTATTCATGCCGTGTCGTTGATCTGGCTAAATTCGTTGCATCAAAAATGAACGCAAAACAAGAAGTCAACGTTTGAAAGAACCCACATAAACAATAAGCTGCATCCTTAGAACGTACCTTTCCCGGTGCGTTCTTTTTCTTTTCATATTTTTTAAAGGTTCTTTTCTAAACTTTGTTGCTTTTGAAAAAGCGAGTAGTGGTTGATTTCCGCTCCAGGTGCTCGCTTTCCGCGGGGCGTGAGTTGAGCCTCCTCTGGCTTTCCCTGCGGGGTCTCAACTTTCTAGCTCCGGCAAGCTTAGCCCCTCGAGGTCATAAGCTAAATGGTCCAAGAAGGCAAAGAGCGCCTTCTTAGGCCCATTCATCTTATGCATGTCGGGGCTGGGCGAGCCGCCTCCGCTTTTCGGAGCTTCCCGCAATTCCCGCTGGAGTCGAGCACCTGCAGCGAGAATCAACTTTCTAAGCATGGATTTCTTAGCATAGCTAATATAAATACCATACAAGTCTAGAAAACAGTATTTTTCAAAGTGTGCACTGGTCGATTGTAGCTTGTATAGTAGAGATTTTTTACTTTTTATTGTTTTTTGTCACTTTAAGTTCTGTCCCTTAAATTCCTTTTAGATAGTGAGGGGAATTTCGTAGACTCCTATGGGAAAGTCCGTACGCAAGCTGCAAGCGGAGCAGTTCCTTCACCACCCAGCACATATTGGTTGACAGAGCCTTGGCAGATCATCATGTGTTTTAAAACAACAATCTTTACGAAAACAGCCTTTAGTAAATAGATGTCAACGAAAATCCTCTATTTGTTGGTGTGGGATTTGGGTGATCCTTTGGTAGGAAGTTTGTATTTATGAACAACTTTCTACCAAAGAGCTTTTTTGTGCTTATCTATCAAAACTTATAGTCAGTAAGAGTGTAGTAGCACAGAGTGGATTGTAGCGGAAGGCACTTGACTCCTGCGGGAGATAGAGGAAAAGTCGAGACCCCACAGACGGAACGTCGAGGAGGCTCGACTTCCTCCCTGGGGAATCTTGTGCATGGAGCGGAAAGGAACGGTCTGCGATTCCAAGAACGCACTTTACGTTTAGGGAAGTTGCTCACCGCCAACTCAGCGAAATGCAATCAACCGATAGTATGACCAAGTGAAAAAGTTTATAAAAATTTATTGCAAAAGAGTTTTAAACAAAGTATACTATTTTTCGTGAACTTCTTATTAGCAAATGAATACTGATTTAGCTACTTAAAGGGTTAGGACCTCTTCGGACTAACTTTCCCCCGTGGTAGTTAAGATTTTGCCAAAGGATGCGTTCATTTTGACGAAAAAAATTATGTCAAAGGGGGAAACACGAAAATGGAAACAATGGGTCGTCATGTAATCTCAGAATTATGGGGTTGCGATTTTGAAAAATTAAACGATGTAGTAGGAATTGAAAAAACATTCGTAGATGCTGCGCTTAAATCAGGTGCAGAGGTACGTGAGGTAGCTTTCCATAAATTTGCTCCTCAAGGTGTTAGTGGAGTTGTGATCATTTCAGAATCACATCTAACTATTCACAGTTTTCCTGAACATGGTTATGCCAGTATTGATGTATATACTTGCGGTGATTTAGATCCTAACATCGCTGCTGAATATATTGCAGATGCTCTTGGTGCTGACACACGTGAAACAATTGAATTGCCACGTGGTATGGGTCCGGTACAAGTGAAGAAGTCTCAGGCTCAAGCCCTTTAATTGAAAATAACTCAGAAGAGATGCGTATTAGATGCATCTCTTTTTTTATGCTTTTGTATAGGAATTGATTTTGAATTTTCATTCGTGTTGTTTTCGTGTAAAATAAGGGTAAATAAAGGGAGGAACGTTAAATGAGCGGAATACGTACTTTTTTTAAACGGTTTCAATCAGAATGTGAGACATCTGATCAGCACGAAGATAAAGACCTGCAATCACGCTATTATAAATCCATGCATCAAGGTGCATTTAATGCAGTATTAGAGTTATTCTCATCCTCTGAGTATGAGGTGATTTCCCAGTCTAAGGACAGAGGGGAAATTACGGTCCGTAAAAATGGTACTCCCCAACTGTTTATTGTCGCAACGGTCATCACGGTAAGACCTTTTGAAACGGCAGTCGATTTCAAGATCAGTGCGGATAAAGGGAAAATCTTTGGTACATATACGGTCTTAAAAGCACAGATTAACCATTATTATCATAAGCTTGACAGCGAATTGACAAAAGTGAAATAACGGTAAATCCTTTATAAGCTTGTGTAAGTCGCAGCTTTTTTATATGATGAAAGTAATAGTATGTAATAACGGAGCTGATATTATGAAGTGCCCGTCTTGCCAGCATAATGGTACACGAGTAGTGGACTCCCGTCCTGCTGATGAAGGACGTTCAATCAGAAGAAGAAGAGAATGTGAAGTATGTACCTTCCGCTTCACGACCTTCGAGAAGGTTGAAGAGCTTCCTTTAATTGTGGTGAAAAAAGAAGGGGTAAGAGAAGAGTTTAGTCGAGAGAAGATTTTGAGAGGGTTGATCAAGGCTTGTGAGAAGCGCCCGGTACCTCTTGAGAGATTAGAAAAGATCTCAACGGATATTGAAAAGGAACTCCGTAATCAAGGTGCTTCTGAAGTAGAATCGGTTAAGATTGGTGAGATGGTCATGGATCAACTTGCTAAGGTAGATGAAGTTGCATACGTACGCTTTGCATCTGTGTATAGACAATTCAAGGATATTAATGTATTTATAGACGAACTGAAAGAATTAATAAAAAAAGAGTAGAAGAATGAGCTGAAGATGTAATTCTTTAGCTCTTTTCTCTTTATTTTTTTGAAAGGTAGAATCCAACTATGATGAAGAAGCATTGGAATGAAATACAACCAATCGATCACTACACGGTAGGGACAAATGGGATTCTTCAGGAATACGATCGGAAAATCATCACGTTTCTGTACCAGCCTTTAATTGGTTCGGTTTGTTACAGTCTTTATATGAGTTTGTGGGGAGAAGTAGAAGAAAACAGGTTATGGTCAACACATTCTACTCATTATCATCTGATGAACGTTCTGTCTGTCAATCTTCAGGAAGTTTATGAAGCGAGAATGAAGCTTGAAGGGATAGGGTTGTTAAAGGCATACGAAAAAAGGGACAACGAGGATCGGAGTTTTCTCTATGAACTGCAGCCTCCTCTTACCCCTCAGGAATTCTTTCATGATGGTATGTTAAATGTGTATCTTTACCGTAAAATAGGCAGGACTCATTATTTGCGTTTAAAGAAATTCTTTACTGACGAATTGGTAGATAAACAGCAACACGTAAACATCACCCGGTCCTTTCAAGATGTTTTCACATCGGAACAGATTAATTTTCTCCAACACGATGCAAATATGGATTCCGAGACAAAGTCTGGTGAACAATATATGAAATATGGGAAGAATGGTGGTCTTCCACTGGATGATATCGATTTTGATTTTCAGTTATTACTTGCAGGGTTATCTGAATCCATGGTTCCACGAAAATCCTTTACAACTAATGTCAGGGAAACGGTTCTGAAGCTGAGCTATCTGTACGGTATAGATCCTCTTCAAATGAAAAATATCGTCTTAAGCTCCCTGGATGCAGACGATACCATCGATATAGAGCTGCTGCGCAAAACCGCACGTGATTGGTATGGGGTTCAGACTGGTGATCAACTGCCCGATTTGACTACGAGAATAGAGACTAAAGCGCCTGTGAAATCGGATAAACCCCGCACGAAAGAAGAAGAACTCATTGAATATCTGGAAACAACGTCGCCCAAGGATGTTCTTTCTGACATATCAAATGGAGGTGCTCCTTCTAAGGCA
Organism: Rossellomorea sp. GQ25; assembly: GCF_059758515.1. NCBI lineage: Bacteria > Bacillati > Bacillota > Bacilli > Caryophanales > Bacillaceae > Rossellomorea > Rossellomorea sp. GQ25. Next base: position 290,196 of record NZ_JCAXEQ010000004.1, on the reverse strand, counting down.
GACCTTCAGGCTGTTGAAGAGGTGCTCATGTCACAGAAGTTGCCGATTGGTGTCATGAATGTCCTGGTACAATATGTGTTGCTGAAAACGGACATGAAGCTCACAAAAGGATACATGGAAAAAATCGCGTCCCACTGGTCGAGGAAAAAGGTGACGACTGCAAGTGAAGCCATGGAATTAGCAAAAAAAGAACACAAGCAGTATCTTGAGTGGGCTGAAGGGAAAAAGGAAAATAATACGAATAGACGAAGAAAGCCGATTCGTACTGAGAAACTCCCGGAATGGTTCCAAGAAGGTGAAACCGAGAAAGAAAATGATTCTTCCCTTGATGGATATGATTTCGAAGCAGAAAAGAAGAAACTCGAAGAAGAGCTTAAAAATTTTCGGAAGTAGGTGAACGTAGCGGTGGAGAGAATAAATAACACCCTGAAAAGGTTGGCGGCTTCTGGTTCGTTTCAACAAAGATATGAGCAAATGAAAAAAGAGATTCTTGAAAACCATGATGTGAAGGATTTTATTCGCAGGAATGAAGGCCGTGTAACAGGGGAAATGGTAAATGAGAGTCTGATGAAGTTATATGAATACATCTCTCAAAGTAAAGAATGTCGTTACTGTCCTTCTTTACAGGAGTGTAAGAACATGATGGAAGGGTATGACCCTCATTTAGTGATCAGAGGTAACACCATCGACATCGATTACCATCGCTGCCCTCGAAAAGTCATTCATGATGAAAGAACAAGTTCCAAGCGTCTAATCAAGAGCCTGTATGTACCTAAAGATATTTTACAGGCGTCCTTTCAGACCCTGGATCTTGATTCGAAAAGCCGATTGGAGGCTGTGCGATTAGCGAAGAATTTCGTGGAGAACTATACAGAAGGTACAAAAATGAAAGGACTCTATTTTTACGGCAAGTTCGGAGTGGGTAAGTCCTATTTGTTAGGGGCGATGGCCAATGAACTCGCCCAGAAAAAAATCGCGTCCCTGATTGTCTACGTTCCTGAGTTCTTTAGAGAAATCAAGCAATCGCTTGGAGATAACTCGGTAAATGAAAAACTGGAAATGGTTAAATCTGCACCGATCCTCATGCTCGATGACATCGGCGCAGAAACGATGTCAAGCTGGGGAAGGGATGAAATCCTGGGGACGATCCTTCAGTACAGAATGCTTGAGAACCTGCCTACATTCTTTACCTCCAACTTCAACTTCAACGAACTGACCCACCATTTGACGTACAGTCAAAGAGGAGAAGAAGAAAAACTGAAGGCTGCACGGATCATGGAGCGGATTAAATACTTGTCCCAGCCTGTGTTGATCGATGGTAGGAATAGAAGAGAATAGATCGCACGAAAAAAGAGGGGGTCATTCGTTAAGCGAGTGATCTCCTCTTTTGCTCTTCCTGTTGGCAAAGACGGCAGAGCAGTCCTCCGTGTCGATACGCATGCATACCTAAAGAAAATTCGACAAGGATGCTTAATTATTCAAAAAGAGGATCAATTAATTAAAATCAGGATTAATAAATCCCAAACAGGATTAATAAATCCCAAACAGGATTAATTATCCGAAATCGAGATTGAAAACAGCCCAAATGGGATCAATTCTTCCGCGATGTCATTCCGAATCAGGAATTTCACCCCAAATTCGGCCCCTTAGACCCTTTCCGGGATCCTACTTCAGCTGAAATAAGGCAATCTAAGTCATTTCCCGTTTAAAAAAGGAGACAATATATAGCCTGGGATTCCAATCCAAGCGCAAAACCCAAACCTTTTCAACAACCGAGCCCCTTCCTGTTGGCGAAGACGGGAGAGTCTCCTGTAGCGAAAATCAAACACTACTCGCTTCTTGTGACCGCCAAAAAGTTTGAAAAGAGACAATTAAATTCACACATCAACTTCTAATTTATACAAGCCTCCCATATATATAAATCAGGGATTTGGGTTTAAGGAGGCGAGAAAGTTTGATTGAATTTATTTTCAAGCAAAAAAATGATGCGTTAAAGCTTCAAGAACACCTCAATAAAGAGTTCATACAATCATGGTTCCATGAAACGCTCTTTCAACATACAACTCACTATAATCTGACGATAGAGGTTTCCCCCTTCTTCAAGGAAAAAGAAAAGCTATTCAATGGGGTTTCCCACTTTGTCTTAAATGATAAATGCATGGACTGGTCCGAATCAGCCCTGAAAGAAAATTACTTCTATGAAGATGTTGATGAAATCAATCAAATATTAGAAATCGTATCAGAGATGAGGATGGGTGAACGACCTGAATTGATGGAGCTGATCGGTGAATGGGACGAGGCCGAATACGTCCATGACAGTCTGGAGCTTTTATTGGAAGGGAAGGCCCCCATATCATTCGACTCCTTCAGCAAGTTCAGGCTGAAGAAGCTTCAGGAGAGACTGCTCCTCATGCTGGATCTTGCTATAGATGAATATAAGATGGAGCAGGAATATCAAATGTTTGTCCATATGCTGCGGGAGTATCTGGCATCAAGGGAGCAGAAAATGCGCACGATCCATCTGTATTCGACGGGTTATGGCTATCGTTTCTTTGATGAAGACATGAAAGAGGTGACACGGCAGGAGTTGACGAAGGCGATTGATAAACGCCTTCTGACGAATCACCCGTTATACGTTGATTCGTACACCATAGCTCCGTTATTATCCCTTGCACCGGAGAGGATACTCGTGTACGGGAATGGTGACCATCAATTGATCAGGACGCTTCAGAATATTTTTGAAGAACGGATCGATCTTTTGCCGATGAGTTATTTCCCTGATACACTTCTCTATCCTTCCTGGGATATCGCGAATGAATAGGCTGCCTCATTTTTATGGAATGCTCTTGCTTTTCAAAACATAACCGATTATAATACCTACATAATAAGTCAATAAATAAAGGTTATGATGAGGACAACAATATTCCTATTCCATTTACAGAGAGGGAAGTCATTCGGCTGCAAACTTCCTAATTCGGTAGTGATATTTACCACCTCGGAACTTCAATTATGAACTGAATCTTAATGGATTCACAGTAATGATTGACGGCTAAATGTCGTTATTCGTTTTCAATGAAGTCATTGTCTGTATTTTGCGTACAATGAGAAGTTGGGTGGAACCACGAGTTTACTTATTAACCTCGTCCCTTCAAATGTGAAGGGGCGGGGTTTTTTATGTTTTATAGAGATTACTTAAGGAGTGAAATCACATGTCAGAAGTAGTGAAAATTCAGTTCCCAGATGGAAATGTCAAAGAGTTTCCTAAAGGGACGACAACAGAAGAAATTGCTGCGTCCATCAGTCCCGGACTGAAAAAGAAGGCGCTCGCTGGTAAAATAAATGATGTATTAATTGACTTACGTACAGGGATTCAAGAGGATGGGGCGATTGAAATCGTTACACCTCCAGGAGAAGATGCACTGGGAATTCTTCGTCACAGTACAGCCCATTTAATGGCACAGGCGATTAAACGTTTATACCCTGAGACAAAGCTTGGAATCGGACCGGTCATCGAAGGCGGATTCTATTATGATATTGATTCCGAGCACACGTTCACTCCAGAAGATCTTCCGCTGATCGAGAAAGAAATGAAGAAGATCACTGGAGAAAACCTAGAAGTTGTCCGTAAAGAAGTAAACCGCGATGAAGCGCAGAAAATGTATGAAGAAATCGGTGACGAGTATAAGCTTGAATTACTTGAGGCGATTCCTGAGGGAGAACAAGTCTCCATTTACGAGCAAGGAGAATTCTTCGATTTATGTCGTGGAATCCACATTCCGTCCACTAATAAAATTAAAGAATTCAAGCTATTAAGCATCGCTGGGGCATACTGGCGCGGGAACAGTGATAATAAAATGCTTCAACGCATTTACGGTACAGCCTTCTTCAAGAAAGAAGACCTGGAAGAGCATCTGCGTCTTTTAGAAGAAGCAAAAGAGCGTGATCACCGTAAAATCGGTAAAGAATTGAATCTATTCATGAATTCGCAAAAAGTGGGACAAGGACTGCCGATGTGGCTGCCTAAAGGTGCCACGATCCGTCGTATCATCGAGCGTTATATCGTTGATAAAGAAGAGCGCTTAGGCTATGATCACGTTTACACACCTGTCATGGGAAGCGTTGAGCTATACAAAACAAGCGGTCACTGGGATCATTACCAGGAGAATATGTTCCCTGTCATGGAAATGGATAATGAAGATCTTGTCCTTCGCCCGATGAACTGCCCTCATCATATGATGATTTACAAAAACGGCATTCACAGCTATCGTGAGCTTCCGATCCGTATCGCCGAGCTTGGTTTGATGCACCGTTACGAATTGTCAGGAGCCCTGTCAGGACTTCAACGTGTACGCGGGATGACTCTGAATGATGCACATATCTTCGTTCGTCCTGATCAAATCAAGGAAGAATTCAAGCGTGTGGTGCGCCTGGTTCAGGAAGTGTACAAAGACTTTGATCTGAATGACTATTCCTTCCGTCTTTCTTATCGTGACCCTGAGGATACTGAGAAGTACTTTGACGACGATGAAATGTGGAACCGTGCACAAGGAATGATCAAGGAAGCCATGGATGAACTGGATGTGGAGTACTTTGAAGCAGAAGGGGAAGCGGCATTCTACGGCCCTAAACTGGACGTTCAAGTGAAAACGGCTCTTGGGAAAGAAGAAACGTTATCCACTGTTCAGCTGGACTTCTTACTTCCAGAGCGCTTTGATTTAACGTATGTTGGGGAAGATGGGAAGCAGCATCGCCCGGTTGTCATTCACCGTGGTGTCGTGTCCACGATGGAACGCTTCGTGGCATTCCTGATCGAAGAATACAAAGGAGCATTCCCGACATGGCTCGCTCCAACGCAGGTTCAGGTGATCCCGGTTTCCCCGGATGTTCATTTCGACTATGCGAAAGAAGTGAAAGAAAAGCTTCAATCTGAAGGACTGCGTGTTGACATCGATGACCGTAATGAAAAGATCGGTTATAAGATCCGTGAAGCACAGATGAGTAAAGTACCTTACATGCTTGTGGTGGGAGATAATGAAATCAAGGAAACGGCTGTAAACGTCCGTAAATACGGAGAGCAAAAATCAGAAACGATTTCCCTTGGCCAATTCATCAGCCATATCACAAAAGAAGCCAAACGATAAAATGAGAAAGAGGGACGGACCTTGCACCAAGGTCCGTCCTTTTATGTCGATTGTTGTTTTTCTGCAATTATTGAGAAGAGGATGTAACCAGGTGATTCATGAGTTGATTGGGGCGGAATGTGCTCGACTCCTGCGGGAGAAGCGGGACAGGTGAGACCCCGCAGGAGCGCAGCGACGAGGAGGCTCACCGCCCGCCCCGCGGAAAGCGAGCACCTGGAGCGGAAATCAACCACTACTCGCTATTATAAAAGCAGCAAAGTAGATGAATACAGCCCATATAAATTTCAAAAAACTATTGCACTCTCCTTAGATGTCTGATATTATGAAATACGTTGTGATATTAAATGATTATTTGACAGCGGTATTGTCATGTGATATATTATCTAAGGTGAATTGAATACAGTTTGGTACAAGCAGAAGCTACCCGCTTCTCACCTGAATAACGCTTTTTAGCTGTTTACAGGTATGTGATTGACTATTAAAGCCGTTTATATATGCTTAATAATCAGGTGCGGGTGTTTCGACACTCGCATCTTTTTTGTATGCTTCAAGCATGCAGAAAAGGTTCGAGTGCGTCGGCCAAAACCGTGTATTCTTTTAATAAACCTTGGAGGTGGCTAATTATTAGCAAAGACATGATCTTAAACGAAACGATTCGTGCCCGTGAAGTACGTCTTATCGATCAAAACGGTGAGCAACTTGGGATTAAATCCAAGAATGAAGCTCTTGAAATCGCTGAACGTGTAAATCTTGATCTTGTTCTTGTTGCTCCAACTGCTAAACCACCCGTTGCTCGTATCATGGACTACGGTAAGTTTAAGTTTGAACAACAGAAGAAAGAAAAAGAAGCGCGTAAGAATCAGAAAATCATCAATCTTAAAGAGGTTCGTTTAAGCCCGACGATTGATGAGCATGATTTCAATACTAAGCTTCGTAACGCTCGTAAGTTCCTTGAAAAAGGAGACAAAGTTAAAGCGTCAATCCGATTTAAAGGTCGTGCGATTACGCACAAGGAAATTGGTCAACGTGTTCTGGATCGCTTCTCTGATGAGTGTAAAGATGTAGCAACTGTTGAATCAAAACCGAAAATGGATGGTCGCAGTATGTTCTTGGTGCTTGCACCAGTTAACGAAAAATAAAGGACCCGAGGAGGAAAAGCACATGCCAAAAATGAAAACTCACCGCGGCTCAGCTAAGCGTTTCAAGAAAACAGGTTCTGGTAAACTTAAACGTTCACACGCTTACACAAGCCACTTATTCGCAAACAAATCTACTAAAGCAAAGCGTAAGCTACGTAAAGCAGCTGTTGTCTCTAAAGGAGATTTCAAACGCATTCGTCATATGCTTGACAACCTAAAATAAGAAGTAATAGAAACAGGAGGGAATTATTATGCCACGCGTAAAAGGCGGAACAGTAACACGCAGACGTCGTAAAAAAGTTCTTAAATTAGCCAAAGGTTATTTCGGTTCAAAACATACTTTATATAAAGTAGCAAATCAACAAGTCATGAAATCATACATGTATGCTTATCGTGACCGTCGCCAAAAGAAACGTGATTTCCGTAAATTATGGATCACACGTATCAATGCGGCTGCTCGTATGAACGGTCTTTCTTACAGCCGTTTAATGCACGGTTTGAAGCTTGCTGGTATCGAAGTTAACCGTAAAATGCTTGCGGAGCTTGCGATTGCTGACGAAAAAGCATTCAACCAATTAGCAGATGCTGCTAAAGCTCAACTTAACAAATAATTAACTGCTGACTCGTTAGCAGACAAAAAGGACTGGCCTCTGGCCGGTCCTTTCTTATATAAATCTCATTGGAAAGCAGGTAGAAATCATGGGTACGTTAACAGGTATCTTATATCTATATGCAATTGTCATCAATATCATCGGCTTCATCATCATGGGCAAGGATAAAAGAAAGGCTCAGCGAAATGAATATCGCATCAGGGAGAGTACTTTGTGGCAGGTGGCGATTCTGGGAGGAAGCATCGGCGCATATACGGGAATGAAGGTATACAGGCATAAAACGAAACATAAGGTATTCGCTTTCGGTTTTCCGCTGCTTGTCATGCTTCATAGTCTGCTTTTTATCTGGCTGAATACTAAGTTGTAGAAATTGAAGTTTTCATTCTTTAACCCGTCTCCTTTACATACTATATAGAGAGTCTCTATAACAGCTTAGAAAAGCAGAAGGAGGTCACCTTAGCCATGGACGAACGGTTAGTTGCTGCATTCGCCCTCATGGAAGCTAGTGGGTATTTGGCTCCTGTTCTGTTTATTTTGTTTCATATCCTAAGACAATTTTTGTTTATCCCGGTAGCCCTTGTATGTATGGCAGGAGGAGTGCTATTCGGAAGTATATTTGGCACTCTGTATTCTTTAATCGGATTAACGCTCTTATCTGTTACTTTTTATTTTGTAATAAAGAGCTTTACATCTTTCTATGAAAAGCTCCTGAGACTGAAGGAAAAATGGTTTGGAAGAAATGCTACTCTCACAACCGGTCAAATTGCTATTCTGCGGTTAATTCCTTTTGTCCATTATCAGCTGCTGAACCTTTGTTTACTTGAACGTAAGAAAAAGCTTAAACCTTTCATCCGGGCCTCTATTATTTCTAATATTCCCCTGGCGTTTTTTTACACGGTTTTCGGTCAATACATCAAACAATTTTCCCCTCCTATTCTTGTCATGATTTTACTGGCACTCATCGTCCTATTTTACCTTCTAAGAGAAAAAGTAAGAGTGATTGAATGGAGAGAGTTCTTTCCGGGTAAATAAAAAATGGCTAGCAGGGCTAGCCGTTTTTTATTGCTTATTTTGAAGGAATTCATGAATCGGGCTTTTCCAATCCAGCTTTGCATTAGGATATCTTTCTTTAATTTCATTCTGAAGGTATTGAAAATCTTCTTGAGTCAGTCCCTTTAAAGAAGAGATGTTTTTTGACCAAACAAAGATGGAAACTACCTCAAAGGATTTTTCTGTTGCTCCTAAATATTTTTCTCCTTCGAAAAGAACTCCTTTATACGTTATGTGAAAATTCTTACGTACATTTTCCTGATTATCGAGAAAGTAAAAACGTTTCTGCTCCTGGGCAAGTTCCAGTTTTCGCTTTGGGTCCATAATGTACTTCACACTGCGGTATAAAAGATAAAGAATAAGCAAAAAAATCACTAACCGAATAAGCCAAAGCATTACCATTACCTCCCTAGGCATAAGTCTTCTCCTATTATTTACGATAAAAAACGAAAAAGGTTTCATTTTATTTAAAATTTGTTTAAAAATTTGTCATACTAAGAGAGAACATCAGAAAAATAGGCATCATGAGAGGAGATAACGTCATGAATATTGAAAAGTTATTGGACATGCAGGAGAAGCTGGATCAGCATATTGAAGAAGAACACGGTTTGCAAAACGCAGATTTAATTGAAAAGAAGATCCTTGCCCTCCTTGTAGAAGTGGGCGAACTGGCAAACGAGACAAGAAGCTTTAAGTTCTGGAGTAAGAAATCATCTTCATCGAAGGAAGTGATCCTTGAAGAATTTGTGGATGGAATCCATTTTATTCTATCACTGGGACTGGAAATCGGTATTCAGCAATTTGATTTAGGGGAAACCAATTACTCAAATGAAGATATAACGAAACAATTCCTGGAAGTATTCAAGTCGGCCAATCACTTTGCTGAGGAGCGTTCGGTTGGGCACTTTCAACAATTGTTCAGGCATTATGTCTATTTGGGTGAGCTGTTAGGGTTCTCCCATGAAGAAGTGTTTGACGCTTATGTAAAGAAGAATGAAGTGAATTATAACCGTCAAAAAGAAGGATATTAATCCGGTTCACTTGCTCAGTGATAGTTTAAGAAGATTCAGGAAATTTTGATGAATCGGACAGATTTTAGTATAATGAGAGTGTATAAACATTTAGGGGGTCGAAACAGTGACAAAATTAGATGAAACATTGACAATGCTCAAGGATTTAACCGATGCAAAAGGTGTACCGGGTAATGAAAGAGAAGTACGAAACGTAATGAAGCGATACATAGAACCATTTGCAGATGAAATCACAACAGATAATCTGGGAAGCTTAATTGCTAAAAAAGTCGGCGATGAGAACGGACCTAAGATCATGGTGGCCGGGCACCTTGATGAAGTCGGCTTCATGATCACTCAAATCGACAGCAAAGGGTTCCTGCGTTTTCAAACAGTAGGAGGCTGGTGGTCACAAGTCATGCTTGCCCAGCGAGTGACGATTGTGACGAGTAAAGGAGAAGTGACGGGAGTGATTGGTTCCAAACCACCGCATATCCTGCCTCCGGAAGCCCGTAAAAAACCGGTTGATATTAAAGATATGTTTATTGATATCGGAGCTTCAAGCCGTGAAGAAGTACAAGAATGGGGAGTGAAGCCAGGGGATATGGTTGTCCCTCATTTTGAATTCACGGTGATGAACAATGAGAAAATGCTTCTTGCGAAAGCATGGGATAACCGCATCGGATGCGCGATTGCCATTGATGTACTGAAAAACCTGAAAGGTCAAGAGCATCCAAACGTGGTATATGGTGTAGGTACAGTGCAGGAAGAAGTTGGTCTGCGTGGAGCGAGAACGTCAGCAGCCAAGATCCAGCCTGACATTGCCTTTGGTGTAGACGTTGGGATTGCAGGGGATACACCGGGTGTGTCTGACAAAGAAGCATCAAGTAAGATGGGTGAAGGCCCCCAAATCATCCTGTATGATGCATCCATGATTTCCCACAAAGGACTTCGTGACTTTGTAACAGATACAGCGGATGAGCATAACATTCCATATCAATTTGATTCGATTGCAGGTGGTGGAACGGATTCCGGTGCGATTCATTTAACGGCAAATGGAGTTCCTGCTTTATCCATTACTATTGCAACCCGCTATATCCATTCCCATGCAGCAATGTTGCATCGCGATGATTATGAAAATGCCGTAAAATTGATTACAGAAGTGATCAAGAAGCTAGATAAAGATACAGTGGCGAAGATTACATTTGATTGATCTTTAGAAACCACTGAAAACAAGACGCCTTTGATTCATTTTGAATCAAAGGCATTTTTTCGCCTATTTGTTTATAATTGAGATGGGGGCTGGTCATCTCATCCTTTCCTCATTATTCCGCATGATAATGAGCTTTTAGTTGTTTCTCGACAAAAGGATCATAAAATGGAAAAAGTGGTTCATAAATCAGAAGTCCGGTTCATAAAGTGCCGAATCCGGTTCATATTTCCAAAAACCGGATCATACGTAACGAAAACCGGTTCATAAAGTGGGAGAGAGTATGATTTTCTAAAGGAGGGACCTTCAAATCTCCTCATTTAGCCCGTCAATCGACTTAAAATCGAATAAATGGATCAGTTTTCACTCTAAAAGGCAGGATTATCATCAAAATTAGAGTAAAAAGGGCGTCCATGCCATATACAGAAACCAAATCCTCGTTCAGAGGACCCTATTTCATGAGAAATAGAAACCGTCATATGGGGGAGCAAACATTAAAAAGTTAGATGATCGGATAGGGTCATGTCGGCACCGATCGTTTTTTTAATAATGCGAATGGCACTCTCATTGTCCTCGTCTGACTCAGAAGCCATACAATCCTTCGGTATCGAGATTTCATACTCTCTCATATAGGCATCATTGGCGGTGTAGAGTACACATATGTCCCCTGCGATTCCTGTTAGTATCAGGTGTTTTACATCCAGCTGATGAAGCAGGATATCAAGTTGCGTCCCGAAAAAGCACGAATGCTTCGGTTTGATGATAAAATAGTCATCTGTATCTGGGTGAATTCTTTCGATTACGTCTTCTCCTTTTTTCTTTTTACAATGGTCGATAATGTCATTCATATTGTCCTGCCATAGACCGTAGTTATCATTCACATAAATGACCGGAATACCGGATTCCTTCGCTTTTCTCTTCATTTTGCGGATATTATCTACAATCTTCAAAGTGTTTTCGTATAAATGCTCTCCACCTTGAAAATCAAAAGTATTAATCATGTCGATGATCAATAATGCGCTTTTCTTTTGACTCATACATTCTTTTCCCCTTCCGTTAACTATGTATCTTTTCATTACCACTGAAAGAGATGCAGTAAAACCAAATCAGGGGAAATTTTTATGGAAGGTACAGATAAACATCAAGGCAATTAAACAAGGGCAACCCATAGGGTTACCCTTGTTCTTACTGTGTTTGTTGCTGTTGCAATGATTCCTCTAATGTTTCGAGGACCATTTTTTGTTCCTGGGGATCTGCGTTTTGCCAGAAGACTTCAAGGAGTACACCCAGTCCGGGAAGGGTTTTTTCTTCTCCGCCTTGGATTGCATCGACGATGGTGTCTCTAAGTTCGTCCTGGTTGTTACCAGATACGTTGTGTATGATTGCTTTTCGTAAGTTAAGATTCATCACACATTTCTCCTTTTTGATAGGATGAGGAATTCATTGTTATCTTGTCTCAAATTGAATTTATTATGTAGGAAAGTTAAGGTATAATGAGACCTTGAATAGTAATCTAAAGGAGCGGATACGATTGAAGTATATTCAATCCTCGAAAAATCCTGTCGTGAAGCAGTGGAAAAAATTATTAACAAAAAAAGAACGGGACCTCACTCGTACATACATAGTTGAAGGCTTTCACCTGGTGGAAGAAGCATTAAAGCAAGAGGGTACGGTCCTTGAGCTTATAGTGGTGGAAGGAACCGATCTCCCGCAAAAATGGACCGTAGACTCCGTTTCCATGACGATGGTATCAGAAGAAGTAGGTAAAGCCTTGTCCGATACCGAAACATCACAAGGAGTTTTCGCCGTTTGTAAGCAAAAAGAAGATGAACATGACATTGAAAAAGCGGCAACATTCATGCTCTTAGATGGCCTTCAGGATCCCGGGAATATCGGGACGATCATTCGCACGGCTGATGCAGCGGGTATTGATATGGTCGTGTTAGGCAAGGGAACGGTTGACCCCTATAACCCTAAGGTATTACGCTCTGCACAAGGAAGTCACTTTCATATTCCGATTATCAGAAGGGATCTCAATGAAACCATTTCGAAATTGAAAGAACGGGACATCCCTGTATATGGAACAGCCCTTGAAAATGGTGTTGAGTATACAACGATCAATCCTCAATCTTCTTATGCTCTTATAGTAGGTAACGAAGGAAATGGTATGTCGAAAGACCTCTTAACTGAAACCGATCAGAATCTATATATTCCGATTTATGGGAAAAGCGAATCGTTAAATGTAGCGATTGCTGCAGGGGTTTTATTATACTATTTTAAAAACGGGCAGTGAATTTCTTGAAAAGGTTTGAAATTTGCCTGGAAATTCACTATAATAATGCACATATAACTTAAAAAACGTTGAAAGAGGAAAGTAGCACATGACCTTCTTTAAGGGAGAGAATGCCCTGGACTGAAAGCATTCTTAGGAACGCATGATGTGAAGATTTCACCTCTCGAGTTGGCATCGGGACCATTCTTCTGGAAGAATGTAAAGATGCTCCGGCAAAGCCGTTATCCGAATGAAGTGAGTATGTCTGCCTATGGATATACTTATAAGGGTGGTACCGCGATATAAACCTCGTCCCTTTTTGGGATGGGGTTTTTTTATTTGTTTAGGTTTTTGTAAAGCCTATCGTTGATTTACACACTTCGTTGATTGGAGCAAGAAGGCACTCGACTCCTGCGGGAATAGTGGGACAGGTGAGACCCCACAGGCGCTTGCGCCGAGGATGCTCACCGCCCACCCCGCGGAAAGCGAATGCCTGGAGCGGAAAATCAACCACGCTTAAACCCCGCCAAACGAACATTCGGACGATATACATTAAAGGAGGAAGAACAATGGAGGACAAATTACGATCCCTTCAACAAGAAGCAATCGAAAAAGTGAACGAAGCACAGGATTTAAAAGAACTGAACAATATCCGTGTAGCTTATCTGGGGAAAAAAGGACCTGTAACCGAAGCTTTAAAAGGGATGGGGAAACTTTCAGCGGAAGAGCGTCCTAAAATGGGAGCCCTTGCGAATGAAGTTCGTGGAGCCATTACAGAAACCCTTGAAGCGAAGCAGGCCATTCTTGAAAAGGAAGCAGTTGAAAAGAAGCTTCAATCTGAAACCATCGATGTTACGTTACCCGGCCGCCCTGTTAAAAAGGGAAATCATCACCCGTTGACGATGATTGTGGAAGAAATTGAAGATTTATTTATCGGAATGGGCTATACCGTTGCTGAAGGACCGGAAGTGGAAAAGGATTATTATAATTTTGAAGCACTGAACCTTCCCAAGGGACATCCGGCCCGTGATATGCAGGATTCCTTCTATATTACTGAAGAAACCCTGCTGCGTACCCATACTTCACCGGTTCAAGCAAGAACGATGGAACGGGCCAAAGGCAAAGGACCAATTAAAGTTATTTGTCCAGGGAAAGTGTATCGTCGTGATACAGATGACGCAACGCACTCTCATCAATTCACTCAAATCGAGGGACTCGTCATTGATGAAGACATCCGTATGAGTGACCTGAAAGGAACGCTGCAAGTATTTGCGAAAAAGATGTTCGGTGAAGACCGTGAAATCCGCTTGCGCCCAAGCTTCTTTCCATTCACAGAGCCTTCAGTCGAAATGGATATCTCATGTAAAATTTGTGGTGGAAAAGGCTGTCGTGTATGTAAAGGAACTGGCTGGATCGAGATTCTCGGAGCAGGAATGGTTCACCCGAACGTACTCGAAATGGCAGGGTTTGATTCAAAGAAATACACAGGCTTCGCATTCGGAATGGGACCTGAACGTATTGCCATGCTGAAATACGGAATCGATGATATCCGTCATTTCTACACAAACGACACGCGCTTTGTCACTCAGTTCGGAACTCAAGAGTAAAAGAAATCGATAGGAGGTACTAACACATGTTTGTTTCATATAAATGGTTAGAAAATTATGTAGACTTGTCGGGTGTCACACCTGAAGAGTTAGCAGAGAAGATTACAAGAAGCGGGATTGAAGTTGAAGGGGTTGAACGAATCGGGGAAGAAATCAAAAATGTGGTCGTCGGTCATGTTTTACAATGTGAGCCACATCCTGATGCGGATAAATTAAATAAATGCTTAGTGGATGTAGGAGAAGAAGAACCTGTTCAAATCATTTGCGGAGCACCCAATGTAGCAAAGGGACAAAAAGTAGCGGTCGCAAAGGTTGGAGCGGTCCTGCCGGGAAACTTCAAAATCAAGAAAGCCAAGCTTCGTGGTGAAGCCTCTCACGGGATGATTTGTTCCTTGCAAGAGCTTGGAGTAGAAGGAAAGCTTGTACCGAAAGAACATGCAGAGGGGATTTATGTGTTCTCGGAGGATGCTGATGTAGGCAGAAATGCAGTTGAATTATTGAATCTTGATGATGCGATTCTGGAATTGGGCTTAACGCCTAACCGTTCTGATTGCTTAAGTATGCTGGGAGTGGCGTATGAAGTAGCCGCCATTTTGGATCGTGATGTAAAGCTTCCCGAAACGGAGCTAACCGAAGGCAGCGAAAAGGCGTCGGATTATGTATCGGTAAAAGTGGAGGCGAAAGAAGATAATCCTCTATACGGTGCTAAAATCATCAAAGGTGTGAAAATCGGTCCATCCCCATTATGGATGCAAAATGCGTTAATCTCAGCTGGGATCAGACCACATAATAATGTAGTCGATATTACGAACTATGTGTTATTGGAATATGGTCAGCCTCTTCACGCGTTTGATTATGACCGCCTTGGTTCGAAGGAGATCCTTGTCCGTCGTGCGACTGATGGGGAGACATTTGTCACACTTGATGATGCAGAAAGAACCTTATCAAGCAGCCAGCTTGTCATTACGAATGGTACTGAGCCGGTCGCTCTTGCAGGAGTGATGGGCGGAGCGAATTCCGAGGTTCAAAACGATACAACAACCGTCCTTCTTGAGGCGGCTTATTTCACTGGTGCGATTGTTAGAGGAGCCTCCAAACATCACGGACTGCGTAGTGAAGCGAGCACTCGATATGAAAAGGGAGTCGATCCTGATCGTGTCCTGAAAGCAGGGGAGAGAGCTGCGCAACTGATGGCTGAATATGCACAAGGGAAAGTGCTTGAAGGCACGGTTTTATTTAACGAACTTGAAGTTGAACCTGTGAAAGTAGAGATTACGTTAGAAAAAATCAATTCTTCATTAGGAACGTCCATCTCAGCTGGTACAGTGGAAGATATTTTCCGCCGACTTCAATTTGATGTAGAAGTCAATGGAGAAACGTTTGTTGTAACGGCTCCTACAAGAAGAGGGGATATTACAATCCCTGAAGATTTACTTGAAGAAGTGGCACGTCTTTACGGTTATGACAACCTTCCATTAACTCTGCCCAAGGGAGAATCAACACCTGGCGGATTAACGAATCATCAGTTGAAACGCCGTACGGTTCGCCGTTATTTAGAAGGAGCAGGACTCCTGCAAGGGATTACCTATTCTCTAACAAACGATAAGAAAGCAACCCAATATGCACTGGACGTAAGAGAGCCTGTCCGCCTATTGTTGCCAATGAGTGAAGAGCGAAGCAATCTCCGCTTAAGCATCATACCACAGCTTCTTGAAGTGCTTTCGTACAATAAAGCACGTCAAAATGACTCGCTTGCCTTCTATGAAGTGGGATCTGTTTTCTTACAGGAACCAGGAGAAGAGCTTCCTAAGGAAGAGGAGCATATTGCAGGGGCTATGACGGGCCTTTGGCATCTGCATCCTTGGCAGGGAGAGAAGAAGCCTGCTGACTTCTACGTAGCGAAAGGTATTCTTGAAGGTCTGTTCGAAGAAATCGGCGTTTCTGAAGCAATTTCTTACCGCCAGGCAACGGTAGATGGCACGCACCCGGGAAGAACGGCTGAAATTCTTTTGGACAATAAAGTCATCGGTTTTGTAGGAGCGATTCATCCGGAAGCCGAAAAAGAGTTAGACCTGAACGAAACCTATGTGTTCGAACTGAAGGCTTCACCAATCTTCCATTACGAAAAGCCGGCATTAAGCTACACGCCAATCCCTCGTCATCCATCGATCACAAGGGATATTGCCCTGGTAGTAGATACAGATGTTAAAGCGGGAGAATTGGAGTCCATCATTAAAGACGCAGGAGGCAAGCTTCTGAAAGAAGTTTCAGTCTTCGATCTTTATGAAGGGGAACATATGGAAGCAGGCAAGAAGTCCCTTGCGTTCTCGTTAAAATACTTCGATCCGGCTAAGACTTTAACGGATGAAGAAGTAGTCAAAGTACATGATAAAGTACTGCAAACAGTGAAGGAAAAAGCAGGAGCAGAGTTGAGAGGGTAATACCGCTCAAAGTGAAAGGTGTCAGACAATGTTCTGGCACCTTTTTGCTGTTTGGAGGTGATTTTGCCTGTGAAACACCAACAACCATTCTCCCACTCCACCGACCAAAAAGCCCCATCGTCAAAACCGATGGAGCTTCCCCTTTATTTTTTAGCTATCTTCATCGCCTTTTCACTATTGGCAAAGTGCCATTTCGTCATAGACTTTAATTCTTCAATCCCTTTTCGTTTAATGATTTTGGCTGCTGCAACGTCTACATGTTTTCCGGCACCTTTAGGTATCTCGACACCTGCTTTCGCACTCAATTTGTCCATTTCCTTTAAGAAGGCATAACGGGCAATGATCGAGGCTGCGGCTACAGCAAGATGGATGCTTTCACCTTTTGTACTGAAATATACACGGTCCCGTTGGATTTTCTTTTGTGCAGAAATATGTTTGTAGTATGTATTCTTTTCAACAAACTGATCAATCAATATTCCTTCAGGTAGTTCCGGGGCCATTTTTTCCAACAGATTTAGGATCGCCTGATTGTGCAAAAGAGCCTTCATCTTCCCCTGTGTCATTCCTTTTGTTTGCATGGCATTGTATTTAGGGTTATGCAGGATGAGTAATGAATACGGAATGGCGGCTATTAAATCCCTGGCAATTTTGATGATTTGTGGGTCGGATAAATTTTTAGAATCCTTTACTCCGAGTTCCTTCATAAGTGGAAGGTGCTCTCTCTTCACGTAAGCACTTACCACCGTGATCGGTCCGAAAAAGTCGCCTGTACCCACTTCATCTGATCCGATGACAGACCAGTCGGCGAAGTTTTCAGGCAGGGTCGTCGTTCCCTTGGTAGGTGATTTTACCTTTGGAGGCTCACTGCTGCCCCACTGACTTGATTCTCCTTCTCCGTTAGATCCCTGAAACAATACTTTCCCCGATTTATAGGCAGTGATCGTACAGCCGGATGGCTTTGCTACAAAAACGGCACCCGGTGGTAGTTTGTCCGTTAGTACGTTTTTGTAGTGTCCTTTCATTTTCTCAATGGTTTCTTTGTTTGCTTGAATGACGGTATTAGCCAAGTTTCTCTCTCCTTATGACAAAATTCTTGTATATAATAAAAAATGTGAGCCAATATGACAAATTCCTTCCAAAGTTTAAAGATTTCGTGGTATGATTATGTTTAGGATTCTTATGAATGGGGGGCTTTCAGGTTGTCTGAAGAACAAAAAAATCGCACCACTGTAGACATATATGGTCAACAATATACGATTGTTGGGACTGAATCAACAAGTCAAATCCGATACGTTTGTTCTAAAGTGGATGACAAAATGAGAGAAATAAACTCCATGAATCCTTATCTCGACACAAGTAGGCTGGCTGTTCTGACAGCTGTGAATGCCGTGAATGATTATCTCAAACTTCAAGAAAAGTTTGAGGAGCTGGAACGAGAAATCAAACGTTTAAAGGATTGAAAAAAGATGCTGGATTTAGCTTTGTTAATCATCCTGGTGATAGGATTTTTAATAGGTTTAAAACGTGGATTCATTTTGCAAGTGATCCACATATTCGGATTTATTGTTTCTTTTATTGTAGCATATATATATTATGATCAGCTTGCACCGAAGTTAACATTATGGATTCCTTATCCTGTATTGGACGAGCAATCCACATTGAATATGATCTTTGAATCGACCAATTTAGATCAGGCTTATTATCGTGTAATCGCATTTGCGATGATTTTCTTCGCAGTCCGGATCATTTTGCAAATCATTGGATCGATGCTCGATTTTGTCGCACATCTTCCTCTATTAAAGCAGTTGAATGTTCTTGGCGGAGGGATATTAGGTTTTATCGAAGCATACTTAATGATCTTCATTCTATTATTTATTGCTGTATTATTGCCGATCGAGTCGGTTCAAACATTCATTAATAACTCATTTATTGCGCAAGCGATGGTTAAACATACTCCCGTTTTCTCTGATATGGTGAAATCTTGGTGGATTGAATATGTAGCCTAAAGAAGGGGCTGACTATAAGGATGCAATTCAAATTCGTTAGGGATGCCTTAGCGAATTTGTTCATCTTATAAGTCAGTCTTTTTTCTTTTTATATCAATTTTGCTACTATATAGATGGAGTCGTTTTGCTTTTGCAGGAGACGAGGAATCTTAAAGGATCCTAATCGTTAATTCTAAGATAGTAGGTGAATCTCTTGAATAAAAAAGATATTATAAAATTATTAGAAAAAATTGCGATATATATGGAATTGAAAGGTGAAAATTCATTTAAAATCTCTGCCTACCGAAAAGCGGCAGCGGCACTTGAGAATGATGACCGAAGCTTACATGAAATCAGTGACTTTACGAAGCTGAGCGGGATCGGCAAAGGAACGGCGGGAGTAATCGAGGAATACATAAACGAAGGCACATCTTCTGTCCTTGAAGAGTTGAAGGAAGAAGTTCCAAAAGGATTGATTCCCCTCCTTCAATTACCTGGTTTAGGTGGAAAGAAAATTGCGAAGCTTTATAGTGAACTAGGGGTAGAAAGTATAGAAGACTTGGAGGAAGCGTGTAAAGCAAATAAAGTGCAAGGTTTGGCAGGCTTCGGTAAAAAAACGGAAGAGAAGATCCTGGCATCCATCGAACAGGTTGGCAAGAGACCTGACCGTCTGCCAATCGGATTTATGATGGGGATCGCGGAGGAAATAGAGGGTTTTCTTTCTGAATTCGAAAGCATTCAAACTTTTTCGAGAGCGGGAAGCTTAAGAAGAATGAGAGAAACCATCAAGGATCTCGATTTCATCCTCGCAACAGAGAATCCTCAAGAAGTGAAGGAAGGTCTGTTGAAACTGCCCAATATCGTAGAAACCATTGCAGCAGGAGATACAAAAGTTTCACTGACTCTTTCGTATAATTGGGATGTCAGCATTGATTTTCGAATCGTAAAGCCTGAAGAATTTGCTACTGCTCTTCACCATTTTACCGGATCAAAGGATCATAATGTCCGCATGCGTCAGCTGGCCAAAGAACGTGGGGAAAAGATCAGTGAATATGGTGTCGAGAATAGTGAAACGGGTGAATTAAAAACATTTAATACTGAAGAAGAATTTTATCATCATTTTGATCTGCCCTTGATCCCAGCAGAGCTGAGGGAAGATGGGAAAGAAGTGGAAGAGTTCCATAAGGAATATTCCCTCATCACATTAGAAGATATAAAAGGGGATCTTCATATGCACACGACCTGGTCGGATGGTGCATTTTCGATTGAAGAAATGGTAGAGGCCTGCCGTGCCAAAGGATATCAATATATGGCCATCACAGATCACTCCCAGTACTTACGTGTGGCAAACGGGCTGACAACGGAGCGATTACTCAAGCAAATCGATGAAATTAAAGAAATCAACAAGAAGTATGATGATATAGAAATCCTTTCAGGAATCGAGATGGATATACTCCCAGACGGTACGTTGGACTATGAGGATGACATTCTTGAAAAAGTCGATCTTGTGATTGCCTCGATTCATTCGAGTTTTTCACAAACACAAGAAAAGATCATGGAAAGGCTGACAACGGCCCTAAAGAGTGCCCACGTGGATATCATAGCCCATCCGACAGGCAGGATCATTGGACGAAGAGAAGGTTATGACGTAGATATGGATCTTCTTATCGAGCTGGCGAAAGAAACCGATAC
This sequence comes from Rossellomorea sp. GQ25, assembly GCF_059758515.1. Classification (NCBI taxonomy): domain Bacteria; kingdom Bacillati; phylum Bacillota; class Bacilli; order Caryophanales; family Bacillaceae; genus Rossellomorea; species Rossellomorea sp. GQ25. Next base: position 270,038 of record NZ_JCAXEQ010000004.1, on the reverse strand, counting down.
GGCATTGGAGCTTAATGCTAATCCGAATCGGCTGGATCTGTCTGCAGAAAATATCCGAAAAGCCCAGGAACAGAATGTAAAGCTCGTTATCAATACAGATGCACATAGTATCGATCACCTGGAATTCATGAAAGTCGGAATCGGAACAGCTCGAAAAGGCTGGATCAAGAAAGATTCTGTAATCAATACATGGGATAAAAAAGAGCTAATCAAATTTATTAAGCGAAACTGATAAAAGGTGGAATACATTCCGTGAATTCTAAAGTATTAAAAACGTTAGAGTTTGATAAAATCAAAGAATTATTAAAGCAATATGCTGCATCCGCGCTTGGTCATGCAAAGGTATCTTCTCTCATGCCATCCGTTGAGTATGAAGAAATTACAGCTCTTCACGAAGAAACAGATGAAGCCATGACCATCCTCAGGTTGAAAGGTCACGCACCATTAGGCGGGATATTCGATATACGTCCACACGTTAAGCGTGCTCAAATAGGCGGGATGCTTTCTCCTTCAGAATTTGTTCAGGTGGCGAGTACGATCCGGGCAAGCAGGAAGCTAACGCTTTTTGTAGAGGAAATACTGGAGGAAGAAGTGGACATACCCTTGCTTCAAGAGAAAATGGGTACGGTCATTCCCCTTCCTCATTTAGAGCAGGATATTAGGAAAGTCGTCGACGATAACGGAGAAATCCTTGATACAGCCAGTGAAGCACTCCGCACGATCCGTACTCAGCTCCGGGCTAATGAAGGACGGATTCGCGAGAAACTTGAACGAATGATACGCTCTTCCAATGCTCAAAAAATGTTATCCGATGCGATCATTACTATTCGTAACGATCGATACGTGATTCCGGTTAAACAGGAATACAGGGGTCAATATGGCGGGATCATTCATGACCAATCATCATCGGGGCAAACGTTATTTATTGAACCGGAAGCCATCGTTCAACTGAATAATCAACTTCGTGAGCTTCGATTAAAAGAGCAAGCTGAAATTGAAAAGATTCTCCAGGAGCTGTCTGAAAGTGTACAAGAATCTGGAGAAGAACTGCTCTTGATTGTCAGCGTCCTGTCAGACATTGATTTCATGTTCACAAAAGCGAAGTTCGGTCGATCTATTAAAGGGTCTAAACCGACGATTAATAATGAACGCCGGGTGAAGCTAAATAAAGCCCGACATCCTCTTTTGCCGATAGATGATGCGGTGGCGAATGACATAGAGTTGGGGACTGACTTTTCTTCCATTGTCATCACCGGGCCAAATACCGGGGGAAAAACCGTTACCCTGAAAACATTGGGGTTAACGAGTTTAATGGCACAGGCCGGTCTCCCGATCCCGGCTCTCGACGGATCAGAAGTGGGCGTCTTCCGTACCATCTACGCTGATATAGGGGACGAGCAATCGATTGAACAAAGCTTAAGTACCTTCTCTTCTCATATGGTCAATATCGTGGACATCCTTAAAAAGGTAGATCATGAGAGTTTAGTGTTGTTTGATGAACTGGGTGCCGGTACAGATCCTCAAGAAGGTGCCGCGCTGGCCATTTCCATTTTGGATGAAGTACATGGAACTGGTGCAAGAGTCGTGGCGACCACTCACTATCCTGAATTGAAAGCATATGGGTACAATCGTGAAGGAGTCGTGAATGCAAGTGTGGAATTTAATGTAGAAACATTAAGTCCTACCTATAAGCTTTTGCTTGGCGTCCCGGGAAGAAGTAATGCATTTGAGATTTCGAAGCGTTTAGGGCTTTCAGATTCAGTCATTCAGGGAGCGAAGTCCCATATCGGAACGGATAGCAAAGAAGTGGAGAATATGATTGCTTCCCTCGAAGACAGCAGACGTCAGGGTGAACGGGAGCTTGAGGAAGCCCATGAACTTTTAAGACAAGCCGAGAAAATGCATAAAGATATGCAGAAGCAAATGATGGAGTATTATGATAAAAAGGATATACTTTACGAAAAAGCTCAACAAAAAGCCACTGAAGTCGTTGAAAAGGCGAAGGCAGAAGCTGAACAAGTGATTAAAGATTTACGAAAAATGCAGCAGGAAAAATCAGCTCAAATCAAAGAACATGAACTGATCCAGGCGAAGAAACAATTGGAAGATGCTACACCGAAATTGAAAACGTCCGGTCAAAAGAAAAAAGTCAATCCAACAAAGCATGATTTAAAACCAGGGGACGAAGTCAAAGTCTTAAGCTTTGATCAAAAAGGCCACTTGGTCAAACGAGTGTCTGCGAAAGAATGGCAAGTACAGATGGGCATCATGAAAATGAAGGTGAAGGAATCAGATCTTGAATTCATTCAATCTCAACAGAAGGTAGAGACGAAACCACTCGCCACAGTGAAAGGAAAAGATTTTCACGTCAGCCTTGAGCTTGATCTACGTGGTGAGCGTTTCGAAAATGCATTATCAAGAGTCGAGAAATACATCGACGATGCTTTGCTTGCCGGTTATCCCCGTGTTTCCATCATTCATGGGAAAGGTACGGGAGCTTTAAGGCAAGGAGTGCAGGAATACTTGAAAAATCACCGATCGGTCAAAAACATTCGTTTCGGGGATGCAGGTGAAGGTGGAACCGGCGTAACAGTCGTTCAATTTAAATAAGACCTGGAGACTGCTCATGTACGAATTTTCATAGTGAAATAATAGAGTGGTCTAAATAAAGCGGTAAAGGGAGCTTTACGATGGAGAACTTTTGGGAAAATGAATTTGTTCAAACGGCTGGGAATTACAGTGTGGTCATTTTATGTTTGATACTGTTCTTAGCTATCTTCGAACTGGTCACAAAGTATAAGAATTGGGAAGAAATAAAAAAAGGCAACTTGGCCGTGGCGATGGCAACAGGTGGAAAGATATTCGGGATAGCGAATATTTTCCGTCACTCCATCAGCCATAACGATACCATCCTGACAACTATCGGATGGGGTGTGTTCGGCTTTTTTCTATTACTGATCGGCTATTTCATTTATGAATTTCTCACGCCCAAATTTAAAATTGATGAAGAAATCGCTAATGACAATCGGGCAGTAGGCTTCATTTCATTAGTCATTTCAGTTGGTTTATCCTATGTCATAGGAGCCGGTATATCGTAAGGAGAGGGAATATGGAAACATTGGCAAAGGTCTTGCTCACGCTATGTGGGGGCTTTATACTTGTAGGGATTATTTATATGTTGTTCTTTACTTGATAGATCAGGTGGTCTACATTCACTAAGGAAGTTCTCTGATGGATCTTATTTTAAGAGATATTACCTCTATTAGAGTGAAAAACCCATCCATTTATTTGATTTACAAGAGGATTGGCGGGCAAAGTGGGGTGATTTGAAGGACCACCCTTGAAAAAATCCTACTCTCTGCCACTTTATGAACAGCTTTTCGTAACTTATGATCCGCTTTTTGGATTTATGATCCGGATTTCGTTATTTATGATCGCTTTTTCTACTTTATGATCCGTTTGTCGAATCCACTCAAAAATATTCATTTGGATTAATAATTTTCATCTGTTATTCAAAATATAAAATACTCTGCGTCTTCAATCCGGAGAGCGCCGAGAAGGCATTGCGAAGGCGTCAATCCACCAGCGCAAATCAACAAACGGAACAGCAACGGTTACGAAGGGTGCCAATCTAAGTGGTGGAAACAATGCTAAAATAATAATAATGTACGAGCAGACTGTCATATGGTTAAATAGGCAGTCTTTTTTCTTTGATAAAATCATCTGTAAGGAAGGTCAAGCCTAAGAAATAGGAGAAAAGTATCGAGTGGATTGAATTCAAATTGTAACTGAAGTCCCCTTATATTATAATGGTGAATAGAAGAAATTTTCTAAAAATTCATAAGGAGGGATAACAATGAATAAACCATGGTTTGCTGAATACCCAGCAGAGATTCCCACGGAGCTCGATTTAATCGAAAAACCACTGCAGTCCTATTTAACTGAAGCGGCTACCCTTTATAGCAGTAAAGTTGCCATTCAATTTATGGGTAAGGAATTGACCTACACAGAATTACATGAATCCGCACTCAAGTTCGCTCACTATCTTAAATCACTGGGAATTAAGAAAGACGATCGGGTGGCGATCATGCTGCCGAATACTCCCCAATCCGTGATCGCGTACTATGGCATTCTCTACGCTGGTGGAATTGTCGTACAAACCAATCCATTATATATGGAGAGGGAAATTGAATACCAAATGAAGGATTCTGGTGCCAAGGTGATCTTGACATTGGATATTTTATATCCAAGAGTGTCGAAGGTGATGAAGAATACCGAACTTGAGCACATTGTTGTAACCGCTATCAAAGACTACCTTCCATTTCCTAAGAATCTCATCTACCCATTCATCCAGAAGAAACAATACGGCATTGTTGTGAAAGTGGACCATTCAGGACAGAATCATTTATTTACGGAGATCATGAAAACATCCAAGGCAGAAAGTACCCATCAGGAATTTGATTTTGAAAACGATGTGGCTCTTCTTCAATACACAGGCGGGACCACTGGCTTTCCGAAAGGGGTTATGCTCACTCATAAGAACCTTGTCGCAAATGCTTCCATGTGTGATGCGTGGCTTTATAAATGTAAAAAAGGAGAAGAGCGGGTCCTTGGAATTCTTCCATTCTTTCATGTGTACGGTATGACAGCCGTTATGATATTATCCGTCATGCAGGGATATAAAATGATCTTACTCCCTAAATTTGATCCCGAAACAACCTTGAAAACCATTCAAAAGCAGAAACCGACCCTATTTCCTGGTGCACCTACCATCTATATCGGCCTGCTGAATCATCCGGAACTGAAGAATTATGACTTATCCTCCATCGACTCATGCCTTAGTGGAAGCGCCCCATTGCCTGTTGAAGTGCAGCAGCAATTCGAAGTCGTCACAGGCGGAAAACTGGTAGAGGGGTATGGATTGACAGAATCTTCACCTGTCACACATTCCAATTTCCTTTGGGATAAAGAGAGGATCAAGGGAAGCATCGGTGTTCCTTGGCCAAGTACGGATGCAGCCATTTTCTCACTTGAAACAGGAGAACCGCTTCCGCCGAATGAAATGGGTGAAATCGTCGTGAAAGGTCCTCAAGTGATGAAGGGTTACTGGAATCGTCCAGAGGAAACCGAACAAACGTTAAGAGATGGCTGGCTATTAACGGGAGATTTGGGGTATATGGATGAGAGAGGTTACTTCTATGTTGTGGATCGCAAAAAGGATATGATCATTGCGGGAGGCTTTAATATTTACCCTCGTGAAATCGAAGAGGTCCTTTATGAACATCCTGCGATTCAAGAGGTTGTAGCTGCAGGCGTCCCAGATGCATACAGAGGCGAAACCGTAAAGGCGTATGTGGTCCTGAAAGAAGGAAAGTCCCTGACAGAGGAAGAACTCAATGAATTTGCCCGCAAATTCCTGGCTGCCTACAAGGCGCCCCGGATTTATGAATTTAGAAAAGAGCTTCCGAAAACGGCTGTAGGAAAAATATTACGCAGAGCACTTGTAGAAGAAGAGCGCCAAAAGATAGAAGAAGAACAGAAAACAAGTTAAATGAATACCATTGGCTTTTTCTTTTTGCTGTATAATGGGACAAGGCATCTCTTCTTGACAAGTAAAGAGTAACCTTTTATTATAAAATATGAATGAATAATCATTCATATTTACTTAAGGCAGGTCAAGAACTTATGAAACGAAATAAACCTAAATACAAGCAAATTATCGATGCTGCTGTGATCGTTATAGCTGAAAATGGTTACCATCAGGCACAAGTATCCAAGATTGCGAAGCAGGCTGGAGTCGCTGATGGAACGATTTATCTCTATTTTAAAAATAAAGAAGATATCCTGATTTCGTTGTTTAAAGAAAAAATGGTACTTTTTGTAGAAAAAATTGAGGAAGTTATAGCAGGAAAACAGACAGTTTCAGAGAAATTATTAGTGATGATTGAAAATCATTGTAAAATTCTGTCGGATGATCACCATCTAGCGATTGTGACACAACTGGAGCTCAGGCAATCCAATAAGGATATCCGCTTAAAAATCAACGATGTATTAAAAGGATATCTGCAATTAGTAGATAAAATTCTGATTAGCGGAATAGAATCCGGAGAGTTTTCAAGTGATCTGGATGTCCGGCTGGCTCGTCAAATGATCTTCGGGACTCTGGATGAAATGGTGACAACGTGGGTGATGAACGATCAGAAATATGACTTAGTAGCTCAAGTCCCTGCTATTCACAAACTATTACTTCATGGGTGTGGCGGCAGGAACTAAATTAGTTTAGGGGGATGAGAGATGGAAAGTTTATCATGGTCATTAGAGGGAAAGGTAGCAACGGTTCTAATCCAAAGACCTCCTGCTAATGCTTTAGCCAGTGGACTTATTAAAGAAATCGATGCAGTTCTGGATGAGCTTGAAGAAAACGCTGAAGTACGGGCGATCTTACTGAAGGGTGAGGGGCGATTCTTCTCTGCAGGAGCTGACATTAAAGAATTCACAACGATTGAAACGGGTGAAGAATTCTCTAAATTGGCGAAAAAAGGCCAAGACGTTTTTGAGCGAATGGAGAACTTTTCAAAGCCGATCATTGCAGCAATCCATGGCGCAGCTCTAGGCGGAGGATTGGAGCTTGCAATGGGATGTCACATCCGATTGGTTAGCGAGAATGCAAAGCTCGGTCTACCGGAGCTTCAGCTAGGGCTTGTACCTGGTTTTGCAGGCTCTCAGCGCTTGCCGAAATTGGTAGGGAGAGCAAAAGCGGCAGAAATGCTATTAACGAGTGAGCCAATCAGCGGAACAGAAGCTGTACAGTGGGGACTTGCCAATAAAGCATATCCTGAAGATCAGCTCTTCGATAAAGCGAAGAAAATGGCCGATAAGATTGCGAAGAAGAGCCCAGGGGCGATGAAAGCAGCCATTGAGCTGTTAAGTTATACAAAAGATGACCGATTCTATGAAGGCGTAATGAGAGAATCGGATCTTTTCGGTGAGGTATTTGTATCTCGTGACGCCAAAGAGGGTATTTCAGCGTTTGTTGAAAAGAGAGAACCGCACTTTAAAGGCTAGAATACATTCTTGTAATATAGTAAACTCTTAGTGAGGGGCAGTCTTGAATGTTCAAGCTGCCCATTCAAAGGGGTTAAATTGTCAAAATCTTTTTAAGGGAAAGAATGTTTACATTATTAGGAGGGACTTACGCATGAACATCTATGTACTTTTGAAAAGAACGTTTGATACTGAGGAGAAAATTTCGATCCAAAACGGTCAAATTGCTGAAGATGGAGCTGAATTTATCATAAATCCTTACGATGAATATGCCGTGGAAGAAGCTATTCAAGTTCGCGATGCACATGGTGGAGAAGTGACGGTTGTGACAGTTGGCGGAGAAGAAAGTGAAAAGCAACTGAGAACAGCACTGGCAATGGGTGCAGATAAAGCAGTCCTGATCAACACAGAGGATGACCTTGATCATGGTGATCAATTCACTACAGCCAAAATTCTTGCCCACTATTTAAAAGAACAGGAAGTAGATTTAATCCTGGCAGGTAATGTTGCGATCGATGGTGGATCTGGACAAGTTGGACCACGTGTAGCAGAACAGCTTGATATCCCTTATGTAACAACGATTACGAAATTAGAAATGGATGGCGGAACGGTAACAGTCACACGTGACGTAGAAGGGGATTCAGAAGTAATTGAAACATCTCTACCTCTACTGGTAACGGCACAGCAAGGATTGAACGAACCACGATATCCATCACTTCCAGGAATCATGAAAGCGAAGAAAAAGCCTTTAGATGAAGTGGAATTGGATGATATTGATTTAGACGAAGATGAAGTAGAAGCGAAGACAAAAACAATTGAAATCTACCTTCCACCGAAGAAGGAAGCGGGTAAAGTATTAGAAGGCGAATTGGATGCTCAAGTATCAGAGCTTGTTTCACTTCTTCGCAATGAAGCGAAAGTTATATAAGGCTAAGAAGTAGTAATAACTAACATTCAGGGGGTATTTAACATGGCGAGAAAAGTATTAGTACTTGGAGAAGTTCGGGACGGATCATTACGTAATGTTTCCTTTGAAGCGATTGCGGCAGGTAAAACAGTATCTGAAGGCGGAGAAGTTGTAGCAGTTCTAATCGGCAAAAGTGTAAGCGCTTTAGGCAATGAAATGATTCAATATGGTGCTGATAAAGTAGTGGTTGTGGAAGATGATAAACTGGAGCAGTATACGTCAGATGGATATTCACAAGCAGTTCTATCGGTTATTGAGCAAGAGAAGCCTGAAGGAATCATCTTCGGACATACTGCACTTGGAAAAGACTTGTCTCCTAAAGTGGCCAGTAAGCTAAGCACAGGATTGATTTCTGATGCAACTGATCTTGAAGAAGCTGGCGGGAACCTCGTTTTCACAAGACCGATTTATTCCGGGAAAGCATTTGAAAAGAAAATTGTGACTGGCGGTGTGATTTTTGCGACGATCCGTCCAAATAACATCGAGCCTTTAGCGAAAGATGAGTCACGTACAGGAGAAGTTTCTTCCCTTTCCGTTGATATTAAAGACTTACGCACAATCATTAAAGAAGTCGTACGTAAAGCAAGCGAAGGTGTTGACCTATCTGAAGCGAAAGTCATTATCGCCGGAGGACGCGGAGTGAAAAGTGAAGATGGATTCAACCCGCTTAAAGAACTGGCGGATGTTCTTGGTGGAGCTGTAGGAGCATCTCGTGGAGCATGTGATGCCGACTACTGTGACTATTCCCTGCAGATTGGTCAGACAGGTAAAGTCGTAACACCTGACCTTTATATTGCATGTGGTATTTCTGGAGCTATCCAGCATTTAGCGGGTATGTCGAATTCAAAAGTCATCGTTGCGATCAACAAAGATTCTGAAGCGAACATCTTTAATGTAGCGGATTATGGAATCGTGGGTGACCTGTTCGAAGTGGTGCCGATGCTGACTGAAGAGTTTAAAAAGCTTAAAGTATCCTCTTCTTAAATTCAATTGACGTTTTAAAGTAGCGTCTATAGGGTATGAACATATTATGTAGTAAAAATAAGGATGCAGCCGGATGGCTGCTCCTATTTTTCTACCCTGTATATTCCGTTATCTGAAGGGAATATTACCTACGAGCAGATTAATAGCATCACAAAAAAAACGGTGATATACTAACGTTACATTCAAAGATTTTAGGAGGCGCATATAAATGGCAATTACACACGCTACTGATCAATCATTTTCAACTGAAACAAATTCTGGACTGGTATTAGCGGATTTCTGGGCACCTTGGTGTGGACCTTGTAAGATGATCGCTCCAGTACTGGAAGAGTTAGATGGAGAAATGGGCGACAAAGTAAAAATCATCAAAGTTGACGTTGATGAAAACCAGGAAACAGCAGGTAAATACGGGGTTATGAGTATCCCGACTTTAGTTGTCCTTAAAGACGGTGAAGTTGTTGATAAAGTAATCGGATTCCAACCTAAGGAAGCACTTGCTGAACTATTAAACAAACACGTATAAGATAATCTTTTATACACCGGGGCTCGATTTGTGAGCCCCGGTTTTATATTGTATTAAAATATCTATCAGACAGCTAGATCCTGGTTAATCAGCCCTGATACTTGTTGTCTTTGACCAAGCCGCCTCACTCTATGGCAATCAAAAAAATCAGATCGTATGAAAAATATAAATGCTTAACCCATTAAACCAACTTCTGATTGGAATCCATTCATTGAAAGCCTTACAATAGGCTAAGAAGGAATTTCAGACTGAGTTGGTTTTTTATTTGGAGAGAAAAATTAAAAGTGATTAAAATTAAAGGTGAACGGTCTTTTACCACACTGAATTTCCTCAAGCTACCAGTGTGCTTAAACAGAAAAAGTCTAATCATTTCTCATTTACAGGAGTGATTCGATCCTGTTCATTCAACCATCACCGTCTATAAATGGGCAGACAAGAGAGGAGAGAGACGATGAACCCTACCATTACAAATAAATTAGCTCTATTACCGGATCAACCGGGATGTTATTTGATGAAAGACAGACAAGGTACGATTATTTATGTGGGTAAAGCAAAAGTATTGAAGAATCGTGTGCGCTCTTATTTTACCGGTTCTCATGATGCCAAGACTCAACGGTTGGTAGGTGAAATTGAGGACTTCGAGTACATCATGACCTCTTCTGATTTGGAAGCCCTTGTGCTTGAAATGAACCTGATCAAAAAATATGACCCTAAATACAATGTCATGTTAAAGGATGATAAAAGCTATCCGTTTATCAAATTAACGAACGAGAGGCACCCAAGACTTATTACGACCCGCAAAGTCCAAAGAGGGAAAGGCCGATACTTTGGTCCGTATCCCAACGCAGGAGCCGCTAATGAAACGAAAAAACTTCTGGATCGTTTGTATCCGTTACGAAAATGCACTACCCTTCCTGATAGAGCCTGCTTGTATTATCATATGGGTCAATGTCTGGCTCCTTGTATCAAAGAAGTAAGCAAAGACACATATAGAGAAATGACTGACGAAATTTCCAAGTTCCTGAATGGCGGATACAAAGATATCAAGAATCAATTAACGGTGAAAATGAAGGAAGCAGCAGAGAATCTGGAATTTGAGAGAGCGAAGGAATTTCGTGATCAAATCCTTCACATTGAGGCGACAATGGAAAAGCAAAAGATGACCATGACCGATTTCACTGATCGGGATGTGTTCGGATATTCCGTAGATAAAGGCTGGATGTGTGTACAAGTATTCTTTGTGCGTCAAGGAAAGCTCATTGAACGGGATGTGTCACTCTTCCCTCTCTACAATGAACCCGAGGACGAATTTCTGACTTTCTTAGGTCAGTTTTATTCGAAATCCAATCATTTTAAGCCAAAGGAACTATTTTTGCCAGAGGAGATTGATGAAGAACTGGCTGCTAAGCTGATAGAGGTGAAAATCACCAAGCCTAAACGGGGAAAGAAGAAAGAGTTGGTCAAGCTTGCCGAGAAAAATGCGAAGCAGGCGCTTGAAGAAAAATTCGCTCTGATTGAAAGAGATGAAGAACGGACGATTAAGGCGATAGAACGTCTTGGGGAGCATATGGGCATTTATACTCCTTTCCGGATCGAAGCATTTGATAACTCGAATATTCAAGGTTCGGACCCTGTGTCTGCGATGATCGTATTCCTTGACGGGAAACCGGCGAAGAAAGAGTATCGAAAGTATAAGATTAAAACCGTGAGAGGCCCTGATGATTATGATTCCATGAGGGAGGTCGTTCGCAGACGGTATACGAGAGTTTTAAAAGATGGTCTTCCTTTACCGGATCTCATTATCATCGATGGGGGAAAAGGGCAGATTGAAGCGGCGAGGGATGTCATTGAGAATGAGTTGGGGTTGGATATCCCGCTTGGCGGCCTTGCGAAAGACGATAAGCATCAGACGTCGGAACTGCTGTATGGGAATCCCTTGCAAATTGTTCCTCTTGAAAAGAGAAGCCAGGAATTTTACTTGCTGCAGCGGATCCAGGATGAAGTCCACCGATTTGCCATTACGTTCCACAGACAGCTTAGAGGAAAGAGCGCCTTCCAGTCGACTCTTGATGACATTGATGGGATTGGTCCGAAACGAAAGAAACAGCTATTAAAACACTTCGGCTCCATGAAGAAGATCAAGGAAGCAACGGTTGAGGAATTTATTGAGATAGGGATTCCAGAAGCTGTTGCTAAGGTATTGGTGGAGAAGTTGAAATAGGGGATGTTAGAAACAGTAAATGCAGTTGATTATGATAGTTGATTGGAGTGGAAGGTGCTCGACTCCTGCGGGAATAGCGGGAAAGTACGAAAAGCCGAGGGGCTTTGCCTAGGGGCGACAAGCATAAGACGAGTCTGCCGGAAAGGCGCTCTTTGCCTTTTTGGCAGACTTGGCTTATGACCTCGAGCCCCTAAGCCCCGTAGCTGGACAGTTGAGACCCCGCAGGGCGAAGCCCGAGGAGGCTCAACTCACGCCCCGCGGAAAGCGAGCACCTGGAGCGGAAATCAACCACTAATCGCTCCTACAAAATAGCAACAGAATTTACGACGTGAAACAATAATTAAAATGAATTTAATTTGGAAATGTGCATTGAATCACAAATTCTTATGTGCTATAATTAACGAAAATTTATAACATTATCACTTTTTAAAGTGGTGATAGAGGTGCGAGCTTCAAAAGTACAGGTAAAGAGGAGTATGAGCTCTGTTGAGATGCCTGGAAAGGGGAGATTCGCCGAAGTGGTTTTGGTCTCATGCTGATTCCGCTGGTTCTACGTTTAAGAAATGTAGGATTGTCAAGATGATTCAATCTTGGAGAGCTATCTCACAATGCCCATGAACCTATTTTGTATGTTCTGCTGTATGTTCATAAAGCAATGAGATATTATTCTCATTGCTTTTTTTATTATCCAGCGCAGGTGATGAACCTGTTCCATGAACGTTTAGGATGATTGTGATTGTACTCTTCACCATCAAAAAATGAGTCGTAACGATGCACTCAATGAGAAAGAGGGAGAAGCTGTGAGTATTATTGTTCAAAAATTCGGTGGGACTTCAGTAGGTTCTGTAGAAAGAATTCAAAATGTTGCGTCAAGAATCGCAGAAGAAAAAGAAAGAGGAAATGATGTTGTGGTCGTGGTATCTGCCATGGGGAAAACCACGGATACACTTGTTGGTTTGGCAAGGGAAATTACATCACAACCGAGTAAGAGAGAAATGGATATGCTTCTATCTACAGGAGAGCAAGTCACCATTTCACTCCTCACGATGGCCCTGATTCAATCCGGACACGATGCCATCTCATTCACAGGCTGGCAGGCCGGGATCGAGACGGAATCCGTTCACAGCAATGCGAGGATCACCAATATTCATACTGAAAAGATGTTGAGTCACCTTCAATCGGGAAGAGTTGTGATCGTAGCAGGATTCCAAGGGATGACAGAAGCGGGGGAAATTACAACTCTCGGTCGTGGTGGATCGGATACAACCGCCGTTGCGATTGCAGCTGCCCTGAAAGCAGAGCGCTGTGATATTTATACAGATGTAGACGGGGTGTATACGACGGACCCGCGTTATATTAAAGGAGCAAGAAAGTTACCGTCCATTTCCTATGATGAAATGTTGGAACTGGCTAATTTAGGGGCTGGAGTCCTGCATCCACGGGCAGTGGAATTTGCCAAGAACTATCAAATTCCGTTAGAGGTCAGATCCAGTATTGAAAAAGTTGAAGGAACGTATATTGAGGAGGAAGCAAGCATGGAACAAAACCTGATTGTGAGAGGCGTAGCATTTGAAGGTGAAATAACGCGTGTAACTGTATTTGGACTAGGGAACGCATTAACGGGACTATCTTCTGTGTTTACCACTTTAGCCAAAAATCATCTGAATGTAGATATTATTATTCAAAGCCAGACCGATCAGAATATGACCAATTTATCATTCTCTATTAAAGAACAAGACCTGGAGGAAACCCTTGTCGTTCTGGAACGAAACAAAGAGCAATTAGGATTCACCCATGTTGAACATGAAAGTGAGCTTGCAAAAGTATCGATCGTTGGCTCTGGTATGATCTCAAATCCAGGTGTGGCAGCGGAAATGTTCGAAGTGTTAGCTCAAAATGATATCGTGGTGAAAATGGTCAGCACGTCTGAAATCAAAGTATCTGCAGTCGTAGACGAGAAAAATATGCAAAAAGCAGCAGGCGTCCTACATACCGCATTTAACCTGGACGCGGTGAAGATGGAAGAAGTCACGTTATAATACCCAGTAGCAGAGAGCGGGACAAGTGAAAAAGGGTTGCCCCATCAATTGAAGGGCAACCCTTAATTAGAGTATGAAAGGGATGTCGGTAAGGACTATTCTACTTTATCTTTCTCGTCCCATCTTACAATCACTTTCACTGAATGACTCCGTTTATGTAGTTCGTCGGCAGCTTCTGCCACACATTTCTTTTGTAACTGTACTTGTTCGGCTAGAAAGCCCGTTTCCAGTTTGAATGTTACATCCGACTTTAAGGCAACGCGTCGTTCTATCACCGGTCCGCTTATTTCAAAGGTCATCTCATTCTTTTTTTGTTCCAGAAGTGCAAGAGTTCCCCAGCCGGCTTCAGCGAAAAACGATATCAGTTCCTCTGATGACTGAAGGGGGAATTTCCGAGAGAGTTGTTTTCCACCCCAGTATAAAATATCGGGTGTATGCTTTCCTAAAATTTCTGGAATCAATATGTCACGTAACATTTCATATCCGAAGATTGGAACGGACAGTTGATGTACTTCTTCTTTTTTCTGTTCCAAGTAAATCCCCTCTTTCTATAAAACTATTATATACATGAAAAGGGGATTTATCATCCCATACCTCGAAAAAATGACCTTGGGATATTTTGGTGATATAACTTTTATTTGATATTTATTTGAATTTTCGAACATTTAACCAGACAATACCTCACCTTTTCTGTTATCAATATATTGAAAATATTTTTGCGGTATTGTCGAATTTATGTATACGTTTTCTTGACGCTTCCACTCCTTGGGAGTAAAATGAACATGTCACATTATTGTTACAATATAAAATATGTATCGTCGTCTAGTCATTCTTAAAAATGCATTAGAAAACGAATTCATATTTTATCATTAAGGGGGGTAAATCATGGCTGGAAATCGAGAATTTAATTATCGCAGGCTTCATTCATTGCTAGGTGTTATTCCAGTTGGATTATTTTTAACACAACATTTAGTCGTGAACCATTTTGCCACTGGTGGGGAAGAATCATTTAACCAGGCGGCACACTTCATGGAAAGTCTACCTTTCCGTTATTTCCTTGAAATTTTTATCATCTTCCTTCCATTGTATTTCCATGCAATCTACGGAATTTACATTGCATTCACTTCTAAGAACAATGCAAGTAAGTTTGGTTATTTCCGTAACTGGATGTTTTTACTTCAACGTGTGTCTGGAGTAATCACATTTATTTTTGTTACTTGGCATGTATGGGAAACAAGAGTAGCAGCAGCATTTGGGGCTGAAGTGAACTTTCAAATGATGGAAAACATCTTATCTAATCCATTTATGCTAGGGTTTTATGTGCTGGGTGTTCTTTCAACGATCTTCCACTTTGCGAATGGTTTATGGTCATTCTGCGTGAGCTGGGGAATTACAGTTTCACCTCGTTCTCAATTAATTGCTACATATGTTACGATCGGAATCTTTGTAGCGTTATCGGTTGTCGGTATGCGTGCAATTTTTGCCTTCGTATAAGAAGAAATAGATACGAGTCTAATAGATTAAATAAATGCTCTGAAGTATGGTAGGAAAAGGAGTGAGTCACGATGAGTAAAGGCAAAATCATCGTTGTCGGTGGCGGTTTAGCCGGCCTGATGGCCACAATTAAAGCAGCAGAAAAAGGAACGCAAGTAGATTTATTCTCACTGGTACCCGTTAAGCGTTCTCACTCTGTATGTGCACAAGGTGGTATTAACGGAGCCGTTAATACCAAGGGAGAAGGAGATTCTCCTTGGGAACATTTTGATGATACAGTATATGGTGGGGATTTCTTAGCGAACCAACCGCCTGTTAAAGCAATGACTGAAGCGGCACCGGGGATTATTCATTTACTTGATCGTATGGGAGTAATGTTTAATCGTACACCGGAAGGATTACTGGATTTCCGTCGTTTCGGTGGAACGCAGCATCATAGAACAGCTTTCGCTGGAGCTACGACTGGTCAACAATTATTGTATGCGTTGGACGAGCAGGTTCGTCGTCATGAAGTAGCAGGGCTAGTGAATAAGTTCGAAGGTTGGGAATTCCTTGGCGTTGTGGTGGATGATGAAGGAGTGGCAAGAGGAATCGTTGCTCAAAACCTTCAAACGATGGAAATTAAATCGTTCGCAGCTGATGCAGTCATCATGGCAACAGGAGGACCTGGAATTATCTTCGGTAAATCCACCAACTCTGTTATCAATACAGGTTCAGCAGCATCGATCGTATATCAACAAGGTGCTTACTATGCAAATGGTGAGTTCATTCAAATTCACCCGACAGCCATTCCAGGGGACGATAAGCTTCGTCTCATGAGTGAATCGGCCCGTGGTGAAGGTGGACGAGTCTGGACATATAAAGATGGAAAGCCGTGGTACTTCCTTGAAGAGAAGTATCCTGCATACGGAAACCTTGTACCCCGTGATATCGCAACACGTGAAATCTTTGATGTGTGCGTAAATCAAAAGCTTGGTATTAACGGTGAAAACATGGTTTACCTGGATCTATCTCATAAAGATTCAAAAGAGCTTGATATTAAGCTTGGCGGAATCATCGAAATCTATGAGAAGTTCATGGGTGATGACCCACGTAAAGTACCAATGAAAATCTTCCCTGCGGTTCACTATTCAATGGGTGGACTATGGGTAGATTATGATCAAATGACCAATATCCCTGGTTTATTCGCTGCTGGTGAGTGTGATTATTCTCAGCACGGAGGTAACCGTTTAGGAGCGAACTCATTACTATCCGCTATATATGGTGGTATGGTTGCAGGTCCTAATGCTATTAAATATATTGCAGGGCTTGAGAAAACAGTTGAATCCGTCCCTTCTTCTCTTTTCGATCGTTATGTAAAACAGGAAGAAGAAAAATGGAACAACATCATGTCCATGAATGGTACTGAGAACGCCTATGTCATTCATAAAGAACTTGGTGAGTGGATGACGGATAACGTGACCGTTGTACGTCATAACGATAAGCTGAAACAGACAGATGAAAAGATCCAGGAATTAATGGAACGTTACCAAAACATCAATATCAATGACACGGCTAAATGGAGCAACCAAGGGGCAACATTCACCCGTCAATTGTGGAACATGCTGCAACTGGCACGTGTTATTACAATCGGTGCTTTAAATCGTAACGAGAGCCGTGGAGCTCACTATAAACCTGACTTCCCTGAACGTAATGATGAAGAATTCCTGAAAACAACGATGGCTAAATACAATGCTTCAACGAATTCACCTGAATTCCATTACGAGGAAGTAGATACTTCACTGATTGCACCACGTAAGCGTGACTATTCTAAGAAAAAAGGGGGGAATAAATGATGAGTGAAAACAAAAGAGTCCGTTTTATCATAACTCGTCAAGAAAGCCCGGAAACAGCCCCTTTCCAAGAAGAGTTCGAGCTTGATTACCGTCCGAATATGAACGTTATTTCTGCACTGATGGAAATTCGTCGTAATCCGGTCAATGCAAAAGGGGAACAAACTACTCCGATCAACTGGGATATGAACTGTTTGGAAGAAGTATGTGGAGCTTGTTCAATGGTGATCAACGGGAAACCAAGACAGTCTTGTACCGCTTTAGTTGATCAATTAGAACAACCGATCCGCTTGGAGCCTATGCGTACTTTCCCTGTTGTTCGTGACTTGCAGGTAGACCGCAGTCGCATGTTCGACAGCTTGAAGAAAGTAAAAGCATGGATTCCAATTGATGGAACATACGATCTTGGTCCCGGACCGCGTATGCCGGAGAAAAAACGTCAATGGGCGTATGAATTATCTAAATGTATGACATGTGGTGTTTGTTTGGAAGCATGTCCTAACGTAAACAGTAAATCGGACTTCATCGGTCCTGCTCCATTATCACAGGTCCGTTTGTTCAATGCTCACCCAACGGGTGCCATGAATCAGGATGAGCGACTTGAATCGATCATGGGCGACGGAGGCCTTGCGAACTGCGGGAACTCTCAAAACTGTGTTCAATCATGTCCAAAGGGGATTCCTCTAACGACTTCCATTGCTGCACTAAACAGAGAAACAACGTTCCAAATGTTTAAAAACTTCTTCGGAAGCGACCATATGGTTGATTAACAGGTAAACAAAAAGCACTTTCCTTTGGGGGAGTGCTTTTTGTTCTTTATAGGTTTCTTATTTTTCAAAAAAAGCTTATAATAAATAATGAATGATCATTCATTTTCTTATCTTATATTCATTTTCCAAAAGGAGGAGCCATTTTGAAACATTTTACATACATTGAAGATATAGAAACATGGCAAAAAGAATTTTCGTTTTCAATCCATATAAAGGTTCGGTTTTCCGAGACTGATATGTTTGGACATATGAACAATACAATTCCATTCACTTATTTCGAAGAAGCTAGAATCGAATTTTTTAAACACAAAGGGTTTATGCAAAACTGGGTAAAACCTGAACACGATACGATTCCTGTCGTTGCAGATTTACAATGTGATTTTGTCAAACAAGTATTCTTCGACGAACAGCTGAAGGTGTGTGTAAAGGCGAATAGTGTGGGGAAATCTTCAGTGGATTTACACTATATGGGTCTGAATGAAAAAGAAGAGGTTTGCTTTACAGGTAGAGGAACCATGGTCCAAATATCAAAACAGACTGGAAAAGGAGTCCCTTGGACGGAAGAAATGAAGGCGAAGCTTGACTGCAAAATGGCGGTTTCTTAGCCTATCGTAGTGTGTTATAAAAACCGTTGCCTATTTTTCATTTAACTTCCTCCTCTATGTCACTCTAAACCCTCCCTTCACATATGATATTCTGACGACCGACAATACCCATCCCCGCGGTTTAAAGCTGGCGAAGGCAAGGAGGGTTACCATAATTGAAGGACAATGATTTTACACACAAACCGTTGCTCACCAAAAGAGAAAAAGAAGTATTCGAACTGTTAGTTCAAGACAAAACAACTAAAGAAATTGCTAGTGATCTATTTATTAGCGAGAAAACAGTTCGAAATCATATTTCCAACGCCATGCAAAAGCTTGGAGTGAAGGGGCGATCTCAAGCTGTTGTAGAGCTTCTTCGCATGGGGGAACTCAAGCTTTAAATGTAAGGGACTGATTCTAATGGCAAACAATTAACGGGTCTTCCGCGGATACCTATTAATGTTTGAATGAGAGTCAGTCTCTTTTAGTTCTGGATCATTTGCGAACTTGTCTTGAATTTTCACCCGAAAAAGGCGAAAATGCTAGTAGGGGAAGTCTGGGCTGAAAGAAAGGTCACTTAGGTCCCATAATATAATAGAAGCTAAAACAGGAAGGTCTTATGTGATCGAATCCCGTTTTCAATAAGGAGTACATGTCCAGTTTCTGATTTTAAAAGGAGAGTAATCATGACGAATTCTAAAGAAATCATTGGAGAATTACAAGTTGTTGCAGATATAGAAAAAGACCTGCGCTACATATCATCGATCATTAAGCAAAAAGGAAGGGAAATATTAAGTCAGTACACCATCACTCCGCCGCAGTTCATCGCACTGCAGTGGTTATTTGAATATGGTGATATGACCATTGGTGATCTTTCGAATAAAATGTACCTTGCCTGCAGTACCACAACCGATCTCGTTGATAGAATGGAGAAAAATCAGTTGGTGGAACGCGTGAAGGATGAAAATGATCGTAGGGTCGTCCGGATTCATATGCTAAAAGAGGGCGAAAGAATTATTGAAGAAGTCATCAATAAAAGGCAAAATTATTTACAGAGTGTCCTGACGGATTTCTCCGAAAAAGAAGTGTTACTATTAAAAGATAATTTAGCTAAGCTGCATCAAGAAATGAAACCAGAATGAGGGAATAACGTGATTCAACCAATTGGCATCATTGATTCTGGGGTTGGGGGGCTTACCGTTGCCAGAGAAGTGATGCGTCAGTTACCCAAAGAGACCATCTACTATCTTGGTGACACAGCCCGTTGTCCCTACGGACCCAGAACAGCTCAAGAAGTGAAAATATTCACATGGGAAATGACCCAATATCTAATGCAATATGATATGAAAATGCTGATCATCGCATGTAATACCGCCACTGCAGTTGTGCTGGATGAAATCCAAACCCATTTGGACATCCCGGTTATAGGAGTCATTCATCCCGGGGCCAGAGCAGCAATCAAGCATACTCATAATAAGAGAATCGGTGTTCTTGGAACAGTGGGGACGATTAATAGCGGTGCCTATGTAGAAGCGCTCCACTCCCTGCACGGTAGCTTGGATGTCACGTCACTCGCCTGTCCGAAATTTGTCCCTTTAGTAGAAAGTGGAGAATACAATGGCTCCATGGCGGAAGAAATAGTAGAAGAGACTCTCCGCCCTATTAAAGATTCGGATATTGATACGCTGATTCTAGGGTGCACCCACTACCCGCTATTACAGCCTAAGATCAAAGCCTACATGGGTCCGGAGGTTAGTGTGATAAGCTCTGGAGATGAAACGGCACGGGAAGTAAGTACGATTCTTGATTATTACAATCTCCTATACGGGGGAGTACAAAAACCTGAACACCGTTTTTTCAACACAGGGTCCTCGGCCATCTTTTCACGCATTGCCTCCGATTGGCTGACAGTTGGAGAAGTGAAAGCAGAAACCATTCGATTACAGGATTAGTATCTTGTAATCGGGTGGTTTTTTTGGTTTTTTATGGTCAATTGGGTATGAATGGGATGAAAGTTAGTGAAATCCTTCTCTGGTGGAGGGATTTAACTCCACCGGGGGAATGGAGCGAGTGCGGGGGCAGGGATATCGACCGTTATTTCAATTTATCAACCGTTATTCTGATTTATCGACCGTTATTTCAATTTATCAACCGTTATTCTGATTTATCGACCGTCATTTCAATTTATCAACCGTTTTTTTATTATATCAACCATATTTTCAATATATCGACCGTTCTACAAAATTCGATACACCGTCGTTTAAGTTCAGGTTCAAGCCGCCTCCGCTTTAGGTGTCATCCAGCTCCGGCGGCTAGAGGCTCGAGGTCATAAGTCAAGAACACCAAAAAGGCAAAGGGCGCCTTTCCGGTGTTCTCGTCTTATGCTTGTCGCCTCTGTTCAAGCCGCCTCCGCTTTAGGTGTCATCCAGCTCCGGCGGCTAGAGGCTCGAGGTCATAAGTCAAGAACACCAAAAAGGCAAAGGACGCCTTTCCGGTGTTCTCGTCTTATGCTTGTCGCCTCTGTTCAAGCCGCCTCCGCTTTTGGGTGTACTATTTTTATTAAAGTTTCGGTCTATTTTATAGAGCGGGCTCGTATACATGTTAGTACAAACTGTCTTTTAGGAGGTTTCCCAATGGCAAAAAAAGCAAAGGTGTCAATTGCTGTAACGATTTTAGCTTCTTCTGTATATCTTTCAGGTTGTGGATTACTTAGTTTCGGTGATGATAAAGAGAAAATCGATCCTCCTCAAGACCTATCCTACTTAAAAGAAGGGGAGAAAGTGGATACGGCTAAAGGAGAAGACGCAGAGAAAGAAGTGAGCAAGGAAGAAGCAAAGGCTGAAACGGTCATGACAGAGCTTTATCTAATCGATAAAAATGGGTATGTTGTCTCACAATCGTTGCCGCTTCCAGGTGAAGAAAGTGTAGCTAAACAAGCTCTTGAGTATCTGGTCAAAAATGGACCGGTTGAAAATGTGCTGCCGAATGGTTTTAGAGCCGTGCTTCCGGCGGATACGCAAGTGACGGTCGATATTAAAGACGGAACGGCCATTGCCGATTTCTCTTCGGAGTTCAATAACTACCAGCCTGAAGATGAGCAGAAAATTCTTCAATCCGTTACATGGACGCTTACTCAATTTGATTCTGTTGAAAAAGTAGAGCTTAGAGTGAATGGATATCCACTAACTGAAATGCCTGTTAACGGAACACCGATTGATGAAAAAGGATTAACGAGAAAAGTCGGGATCAATGTGGATACTTCCGGTGTGGTGGATCCTACGAGCACAAAACCACTAACGGTTTATTATGTGTCTCAAACGGATGATAAAACGTATTACGTACCTGTTACCAAACGCGTTAGCTCAAATTCAGTGGATGAAGTCACGGCAGTTGTGAAAGAGTTGATTGAGGGACCAGGATATTCCTCTTCACTTGCAAGTGATTTTACAGGTGCCAAACTATTAGACGATCCGAAGCTTGAAGACGGAACCGTTACATTGAATTTTAACGAAGCGGTTTATGGTAGCCTTGAAGAAAAAATGGTTTCTGAACATATGCTGAATTCTCTCGTTCTCTCCTTAACGGAGCAAAAAGGAATTAAAGGAGTCTCTGTTTTAGTGAATGGTGAAGCAACGGTAGTGTCTAAAGACGGCGAAACCATCACAGAACCAGTGACAAGACCAGAAAATGTGAATGCAATTAGTTTTTAAATAACTATTTTTTGATATACTATTATAGAAACATCGAAAAGAGGTTGGCATAATGCCGCCTCTTCTATTTTTGATTAGACCGTCTTTACATAACGTACGAAAATACAGGAGGTAATGATATGAGAACAGATGGTAGAGAAAAGAATCAATTGCGGAATATTGAGATCGAGACAGATTATGTTAAGCATCCGGAAGGCTCCGTCCTAATAACGGTTGGAGAAACGAAGGTCATTTGTAATGCCAGCATCGAGGAACGAGTGCCTCCTTTTATGAGAAACAGTGGAAAAGGGTGGATCACGGCTGAATATTCCATGCTGCCAAGAGCAACGGAAACGAGAAACATTCGTGAATCTTCTAAAGGGAAGGTTTCAGGAAGAACAATGGAAATTCAACGCCTTATTGGAAGGGCGTTAAGAGCTGTAGTCGATTTGGATGCTTTAGGAGAACGTACAATCTGGATTGATTGTGATGTCATTCAAGCAGACGGCGGGACAAGAACGGCTTCGATCACTGGGGCTTTCGTTGCTACGGCAATGGCAGTGGCTAAGCTTCAAGACAGCAAAAAAATCTCTTCTTTTCCACTGAAAAGTTTCTTGGCAGCCACAAGTGTGGGGATTGTTGAAGAGCATGGGGCGGTTCTTGATTTGAATTATATAGAAGATAGCAGCGCATTAGTGGATATGAACATCATCATGACGGGTGAAGGCGAATTTGTAGAGCTGCAGGGAACAGGGGAAGAAGCAACCTTTACAATGGACCAATTGCATCAACTGTTAAAACTTGGACAAGAAGGAATCCACGAGCTATTCCAAATACAACAGCAATCATTAGGTGAAATAGTAAAAAGATTTCAATAAAGGGTGAGATTGTAGATGACAAAACGAGTGATCATAGCCACGAAAAACAGGGGAAAAGCAAAAGAGTTTCAACATATGTTTGCTCCATACGGGTATGAGGTACAAACATTACTAGACCTTCCTCACATTGAGGATGTTGAAGAAACCGGTGAAACGTTTGAGGAAAATGCCATATTGAAGGCCGAAACGGTTGCGGAAGAATTAGGTGAACTGGTGATTGCTGATGATTCCGGATTGGCCATCGATGCCTTGGAAGGTCGGCCGGGAGTCTATTCTGCACGCTATGCCGGTGAAGAAAAGAGTGACGAGGAGAATATGAAAAAGGTCTTACGAGAGCTTGAAGCTGTAAAATGCTCCGACCGTACGGCACGTTTTCACTGTATCTTAGCCATTGCTGGACCTGATAGGGATACCAGAACGGTGACAGGAACATGCGAAGGCATGATCCTGCAAGAAAAGAGAGGGACGAATGGGTTTGGTTACGACCCGATTTTCTTCGTTCCGACTCTTCAAAAATCGATGGCTGAATTATCTCCAGATGAGAAAAGTCAAATCAGTCATCGTGGGAATGCATTAAAAAAACTTAAGAACATAATCTCAGACTTTATTTAAAGGGTGAGCGGAATGAAACTATTGGTTGTAAGTGATAGTCACGGATCAAAAGAAGAGCTATTGGAACTATCAGAAAAATATCAATCTACCGTAGATGCCATGATTCACTGCGGAGATTCTGAATTAAGTGCAGACGACCCGGCATTATCCCCCTACCTTGTTGTGAGGGGAAACTGTGATATGGACGCCCGGTTGCCCGACGACCTTGTTGAAGAGGTTGAGGGCAACGTAGTCATGGTGACACACGGTCATCTGTATGGAATTAAAATGTCACTGATGAAGCTACGTTATAAAGCTGAAGAAGTTGGAGCGCATTTTGTTTTCTTTGGCCATTCACACACACTGGGTGCAGAATTGAATAATGGCACTTTGTTCTTGAATCCGGGAAGCATCCTTTTGCCAAGAGGCAGGAGAGAACGCACTTACGCATTAGTAGAAGCGATTGATCAAGAAATAAAGGTAACATTCTTAACTCATGATCATGTAGTTCTGGACGAATTGACTCAATCCTTTCAATTGTAAAATTATTGTGAGAACCTGCCGCGGTGGGTTCTCTTCCCTATTACAGATAGAAAAAACGGTCCCGGAAAAATAAATAAAACTTTTTTTGAAAATCTGTTGACTTATTGATGCTATGTGAATATAATAAATATTGTCCTTGAAAAACAAATCACGTCCCAGTAGCTCAGCAGGATAGAGCAACGGCCTTCTAAGCCGTCGGTCGGGAGTTCGAATCTCTCCTGGGACGCCATATATCCTACATACACAAAGCTTACCTGAAAAGGGTAAGCTTTTTTTGTTATCCAAAAGATATCGTGCTAAACTAAAGGCAACTAAAAAGTATAGGCAGGTACGTTTTATGACTAAGGGAAACCATGAAGGAAAAGGAAAAATTGTCCAGTTTCCAGGATTGAAAGATCGGCTGCTGGAAAAGGGTGTGCAGGCTCTGGAAAAAGGAGAGGTGCATGAATCCTCTCAGTTGCTCACGCAAGCCTATGAATTAGAACCTGATAATCCCGATATTAATACTGCACTCGTGCTATCTCTTTATGAAAGCAAGCAGTATGACAAAGCCAGATACATATGTAAAGAGATGCTCCTTGAAGGGATCGGGGACTACTTCGAAGTCGTTGATATGTATTTGATGATTCTTATCCAGCTTCATCAGCACAGGGAAGTGGTCGACACAATCAATGCCTTGTTTGATGAAAAAGAAGTGCCCTTTGAAAAGGAAGAACATTTCAGGAAGCTTCTCCAATTCAGTGAAAAAGTAGTGAATGGAAAAGCACCAATTCATGAAGAAGAATCATCAGAAGAGGATCAATCTTCTATCTTGGAAGGGAAGAGCCTGGAGGAACAGACGTTGATCGTGGCACAGTTGGTTCATCGTAACATTCAACCATTCATTGGGGAGTTGCAATCAGTTTTAAAGGATTCAGCCGCCCACCCATTTCTGCAAACGATGATCATAAATGTTTTAAGGGAGCATGGAATGGATAAAGAAGTAGATGTAGCGAAATTTGGGGAGGAGCAGAAGGTGTCTCCTTCCGCTTTGGAAGATGTGTTCGAGTCTGATTTCTATAAGATGGTCACAGATTCATTGGATGATCTTCTAGCCCAAACGAATCCTACGCTTTTTCAGCACGCTCAAGAATTACTGAAAAGGCATACCTTTCTACTCTATCCTTTTACACTTGAGGATGAACCGAAAGCAATCGCCTCGGTGTATGCTTACTACACGGCAGGGATGTTTGCCGATGCAATCCTTGAAGAAGAGTTAAAAGACCAGGTTGAAAACACACAATCTCAGTGGATTCTAACAAGACTTACGGAACTAGAGGAAATTTCCTCTCCTAATATTTAAATGCTCTCTGTTGAAAGACAGTGGCTGTATGTTATAATGTAATGGTTGTAATGTAAAAGTTTTTCATATATTTACGATGATAGTGCTAGATTCATACGGGACTATCTACTACTATGCGTAAAAATACAAGATCAATTATAGATTGTTGGAGGGAACAGTATGTCTGCAAAATGGGAAAAGCAAGAAGGAAACCAAGGAGTACTTACAATTGAAGTTGAAGCTGCAAAAGTAAACGAAGGTTTGGACGCAGCATTCAAAAAAGTTGTAAAACAAGTTAACGTACCAGGATTCCGTAAAGGGAAAATGCCTCGCGGAATGTTCGAAAAACGTTTTGGTGTTGAATCACTTTACCAAGATGCATTAGATTTCATCTTACCAGAAGCCTATGCGAAAGCAATCGAAGAAACGGGAATCGATCCAATCGACCGTCCGGAAATCGATGTTGAGCAAATGGAAAAAGGTAAAGAGCTAATCTTCACTGCTAAAGTACAAGTGAAACCTGAAGTGAAACTTGGTGAATACAAAGGTCTTGAAGTAGAAAAAATGGAAACAGAAGTGACAGCTGAAGATGTAGAAGCTGAACTTACTTCACTTCAAGAAAAACAAGCTGAGCTAGCTGTAAAAGAAGAAGGAAAAGCTGAAGAAGGCGATACTGTAACAATGGATTTCGAAGGATTCGTTGATGGTGAAGCATTTGAAGGCGGCCAAGCTGAGAACTATTCTCTTGAATTAGGTTCAGGCCAATTCATCCCAGGTTTCGAAGAGCAATTAATCGGGGTTGCATCTGGAGAAGAGAAAGAAGTAGAAGTTAACTTCCCTGAAGAATACCATGCAGCTGAACTTGCTGGTAAGCCTGCTACATTCAAAGTGAAAGTTCACGAAATCAAAGCGAAAGAACTTCCGGCATTAGATGACGAGTTCGCTAAAGACGCTGACGAAGAAGTTGAAACGCTTGCTGAACTTAAAGAAAAAATCGAAAAACGTCTTCAAGAGTCTAAAAAGAACGAAGCTGAAACAGCAGTTCGTGAAACTCTTGTAAATAAAGCTTCTGACAATGCTGAAGTTGAAATTCCAGAAGTAATGGTTACAGCTGAAGTAGACCGCATGATGCAAGAATTCGAACAACGTCTACAAATGCAAGGTATGAACCTTGACCTTTACTTCCAATTCTCTGGTCAAACAGAAGAAGATCTTCGCGGTCAAATGAAAGAAGATGCTGGCAAACGCGTTCGCACAAACCTTACACTGGAAGCAATCGCTGCAGCTGAAAACCTAGAAATAACTGACGAAGAAGCAGAAGAAGAAGTAAACAAAATGGCTGAACAATACAACATGTCTGCTGACAACATCAAACAAGCTCTAGGCGGCCTTGACACACTTAAAGCTGACCTTAAAGTACGTAAAGCAGTAGAATTCCTTGTTGAAAACAGCAAAACTGTAGCATAATAAAAATAGCAAACAAGGCGCGATTCATTCGTGCCTTGTTTTGTACAATGAAGCGGATATTCCCCTTGATTTGGCTCATTCGTGAGAAACGGATGTTTCTCACACTTTTCAGCAAAGCTGAAAAGTAGCCACAATCATCAAAAGCGCAAGAGCAAATGAGTTTGCTCTATCGCTTTTGATAATTATGGCGTAAATGAGCCAAATCACTAAGCTTCACTTAATAAGTTGTAATTGTTTTATCAAACAAGAATAAGAACCACTATTTTTGGAAAAAGCTTATTAAACGGGGTTGCATTATTTTTTACCAGGAACATACATAATTAGATTTCTTACATTACCTGACTTCAATTGGATAAGATACTAACTAGCAATGTAAAATATTTGCTAAAATGCGTGTTACATAATAAGATGATTCTTAAGAATCGTATCAATTTCTTTACGAACATATAATATGATAAAATGCAGTACATAACTTTAGGTAATGGGATGTAAGAGATCGTTCGTTTATTGAAAACAGAGCACGATTTTATGAAGTTTTAACTAAGGGGTGAAAATCATTGTTTAAATTTAATGATGAAAAAGGACAACTAAAATGTTCTTTTTGCGGAAAAACACAAGACCAAGTTCGTAAACTAGTCGCTGGACCAGGTGTGTATATCTGTGATGAATGTATCGAACTTTGCACAGAGATCGTAGAAGAAGAGCTTGGTACGGAAGAAGAAGTAGAATTCAAAGACGTTCCGAAACCTCGTGAAATTCGGGAAATCCTGGACGAATACGTAATTGGTCAGGACCAAGCAAAGAAATCTCTGGCTGTAGCCGTATACAACCACTACAAGCGTATCAACTCAAGCAGTAAAGTCGATGACGTTGAACTGTCTAAGAGTAATATTGCGATGATCGGGCCGACTGGTAGCGGTAAAACATTACTGGCTCAAACACTTGCGCGTATTCTTAACGTTCCTTTCGCCATTGCTGACGCCACTTCACTAACTGAAGCTGGTTACGTAGGGGAAGACGTAGAGAATATTCTATTGAAATTAATCCAGGCAGCTGATTACGATGTAGAAAAAGCTGAAAAAGGAATCATCTACATCGATGAAATCGATAAAGTAGCACGTAAATCTGAAAATCCATCGATCACTAGAGACGTTTCAGGTGAAGGTGTTCAGCAGGCACTTCTGAAAATTCTTGAAGGTACGGTAGCAAGCGTTCCTCCACAAGGTGGGCGTAAGCATCCTCATCAGGAATTCATCCAAATCGATACGTCCAATGTACTGTTCATTTGTGGTGGAGCATTTGATGGAATCGAGCAAATCATTAAACGCCGTTTAGGTCAAAAGGTGATTGGTTTCGGTTCTGATCCTAAAAATGCAGAAGTAAAAGAAGACAAATCACTTCTCTCTAAAGTTGTCCCTGAAGATCTATTGAAGTTTGGATTAATTCCAGAATTCATCGGTCGTTTACCAGTAATTTCAAGCCTTGAACCTCTTGATGAAGAAGCGCTTGTTGAAATCCTGACAAAGCCAAAAAACGCTTTAGTAAAACAATATCAAAAAATGCTTGAATTAGATGATGTGGAGCTTGAATTCACTGAAGATGCTCTGCTTGAAATCTCTAAAAAAGCAATCGAGCGGAAAACGGGTGCCCGTGGACTACGTTCTATCATCGAAACAATGATGTTAGATGTGATGTTCGATCTTCCTTCCCGTGATGATATTAAAAAATGTATCATTACAAAAGAAACGATCCTTGAAGATGCGGCTCCGCATTTAATGCTCGAAGATGGAACGATGATCGACCCGAACGAAGAAAAAACATCAGCTTAATAGATATATCTTAAAGCCAAGAATGGTCCCCCATTCTTGGCTTTTTGTCGGGTTAAGGGTTTTGCTGCAATCGTTAATATTCTAGCCTAAGATGATCAGATATCCAGTACTGCCAATTATTAGAGAAAAATAGCTGAGTCATCAGATCATGAATCGTTTGCGAAGGGTAATGAATGCTTTTCTAAAGAAAAAACAAGGATTTATTTTTTATTTTCACTTCTTTTAGGACCTCTTCGTTTCCGAATTTTTTTGTTTATTCCCACAGGGTCAAGGAGATACTAACCGATAACAACTTGTATCTACTTGGAGGGAGACGAATGAGCTTTACTAGCATCGCTTTGTTTATCCAGTTATTCTTCGGAATCATCATTGGATTGTATTTCTGGAACCTATTGAAAAATCAGCGAACGCAAAAAGTTTCCATTGATCGTGAGTCAAAAAAAGAAATGGAAGAGTTACGAAAAATGAGGTCCATTTCATTAACTGAACCTCTTGCAGAAAAAGTAAGACCATCAAGCTTTGAAGATATTGTTGGCCAGGAAGATGGAATAAAAGCCTTGAAAGCAGCATTATGCAGTCCGAACCCTCAGCATGTGATCATCTATGGTCCACCTGGAGTCGGGAAAACCGCAGCTGCCCGGCTGGTCCTGGAAGAAGCCAAGAAGAATATAAAATCTCCTTTTAAACCTGCCGCTGTTTTTGTTGAACTGGATGCCACAACCGCACGTTTCGATGAACGGGGAATTGCCGATCCATTGATTGGGTCTGTCCATGACCCTATATACCAAGGAGCGGGAGCCATGGGACAAGCGGGGATTCCCCAGCCGAAGCAAGGGGCTGTAACGAATGCCCATGGAGGAGTATTGTTCATTGATGAAATAGGAGAATTGCATCCTATCCAAATGAATAAGTTATTAAAAGTACTAGAAGATCGCAGAGTGTTTCTTGAAAGTGCCTACTATAATGAAGAAAATCATCAAATCCCTACCCACATACATGATATTTTCAAAAATGGCCTTCCAGCAGATTTCCGTTTGATCGGTGCGACCACCCGTACCCCGAGTGAAATTCCGCCGGCCATTCGCTCGAGATGTATGGAAGTTTTCTTTAGGGAGCTTGAGCATGATGAAGTGAAAAAAGTAGCTGCCAGAGCCGTTGAAAAAGTAGAGATGACGATTAGTGACAAGGGTCTTGAAACGCTTGCCTCCTATGCCCGTAATGGACGTGAAGCGGTAAATATGGTCCAGATTGCCGCTGGAGTGGCCATTACAGAAAACAGAAAAGAAATCTTTGATCATGAATTGGAGTGGATCATCCAATCCAGTCAGCTTTCTCCCCGCTATCAGAAAAAAATCAATGAGGAAGCAACGATTGGTCTGGTAAATGGGTTAGCTGTAACAGGTCCTAATACGGGGTCATTACTCGAGATTGAAGTAACGGTTATCCCGGCAACGGATAAAGGACTGATCAATGTGACGGGAATTGTGGAAGAAGAAAGCATTGGGGATCGTAGTAAATCAGTCCGAAGAAAGAGTATGGCGAAAGGCTCCATCGAAAATGTGATTACGGTGCTTCGTTCCATGGGAGTACCTGCGGATCAATATGATATTCATGTGAACTTTCCTGGTGGAGTCCCCGTAGACGGACCTTCTGCCGGAATCGCTATGGCACTTGGCATCTACTCTGCCATTTACCGTATCCCAGTGAAACATACCATTGCTGTTACCGGTGAGATCAGTATCCACGGTCTCGTGAAACCAGTCGGAGGTGTGACTGCGAAAGTGAAGGGCGCGAAATTGGCTGGTGCCACTATAGCGATCATACCTTATGATAACCAGCAAGCAATGTTAAGTGAAATTGAGGGAATTGAAGTGATCCCGGTGAAACAGCTTAAAGAAGTATTGGATCTTGCTCTTATGAAGGAAACGTTACAGCAAACTGATCTCATAACAGAAAAAAATAAAAAAAGTGTATAGACTGTTGACCGATTCGGGTCTATCCGAATCGGTTTGTTTTTGAATGGAAGAGAAAATGGAATAAGCGATAAACGGATTGAATAAAGTTGTAAATACCTATTTAATAGACACTCCCTAGTAAATAAGTTAGAATTGTACAAAGACTAGGAGAGCAAAATTCGGAGGTGTTATATGTGGCAAATCAAAATAATTTAACGGTTCCCCTCCTTCCATTAAGAGGCTTACTTGTGTATCCAACAATGGTCTTACATTTAGATGTTGGACGTGAGCGCTCCGTACAAGCTTTAGAAAAAGCAATGATGGATGATCATTTAATTTTCTTAACCACTCAAAGAGATATGAATATAGATGAGCCAACACAAGAAGATTTTTACGAAATGGGAACTCTTACAAAGGTAAAGCAGATGCTTAAATTACCGAATGGAACGATCAGAGTTCTGGTTGAAGGGTTAAAAAGGGCGTCTATTGAAACATTTACTGAGCAAAAAGATTTTTATGAAGTGGAAATTAAGGAATTCAAAGATTCCGATGTGAAAGAATCAGAAACAGACGCTTTAATGAGGACGTTATTGAATTATTTCGAACAATACATAAAGCTATCTAAAAAAGTTTCAGCAGAAACGTATTCCACTGTTTCAGATATTGAAGAGCCGGGAAGACTTGCGGATATCGTTGCCTCCCATCTTCCTTTGAAAATGAAAGAAAAGCAAAACGTCCTTGAAACACTGGATATTAAGAAGCGGCTTCAAATGGTGATCGAGACCATTAACAATGAAAAAGAAGTGCTAAACCTTGAAAAGAAAATCGGGCAGCGTGTGAAGCGTTCCATGGAAAGAACCCAAAAAGAGTACTATTTACGGGAGCAAATGAAAGCCATTCAAAAAGAATTAGGCGACAAAGAAGGAAAAACCGGTGAAATTGAAGATTTAACGTCTAAGATTGAACAAGCTGATATGCCGGAGGAAGTAGAAAGAACCGTATTGAAAGAGTTAGCCCGCTATGA
Source organism: Rossellomorea sp. GQ25 (assembly GCF_059758515.1). NCBI lineage: Bacteria > Bacillati > Bacillota > Bacilli > Caryophanales > Bacillaceae > Rossellomorea > Rossellomorea sp. GQ25. Next base: position 238,283 of record NZ_JCAXEQ010000004.1, on the reverse strand, counting down.
GAAAGTGCCATCAAGCTCTGCTGAAAGCTCTGTTATCCGTAATTACATTGAATGGCTTGTATCCCTGCCTTGGTCGACTGAAACAGAAGATCAATTGGATATCAAGCGTTCTGAACAGATCTTAAACCGGGATCACTATGGCCTTGAAAGGGTAAAAGAGAGAGTGCTTGAATATCTGGCTGTGCAACAGTTAACACGATCTCTTAAAGGACCTATCCTTTGTCTTGCCGGACCTCCGGGTGTCGGGAAAACCAGCTTAGCCCGCTCGGTGGCTGAATCACTAGGTCGAAACTTTGTCCGTATTTCCCTAGGAGGCGTTAGGGATGAGTCAGAGATCAGAGGTCACAGGCGTACGTATGTGGGTGCGATGCCAGGAAGAATCATTCGAGGCATGAAAAAAGCAGGTACCATCAACCCTGTCTTCCTCCTTGATGAAATTGACAAAATGTCAAGTGACTTCAGAGGTGATCCTTCTTCTGCAATGCTTGAAGTACTTGATCCAGAGCAGAACTCGAACTTCAGTGATCACTATATTGAAGAAACGTATGATTTATCTAAAGTCATGTTCATCGCAACGGCGAATGATTTATCAACCATTCCAGGTCCACTCCGAGACAGAATGGAGATCATTACGATTGCAGGTTATACAGAGCTTGAAAAATTAAATATCGCGAAGCATCATTTATTAGAGAAACAAATCAAAGATCATGGCTTAAACAAATCGAAGCTTCAAGTCAGAGATGAAGCGATTGTCGATATTGTTCGCTATTACACAAGAGAAGCCGGGGTGAGAAGTTTAGAACGCCACCTTGCAGCCCTTTGTAGAAAAACGGCGAAGATCATTGTCTCTGGTGAGAAGAAGCGAGTCGTGATTACGTCAAGCAATATTGAAGAGTTCCTGGGGAAGAAAAAGTTCCGATATGGTCAAGCAGAAATAGAAAACCAAATCGGAGTTTCAACAGGTCTTGCTTACACAACCGTTGGCGGAGATACTTTGCAGATCGAGGTATCCTTAGCACCTGGTAAAGGAAAGCTTGTGCTGACAGGTAAATTGGGAGATGTCATGAAGGAATCCGCTCAGACGGCATTTAGTTATGTTCGTTCGAAAGCGAAAGACCTTGGGATCGACGAGTCATTCCACGAGAAACATGATATTCACATCCACGTTCCTGAAGGAGCAGTCCCAAAAGACGGTCCTTCAGCAGGGATTACCATTACAACGGCACTCGTATCAGCACTGACAGGTAAATACGTCAATCGTGAAGTAGGAATGACAGGTGAAATGACTCTGAGAGGAAGAGTCCTTCCAATCGGAGGAGTGAAAGAAAAAACATTAAGCGCTCATCGTGCTGGAATTAAAACGATTATCCTGCCGAAAGATAATGAAAAGGATATAGATGACATTCCTGAAAGTGTGAGGGGAGAATTAACGTTCATCCTTGTATCACATATTGATGAAGTCTTAGAGAAAGCATTAGTAGGTGAAAAGAAGTGAAAGTAAATCAAGTTGAGCTGGTCATCAGTGCAGTCAGGCCTGAACAATATCCTGGCGATTTTCTTCCCGAGTTTGCCTTAGCGGGACGCTCGAACGTTGGGAAATCCTCATTCATCAATAAAATGATCGGTCGTAAGAGCATGGCAAGGATTTCATCCAAGCCAGGTAAGACCCAGACGTTAAACTTCTATAAAATAGAAGAAACCCTCTATTATGTGGACGTACCCGGATATGGTTTTGCCAAAGTATCAAAAACAGAACGAGAAGCATGGGGGAAGATGATTGAAACATACATTACTTCCCGTGAGCAGCTAAGGGCAGTTGTCCTGATCGTGGACCTGCGTCATGCACCGACCAATGATGATGTGATGATGTACGATTTCCTCAAGCATCACGAGCTTCCTTGTATCGTCATCGCCACCAAAGCGGATAAGATACCAAAAGGCAAATGGCAGAAGCACCTGAAAGTAACAAGAGAAACATTAAATATGGACAAAGAAGACGATCTCATCATGTTCTCTTCCGAAACAGGCCTTGGAAAAGACAAAGCCTGGGACGCAATCAAGTCGTACTATAAATAAGTTTAATCATAAAGAACCGATTCCAATGCCTAAGGCAGGGGATCGGTTCTTTTTATTTGGTTACAATGGTTAATTGTGTGTTTATTCTTTATTCAGCTAGAAAGTAGAAAGTAAATAATTAAGTTAATTGGAACGGAAGGTGCTCGACTCTTTCGGGAATAGCAAACAGGTGAGACCCCGCAGGCGTACAGCGACGAGGAGGCTCACCGCCCGCCCCGCGGAAAGCGAACATCCTAGAGTGGAAATCAACCACTACTCGCTTAGTAACAACGTTTTATAGAGTTATTACTAAATAATGACAACACCACAATAGCTTAAAAGTAGTATAAAAGAGGGTCTGCCGAAGTCCGTATAAGGTTGATAGACCTATATCACCGAAGCATATGAAAGGAAATGAAAGGATATAATCGCATATGTATCTCTAAACAAGCTGAATTCAGTTCATCCACTAAAATGGATAATTATAACCAAAATGAGTCATATTTGAATTTTGAGAATTTTCTCTTTTGTTGATAAAATTATGAAAGATTAAAAATATTACAAGCTACATAAGGGGGACTCTAGCCAGTGAAGAATTGGAAAAGCCTAGTCTTGTTAGTCATTTCTGTGCTTCTTCTATCAGCCTGCGGCGACAAAGCCACGACGGAAAATGGTGCGAAGTTAGTAGAGGAAGGCAAATTCATTTATGCAGCTTCAGGTGAATTTAAGCCATTCAGTGTAACGAATAATGATGGAACCATGTCAGGTTTCGATATTGAAGTGGCAGAAGCCGTTGCGAAAGAAATGGGTCTTGAACCTGAACAGAAGAAATTTAAGTTTGCAGGAATTGTAGAAGGAGTGAAATCGGGTCGTTTTGATGCAGCGGTTGCCAGCCATACGATCACGGATGAACGCTTGAAGGAAGTAGACTTCTCAACTCCTTATTATTATTCCGGCCCGCAGATTTTCGTTCGTCCGGACAGTACTGTAGAAACGCTGGATGATCTGAAAGGAATGGAGATTGCCGTTTCTAAGGGATCTACTTATGCAGAAACTGCCCAGGGAGTAACGGATAATATTCAACAATATGATAGTGACGTTGTCGCATTAGAAGCATTAAATAAGGGCAAGCATGATGCCGTTATCACTGACTTCATTACAGGGAAAGAAGCGATCGCTGCAGAATTGAACATCGAAGCACGTGAGCTGATCGGCCGTAGTGAGCAAGCCATCGCTGTAAGCAAAGAAAACGAAGCGTTACTGGATGAAATCAATAAAGCTCTAGAAACATTAAGAGAAGACGGAACGTTAAAGAAAATCAGTGAAAAGTATTTCAATACAGACATCACATCAGATCCTGAAGAAGAGTAAAGGCAGCATGACACAGAGCGAATGTGCTTCTATGCGCATTCGCTTTTTGTCCGTTATCGGGAGGTTACACGTATAGAATAGACTGGAGGGAAGTTCATGCACTTTTTTGAAACCTTAACAAGTACATATGATGTATTTCTTAAAGGGATGTTATTAACATTCCAATTAACCTTTGTATCTGTTCTTATTGCAATTGTGATTGGATTGTTTTTCGCATTTCTCAAGATTTCCGGAATCAAGCCATTGGAACTTTTAGCGGATTTATATATTTTCGTTGTACGTGGAACACCATTGATTGTTCAAATCTTTATTTTCTACTTCGGATTAACCTCATTAAATATCTCAGGCTTCTGGTCTGTCGTAATGGGACTTGCCTTCCATAATGGTGCCTATATCGCCGAGATTTTCCGAGGAGCCATTCAATCCATTGATAAAGGACAAATGGAAGCGGGACGGTCCCTCGGGATGTCTCTTGGATTGTCCATGAGGAGGATCATTTTACCACAGGCATTCAGACGGGCCCTGCCGCCGCTGGGTAATCAGTTCATCATTGCATTAAAGGATTCATCTCTTGCTTCCTTTATCGGGATGTTCGAATTGTTCAGTGTGGCAACGACACTTGGTTCCAACAACTTCGATTACATGACCTACCTGCTCGTTGTAGCGATCTATTATCTGGTTCTGGTACTGGTATTCTCAACGATTGTCAATATCATAGAAAAACGGATGTCGGTTAGTGATTAATAAAGATGCGGGAGGGATGAGTGTGAGTCAGGAAATGATTAAAGTTGAAAAATTAAACAAATCCTTTGGTGATTTACATGTATTGAAGGACATTGATATCAGCGTAAAGGAAAGTGATGTGGTTTGCCTCATTGGAGCCAGTGGATCAGGGAAGAGTACATTGCTCCGCTGCTTAAACTTCCTGGAACTGAAAGACAATGGAAAGGTTGTCATCGAAGGCGATGAAGTCAACCAGGATACACATGATTTAAATAAAATCCGTCAAAAAGTAGGAATGGTGTTTCAACATTTCTACCTTTTCCCTCATAAAACGGTGCTGGAAAATGTGATGGAAGCTCCGGTATACGTCAAAGGGGTTTCGAAGGCGGAAGCAAAGAAGGATGCGAAAGAGCTATTAAAGAAGGTGGGACTTGGGGATAAGGAAAATGTATACCCATCCAAGTTATCCGGTGGACAGAAACAGCGTGTGGCCATTGCAAGGGCACTTGCCATGAAGCCTGAAATCATGCTCTTTGATGAACCCACCTCAGCACTGGACCCTGAATTGGTCGGAGAGGTTTTGGCTACCATGAAAGAGCTTGCTTTAGAAGGGATGACGATGGTCGTTGTGACCCATGAAATGGGATTTGCCCGCGAGGTAGCCGATTGGGTCGTGTATATGCACGATGGCAGGATCGTGGAAGTAGGACCTCCCCAGGAATTATTCAACGCTCCAAAAGAGCAGCGAACAAGAGAATTTCTGGATTCAGTTCTATAATAGTATGTACAAAAAGGCCCGGAGTAATTTCCGGGCTTTTATTATGGATTATATAGAATTATTTTTTCTTTATAAACAATAAGTAGACGCCGATACCAATAATGATAATCGGCCAAAATTCCCAAGCAGTTTCCACATTACCTCCAATGAAGCCAAACCATCTCACCACTTTGTCATAGAATAAGAGAATGATAGAGAGGGTTAAAAAGAGCACCCCTTGAAATAACCCTGATCTTGTTTTCTGGTACCTGAGTAGAAAACCCAATGCAATGATCAGAATGAAAGTCCCCATGTGATCCGGCCAGATTTCGAGTTTATTGACAACATGAAAATGGAGACCGAATCCAACGAGGATCGTACCCGGTAATATGGCTTCATGATCTCTTCCGCCATATCCCTGTCCAAGAAAAGCCAGTCCGACAATCATCAATAATGTCGGCCACGTGAAGAACTCCTGAAACAGGACAATGTTCGCTTGCTGTAAGTAAAAGTATGCTCCGAAGCCGATTAAGATCATTCCTGGGAAAATTCTTTGTTGTTGTCTCATACTCTTCCTCCCGTATCTTTTTATACTAAATGTTTTAAATACTGTTTTTTTAGGGAAAATAATACATAATAATAAAGATAAGCACAATGGCTCGACAATTAGGTGAAAAACCTTTCCATTACTTGATTCTTTAAGCTTGTTTTGGTACCCTACATTAGTAGGGAATGTCGAAATATAAAAGATTTTTTTAGAATTGAAAATGCTTTCATATTCATTCTTTATTAATCTTAAATGTATATGATGAAATGAATGTTTTGCAAGTCCCGGAAGAAGCATGTCTTCTTACCTTATAAATGTATCATACTTAGGTTTCAATTTCTGTTCACATTTGAAGGTCAAGAGCTTTTTCGGACATGTTATAATAAGAGTAATGATTTTAGTTGGGGGTGTAGTGCATAGCATGTATACAATAGTCGTTGGTTTGAATTACAAAACGGCCCCTGTTGAGATTCGTGAGCGTTTATCATTCAATGAAACTGATCTTCCTTTCGCTATGAAGGCTTTAAAGGAAAAGAAGAGCATTCTGGAAAATGTGATTGTTTCTACATGTAATAGAACGGAAGTCTATGCAGTAGTGGATCAGCTTCATACAGGTCGTTATTATATTAAAGATTTCTTATCTCAATGGTTCGATATAGATAAAGAGGAGTTCACGCCTTATCTTTTCATTTATGAACAAGAAGGGGCAGTGGAACACCTTTTTAAAGTTGCGTGCGGATTGAATTCAATGGTGTTGGGGGAAACCCAGATTCTCGGACAAATTCGTTCAAGCTTCCTGAATGCACAGAAGTCAGGAGCGACTGGTACAGTATTTAATCATCTGTTCAAGCAGGCAGTGACGGTTGCCAAAAAGGGTCACTCTGAAACAGATATTGGTTCCAATGCTGTGTCTGTCAGCTATGCAGCCGTTGAATTAGCTAAAAAAGTATTCGGCAGCCTGGAGAAAAAGCATGTTCTTATTCTTGGTGCCGGTAAAATGGGAGAACTTGCGATCCAAAACCTTCATGGCAGCGGAGCCACTAAAGTGACGGTCATTAATCGTACGTATGAAAAGGCTCAAACCTTGGCAGACCGTTTCAGTGGTAATGCGAAAACACTGAAGGAGCTTCAATGTGCCCTTGTAGAGGCGGATATTATGATCAGTTCTACCGGTGCAAAGGATTTTGTTATAACAAAAGAGATGATGTCACATGTCGAAAGAATGAGAAAGGGTCGTCCTCTTTTCATGGTGGACATTGCGGTACCTCGTGACCTGGATCCTTCCATTGGAGAATTAGAAAGTGTTTTCCTTTATGATATCGACGATTTAGAAGGCATCGTTCAGGCGAACCTGGCTGAGCGTAAGAAAGCCGCTGAGGAAATCGAAATCATGATTGAAGCTGAAATTGTAGCTTTTAAAGAGTGGTTGAATATGCTTGGGGTTGTTCCGGTTATTTCGGCTTTGAGACAAAAAGCACTCTCTATCCAAGCTGAAACGATGGAGAGCATCGAACGGAAAATACCTGACTTAACTGATCGGGAGCGAAAAGTGTTAAATAAGCATACGAAGAGTATCATCAATCAGTTGTTGAAGGATCCGATCCTTCAAGCGAAGGAATTCGCAGGACTTCCTGATGCTGAAGATAAACTGGATTTATTCATCAATATCTTTAATATTGAACAACAAGTGCAAGAGCAGAAACAAGTGAAAGCAGCCAATGAAAAGACTGAGAGCGATCGCAGCTTTGTACCACAGCCTTCTTTTCAAGCATAAGTGAGGTTATTGTCTATGTTTGAACAAACGATGACTAGGCTGCATGAACTTATGATTGTTCTGTATGCTATTAGTATTCTCTTTTACTTTATAGATTTCTTAAACAAAAACCGGAAGGCGAATCTGTTTGCCTTCTGGTTACTTGCGATTGTTTGGATCCTTCAAACAATCTTTTTATTTCTATACATGATGAATACAGGCAGGTTTCCGGTTCTCACCATCTTCGAGGGACTTTATTTTTATGCCTGGGTCCTCATCACCCTGTCACTCGTCATCAATCGATTATTAAGAGTGGACTTTACGGTGTTCTTCACAAATGTACTCGGATTCATCATCATGGCGATCCATACGTTTGCACCGGTACAGGTAGAGTCACAGGCGATGGCAGAACAGCTCGTATCTGAATTATTGTTGATTCACATTACGATGGCGATCCTTTCATATGGGGCCTTTTCACTATCCTTTGTGTTTTCCTTGCTATACCTCTTGCAATTTAAACTTTTGAAGGAGAAAAAATGGGGACAAAGGTTATGGCGGATCAGCGATTTGTCCAAACTTGAGAAGATTTCATATATATCGAACTCCATTGGTGTAGCAATGCTTCTATTGAGCTTGATACTGGGGCTGCAATGGGCATATATCAAGTTGCCGGATTTCATTTGGTATGATCCGAAAATAGTAGGCTCATTCATTCTATTAATTTTATATAGTAGTTATTTATATCTTCGCATTAAAAAGAATGTATTTGGTAAGTCATTAGCTTTACTTAATGTAGCAGCCTTCTTGATCATTTTAATTAACTTTTTCTTGGGTAGTCGGTTGTCTTCATTCCATTTCTGGTATTCATAAGTTTTCAGGAGGTCATTATGAGAAAAATCATTGTTGGATCGAGACGAAGTAAATTAGCACTGACACAAACAAACTGGGTGATCAATCAGTTGAAATCACTGGATCCCTCTTACGAATTCGAAGTGAAGGAAATTGTAACAAAAGGGGACCAGATCCTTGATGTCACCCTGTCAAAAGTCGGTGGAAAAGGCTTGTTTGTTAAGGAGATTGAACAAGCGATGCTGGATAAAGAAATCGATATGGCCGTTCACAGTATGAAAGACATGCCTGCGGTCTTACCTGAAGGACTGACTATCGGATGTATACCGGAACGTGAGGATCATCGTGATGCGTTCATCAGTAAAAATCATGTGGCACTTAAAGATTTACCGGGCGGTGCAATCGTAGGAACGAGCAGTCTGCGCAGAGGGGCACAGATTTTATCCGTTCGTCCAGATCTTGAAATCAAATGGATCCGTGGTAATATCGATACGCGCTTAACGAAGCTTAAAAATGAGGATTACGATGCGATCATCCTTGCAGCGGCAGGGTTATCACGTATGGGCTGGACATCAGATGTTGTAACGGAATTCCTTGACCCTGACCTTTGCCTGCCTGCAGTCGGACAAGGTGCGTTATCCATTGAATGCAGGGAAAATGATTCTGAGTTGCTTGAGCTTCTTCAGAAGTTTGCATGTGAAGAGACCACTGAGACTGTTACGGCCGAAAGAGCGTTCCTTCATAAAATGGAAGGTGGATGTCAGGTGCCGATTGCAGGATTTGCTGAGTTGAAAGACAATGGGGACGTAGCTTTAACGGGGCTTGTAGCTTCACCTGATGGGAAAACGATCTATAAAGAATACATGGTGGGACAGGATCCTCAGCAAGTAGGGGAAAACGTTGCAGAAAGCTTAACAGACCTGGGAGCTAAGGCTTTAATTGATCAGGTGAAAGAGGAGCTAGATCAATAATGAAGGGTATAGGGCCTTTAGAAAACATAAAGGTTTTGATTACTCGCGGAAGTGAGGGATCCAGTGAAACGGCTACCCTCATCGAAGACGTAGGAGGGGTTCCGATTGTGGTGCCGCTCCTTCATTTTCAACCTCATGAAGATGAGTGGGAAACGAATCTTCACACAACCATACATACGTACGAATGGATTATTTTCACCAGCAAAAATGGAGTAAGATTCTTTCTTCAAGCATTGCAGCGATTACAGATTTCCATTTCTTCTTTCCCTGGAAAGTTTGCTGCAGTCGGAAGTAAAACGGAACACTATTGCAGGAAATATGGAATCCCTGTCTCCTTCGTACCTGAACATTTTACAGGGGATGACTTTGCAGACGAATTCATTTCGAAAGTGAAGCCTTCAGGGGACGTCCTGATCCCAAAAGGGAACCTGGCAAGAAACGTCATTGCTTCAGCGCTTGCCTCTGCAGGGGTGTCCTGTCAGGAATGGATCGTCTATGAAACCGTCCTCCCTCAAGGGAGCATCGGTCATTTGAAGGATATCATTGAAGAAGAGAAACCTGATATCATTACGTTTACCAGCTCATCAACGGTTCATCATTTTATGAAGGTGGTCGACCAGTACAGCCTTCATGATAAAATCCAGGACCTACCCATTGCGTGCATTGGTCCCATTACAAAAAATACGGCTGAACAGTACGGATTACATGTAAAAATCTGTCCCAGCATTTATACTGTAAATGAAATGGTAAAAGAAATGAAAGAATTTATCATGAATAGATCATCGAAATAAAGCTTTATTTACTTAGGAGGTTTTCACATGAAAGATCTGCATTTTAATCGTCATCGCCGCCTGCGTCAATCAGGTCATATGCGTGCGTTAGTAAGAGAGACTCATCTAAGAAAAGAAGATTTAATCTACCCGTTGTTTGTAGTGGAAGGGGAAAATATTAAAAATGTCGTTCCTTCCATGCCAGGGGTTTTTCACATTTCCCTGGATAACTTAAAAGCAGAAATGGATGAAGTGGTTTCCTTAGGTATAAAATCCATCATCTTATTCGGAGTTCCAGCTGAAAAAGATGAGGCAGGAACACAAGCGTATCATGACCACGGAATCGTCCAAAGAGCAACCCGATTTGTGAAGGAACATTATCCTGAGCTTGTCGTCATTGCCGATACTTGTTTATGTCAATATACAAACCACGGACATTGTGGAATCGTAAAAAATGGTAAAGTACTGAATGACCCTACGCTTGATCTATTAGCGAAAACGGCGGTCAGCCAGGCTGAAGCGGGAGCTGACATTATTGCTCCTTCGAATATGATGGATGGATTCGTTGCAGCGATCCGCCACGGATTGGATGAAGCCGGCTATCATGATGTGCCGATCATGTCATATGCCGTTAAGTACTCCTCAAGCTTCTATGGTCCATTCCGTGATGCGGCACACTCCACACCACAATTTGGAGATCGCAGAACGTATCAGATGGATCCTGCGAATCGCCTCGAAGCGTTAAGAGAAGCACAGTCGGATATAGAAGAAGGCGCAGACTTCTTAATTGTCAAACCTGCCCTTTCATATTTAGATATCATGCGGGAAGTGAAAGACCGTTTTAATACCCCAGTTGTCGCTTATAATGTAAGTGGAGAGTACAGCATGGTGAAAGCAGCAGCTCAAAACGGCTGGGTAAACGAACAGGAAATCGTAATGGAAAAACTGACAAGCATGAAACGTGCGGGTGCAGACCTTATTATTACGTATTTTGCAAAAGATGTAGCGAATTGGTTATCTTAATTGGTGGAAAGTTCCTGTAAGGATGACGAAGAGATCACTAAAGGAGGAACCCGGAATGCGTTCATATGAGAAATCGAAGCAAGCGTTTAAAGAAGCAGTAAAACTGATGCCTGGGGGAGTTAATAGTCCCGTTCGGGCATTCAAATCCGTAAAGATGGATCCTATTTTCATGGAAAGAGGAAAAGGAGCTAAAATTTACGATATCGATGGAAATGAATATATTGATTATGTTCTATCCTGGGGACCACTCATTCTTGGTCACAGCAATGACCGCGTGGTGGAGTCCATTAAAAAAGTAGCGGAAAACGGGACAAGCTTCGGTGCCCCTACAGAGATTGAAAACAAACTTGCCGAACTAGTCATTGAAAGAGTTCCAAGTATCGAAGTGGTACGTATGGTGTCCTCTGGTACGGAGGCGACGATGAGTGCCCTGCGTCTTGCGCGTGGATACACTGGACGCAATAAAATCATCAAGTTCGAAGGCTGCTACCACGGACATGGAGATTCATTATTAATCAAGGCAGGATCAGGTGTAGCGACTCTCGGGTTGCCCGACAGCCCGGGTGTCCCTGAAGGCGTAGCAAAGAATACGATTACGGTTCCTTATAATGATTTGGAAAGCATCCGTTATGCCTTTGAACAATTTGGTGATGACATCGCTGGTGTGATCGTAGAACCTGTTGCCGGCAATATGGGTGTCGTTCCACCTCAGCCAGGCTTCCTGGAAGGTCTTCGTGAAATAACGGAAAATCATGGTTCTCTGTTAATTTTTGATGAAGTCATGACTGGATTCCGTGTCGGATACGGATGTGCCCAAGGCTATTACAATGTAACCCCAGACTTAACTTGTTTAGGAAAAGTCATTGGTGGAGGCCTGCCGGTAGGTGCATACGGCGGTAAAGCTGAAATCATGGGAAGAATCGCTCCAAGCGGTCCGATTTATCAAGCTGGAACCCTATCCGGAAATCCATTGGCCATGACGGCTGGATATGAAACCCTGAGCCAGCTGACTCCTGAAACGTACAAAGAGTTCGCACGCAAAGCAGACCTGTTGGAAGAGGGCTTAAAGAAAGCAGCAGAAAAGCACAACATCCCTCACAGAATTAATCGTGCCGGCTCCATGATCGGGATCTTCTTCACGAATGAAGAAGTAACCAACTACGAAGGGGCGAAATCATCAGATCTAGAGATGTTTGCCGATTACTACCGTGAAATGGCCCATGAAGGTGTATTTTTACCACCTTCCCAATTCGAAGGCCTATTCTTATCGACAGCTCACACAGATGAAGATATTGAAAGAACCCTTGAAGCAGCGGAAAAAGCGTTTGAGAAGATTAGTAAGAAGTCATGATGATAGCCGATCCTTTGGGGGATCGGCTATTTTTTTATGGGTGTTGAATTGGGAGAAGTGTTGTTTTGGAATTGGAAGGGAGTCGAATTTTGTAGAACGGTCGATATTGAAAAACCGTTGATAAAATGAAAGAACGGTCGATAAATCCATTTGAGTGTCGATAAATCAAAATAACGGTTGATAAATCGAAACGACCAACATCAATCCGGTTCACTCCCCGGTTTCTAAACCAAAAATCACCACACTCCCCACAACTTTTCGTTTTCCTATCATAATCCCCCTTTTCGGTTCATAAAGTGATAATGGCATTGTTTACTATTTCTTTGTTTGGAACCTGAAAGGAGGAATTTCTTTTGTCACAAGAACAACAATCGTGTTTGCGATTTTCCTTGGAAGAATCAATTTGGTTTAAAAAAGGACAGGAAGTTGAAGAATTGCTATCTATCTCCTTAGATCCTCATATAACGATACAAGAGCAAGAGCAGTACGTACTTATCAGGGGAAGCCTTGATCTTTCCGGTGAATATTTACCCACTTCACCGAGAGACGAAGAAGAGGATGAGTTTGAAGCGGGTGGTAAGTTTGTTCAAATTGTAGAAAAGAGGGAAAAAGGTGAATATGAATTTGTCCACCGTTTCCCGGTCGATGTGACGATTCCGAAAAATAGAATTGCCAATCTGGGCGATATCGATGTGTTCGTTGAGTCATTCGACTACATGGTTCCCGAGAATGCTTGTCTAAAATTGAATGCCGATTTAACGATTACAGGGATTTATGGAGAACAGCAGACGCATACTCCCCTTGAAGCTGAATTTAGCAGAGAGGAAGATTACGAGCCGCTTTACCGTTCCAGTGCAGTTGCCGAAGTAGAAGAAGATACAGCGGAGGAAGAAGTAGAAACAGAAGAAGAGCAAGAAGAAAGAGAAGAAGTATACGAGTATGAGAACTACGACGTTGAAGAATTAACGGCGAACGTTGAAGAGCAGGATGAAGAAGAGGATTCTGAAGAAGACTCTGAAGACGACGAGTACCAGCCGTTTAATCTGGAAGGACGGACACCGCCAGCTGAAGAGGATGATGAGATACCCGTACAGATTCAATACGATGCTCAGCCTGCTCCTACCTATGAGGAAAATTATATCCGAAAAGAAAACGTGTTTGAATTGCCACAGCATGAACTGAGCGAGTCATCAGAAGAACAGCCGACTGAACCCAAGGCTGCCTACACACCGCCTCCAAAATACAAACAGCAGGAGGAGGAAGAAGAAGAGTCCTCTTCATCATCTGCAGTAGATGCAAAAATGGAAGATAGCGTTGAAGAGCAGGATGAAAAGAAAAAGGCTAAAGGTAAAAAGAAATATGAGACCATTTCCCTAACCGATTTCTTTGCGAGAAAAGAAGAGGAAAAGGGTGCAACATTAAGGGTATGCATTGTTCAAGAGGGAGAGACGCTGGATTATATCGCAGAAAAGTATGATCTAACCATTCCTCAGTTATTGAGGGTCAATCAACTTGAAGCCAATCAAGACGTCTATGTGGGGCAGGTTCTATATATCCCGAAAAGCGAATATGTCTTCAAGGGTTAAAGGAATATAGCAAAGTCGCTCCCATCTAAGAAGAGCGCAATTGCAATATAGAAGGAACTACGGGGCTGACACCAAATGGAGTTAGTCCGTTTTTTTAGAAAAGTAATCTTAGAAGGTGAGAGGTATGGTACAAACGCTGGAGGGATTAAAGCCTGTCTTACAACCTTATGGTGTTGAACCCCATTTTGTTGAGAATTACGGGAAGATTTCCAAAGTATTCTCCAATAAAGGCACACTGGCTGTGAAGCAGCTACCCGCCCAAACTGGAGTTGATTTTGTCAGGAATGTACAAATGTTGTTTCAAAGGGGCTATAACCGGATTGTTCCGATCTATCCGACATTGGATGGGCGCTATGCGGTGTGGAATGATGGGCAGTTATACTATGTAATGCCCTGGCTCTTGAACCTGGAAAGGGAAGATCAATTTGAAAAGCATCAGAAAATGTTCCGGGAATTGGCAAGACTTCATACTCTCTCCTCTCAAGAAGTAAAGATTGATAAAGAAGAGAGGGAATCTCATTACGAGCAGCTGACATCCAGGTGGGATAAAGAACAGCAGTTTCTCGATGAGTATGTGGAAACATGTGAAAGGACAACGTATATGTCTCCTTTTCAATTCCATTTTTGTATGTACTATAAGGACGCTTCCCAAGCACTAAAATTTTCACGGAAAATGCTGGATGAATGGTATGAGGAGACGAAGGAGTTGGAAAAGGTCAGAACCGTCATTACACATGGAAAGGTATCGACGGAGCATTTTTTATTCGACGAAAGAGGCTTGGGGTATTTTCATAACTTTGAGAACTCCAAGATGGCATCACCCTTCCATGACCTGCTGCCGTTTTTATCCAGAACGTTGAAAACCTATCCTAAGTATTATGAGGAATGTATCGAGTGGCTCACCACGTATTTTCAGCATTTTACCGTACGTAATGAAGAGCGGCTCCTGTTCATGAGTTATTTAGCTTATCCAAGCTCTGTCATCGCTGTGGTGGAAAAGTATTTTCATACACCGAAGGATAAGCGGAATGAACGGAAATCTCTTAAGAAACTGCAACGGCATCACTGGCTTCTGAAAAACACGGAATATGTGGTCATGCGTTTAGATGAAATGGAAAAAAAGAAGCAGGAGCAGGCGGCCGACACAGAATAAAAAAAAGGACTGGCGAAGTCCACATTTCGTCAGTCCATTAAATCCAATCGAAATAAATGGCAAGGCCTATACCGATAAAAAGAGTTAAAAGAAGGACATCAAAAGTGGTTGGAAGCAAAATGGTCCGGACCCCTTGAAAGATAGTAAAGGGAATGATAAATTGCTTACATATTAACCGGGCGTTTCCCATCCATTTCTGCATGGTATATTGATTGATTTTTTTCATATTCGTCCACTCACTTTCCTGGGTATATTCACTACTTTATCTTATGAATACAGGATAGAATGGTGCCTGAGTAGGCGAAATGAATATTTTTATTAAAAATTGCCGATAATGATTGACGAAAGTTTATCTTTTCCTATACTATAATGAGTAAATAAATAATACTTGAAAAGCAATGAACGGGAAGAGTACATTGATCCTTACTTTCAGAGAGGAAAATCGTTAGCTGAGAGATTTTCTACGTTAAGACAATGGAAGGTCGCCTGAAGAGCTGTTTCTATGAAATTCAGTAGTAGAAGCCGGTTAAAAGCCGTTATAATCATCGAGAGTTCAGGAGGCTTATTTCTCCTGAGAAAAAAGGTGGTACCGCGAATGGAATCCTTCGTCCTTTTCATAGGACGGGGGATTTTTTTATTTTTTTTAGAAAAGTGTAGTAATTCGCACTAATATAGGAGGAAAACAAATGGAAACTCAAGATCAGCAATTATCTATGCCGACAAAATATGATCCAAATGCCATTGAGCAGGGCAGATACAAATGGTGGCTGGAAGGTAAATATTTCGAAGTCAAAAACGATAAGGAGAAGGAGCCGTACACAATTGTCATTCCTCCTCCGAACGTAACAGGAAAACTTCATCTTGGTCATGCTTGGGACACAACCCTGCAAGATATCCTGACTAGAATGAAACGCATGCAGGGATACGATGTATTATGGCTGCCGGGTATGGACCATGCCGGCATTGCGACACAGGCGAAAGTAGATGAAAAACTTCGCAATCAAGGCATTTCACGTTATGACTTAGGTCGTGAAAAGTTCGTAGAAGAAACATGGAAATGGAAAGAAGAATATGCCGAGCATATCCGTCAGCAGTGGTCTAAGGTTGGATTAGGCCTAGACTATAGCCGTGAGCGTTTCACGTTGGACGAGGGCTTATCGGAAGCTGTACAAAAGGTTTTTGTCGACCTTTATAACAAAGGCTTAATCTACCGTGGTGAATACATCATCAACTGGGATCCGGCAACGAAAACGGCCCTTTCAGACATTGAGGTCATTCATCAGGATGTACAAGGTGCATTCTATCATATGAAATATCCGTTGGCAGATGGAAGTGGTCACATTGAAATTGCCACAACCCGTCCAGAAACGATGCTTGGGGATACGGCCGTTGCGGTTCACCCGGAAGATGATCGCTACAAGCATCTAATCGGCAAAAACGTTACCCTTCCTATCGTTGGACGTGATATTCCGATTGTAGGGGATGACTACGTTGATATGGAATTTGGTTCCGGTGCAGTGAAAATTACACCTGCCCATGACCCGAATGATTTCGAAATCGGTAACCGTCACAATTTAGAACGTGTTCTAGTCATGAACGAAGACGGAACCATGAATGACAAGGCGGATAAATACCAAGGCATGGATCGTTTCCAATGCCGAAAAGAAATTGTAAAGGATCTACAAGAAACAGGAGTTCTGTTCAAGATTGAAGAGCATATGCATTCAGTCGGTCACTCAGAAAGAAGTGGAGCGGTGGTTGAGCCTTATCTTTCGACTCAGTGGTTCGTAAAGATGGGTCCTCTGGCAGAAGAAGCGGTAAAACTTCAGCAGGATGAGAACAAGGTCAACTTTGTACCTGATCGCTTTGAAACGTCTTACCTGCGCTGGATGGAAAACACGCGTGACTGGTGTATTTCCCGTCAGCTTTGGTGGGGACATCGCATCCCGGCCTGGTACCATAAAGAAACAGGCGAAATCTATGTAAACAACGAAGCACCGGAAGACATTGAAAATTGGACCCAGGAAGAGGATGTACTGGATACATGGTTCAGTTCAGCTCTATGGCCGTTTTCAACAATGGGCTGGCCTGATCTGGATGCAGAAGACTTTAAACGCTATTATCCAACGAATACACTCGTGACCGGATACGACATTATCGGTTTCTGGGTATCGCGCATGATCTTCCAAGGACTGGAGTTTACAGGAGAACGGCCATTTAAAGACGTACTGATTCACGGACTGGTTCGAGATGCAGATGGACGCAAGATGAGTAAGTCACTAGGGAATGGTGTAGATCCGATGGATGTCATCGAAAAGTACGGTGCCGATTCACTTCGCTACTTCCTATCGACAGGCAGCTCGCCGGGGCAGGATTTACGTTTCTCCTTTGAGAAAGTAGAATCTGTTTGGAACTTTGCGAATAAGATCTGGAATGCATCACGCTTCGCTCTTATGAACATGGATGAAATGACTTATGACGAAATTGATCTTTCCGGTGAAAAATCAGTTGCGGATAAATGGATTCTTACCCGTTTAAATGAAACAATCGAAACCGTGACACGATTAGCCGATCGTTATGAATTTGGTGAAGTGGGACGCGTTCTTTACAACTTCATCTGGGATGATTTCTGTGATTGGTATATTGAAATGGCAAAACTGCCTTTATATGGAGAGGATGAAGAGGCTAAGAAAACAACCCGTTCGATTCTGGCCCATGTACTCGACAACACAATGAGACTTTTACACCCATTCATGCCGTTTATTACCGAGGAAATATGGCAGAACTTGCCGCATCAAGGCGAATCCATTACTGTAGCTGCATGGCCGACGGTTCAAGATGACCTTACAGACCAAGCGGCAGCAGAAGAGATGAAGCTGCTCGTTGACATCATTCGTGCCGTACGTAATGTCCGTGCAGAGGTGAACACTCCGATGAGCAAGCAGATCAACTTGATGCTGAAGGCAAAAGATGCACACACGCTAACGATCATCGAGAATAACAAAGCGTATATCGAAAAATTCTGTAATCCAGAGAAGTTGGAAATGGGTACAGATTTAGATACACCGGATAAAGCGATGACGGCGGTTGTAACGGGGGTAGACTTATTCCTTCCATTAGAAGGGTTAATCAACATCGAAGAAGAAATTGCCCGTCTTCAAAAAGAACTGGAAAAATGGACGAAAGAAGTTTCCCGGGTTCAAGGCAAATTAAACAACGAAAAATTTGTGAGCAAGGCGCCTCAAAAAGTAGTAGATGAGGAAAAAGCAAAAGAAAAAGATTATTTAGAGAAACAAGCGACTGTTAAAGCAAGAATCGAAGAGCTTAAATCACTATAATCTTATGAATAGAGGATAAGAAGAGGGCTTTAGAATCGGGTCTGATTGAGATAGGTGAGGGGATGCATGAAGGTTTTTCTCTCCAGCAATCTGCCCTGGTCGGAGCCCTCTTTCTAATAAAATCTTAAGGGGAGTGACTGAAATTGTTAACCTATGAAATGGCCGTTGGATGGATACACTCAAGACTCAGACTTGGAATCAAGCCGGGTCTAGAGAGAATGCAGTGCTTGTTAGAGAAGCTTGGGAATCCTCATGAAAATCTCAAAACCGTTCATATTGGGGGAACAAACGGAAAGGGATCCACTGTAACCTATTTGCGAAATATATTACAGGAATCAGGGTATTCGGTAGGCACCTTTACTTCACCTTATTTTGAACGGTTTAATGAGAGGATCAGCATCAATGGAGAGCCTGTTTCTGATGAAGATTTAACTCTTCTTGTGGAAAAGATAAAGCCCATTGCCGAAAGCATGGAGCATTCTGAATGGGGAACCCCCTCAGAATTTGAAGTCATAACAGCTATGAGCTTTTATTATTTTGCTGAAATGCAACCGGTAGACCTTGTCCTTTATGAGGTCGGGCTTGGAGGAAGACTTGATTCGACGAATGTCATCACACCGATGGTTTCAGTCATAACGAGCATCGGTCTGGATCATATGCAATTTCTGGGAAGCAGATTAGAAGACATAGCCTTTGAGAAAGCTGGGATCATCAAACGTTCTGTTCCTGTCATATCAGGGGTTCACCAGAAAGAAGCGGCTGAAGTGATTAGAAAGAAAGCGCTGGAAATGGGTAGTGACCTGTTTGAACTTGGAGAGGATTTTTCTGTGGAACGTAAAGCCTTACTCGAAAGAGGTGAGAGATTCCATTACACGTCTCCTGTCCAAAATGAAACATACGAGCTTTCCATGATCGGTGCACACCAAATCAATAATGCAGCGATTGCAATTAAAGTGATAGAGCTTCTTAGTGAAAAGTATAAGATAGCAAGTACCCATATTAAAGTGGGACTGAAAAAGGCATCATGGCCAGGCAGAATGGAAGCTCTATCATACAATCCCGGGATTTATATTGACGGGGCCCATAATCCTGAAGGTGTACAAGCCTTGGTGAAAACCATAAAGGATCGCTTTATCAATAAAAGAGTAACGGTTCTTTTTTCGGCACTCCACGACAAAGAATTGAAACCGATGATCACTCAATTGGAAGAAGCGGTGGAGGCAATTGGATTTACGACCTTTGCCTTTCCACGAGTCGCGTCAGTTGAAGAGCTTTATGAATTATCTTCCCATCCTAATAAGAAGAAAGTTCACCAATGGAGAGACTACCTTCCTGAAAAAATACAAGGCATGAAAGAAGAAGATGTCCTGTTAATAACAGGTTCCCTATACTTTTTATCCGAGGTAAAACCATATCTGCTGGACCAACTGGGAAATGCCAGAAAAAAGTAAGTGACTTTATTGAACTGCTTTGATAAAATATTCTTAAACTTGTGACTATTTAACTAGTATAGTATGATCGGACTATATTAGATAAATTGTGGACCTATGGGGGATAGATATGACGTTATCAGTAAAGAAGAAGCTGTACATATTGCTGTCCTGGCTGACCGTTGTACCTGCTGGTTTGTATATTACATATCAATACTATCCTCCTGAGAATATGGCAGGAAATGAGTTAGAGCTATTAACCTTGGTGGCTTTCGCTACTTTCATCCCGCTCATGCCCATTGTGATAAATGGTGCGACCATCTTCTTCATCCAGTGGGTGACCCTTGTAGGGTTTATAAAGTATGGTTTATTTGTTGAGATCATCCTCATGCAGTTCTCTATTATCCCATTACTCATCCGGCTTCAATTGACCAAAAATGAGTGGCATAGAATCCCCTTGAATTCAGTCATGTTTTTTATCGTTTCATTGGTTAGCGGTCTGGTCTATTTTCTATTCGGTGGAGAGGTCGGATTAAGAGATATCAGTCAATTAATCCTTCCTATATTGAGTTATCAAATAGTATCGATCATGGTTAACCAGATACTGCTTCTTCTATATCAACACTATCTAGTAAATAGTGATGTTCGCTTTTACAGCAAGGATTTTGTATGGGATTTTACGGCAAACATGATCATGTTCCCTCTTTCCTTATCTCTCTATTATTTAACGTTTGAACTGGGAGCCTTCGCTTCTTTATTGATTGGTATCCCTTTTGTGAGCTTATCGATCATCTTAAAGATGTATAACTCTTCTGAAAAGATCAATGAATACCTTCAAAAAGCGGGTGAAATCGGTCACCAATTAACGGAAAGCCTTAAAATAAATGAAGTGCTTGATATATTCATCGAGAAGATCATTGAGACTCTGCCGGTTGAATATGCATATATCCTTGATTGCCAGGAAGAAGAACTTGTCCTGTTAAGACGTGTTGAAAATGGAGAAATGAAGTCTAATAACCTGCGTCCATTAAAGAAAAGCCAGGGGATCAGCGGTGTAGTGTGGGAAACAGGGAAGTCCGTCCTCTATACTTCACGATCTGATTGGACCGGGATCGCTGAAGGGTACATGCCTGATGGAGTGGAAAGCGTTTTGTGCGTTCCCATTGTAAGAAGTCAAAAGGTACGAGGGATCCTTCTATTGGCTTCTTCCAAAAAGAAAGCCTATGAAAAATATCAATTGATGATCGTCGATATTTTATGCTCCTATTTCGGAGTGGCGATCGCAAATGCAAGGCATCATGAACGAACGAAGAAAAACAGTGAGAGATGTGCTCTGACAGGATTATACAATTACCGCTATTTTGAAGATCTCCTGTCCCTGGAATTCAGTCATCTAGATGTTGGGAAAAGGAAGAGTCTATCCCTCATTATGCTCGACCTTGATCATTTTAAGGTCATTAACGATAACTATGGTCACCAGAGCGGTAACGAAATCCTGATTGAACTTGCAGACCGCCTTCGTACTCTTATTGATACTAGGGGAACGGTTGCGAGATATGGAGGGGAGGAATTTGTCATCCTTCTGCCGGATACAAAACGGGATGAAGCGCTTAGCCTGGCAGAGCATGTCAGGGGTGCGATAGCCAACAAACCCTTCGCCATCCATGATAGTCTGGATGATTCCAACAAACAGATGATGGTCCGGATCACCGCAAGCATCGGAGTTTCAACCGCGCCAGAAGATGCTGATGATACCCTGGCACTCATCCGCCACGCGGACCGGGCGCTTTATACGGGGGCAAAGCAGGCCGGTCGGAATCGGGTTGCTCAGTATGTGAAATGAATATCAAAACACCTTCCTGATGTGAAGGTGTTTTCTGTTTGTGGAATAGAATACAGGACTTTTATTCTATTTTTTTCTACTAATAGCGGATAGTAGCTTTTCAATTACCTCTGGATATACTAAAATAGTAGTAGTCGAATTTTGTTGATTTTCATCGAAGGGGGAATCAGATTGGATGGTATAGTGTTTGCTCTCATAGCCTATCTTTTGTTATTGCCCATCCTGACTCTGGTTTCTAAGAAACTGGCATTTAAGCATAAAGTCCTTGTTTCTGCTTCAGCCCTACTCTTTACCATTTTGTGTATACTGGCAAGCCTAGTTATTCCTCTTTATCAGGTAATGATCATTTTCACATTATTACTACTTCTAAGTACCTACTTCCTTGAGACGAAGTTAAGACCATTATTTCTACATTCCACGAAACCACCCGAGAATCGTTCCAAAACAGAGAACAGCGTGATAAGTCAACAAGAAATGAATGAGAGGCCTGAACCCGAAACGGATGTTTCTTCAGAAGTAAGTGAAGACGTTCAAAGAGATGATTACATAGAAGAACCATTCTCGTATCCAAGTTCATCAGAAAACGTTTATAAAGAAATGAAAGAAGTAGAATCTTCTCCTCTCGAAGAATGGGATGACCTTGAGAAACAAATAAAAGGGTGGTACCCTCCTTCACAAGAGGGGGATTTAATGAAAGAAAGCGGGATTTCTTCTTCGACTCTAACATCAGAAGAAGAGGAAGAATACAATCCCCTATTCTTCGAAACCAAGAATTGAAAATCAATTCAAAAAAAGGAGCATCTGGGATGAGCAAAACGTTACCCTTAACGAACTTATCTGTCTTCTTTGTGTTATGCAGTATTTATATGTTTGGTTTTGCTCATCTTGGAGCTTTTGCATATGACCATTTTATATCACCTATTCAGTCATTTTCAGAAGGAACCAGAATCGGGGAAATAGATGTTTCAAATCTTTCTTATCAAGATGCAGAAGACAAACTGAAAATGGAAGTAGCGGGGTGGAAAGAAAATCAGTCTTTGGCCCTTTCCTACATGGGTAATCAGATACCTGTCGATTCAAGCTTGGTTGATATCGACATTCACTCTTCCATCAATAGGGCAATTCAAGGAAAACCCTCTCCATTGTTGGTGAGCATACATGGACTTGACTCCTTTCTGGCTTCAAAAGAAGTGGGCATAAGCTTGATCGATGTGGATTCATTAGGACAGGAAATTGCCCACCATGCAGAGAAGTTGGTTGTGACTGAAAAAATAGTGTTAGTCAGTGACTTTTTCATTCAATCAAATTCTATTGAAACCATTTCAGAGATCAACATGGAAGGTTTAACCATTACTCCTGGGATTCAAAACTTTGTTGATACATATCCAGAAATCGAAATAGAGGGGACTTCCCCATTTTCTTTATTAAAATTCATTGAAAATGAGGGTTTCTCTGGAGCATCCAAACAAGATTTAAGTACAATTGCATCAAGCATATATCAGTTGGTGCTGCGAACCAATTTTGAAGTGATCGAGAGACATCGGGGAAGGGAACTTCCAAACAATATCGAGCTGGGATTTGAAGCTTTCGTAAATCAGGAGCAAGGTCAGGATTTTAGTTTCATGAATCCCAATGATGCTTCCTATACGGTCAGCTTTCATAGGCAGGGGGGGTTGCTGTCCCTTACCCTCACTGGTGTAGAAATTCCATATGAGATCATTGTTGAGAGAAGAAACGAAGAAACCTTTAAACCGAAAGTGATTAAACAATACAGCCCTTATTTAAATAGCGGTGAAGTAAAGGTGACGGAAGCAGGCAGGAATGGCATGAAGATTGAAGTGTGGAGAAGCTTTGAGACAAAAAACGGTGAACTTCTCAAGGAAGAAAGAGTATCAGAAGACTTTTATCTTCCAATTTATAAAAAAGAGATACATAGTATGCAAGATTATGTGGCTCAACAACCTGCTCCCTCTTCTGAGACGAATGGGGCTGCCTCTCTGAATGAAGATACGAGTACTCAGGCGAGTCTGGAAACTCAAGAAAATGATAGTCAATCAGAAAACGTTGGTACATCTGACCCAACCGGAGCAGAGGACCTTTCAGCAACTGAGAATTCGAATGTTGACTCACCTCCTTCTGAAGAGGATCCCCCATTGGCTAAAATGAAATAAGAAACTGACAGTTAGGTGGAATAGCATGGCCCAAGAGAGGAAACGTTTAGGCGACTTATTGGTTGAATCAGGGTTATTGACAGAAGAAAAACTTCAAACCGCTCTTAAAGAAAAGGGAAAAAATCAAAAACTTGGAGACGCTATCTTACAAAAAGGGTACATAACGGAGCAACAGTTAATAGAGGTGCTGGAATTTCAACTGGGTATTCCACATGTCAGCTTATTTCGTTATCCGTTCGACCCTAAGTTGTTCCATCTGGTCCCAAAAGAATCAGCAAAACGGAATTTGATGATCCCTCTAAAAAAAGATGGAGATAAGCTTTTCGTCGCTATGGCAGACCCCATGGATTTTTATACGATAGAGGATTTACGATTGTCCACGGGATTTTATATTGATACGGCTATCGCCACAAAGGATGACATCCTTCGCTCCATCAATAAGTACTACGATATGGATGAAAGCTTTGAAGAGTTGAAGGGAATGGATAATGAACGTCCCCCGTTAGAGGATGAAACATTAACAGATCAGGATTCTCCCATTGCAAAACTTGTGAATCAATTGTTATCAAATGCCATGACTCAAAAAGCGAGCGATATTCATATCGATCCACATGAAACTAAAGTACTTATACGATACCGTGTGGATGGTATTCTAAGAACGGATAGAGCCCTTCCGAAGCATATGCAAAGTATGTTAACGGCCCGGATCAAAATTATGTCTCAATTGGATATAACCGAGCATAGAGTTCCTCAGGATGGAAGGATCAAAGCGAACATTGATTTTCGTCCCATTGACTTACGGGTATCAACTCTTCCGACGGTATATGGAGAAAAGATTGTTCTTCGCATATTGGATCTAAGTTCATCTTTGAATGACCTGGGACAACTTGGATTCAACAGCCTAAACCTTAAGCGATTTCAGGATTTGATTGATCGGCCAATAGGAATTGTCCTTATTACAGGCCCTACCGGTTCGGGTAAATCTTCCACTCTTTATGCAGCTTTGAACAAGCTAAACAGTGAAGAGGTCAATATTATAACCGTCGAAGACCCTGTAGAGTATCAATTGGAAGGAGTCAACCAAATTCAGGTCAACTCCAATGTAGGTCTTACTTTCGCCACAGGGCTCCGGTCCATCTTAAGGCAAGATCCGAATATCATCATGGTGGGGGAAATCAGGGATAGAGAAACGGCGGAGGTAGCAATCCGAGCTTCCTTGACTGGACACCTTGTCCTCAGTACCATCCACACAAATGATTCGTTAAGTACGGTAACCCGTTTGATCGATATGGGGGTGGAGCCATTTTTAGTCGCGACGTCTGTCAGTGGGATTGTGGCCCAAAGGCTGGTTCGGAAAGTGTGTAGGGATTGTGCCCAAGAAGAAATACCCACCTTACGGGAAAAGGATATCTTTAACCGAAGAGGAATGACAATTGAGAAAATCATCAGGGGCAGAGGGTGTGCTTCATGTAATATGACAGGATATAAAGGAAGAATGGCCATTCATGAAGTTCTGATGGTAAACGATGAAATGAAGAAAATCATGATGAACAATGAAACGCTCTCCACATTAAGAGAAGTTGCGATCAAAAACAAAACCATTTTTCTTCTGGATGATGGATTGTTCAAGGTAAAGCAAGGATTGACGACGACCGAAGAAATTCTGAGAGTAGCAATAGAGTAAAGAAGGTGTATCACTTGAAGGAACGGATCAATCAGCTATTACGGGCAGCCTTTGAATTGAAGTCTTCGGATATTCACTTAACGATAGGCTCAGCACCGGTATTTCGCATTCATGGAGATTTAAAGAGGTACGGACAGGAAGTACTAAAGCCTGAGGATACAGAGCAAATGGCAAGAGCCATTGTTCCCGAGCACCTATGGACGGAATTCAAGGAACGGGGGGAAATGGACTTTTCGTATGCTCTCCCGGGCGTTTCACGCTTCAGGGTGAACGCCTATTTTCAACGATCCTGTATTTCAATAGCTTTGCGTGTCGTCCCAAGAAACATACCGACCCTTGAAGAACTGAAGCTTCCACCCGTATTAACGAAAATAGCAGAAAAACATCAAGGATTGGTTCTGGTGACCGGTCCGACCGGAAGCGGGAAGTCGACAACACTTGCTTCGATGATTCACTATATGAACCAGACGATGAGGAAACATATCATCACGTTAGAGGATCCGATCGAGTACCTACATAAGCACGGTTCTTCCATTATCGATCAACGAGAGGTCGGGTTTGATACAAAGTCCTTTGCATATGGATTACGAAGTGCACTTAGACAAGACCCCGATGTCATCCTGGTTGGGGAGATGCGGGATCTTGAAACCATTCAAACGGCGATTACAGCAGCTGAAACCGGTCATTTAGTGCTGGGGACGCTGCATACGTCCAGTGCCGTGTCTACAATCGAGCGAATTATAGATGTTTTCCCAGCGGAACAGCAATCACAAGTACGGGTTCAGCTAGCATCTGTGTTGCAGGGAGTCATTGCTCAGCGCCTCCTGCCTACGATTGACAAAAAAGGGAGAATCGCCGTTTCAGAAATCCTTCTGAATAACTCAGCTGTATCCAACCTGATTCGTTCTGAAAAAATTCATCAAATCCCAACCGTCATGCAAACCTCTAAAGCTATTGGAATGGAGCTTTTTGAATCGAATGTAAGCAGATTCCTTCACGCTGGTATGATTTCGAAAGAAGTGGCGTCTCCTTTTCTTCAGGAGAATAGTCAAAGATGAGCAAATTTAAGTATGAAGGTCGGGATAAAAAAGGAAAGAAGAAAGGGCAAATCACTGCATCCTCCAAAAAAGATGCCATGCTCCGTCTGAAGAATCAAGGCATTCGCATTATATCCGTGGAGGAAGTACCGGAAACCCTCTTAACGAAAGAGATTTCGCTTGGGAATCCTGTTAAGCTACAGCATATGGTGATTTTTCTAAGGCAATTTTCAACGTTACTAAAGGCGGGTGTTACAGTTGTTGATGCGACCCGTATTCTCAGCAGCCAAACGGATAGCAAAACCTTGACGAAAATACTCCTGGATGTAGAAATAGAGCTGAAGGAGGGAAACCCTCTTTCAGATGCATTCGGCAAGCATAAAAAAGTGTTCGAGCCTTTATTCATCAATATGGTGAAAGCCGGCGAAGCCATGGGGAGTCTTGATGAAACTCTTGAAAGGCTTGGAGATCACTATGAAAAGCAACACGGGACACGTCAAAAAGTGATCGCCGCTCTCTCCTATCCGGCCGTCGTCGGTGTCATCGCCATCGGTGTCGTCATTTTCCTGCTTGCTGCAGTTGTTCCGACATTTGTGGATATGTTCAATGATTTCGGGGGAGAATTACCGTTAATAACGCGATTCGTCCTAGGGGCAAGCGAAGCCGTCCAACGATTCTGGTATGTCATTTTATTGGTTGTAATTCTTTTTATCACCGGGATTGCCATGGTGAGGCAAAGAAAATTATCAAAATACTACCTGGATTACTTCATCTTAAGGATTCCCATCTTCGGAAAGCTGATCCAAAAAGCGGTTTTGGCCCGAATGACCAGAACATTAAGTTCCCTTTTCTCATGTTCTGTACCCATTCTGCAGTCCTTGGCAATAGTGGAACGGGTAGTGGGAAATGAAGTCATGGCAGGTGTTCTCAGAGAGTCCAGGGAGTCATTGGAAAGAGGCGGGACATTAACAGAGCCTATGAAAAAACACTGGGCCTTTCCACCCTTGGTTTCGCAAATGATTTCGATAGGAGAAGAAACAGGATCCCTCGATTCAATGCTTTCAAAGGTCGCGGATTTTTATGAAAAAGAAGTGGAAAACTCCACTGATCAATTAAAGGCACTCATCGAGCCACTGATGATCGTCCTTTTAGCGGGACTTGTCGGGACTATCGTCACGGCCATCATGATTCCGATGTTTGAAATATTTAACAATGTTCAAAACTTCTAGCAATTTTGATAATTTTTTACACACATTTAGACTTATATTTTATTCTTCATGTTGTATAATAAAAATAGATTAAAAGAGTACTAAAGTACTACATGTGGTTAAGAGGGGGAAAATAAAAAGTGTTGAAGAAAATGAGAAAGATGTTGAAGAATGAGAGAGGTTTGACGTTGGTTGAACTTCTAGCTGTCATTGTGATTTTGGGGATTATTGCGGCGATTGCGGTCCCTAGTATTGGGAATATTATTGAGAAGTCACGTGCTGATGCAGTAAAAGCTGAAGGGATTCAAGCTTTAAACGCAGCTAAATTATATGTTGCTTCTGAAGGTACACCTGAAGCAAATACTGATGGAGACATTGTTATCACTTCTGCAAATATAGATAAGTATATGGACAAGCAAAGTGATACACTTACTGGATACACTGTAATGGTAGATACAACCGATGATAATAAACTAAAGCTAACAGCAACAGGTAAAAAAGGAAATGTATCAATATCATTTGCAAACGCAACTGTTCAAAATATTAATGAAGCAGAATCCACTACAGGTACTATACCTGCAGAATAATGACAATAATAATTTTAACTTTCTACGCACTCCTCCTAGGCTCATTCTACAACGTAGTAGGCCTCCGGGTGCCATTAAAGAAATCCATTGTAAAGCCAAGGTCGAGCTGTCCGTATTGTGGTCATCAACTGACTGCCGTCGAGCTGCTGCCTGTCTTTTCTTATCTCATTCAAAAGGGGAAATGCCGCAAGTGTCATGGGCGCATTTCTCCTTTATATCCGTTTATGGAGGCTTTGAATGCTAGTCTATTTGTACTGGCATATCTGGAGTTTGGATTCGATTGGGAGCTGCTTGTCGCATGGACGCTCATTTCACTGTTTATCATCATTACCGTTTCTGACTTGAAGTATATGGTCATTCCGGATAAAGTCCTACTATTTTTTGCGGGGATCTTTTTGCTGGAACGTCTGTTTATTCCATTAACTCCGTGGTGGGATAGTCTGGTCGGAGCTGCAGTGGGGTTTGCACTTTTACTTCTTATCGCCATTGTAAGTAAAGGTGGCATGGGCGGAGGGGACATCAAGCTATATGGGGTCATCGGCTTCGTTGTAGGATTGAAGGTCATGATTCTTTCCTTTATGCTCGCCACCTTCTTTGGAGCGTTCTTTGGCTTGATTGCACTGGCATTCAAGGTCATTGAGAAAGGGAAACCGATTCCGTTCGGGCCGTTTATCGCTTTAGGGACCATCCTCGCTTATTTGTATTACGATTCCATCCTATCTGCTTATCTATCGTTCTTCTATTAATTAAAGAAAGGGTTCATTCTATGGGTTTTTTATCGTTTCTCTCTAGCAGCAAAAAAACATCCAATATCGTTTTCACAGACAATTCCATCCGCTTTCTAGAGTTGAAGCAGACTTCCCCTCTACTCGTTCAGGCTTTAGGGGAACGCAGCATTCCAGACGGCATCATCAAAGGGGGCAGGATCCTTGATGAACAAACTCTATCTTTTATATTGGAAGAATGTGTAGAGGAGTGGGGGATTAGAGGAAGGTCGGTACGATTTGTCGTTCCAG
The DNA here is from genome assembly GCF_059758515.1 of Rossellomorea sp. GQ25. Taxonomy (NCBI): domain Bacteria; kingdom Bacillati; phylum Bacillota; class Bacilli; order Caryophanales; family Bacillaceae; genus Rossellomorea; species Rossellomorea sp. GQ25. The sequence goes on along the minus strand of NZ_JCAXEQ010000004.1, from coordinate 209,060 downwards.
ATGCGTTTGTTGTTTTAAGAATAGTGAAGATTCCCCTTGATCTTAAACACGATGAAATAGAAGGTTACTTATTTTTAGAAATTGGCACAAGCATTCATTTACCTTTTGAAGATCCTGTATTTGACTATGCCCTATTGGATGAAGTGGGACAAGAGAGGGAGGTTCTTTTAATCGCATCCCACCAGGAAGTGGTCGATAGCTACAAAGATGTGTTGGAGGAAGCGAAATTAAAGCCCGTTGCTGCAGACATTTCTCCCCTCGCCCTTTACAGATTATCAGTAGAGCAGGGATTCGTTTCATCACAACAACATACAATGTTTCTTCATTTTGATGAGAGATTATTAACCATTTCGATTTTTCGTGAACATAAGCCAATCTTTACAAGACCGATTGTCATGGAACAGGAATATAAGAACGTATTGATAGAAGATCGTCTTGCTTGGAGAAATGTAGAAGATGCGTTTAGTGAAATAGAAAAAGTGATGAATTTTTATCAGTATTCACTGCATAAAGGAGAGTTCTCTGTCGAAAAGGCCCTTATTAGCGGAGATCATCCGAGTATACGTGAGATAGAAGTGTATGTAAAAGAACGGTTTACCATCCCCGTAGGGTTTCAGAATTTAGATGGTATCTATACGATGGACGACGAGAGAATTTCCAATCAGTTTGCCATCGCCCTGGGTCTGGCGTTAAAAGAGGTGCAATATATTGAATCTCATTGATATAAACTTATTGCCGGAAAAAGAAAAGAAGAGTTCCGTCTTTTTATATAGCATGGCTATCATCCTTCTATTATTTTTTGTCGGTTGTCTCTCCTTCTTTTTCTCTCTTCGAAGCATTCAAATGGATACGGATAGAACTCTGGGAGATATCTCTCAAACCAAACAACTTATTGAGGTGCAGCAAAGGAAACTGCTTGATTCTGAATCCACTGGGGGAGCAAAAAAACTTGAAAAAACGATTGAATGGATGAAAGACTATCCAATCCAGACAGTTCCGGTCCTTAACAAGCTGATCTCGTTACTCCCTCCCCGGGGATTCATTCAAACCTTTGAATATACTGATAGGCAAAGGGTCAATACCTCTGTACAATTCGATTCATCCCGGGAAGCAGCTTATTATTTGCATCATTTAAAAGAAGTATACTGGATTAAAGATGCAGAAATTCTTGAAATCACGACAGGTACTGGTGAAGAAGCAGAGGCTGATGAAAGGGAAGTGGTTCCGAGATATCTAGTTGAGTACACCCTTTCACTTAATCCAGAAAAACTTCAAGATTCAAATGAGACAGAAGATGCCTCTCTAGAAGAGGAGGTTGAAGAATGATTTCATCCCTGAACAATAAAGAGAAAGTGCTTTTTATAGGAATGACGATCGGGTGCATGTTCACTCTGCTTATCTTCTATTTCTTAATCTTTTCTCCTCAAAAAGAGAGGCTGAATCTGAAACAGGAAGAACTCAAAACGGAACAAAAGCTCTTAGCAGCGATTGAATCAAAGACATCAGAGATCGCAAAACATTCATACAGAGATACCAAAAGCATGCAAGAGCTAATCCCTGTCGATCCGCTAACAGAGCAACTCCTCCTTCAATTTGAAAAAGCGGAGGTGCTTTCTCAAAGTACCATCCAATCGATGAGCTTTGCGAAGGAAGACTTCATTTTTTCAATTGAACAAAATGAAGACGCCACTTTGCAATATCAAGGAGAAACCTCTGAGGAGCAAGTGATAGAGAACGACACCTCTACTGTCAAGAGAATGCAGATTACCATGACGGTAGAATCCGATAACTATTTTTCCATGGAGGAATTCATTAGTACCTTAGAAAACCTGGAACGAATTGTGGAAGTGAATCAACTTGTATTTGAAGGAAGGGCAGAAATGAGCCCAGTCCTTACTGGGGAGGAGACCCAAGTCATAACCTATCAACTAGTAGCGTCTGCCTTTTATTTACCGGAATTGACGGATTTGAAGGACAGTGTACCATCCATTGATAGTCCACCTCCGTCACTAAAAAAGAATCCCTTTATTCAATATACTGATCCTGCTACAAAAGAGGCTGATCAAACGAACGACAACGTTATTCGCTAAAACTAAAAAATTTGACGAAAACCTATTAGGACAAGACGACAAAAGTCTTGTTCTTTTTTTTGTTGGATGTGATAGCATGGAAAAAAATAGATGAAGGAGGGTGGCGATGATGGATAATAAAAAAGACAAAGATAAAAAGATATCTATTAAAATTAATGGTGAAAAAACAAATTTTGAGGAAGATCTTCTTGTTTATGATTGGAAGTTGGGGGAGTCTGAAACAGCTGCCGGGGAAGAGGCGGAAGACAATGGATTCGATTGGATCCTTCCCGACGATGAGGAAGCCCAACCTCCTAAGGAATACAAAAAAATCAACTATGTGTCAGGAAACAAAAAGAAGCGCAAGTCTTTCAAAAATCCTTTTCAAGACTCTGTTAATCTTCTAATGTCCATAATTGGTGCGGTTGTGGTAGGAGCGGTGCTGGGATTCGGCACGCTTAAAGTCATTACGACAACAGATGTTCCTTCGGCACCTGCTGCAACGTTGCAAGATACGACAGCAGAAGGAAATAAGGAAGGGAAGCAGTCTGTATCGGCTGTTGAATTACAGGATTTCTCAACGTCGATTCTCCAAGGCGGTGTGTTTTCTAAAAAGGAATCGCTAAATGCCATGAAGGACAGCTTAGCAGGAAAAGGGTTGAGCTACGCAAGTGTCGAAAAGGATGGACAATTCTTTCTTATATTGGGTGTTTCGGGAGATCTTGAAACAGCAAAAACACTTGGGACAGAATTGAAAGGGGTAAAGGTTTTCGCGAAAGATTTTGTATTTGCAGCTAAAGGAATAAATGCTTCAAAGGAAGAGAAATCCTTTTTGGAAAAGGGAAATGGGCTCTACAGCACATTAGCGCAGGAGAGCAGCAGTGGAATGGTCGGTGGAACGCCTGACGAAGCGACGATTCAAACCATTCAATCCGTAGTGAAGGAACTGGAAGGAATAAAGGTAGGTCAAGATACCATTGCTTCCATGAAAGAGTCCTTAGTCAATGCAGGGAATCTCGCGGCAGCGATGAAGTCCCCGGAGGATGCCCAAAAAGTTCAGGAAGAGCTATTATCCTACCTGCAACTTTACAGTGGATTATAATTTCGACTGAATTAGACTATTTTCTAGGAAATAATCTTTTATCGAAAATAGAGCCTCTCTCATTTTGTCAGATTTAAGCTTACTGACCATAAGAGGGGAGGCTCTATTTTTACTTGTTTAAAGAGGCGGAATTTGGTAGTATAATCATGTATCTCCCAACTTCTACCTTGAAAGGATTGGTATGGTGTGTCCAACCTCATACTCGCTTCACAATCTCCTCGTCGAAAAGAACTTCTGCAACAAATTCAACTTTCTTTTTCCGTTATCAGCTCCACTGTAGATGAAACCTTTTCATCTGATTTAATGCCCCATGAAGTCGTGATGTATCTTGCCTGCAAAAAAGCGAAAGAAATCTCGGATAAATACCCCACCCACTATGTAGTCGGTTCAGACACCGTCGTAGTGAAGGATGACCAGATTCTTGGTAAACCGGAATCCAAAGAGGAAGCGAAAGAAATGCTGACAATGCTTTCGGGTTCTACCCATTCTGTTTACACGGGGGTTGCCATTCTGCATGGTGATGTGGAGAATCACTTTTATGAAAAAACGGATGTAACGTTTTGGGAGTTGACTTCTAATGAGATCGACGATTATATTGCATCTGAAGAACCTTTTGATAAAGCCGGTTCATATGGTATTCAAGGAATCGGAGCGAAATTTGTCAAAGAAATTAAAGGCGATTATTTCTCCGTCGTTGGATTACCCATCTCACGGTTGAATCGCGTTTTACTTGAAATGGGCTATCTTCAACTAGAATGACTCCTTAACGTACGAAAAGGAGGAACCAATGGTTAAAGCAATACCTCAGCATGAAGAAAACAGGCTTATGATCCGGGATTTCCCTCAGGATGAAAGACCTAGGGAAAGATTGATTCAAAGTGGTGCAGCAAGCCTTTCCAATCAAGAACTGCTGGCTATCTTACTCCGGACCGGAACCAAATCCGAATCTGTTCTTCAACTGGCCAACCGGCTTCTCAATCACTTTGATGGATTGAATCTATTAAAGGATGCTTCCCTGGAAGAGATTACGAAAACGAAGGGAATCGGCCTTGCAAAGGCGGTTCAAATCATGGCCGCCGTCGAATTCGGTCGAAGAATCAGCAACTTGGCTTTTGATGACAGATATAGCATCCGTTCCCCCGAAGACGGAGCCAATTATGTCATGAACGACATGAGATTTTTGGCCCAGGAGCATTTTGTATGCTTATACCTCAACACAAAGAATCAAGTTCTCCACAAGCAAACCATCTTTATTGGAAGTCTGAATGCTTCCATCGTGCACCCCCGGGAGGTTTTCAAAGAAGCATTCCGACGATCCGCGGCATCGATCATTTGTATCCATAACCATCCATCGGGAGATCCGACTCCCAGTAGAGAAGATATAGAAGTGACAAAAAGATTAGTGGAATGTGGTCGAATCATTGGTATTGATATACTCGATCATCTTATAATAGGGGAGAAGAAGTTTATCAGTTTAAAGGAAAAAGGGTATTTATGACACTATGATTTTTTTCCTGGTTGCGATATAATAAAGCTTATGATTTTTACAAACAATATGGTGATTCTATATAACGCAGCTTATTGAAAAGAGAGAGTCATTCTTCAAGGGAATGAGTCTTTTCGTTATGCATGAACGTACAATTATTGTGACGAAAATTACGAGGATAGAGAGTGATTGGACAACTCTCCTGTGAAAACACATATAAAACGTTAAAAACCAGCCAATTTGTATCAGAAAGGGAGATACCATTCATGTTTGGAACGAAAGATTTAGGGATTGATTTAGGAACAGCTAACACTTTGGTGTACTTGAAAGGCAAAGGGATTGTCGTTCGCGAACCTTCTGTTGTAGCACTTCAAACAGATAACAAGCATATCGTTGCAGTCGGAAATGATGCTAAAAACATGATCGGTAGAACACCGGGAAATGTCGTGGCTCTTCGCCCAATGAAAGATGGGGTAATCGCTGACTACGAAACAACAGCCACGATGATGAAGTATTACATAAGACAAGCGACACGTAATAAAGGAGCTTTTTCCCGAAAGCCTTACGTCATGGTTTGTGTACCTTCAGGCATTACCGGAGTTGAAGAAAGAGCGGTCATTGATGCAACAAGACAGGCAGGAGCAAGAGATGCTTACACGATTGAAGAGCCGTTTGCCGCTGCGATTGGTGCAAACCTGCCAGTGTGGGAACCGACAGGAAGTATGGTCGTAGATATCGGTGGAGGAACGACGGAAGTAGCAATCATCTCTCTAGGAGGGATTGTGACAAGTCAGTCGATCCGTGTAGCCGGGGATGAGATGGATGATGCCATCATCAACTATATCCGCAAAACGTATAACCTGATGATTGGGGACCGTACAGCGGAGACGATCAAAATGGAAGTCGGTTCTGCCGGTGATTCTGAAGGAATTGAAGCAATGGAGATTCGCGGACGTGACCTTCTGACCGGTTTACCGAAAACGATCGAAGTAACGGCGATTGAAATTGCATCTGCTCTTCGTGATACCGTATACACGATTGTCGATGCCGTTAAGAGTACATTAGAGAAAACACCGCCTGAATTAGCCGCTGACATCATGGACAGAGGAATTGTGCTGACAGGTGGCGGGGCGCTTCTTCGTAATCTTGACAAAGTGATCAGTGATGAAACGAAAATGCCGGTCCTTATTGCAGAGGAACCTCTGGATTGTGTGGCAATCGGTACGGGGAAAGCCCTTGACCACATCCATCTCTTTAAAAATCGAGGGAAATAATAATAGATAATGAATAATGAATGGGGGACGTTTCCTTAAGGATGCTTGGTTAGCCTTAAGGTCGGCCCCATCTTTTTTCGAACAACCATGAATATTTTGACGAATGATATCAAAAATAAGCGATTTTTGATATAGTATTTACTAGAATGAGAAAAGGTTGAGGTGTACATCATGCCACAATTCTTCCTGAATAAGCGTTTGATCATTCTGCTCGTCGGTGTCATAGTCCTGGTGGGATTAATTGGATTTTCTTTGCGGGACCGTGATAGTATCAGCTGGCCTGAGCAGTTTGTGAAAGATATGGTAGGATTCGGACAGTCGTTGGTTTCAAAACCTGTCAATTATGTTGCCGGAGTTGTTGATAACGTTCAAGATCTTCAAAATACATACACAGAGAACGAAAAATTGAAAACACGTTTAGATGAATTAGTGAAGCTTGAAACAAAGGTGAAAGACCTGAAACAAGATAATAATGAATTAAGAGCGGTCCTTGAAAAGAAGGAAGACCTCCGTGCCTATAACACGATTCAAGCTACCGTTATTGCAAGGAATCCTGATCGCTGGCAAGAGCTCCTGACGATTGATAAAGGAGAAGTGAACGGGATTAAATCAGACATGGCCGTCATTTCATCGGCGGGATTGATCGGAAAGATTAAAAGCGTAAATGAATTTTCATCTACTGTTGAATTAATTTCAACCAATAATACTAAAAACCGGATTTCCACTGTGATACAGGGGAAAGAACAAGATATCAACGGGTGGATTGAAGGGTACGACAGTGATAAAAAAGAAATTTTGGTTAAGCGGATTTCCAACGATATGAAAGTCGACGAAGGCTCTAAAGTGATGACCTCCGGATTGGGAGGAGTATTCCCTAAGGGGCTGGTCATTGGGGAAGTGAAAGAAGTGAAACCGGATCAATACGGGTTGACTCAAACGGCATATGTAAAGCCTGCTGCTGATTTCTATCACCTGGAGCATGTCATGGTCATCGACCGTGAAATTCAGGGTGTGACGGAACAGGAAGCGGATGCTGAGGAGGATGGCAATGATCAGTAGGCTCCTCCTTCCGTTTATGACCCTGCTCTTCTTTTACAGTGAGAGTTTATTTGTTCATCTTTTTCCAAATGAAGAGTGGTTTGATCAGAAAATCATTGTTCCTCATTTTCTGATCATTGTGCTGTTCTTTATTTGTGCGTTTTATCAATACCGCACTGCATTGCTTTATGGTTTCATCTTTGGCTTTCTATTTGATATTTATTACACAGAAATCAATGGCATTTACTTAGTGCTCTTCCCATTTGTCATCTTTTTATCTCACCAGATAATGAGAATTTTACATAATAACCTCTTTGTATTGGGAATTATTTCAATTGTGAACCTTTCCGTATTAGAGTTTTTGGTGTATCAAATCAATCTAATTATCCAACGGACTGATTTGACGTTTATGCAGTTCGTGGACTGGCGTTTGTGGCCAACATTAGTCCTTAATATATTGTTTTATATAGTTGTGGCATTTCCACTTAGGAACTATCTTCTCCGAAAACGGAAAGAGTGGCTGGATGAATAAATTCTATTAGTAATTTTTTCATATAAAGAGGAAATGGCACTGCTTATGTCGAATTTAATAGACGACTGAGGTGAAAAATTGCGCCATGAATAAAAAGCCAAATGTGATGATAAAAGGAACAAAAGAAGGACTGACTCTTCATCTCAATGATCAATGCTCCTTTCATGAGTTAAAGAAGGAATTGGACGATAAGCTGTCTGCACATTACCGGGAAACAGAAGGGACTCCCCTGCTCACGGTCAATATTCAAACAGGAAATCGCTACCTGACGGATGATCAAGTAGAAGAGTTGAAAGAGATCGTAAGACAAAAACGTAATTTAGTAGTGAATGAAGTATGGAGTAATGTGATTACAAAGAATGATGCAGAGAAACTCATAGATGAACGAAATATAGAAACTCTAACCGGCGTGATCCGGTCGGGACAAGTCGTGGAAGTGTCAGGAGACATCCTTATTGTCGGCGATGTCAATCCCGGCGGGAAAGTGCTGGCTGGAGGGAATATTTACATATTGGGTTCGTTGAAAGGAATTGCCCATGCCGGCCACAATGGAAACCAGGATGCAGTCATTGTGGCATCCAAAATGGTTCCGTCCCAGCTCCGAATAGGGGATTCCCTGAACCGGGCACCTGATCGGGTGGAAGAAGACGATGAGCACGAAATGGAATGTGCTTATGTCGATGATCAGGGGCAAATTGTTGTGGATCGATTACAAGTTTTAAAGCATCTTAGACCAAATATTACTAGTTTTAAAGGAGGAAGCTAATGTGGGTGAAGCCATAGTTGTTACTTCAGGTAAAGGTGGAGTGGGAAAGACGACTACTTCTGCCAATGTTGGTACAGCATTAGCTCTACAAGGCAAAAAGGTTTGTTTAATTGATACAGATATCGGCCTCAGAAACCTGGATGTGGTGATGGGACTCGAAAACAGAATCATTTATGACTTAGTAGACGTTGTAGAGGGCCGCTGTAAAGTACACCAAGCTCTGGTAAAAGATAAGCGTTTCGAGGATAAACTATTTTTACTGCCAGCTGCACAAACAAGTGATAAATCCGCTGTTAACCCTGAGCAAATGAAGAAGCTAGTAGTAGATTTAAAACAAGACTATGATTATATCATTATTGATTGTCCTGCGGGGATCGAGCAGGGGTATAAGAATGCTGTGGCGGGTGCCGATCGTGCGATTGTCGTCACGACACCTGAAATTTCAGCTGTACGGGATGCGGATCGAATCATCGGTTTGTTGGAGAAGGAAAATATTGAACCACCGAAACTCGTCATTAACCGCATACGCAATCATATGATGAAAAACGGTGAAATGTTGGATGTGGACGAAATTACAGCCCATCTTTCCATCGATCTTCTTGGGATCGTAGCCGACGACGATAATGTCATCAAATCTTCCAATAAAGGTGAGCCCATCGCTCTTGATTCAACAAGCAAAGCCTCTATTTCCTACCGGAATATTGCCAGACGAATCTTGGGTGAATCGGTTCCGTTACAGTCTCTGGAAGAAGAACGGGCAGGAGTCTTTTCAAGAATTAAAAAATTATTCGGTGTAAAAGCATAAGAATCAATTCAGTCCCGGTAAAGCGCATCGAGCGTTTTGCCGGGACTTTTTTATTCTCCCCATGAATATTCTTTCAGGACAAGTCATACATTGTAGCAAATCATATGTAATCGAATGGGTCTCTTTTTAATATGGATCTAACACCCCTTGTCCCTCATCATGAATAGAACCATTTAGTATAGAATCACTCTTGAACGGGGTGATGCATCCAGAATTGAACCAGACGTTTATGAAACAATACCTTATAAAAAGGAATGGTGTACATGGGGAATCGTGCGGATGAAATACGTAAGCGGATAGCGAAACGAAAGAAAACGAATCCAGGCCAGAACTCTTCATACTTTCTCCCATCGGACGAGGAGCGCTATGGACTGGAACGACAGACAAGCTTTGAAGGGGGACCGCCACCTGAGGGAGTGCATCCATTATTTAAAAAGGAAACCTTTATGCTTAAGATACTTGGAGCGGGAATCATGGTATTAGTGACGGCGATTATGTTTAAGAGTCCTTCACCTGTATTCAATGAAGCGAAATCCGTTGTCACGAAAACCATGGATACAGAATTCCAATTTGCCGCCATTTCCACGTGGTATGAGGACCAATTCGGAAAACCATTAGCGTTATTACCAACAAGTAATACCAAGAAAGAATCCTCTACTGCACAAAGTTCGGAATATGCCATACCTGCGTCGGGGAAGGTCGTTGAAAATTTTAAAACCAATGGACAAGGCATCATGCTTGAAACGGGCTTAGGTGAAGATGTAGCGGCGATGAAGGGAGGCTTGATTATATTTGCAGGTAAGAAAGAAGAGCTGGGAAACACAGTCGTCATTCAACATGCAGACAAATCAGAATCCTGGTATGGTCACCTCGAATCGATTGATGTGAAACAGTATGAATCGATTGAGAAGGGATCTCTTGTAGGCAAGGTTTCCACCAGCAGTCAGAACGATGTGACAGGAGAGTTTTATTTCGCGATTAAAATGGGTGATGAATTCATCGACCCGATACAGGTGATGTCATTTGACTAATATCATTTCACTTTTAAAAAAATTTCATGTACACCCTTTGCTTTGGCTCGTCATAGCCATTGCGATTATGACGGCTCATTTTTTTGAACTGATACTGCTTCTCTTCATCATTACGATCCATGAATTGGGACATGGACTGATGGCCCATTCCTTTTCCTGGAGAGTAAAGAAAATCGCCCTGTTGCCTTTTGGTGGGGTTGCGGAGATGGATGAGCATGGAAACCGTTCCTTGCGGGAGGAGTTCTGGGTGGTGGCTGCGGGTCCCTTGCAGCACATATGGCTCATAGCCTCAGGTTGGGGGCTTATGAAGACCGGCGTAATCAGCCCGGACTCATTTTCGCTTTTTTTTCAGTTGAATATGATGGTGTTGTTGTTTAATCTTCTTCCCATTTGGCCTTTAGACGGAGGGAAAATCGTTTCCTTACTTTTAGCCACGAAGCTTAATTATTTGAGAGCATATGAATACACACTTCTCTTATCTTTTGGTTTATTATTGCTGTTCCACCTGGTTGTACTCATCATCGCTCCCCTTCATTTGAATCTGTGGATCGTTCTTTTGTTCCTGTACTTTTCATTATGGGTGGATTGGAAACAGAGGCGGTATGCGTTTATGAAGTTTTTGTTAGAGCGGTATTACGGGAAGAGTCATCAATTTGTGGAACTGCGGCCACTTCCCATTGAAAGCGAAGATTCCATCATTACAGTAGTGGAGAAGTTTCAGCGGGGGGTAAAGCATCCCCTGGTTGTCTTTGAAAAAGGAATTGAAGTAGGGAAGCTGGATGAAAATGAGCTCCTCCACGCCTTTTTTGCCGAAAAGATGACCTCTGCCAAAACGAAGGACCTCCTCTACCTTTATTGACGAATGAAGACGAACTGTATAAAGTAAGGGCATACTGGTAAAAGGGTTGGAATCAACCCTTTTTTCTTATGACTTTTTTCGTGGAAAAGGGGTTTTCGGTTTGGAAGAAATCATTGTACACAGTAAGAGCAGGGAAAAGCGGTGGGTATACCGATCAGATAATGAAATCATTGGATTATATACATATCAACCTGGAGAGGAAAGCTTAACAGGCAATATTTATCTTGGAAGAGTCGTCAAGGTTCAAAAAGGGCTGGGTGCGGCATTTGTAGATATTGGCGGGGGTAAAAATGGCTATCTTCATGAAAAGGACTTTCCGCAAAACGTGGAGGCATACCACGCCGGAAACGATCCTCATCCCATTGGAAAGTGCGTGCATGAAGGGCAAAAAATTATCGTGCAGGTCATGAAGGATGAGCTGGGAACGAAGGGTGCAAGATTGACGGCCGTTATCGAGCTCAAAGGGGAACATCTTGTTTACATGCCACAAGGGTACTATGTGGCGGTATCTAAAAAAGTGGATGTTGAAAACAGGAAGGTCTTAAGACGCTTAGGGAATGAGTGGAAAGAGCCGGAAGAAGGCATTTTGATGCGCACCAATGCCGTTGATGTGAGAGAAGGAGTGTTACAAGGGGAGCTGCACTCATTACGTTCTAGATATGAAAGCCTGGAAAGGGTGTCTCTGAGAGCTAAATGTCCTTCACTCTTATCCCGGCAGGATACTTTCTATGAGGATCTCCATGAACAACTGAAAAAGGGGAGTGGAGGAAGAATTGTAGTCGATGACTATGATAGTCTTCTTCATTTAGAAGAAATGAGCGGAGCCGGGATAAAAGATAAGTGGATCTTCGAACTTTATCAAGGCCAAGAAAATATTCTTCGTCATTATCACGTTGCCTCTGTATGGGAAAACGTACTGAAGAAAGTGGTATGGCTCGATAAAGGAGCATTTATTGTCATTGAGTCAACAGAAGCCATGACCGTTGTGGATGTGAATTCAGGAAAGTTTACGGGTAAAGACGATTTAGAACAGACCATTTTACAAACTAATAAACTGGCAGCGAAAGAAATGGCGAAGCAACTCACCCTTCGGAATTTGAGTGGCATGATTCTCATCGATTTTATCGATATGAAAAAGGAAAGCCACAAACAGGAAGTGGTGGATGCACTTTCAGATGCGTTAGTATCGGATAAGCAGCGCACGACGATCGTAGGCTTTACATCCCTTGGCATTCTTGAATTGACACGAAAAAGGACCCGTCAGTCCCTGTCTGCCTACTTGACTCGTCCTTGTTCAGTATGTCATGGTACAGGGAGAGAAATGACGCCTGAAACGTTGGCATTCCAGCTTGAAAGGGAGCTGTGGGAAATGCAGGCGATGGATGGGTCCCTCATTGAAGTAGAAGCGACTGGGGAAGTCGTAACCGTCTTTTCTGGAAAGCAGAACGTTCACCTTCAAAGATTGGAAAAAGCGTTGAGAAAAGAAATCAAAATAAAAGAAATCACTCATGAACATCCTTATTATCATGTAACAAAGTTTACATGAATTTCTTGATTGTTATTGACAGTACATCAATTTTTATGATAGGATTCTAATGTTATTGATTGTAGCACCCGTGCTACAACCGCTCATTACAGGTAGAAAAGCTTGGAGCAATCCAACACCTGTCATTGGCGAGTCTGAGTTTATAAGGAGGTGCGATTATGTACGCAATTATCGAAACAGGTGGTAAACAAATCCGTGTAGAAGCTGGTCAAGCGATCTACATCGAAAAGCTAAACGCAGAACAAGGCGATACGGTAACATTTGACAAAGTTCTATTCGTTGGTGGCGACGATGTGAAAGTAGGAAGTCCGTTAGTGGATGGAGCTACTGTAACAGCGAAAATTGAAAAGCAAGGCCGCGCGAAAAAGCTTGTAGTATTCAAATACAAAGCGAAAAAGAACTACCGTCGTAAGCAAGGTCACCGTCAACCTTACACTAAAGTTGTCATTGACGAAATCAACGCGTAAGGCGTGATGACATGATTAACGTTTACGTAGAGCGTTCCTCCAAGAAAAGAATCCGTTCTTTCTCTATGGATGGACATGCTGATTTTGCCGAAAATGGGCAAGACATTGTTTGTGCAGGTGCTTCTGCTGTTTCATTTGGCAGTATTAATGCCATTATGGTGTTAACCGGTGTAGAACCGGCCATCGAGCAATCCTCTGATGGTGGCTATCTTCGCTGTGTCATCCCTGATGATCTTCCGGAAGAAACAGAGAGCAAGATTCAGCTGCTACTAGATAGCATGCTTATCAGCCTCCAAACGATTGAAAGAGACTATAGTGATTTTATTAAAATAACCTTCAAAAAGTAGGAGGTGGAACAGATGTTAAGATTAGACCTTCAGTTTTTTGCGTCTAAAAAAGGAGTAGGTTCGACTAAAAATGGTCGTGACTCTATCTCAAAGCGTCTTGGTGCTAAGCGTGCAGACGGTCAAATGGTTACTGGTGGATCAATTCTTTACCGTCAACGCGGTACGAAAATTTATCCAGGCCTAAACGTCGGCCGTGGTGGCGACGATACACTTTTCGCTACAACCGACGGTGTTGTTCGTTTCGAACGCATGGGTCGTGACAAGAAAAAAGTGAGCGTATACCCAGTTGCGAATGAAGCTTAATCGCATATCTTTAACGAAAACTCTAACCGACTTTCGGTTAGAGTTTTATTTTTATCAGGGATATGGGTGTGGGCTCGGGTTTTGATGGGGTTCCAGACGAATTTATATGGAATTTGGGGCTGGTTTTGCTGAATTTGAGATACTTTTACTGAGAAATAGGGTTAACATGGAGAGTGTTTGATTAAAAGGCAGATGTAAAAGCGATTTATTTTCAACTTTAATCCATTTATTTTCAAAAATTGAATTTTATTTTCAATTTCCACCCATTTATTTTCAAATTTAAGGATTTATTTTCAATTCCTGAAAATCCAGCATCCCACTTAATCTCCATTCACCCCCACCAATTTTACAGAAACAATATACGCACCAGTCTCATCTTTGATATACTTACAGGTAGCACTTAAAGTATAGGAGTTAGATTATGAGCGAAAATTGGGGTGTAGTCGAGGCGTTAAGGCATGCTCGCCACGACTGGATGAATGATTTGCAAATAATAAAAGGCAACTTGGATCTTGATCGCGTGGAGCGGGCGAAGCAAGTGATCATGGAAATGGTTCTCGTTGCACAAAATGAGTCGAAGCTATCGAACTTAAAGCTTCCATTATTGGCAGAATGGATATTAACATATAATTGGTCAAGACATTTGATTAAGCTGGATTTTGAAGTCCTTCAATCGGAGTCATCACACGGGCTTGAAGATAGAAGGCTTTACAACTGGTGCAAGGAGTTTCTTGAATTCCTTGAATCAAATGTAATGAACAATGTAGAAAATCAATTATCCCTCTTACTGGACATTACAAAAGAACAATCCCGTTTTATATTTGATTTCACAGGCATACTAAAGAGTACAAGCATGGTGGAAGACTGGATAAAGAATCAACGATCAAACGGAAAAAATATAGAAATAGAACAACTTCAAGAAGAGGTTCTTGTCATTCATGTAGTCGCCCGATGAGGCGATTTCACGGATAAGTTAGGAGTGAAAGTATGTTTATAGATCAGGTCAAGGTTTATACAAAGGGCGGTGACGGCGGAAACGGTATGGTTGCCTTCCGTCGTGAGAAATATGTACCTAAAGGTGGTCCGGCCGGAGGAGATGGCGGTCACGGTGCAGACGTCATTTTTGAAGTGGATGAAGGCTTAAGAACGTTGATGGATTTCCGTTATCAGCGTCATTTCAAAGCACCTCGTGGAGAGCACGGGATGAGTAAGAATCAGCATGGACGCAATGCGGAAGATATGGTTGTAAAGGTTCCACCTGGAACCGTTGTGAAGGACGACGATACAGGTGAAACGATTGCCGACCTTGTGCAGCACGGTCAGCGTGCAGTTATTACAAAAGGTGGACGCGGTGGACGAGGGAATTCGAGATTTGCAACGCCTGCCAACCCTGCTCCTGAGCTTTCTGAAAAAGGGGAGCCGGGACAAGAGCGTTATATCGTGATGGAATTGAAGCTACTTGCAGATGTTGGCCTGGTGGGATTCCCAAGCGTTGGGAAATCAACTTTGCTTTCAGTTGTTTCAGCTGCCAAGCCAAAGATTGCTTCGTACCATTTCACAACAATTGTTCCGAATCTTGGAATGGTTGAAACAGGAGATGGAAGAAGCTTTGTTATGGCTGACTTGCCGGGGTTAATTGAAGGAGCCCATGAAGGTGTTGGACTCGGTCACCAATTCCTGCGCCATATTGAACGTACACGTGTTATTGTTCATGTGATCGATATGAGTGGAATGGAAGGAAGAGATCCATATGAGGATTATCTGACGATCAATGAAGAGCTTAAGCAATATAATCTTCGTTTAACGGAGAGACCTCAAATCATCGTTGCCAATAAAATGGACATGCCTGATTCAGAAGAAAACCTGGAGATTTTCAAAGAGAAACTGCAGGAAGATTTCCCTGTCTTCCCGATCTCAGCTGTTACGCGTCAAGGGCTAAGTGAGCTTCTGTATGCGGTAGCTGATAAGGTAGAAACGACTTCTGAATTTCCTATTCATGAAGAAGAGGAAACAGGCATTCACCGTGTTCTTTATAAGCATGAAGAAGAAGAGAGAGAGTTCGAAATCACTCGTGATCCTGATGGAACATTCGTTGTCAGCGGTGCGAAAATTGAGAGATTGTTTAAGATGACGGATTTCTCCCGGGAAGATTCTACGAGACGTTTTGCAAGACAGCTTCGTTCGTATGGAGTGGATGAAGCCCTTCGTGAGCGTGGTGCCGAAAACGGCGACACGATCCGCTTGTTAAAATATGAATTCGAATTTGTCGATTAAGTTTCATCCTTCATCTATTTCAGACAGAAGTGCATTGTCGGTTTATATAGACCGGCAATGCTCCACAATAGAAAGCTAAGAGATTTTCATAGAGGCTTAATCTTTGTCCCTGGCCTCTGCAGCTAGACAATTGGAGGAATAGTCATTGGGGAAAAAATTTCAAGAGGGCAAGTTTTATTTAGTACGTGAAGATGTGCTGCCCGAAGCGATGAAGAAAACCCTGGATGCCAAAGAATTGATTGAAAGAGGCAAGGCCGACTCAGTATGGGAAGCGGTCCATCGGGTTGATTTAAGCCGGAGTGCCTTTTATAAATATCGTGATACTGTGTTTCCGTTTCACACCGTGGTGAAGGAGAGAATCATCACGCTATTCTTTCATCTCGAAGATCGTTCAGGTACGTTGTCTCATTTACTCAGTGAAACAGCCAAGCATGGTTGTAATATTTTAACGATACATCAGACAATCCCCTTGCAAGGAAGAGCGAATGTCACACTATCACTAAATGTGACAGACCTTACGATAGGATTGGAAGACTTACTTTCAAAGATGAGACGATTAGAATTTGTAGAAAAAGTAGAAGTGTTAGGCTCCGGAGCCTAACACTTCTTTTTTTTCTAACAGACTATTTTCTAGAAGAATTTTGTTTTAAGTTAGCTTCTGTTAACCCCACTGCTACACCATGATGTTGATTGGAACGGAAGGTGCTCGACTCCTGCGGGAATAGCGGGACAGGTGAGAGCCCGCAGGAGCGCAGCGACGAGGAGGCTCACCGCCCGCCCCGCGGAAAGCGAGCATCCTGTAGTGGAAATCAACCACTATCTTCTATGCAACACATTTACGAATACAGCCATCTAAAAAAATATCTATTGTCTGCTTCGTTAGAAATAAAAAACTCTTCCTCTTTGATGCTATACGTGTTAGAATGTTCAATAAATTTGGTGAGAGTGAGAGGAAGAGTAGAGTGAAAATTGCTTATTTAGGACCCCAGGCTTCCTTTACAGATTTAGCTGTCAAGAAGGCATTTCCAGAACAAGATACGGTGCCGTATGTAACGATTCCTGATTGCATTGAAGCGGTGATAGAGAATGAGGTCGATTATGCCGTTGTTCCATTAGAAAATGCCTTGGAAGGCTCGGTACATATTACAGTCGATTATTTGTTTCATGAAGCGAATTTAGCGATTACAGCAGAATTGACATCCGCGATTCAGCAGCACTTAATGATACATCCAGAATGGAGCGATAGCGAAGAATCGATTCGAAAAATTCTTTCCCATTCCCACGCATTGGCACAGTGCCATAAGTTTTTACATAAGCAGTTTCGGGGCGTCACTTTAGAACAAACGACCAGTACGGCAGCTGCAGCTAAATTCGTGAGTGAGAACCCTGATGCGTTTCTAGGGGCGATCGGAAACGAGTTGGCCGCTGAAAAATACGGGTTAACGATCCTGCATGAAAATATTCATGATTTTGCCTATAATCATACAAGGTTCATTGTTTTACATAAGACGGCCGATCCCTTGTCGCTTTCCCAGGAAAAAACCATGGATAAGACGACCTTGATGGTGACTCTCCCGAAAGATCGATCAGGAGCGCTCCACCAGGTATTATCAACCTTTGCCTGGAGGCAATTAAACTTAAGTAAAATTGAATCCAGACCGTTGAAAACAGGGTTAGGGGATTATTTCTTCTTAATTGATGTGGCCCACGAAATGGATGATGTGCTACTGCCGGGAGCAATCAGTGAAATGGAAGCCCTCGGATGCAAAGTAAAAATGATCGGGTCGTATTCTTCTTATTTATTGGATAATTGAACAGTGAAAAGGCAGATTTCCAATTAGAAATCTGCCTTTTTTATTAAGACTGAATTAAAAATCCTGCTTCTTGAAGCGCACTTTCTGCTTTTTCCAGCGTTTCTTCATTTGGAGCCATTAACGTATGTAAATGAACTCCATCTGTTAGTTCCGATAGAAAGGAAGCTCCTGTATCCTCAATTTTGTTCATGAATTGTTCTACCTCTTTACGGTTTGAAACCATAATCGAAGCGGTTAGATCTCCGTAAACGCCATGCTCGATCTTTACATCTTTAACAGTTACGCCGTGATCGACAAGTAAGAATAGTTCTTCTTCTGATCGTTCAGGCGTGTGCTGACAGGCAACCGTGCGTTCGATCAGCGTTTCCTGGTTGGAAGTCGGCATGTACAGATAGCCCTGACTGGTTGCAATAATAGGTTCTCCTTTTGCTTTCAGCAATGTGATGTCACTTACGATGACTTGACGACTGACATTGGTCTGTTTAGCGAGATCTCCACCTGTTACAGGGGCCTGTTTTGTGATTAGTTTATCGAGGATCCATTGTCTTCTCTCATTCCCAAGGATCTTTTTTCCTGCCAAAGGTATCTCCTCCGTCCCCAATTTTATATAGGAAATCATACCACAACTCGTTCTTCAAGTTAAGGAAGATACGTGAGCCGCATGGATTTCAGAAAAAGTTTGTACCAATGCTTCTATGTGTTCTTCCCTCGTATCTCTTCCGAATGAAATCCGGATGAATTCTTTTCCGGCTCTTTGCCCGACTCCCATACTTGTCAATGTCTTAGGCGTATCCTGTGATCCTGCCGCGCACGCACTGCCTGTGGAAATGCCCATTCCACGCCTGTTGCATTCGAGCATGAGCCATTGACCCTCCAGGCCGTGAATCCCAAGTCCGACAACATGTGGCAACTGTGCGAATGCAGGCCCTTCATAGAGGGTGTAAATACCCGACAGTTGTTCTTCTAATTGTGTTAAGAAATGCGCTCTCAACCGAATAAAATGCGGTGTTGAAAAGGAGTCATGACACATACTTGCGGATGTCACGAATCCCGCTATCCCTGGCAGATTCACCGTTCCTCCCCTGAACCCGTCCTCATGAGTCTGTCCCGGGATCATGGGAGATACGTCCAGAGATGGATTGATATAAAGAGCACCGACTCCCTTTGGACCATAAATTTTATGAGAAGAGAGTGTGAAACTGTCAACGATGGAAGTGAATTCAGTGATGTCCATTTTCCCGAATGATTGAACCATATCGCTGTGCAGTAAAATGTCACGGTTTTTCAATAGATTCTTAATGTCGTGCAGGGGCTGGATCGTACCGATTTCTCCGTTGACGTGGCCGATGCTGACAATGGTCGTGTCCTCTGAAATCGATTCTTTTAATATTTGAAGGTCAATTAATCCTTGAGAGGTGAAAGGGATTTTCGTAATCGTAAAGCCAAATTGCTCAAGAAAAGCGACTGAGGAGTGCAGGGATGAATGTTCTGCACCACCCATGATGATGTGTTTTCCCTTCTCTTGTCTACTTAGTGCGAGCGTGATGAGGGCTAAATGATTCCCCTCTGTCCCTCCAGAGGTAAAGTATATTCCTTTAGGTGGGACCTCAAGCAATCCTGCCAATTTTTTTCTGCATTTAGTCAGTAAATGCTGTGCTTTTCCGCCAATGTCGTGAAGACTGCTCGGATTACCCCAGAACTCCTCACTGACTGTTTGAACCACATGTAAACTTTCAGGATCTATAGGGGTTGTAGCGGCGTAATCAAAATAGTTCATCATGTAACCTGCCTTTTATTAAAATAGTCTGAATATATGAGTCTGGTAAAAAACTCTTGTTATTAGTTTAAATATGTGTAAATATATGTGTCAAGACACCTGTAAATAATCAGGAGGGTTTTTGATGAAAAAAACCGATATTATCATCGTTGGAAGTGGCATTGCCGCCTTGCAATTGGCACGTCAGCTTCAAAATCATTTTTATGTGATGATTATCACAAAGGATAAAATCAAAAGTGGTAACTCTTACCTCGCTCAAGGCGGGATTGCGGCACCTTTAGGACTGAAGGATTCTGTAAATGCTCATTTTAAAGATACATTGGAAGCTGGACGCTATCACCAGGATGAAGATGGTGTGAATCAACTCATAGCAGATGGAAAAAGAATCGTACAATCCCTGGTGGATGAAGGAGCACCATTTGATCGAAAAGAGGATGGAAGTCTTTCTCTGGGGATGGAGGGAGCACATAGTGCACATCGCATCCTGCATAGTGGTGGAGATCAAACGGGGAAATATTTGGTGAAGTATTTGTTGAAATCCCTTTCAATGGAAAAGGTCGAATTCTTTGAAGGAGAAATGGTTTACGAGCTTATAAAAGATGACAAGGGCCATTGCTGTGGAGTGAAAACGAAAGATAAGAGTGACTCAATCCGCTATTACTATGCTTCACATGTCGTTCTCGCCACAGGAGGAATCGGCGGTTTATATTCCTCTACATCCAATCATCCAGCTGTGACGGGAGATGGAATGGCACTTGCTTTTCTTGCAGGGGCAAAGCTATCAGATATGGAATTTATTCAGTTTCATCCGACCCTGCTTTGGTTGGACGGGAGAACATGCGGTCTTATTTCGGAAGCCGTAAGAGGGGAGGGAGCCCTTCTCTTAAACGATAAGGGAAAAAGGATCATGGAGGGAGTCGACCCCCAACTTGAACTTGCTCCCCGGCATATTGTCGCTGAACGGATTTATAAGGAGCGGAAAAGGGGAAGGAACGTGTATCTGGATATTAGTAGAATAGAAGATTTCCAAGCGAAATTCCCTTCCATTTCCACTCTTTGCTTGAAACATAACATTTCCATCGAGGATGGGATGATCCCAGTTTCCCCGGGATGTCATTTTATGATGGGTGGGGTCGTAACAGATCATGCGGGAAGAACGAATATCCCCGGGTTATATGCCATCGGGGAAGTTGCATGCACCGGCATTCACGGGGCTAATCGACTGGCAAGCAATTCATTATTAGAAGGATTGGTATACGGAGATCGTCTGGGCAAATTTCTTATTCAAAAAGGAGACAGCGCCTCACCTCATTTCCCCTCCACATCTGACCAGATTAAAGAGGGGGAGTCCCTGAATACCCCCTTTCAATCTGCTGATATAAAAGAAGGTATGATGAATCGTGTTGGGATCATTCGGGAGGAAGATGGGCTGCTCGCTCATTTGAAGTGGTTAAAGGCACAGCCACTGACATTCCATGAGCTGCTTGATTTTAATTCACGTGAAGAGATTCACAAATATTTCATGTGGATCGTAAGCTTGCTCGTGACCGAGTCCGCTTTATTACGGAAGGAAAGCAGGGGAGGTCATATTCGATCAGACTTCCCTCGTGAAGATAATGATCAATGGTTTAAACGAAAAATGGTTTTACAAAACAATGATGGTCGATTGAGGGTGGAATATCATGAACAAAATGAAACTAAAATCTATGCTTGAAGAGTTTTACCGTGAAGATCTTGGCGACGGGGATCTATCTTCTGAGATCCTGTTCACGAAGAGCGATGAAGGGTCCTTTTCACTTCAAATGAAAGAGAATGGGATCTTTTGTGGAAAGGATGTAGTTGAAATCGGATTTTCATTATTCGATCCTTCTGTCAACGTTCAGGTCTTCGTTGAAGATGGTGAAGTGGTGGAAGCTGGCCAATTGATTGCTGAAATCAGAGGTACGGTAAGAGATCTCCTTCAAGCTGAACGGGTCGTTCTGAATCTGATTCAGCGCATGAGCGGTATTGCCACCGAAACCCATCGAGCCGTACAGCAGGTGAAAGGCAGTGGAGTTCGATTGTGTGATACACGGAAAACAACCCCTGGATTACGGATGCTTGAGAAGTATGCTGTAAGGACCGGTGGAGGATTCAACCACAGAAATGGCCTTTATGATGCCGTCATGCTGAAAGATAATCACATTTCATTTGAGGGATCGATTACAAATGCTGTAAAAAAGGTGAAAAGTCACATTGGTCATATGGTGAAAGTGGAAGTGGAGATCGAAACAAGGGAGCAATTAGTGGAAGCGATCGAAAGCGGAGCAGATGTCATTATGTTCGATAACTGTAGTCCAGAGGCGATCCGGGAGTGGATCCCCCTTGTTCCCTCTCATATCGTGACGGAAGCATCGGGTGGGGTCACGAGGGAAAGTCTCAGTGCTTATGCAGAGACAGGTATTCATTATATCTCCCTCGGGTACTTGACACATTCGGTGAAATCACTTGATATCAGCGCAAGAGTAAGAATAGCGAAAGGGGTATGAACATGGGGGTACTGGATGAATTAACAAAAGAAACGGGTGTTTTGCCTGAATCGATTACAAGCCTCACAACGGAACAAATGGAAAGTAGAGTGAGGGAAATTAAGTTCGAATTAGGAAAGAAGCTTTTTATCCCAGGGCATCATTATCAAAAAGATGAAGTAATCCAATTTGCTGATGCCGTCGGGGATTCTCTTCAACTTGCCCAAATATCGGCTCAAAATAAAGAAGCGGAATTCATTGTGTTTTGCGGGGTCCATTTTATGGCCGAAACGGCAGATATTTTAACGGATGAAAATCAAGTGGTCATCTTACCCGACATGAGGGCGGGGTGTTCCATGGCAGATATGGCAGATATTTATCAGACGGAAAAGGCATGGATCAAACTGACGGAACAATTCGGTGATACAATCATTCCCCTCACGTATGTCAATTCCACCGCAGCAATCAAAAGCTTTGTTGGCAAGAATGGAGGAGCTACGGTTACGTCATCAAATGCACACAAAATGGTCGAATGGGCATTAGGGCAGAAGGAACGGATTCTCTTCTTGCCTGATCAACACTTAGGACGTAACACAGCGGCTGATCTTGGTGTTTCCTTAAGTGAAATGGCTGTCTGGGATCCGATTAGAAACGAGCTGATCCATGATGGAGACCTTGATGGCGTGAAAGTGATCCTATGGAGGGGCCACTGTTCCGTACATGAAAACTTCACAGAGAAGAATATAGACGAAATCCGGAAAAATCATCCTGACATGAAGATCATCGTTCATCCTGAATGTCGCCGTGAAGTGGTGGAAAAATCAGATTTTAATGGAAGCACGAAATATATTATAGAAACGATTGACCAGTCGGCTCCAGGATCTTCCTGGGCGATTGGAACAGAAATGAATCTCGTGAAAAGACTGATCAATCAACATCCCGATAAGACTATTGTTTCCCTAAATCCATATATGTGTCCTTGTTTAACGATGAATCGCATCGATTTACCCCATTTAGTATGGTCCTTGGAAAAGATTATGGAGAGAAAAACCGAAAATATCATTAAAGTGGATGAAGATACTGCAAGAAATGCGATTTTCGCTTTAGAACGCATGTTAGCCCGTGCTTAATGAAGTTAAATAAATAAAACGACCAAGCTTAAATATACCTTCCCATCGCCGGGACGGTATATTTTTTTTGAATCACTCATAAGTTTTTATGTAGATGATTAGCAATTTGCCTATCTTGTCATAGGATATATAGACTTATGCCTGAGGAGGGAAAAAGAGTGAAAATCCATATTGTTCAAAAAGGGGATACTCTATGGAAGATCGCCAAGAAGTATGGCGTGAATTTCGAAGAGTTAAAACAGATGAATGCCCAGCTATCAAACCCTGACATGATCATGCCTGGCATGAAAATTAAAGTGCCGACTACAGGCGGATCCGTAAAGAAAGAGACACAGATCAAATACGGTTCCAAGGAAATGCCAAAGAAGGAGATGCCTAAAGCAGAGCATCCGTTCAAAGAGCAGAAGCCTATGGCCATGCCAGTAGAAGAGCCAAAGAAAGAAAAGCCGAAAGAAGTACAAAAGCCATTTGCACCTAAAATGCCTCAACCAGTAGTGCCGGAAATTGATATTAACAACTACTACATGATGAATATGGCGAATATGCAAATGCAACAACCAATGCAACAACCAAAGCAGCAAGCAAAGCCAAAGCCAAAACCTCAAACGCCGCCTAAACCTACTAATGTACTTCCAAAAGCAAAAGAACAGCCAAAGCCTAAACCGAAGCAAGAAGCCGTTCAAGGTATTCAAGAAGAAGAAAGCTTACAAATGCCATCTCAACCACAAGGAGGGAACACCCAGCCTATGTTTAACCCAAATAATTGTGTACCCGTATCACCGGTAATGCCAGGATCAGGTTTCTGTCCACCACATGGATGGGGAATGCAGCCAGGAGGATATGGAATGCCGATGGGTCAAGGAATGCCAATGGGACCTGGAAGCGGGGTTCAGGGTGCTTCCATGATGCCTGGAATGCAGCAGATGCCAATGATGCCACAAATGGGGTATGAAGAAGAGTCTTCATCTGTCATGCCATACATGCCGCATGGTCAAATGCCGATGCAACAGCCGATGCAACAGCCGATGCATATGCAACAGCCGATGCAAATGCCAATGCAACACCCAATGGATCAGCCGTACGGAGTAATGGGAGTGTCAGATGAAAATGACTATCCATCCGTTCATATGCCGCAACAGGTATCACCGGCCATGATGTATCCTCAGAATTGCTATCCAGTCTCTCCTGTCATGCCGGGACCAGGATTCCATGGTGGTGGAATGCCAGGAGGGTATCCAATGGGGCCAGGAGGTCATGTTCAGGGAGCAATGTCAGAAGAGTCCCCTTCTTCGATGATGTATGGACATCAAATGCCGATGGGCCAGCCATCAGGAGTAATGGGAGCCCAAACGGGTGGCCAAATGCCGATGGGCCAGCCATCAGGAGTAATGGGAGCCCAAACGGGTGGCCAGATGCCGATGGGGCAGCCATCAGGAGTAATGGGAGCCCAAATGGGTGGTCAAATGCCAATGGGTCAGCCGTCCGGAGTAATGGGAGCAAGCGACCAAGGTGATTGCGGATGCGGTGCACCTCAAGGGTATGGGCCAATGATGCATCATCCAATGATGCAACAACAAATGCCTCAAGGAATGCAGCAACAACCATACGGCTTCGGACCGGGAATGATGGGGCAGGGAATGCCTGGCCAAGGAATGCCGATGGGACCCCAAGGTCAGGGAATGGGCATGCCAATGGGACCTCAAGGAATGTTTGGTCCAAGAGCATTTTCCATGCCCAACTTCAATGACGATGACTTTGAGGGCTA
The DNA here is from genome assembly GCF_059758515.1 of Rossellomorea sp. GQ25. Lineage (NCBI taxonomy): Bacteria > Bacillati > Bacillota > Bacilli > Caryophanales > Bacillaceae > Rossellomorea > Rossellomorea sp. GQ25. The sequence continues at coordinate 184,168 of NZ_JCAXEQ010000004.1, read as the reverse complement.
ACATGCATGTACGAGGAGACGATTATTCACATCGTCTCCTTTCTTTTTTACAATCTAAGTTATACGATCCCGGAGCAACCCTTAAAACGTTAAAAGAAGGAAAATGGAAGCTCAAAAGCAATGGTAGAAAGTGGTTTGTGAAACGATTTCCAAATCAACTGAGATTCTTACATCAGGAACGGCTGATTTCAACGTTGTTAAGGGAAAAGTTTTATCACGTTCTGCCGTTTCATCCTATTCATGAGCGGGAGATATTATTATTTGAAGGATCTCCGATCGGTATTACCACTTGGTTAGAAACGTCCCAGTCCATCAGTTATGATCAACCTGAAGATCGCGAAGATGCATTAAAGGTACTGAAAAAATTTCATTCAGTATCGAAAAAGATCAATGATTCATGGACAACTGAAATTCCACGGTACAAATGGCTGAAAAAATGGAAAAAACGAATGATACAGTTTCAATATAATCTTCCCTATTTGCAAGCCTTCATTCAACCTTATTATTTGTATACGTATTTAGAATGGGGGAAGTGGGCACTGAAAGAATTAAAATCAATCGACATCGATGAGCATGGAAAATGCATTACTCATGGAGATGTAGCACATCATAATTTCTTAAGAGGAAAGAACGGGATGGTGTATATGATTGACTTTGATTTAATGTCACTTTCTACAGAGTTAACAGATGACCTGCAGTTTTGTAACCGGATTTTACCATATTTAAATTGGTCTCTAAGTGACGTCAAACGCCTGACACCATTCAAATCATACGAGGATGAGCTCATTTTTTATCTTGGTTTAATGTATCCATCAGATGTGTTTCGAGAGTGGAATCGATTCATCCGTGAAGATCAATCTTATAAACAGCGTGTGTGGGGTTACTTAATCAATTTAACCCTTCATCAATTTTCGCAACGAATGCAATTCAATCAAGAGCTGCATGGAGAAGTGAAAAGGATCAATACCCAATTGTAGGAGATGTCTCCAAACTTTGACCCGAATGAAAGGTGAGATGCTTTCACAACCTATTGGTGAGCACAAAATATGCTCAAGTAATGGGTTGAAGGAGGAATCACCATTGAATAAACGATTATTCATGGTACCATTAACAGCCGTCATGACATTGGGCCTTGCTGCATGTAATAGTGGAGAAGAAGAAGCCCAAGATCGCTATACAGACTCCTATGAGCCCCTCGGCTTCTATTCAAACGAAGGCCACGGGGGAGATAAGGGAGATGAGAGGGACGGACCTCTAACTGAAATGTATGATCATTCTGTTGGGAAAGAAGGGCAGGATATCCGTCAAAAGAAACGTGATTACCTTCAAGTGAAGGATGAAAATGGAAATCCTCAAAATCCTTCAAGACCACTTGCTAACTATGACGAGAATTTCATGGCCCAAGACGGCCGCGCGAGCCATGGTGATGCGAATTATCACGGTCATTTAGATGATAATACGCGAAATGCGAAGAGATCTTATTATACAGCTTATGAAGGTGACCTCGCTGAGAAAATTGGCGATGTCACAGGAAAAGTTGAAAATGTCAGTGACGTTCGTGCGGTAGCTTATGGTTCTGATGTCTTGATTGCTGTAGAGCTTGATGACCATAGCAAGATAGAAGAAACGAAAACCAGAGTGAAAAAAGCCGTACAGCCATATCTTCATGGAAGAACGGTTTCGGTCGTGACCGATGAAGGTACATTCAGTCGAGTCAGAAACATTGACAATGATTTACGTGACGGCGGCCCAAGAGAAGGAATTAACTTTGATATGCACGATATGTTTAAGTCAGTAAAGCACCGTATCAATGAGTAAGAAGGGTGAGACTACTTAAAGAGTTCAATCTCTTTGGTAGTCTTTTTTTTGTTCTTTTCTCAAAGTTTGTTGTTTTGTAACATAAGCTCTGCCATTGGCTCTGTCAATCGGTGTGTGCAGATGGTGAGGGGAAATTTCAAGACAGAGCTTAAAATTGATAATACATTTAATTGAAAACAGGCTTTTTAGAAGATTTCTTTGCCGATTTCTACAACATAGGCGAAAATCAACCACATTACTCTTTATTAGAGGTTGCTTTTATTTTAGGATTTATTAAAACAAACCGCCCCGCGGAAAGCGAGCATCCTGTAGCGGAAATCAACTCCTACTTTCTTCTGTAAAATAGGTGATGGGTAATTTATTTCACTTTCTGAGGTCCGTCCCTAAAATAATTCACTTCAGACTGGATATTCTTATCATGGTTTGGCAAGACTAGTGGATAGAGCGTTACATAATTTAAGTTCGAGGTGATCACGATGACGATTAAGGTTCGAATCGTGTTTATGGTGATGTTGTTAATAGGTGCTTTTTACTTCACATTCTTTTATACAGAAGAGAAGCAGGCTGCTGATGGAGGCGAGCTGAATGAAACACCGGCAGAGGTTGCATCCGCCCACACAATCACGGTGATACTGGAAAGAGTATATCTGGATGGTGAGGTCAGTGAGGAAATTGTGCAGGAAACGATTTGGAGCATGGAAGACTTCTGGGCTGCATACGAGGATTGGCAGCTAGTGGATATGACGGAAGAACAGATCGTGTTTCAAAAACAAATGGATGATATATCCCCTCTCCTAAAGACAAATGGATATTTCGGTATATCGGATAATGGTGTTTTATCCATTTTTAATGGAAAACCGGGACAGGCAGAGATTATTCAATCCTTCTTCCCGATCGATGTAGAGAAGCTCGAAAGTAAACGGCATGATGATTTAGTCAAGGGCATCCCCATTAAGTCGAAGCAGGAATATGAAGAGGTACTCGAACAATTTAAAGCGTACTCCGTCCCTAAATAAGTGAGTGTAAAACCAGTGCACATGCCACTGGTTTTTTTATCGTTGAATTTTTCCCTGCCCAAGCTTTTCACAATCTGATAAAAATAGAACAAGTGTTTCTTTTTTGTCTCTCTTTCCCATCACTTCAAATAGTGATATGATACAATAGGTTTTATATGACTTTTTAACATGGTATGAAAGACTTTAGATAAATAGTGATAGTGGGAACAAGGAGAGAATGAGATGTATGAATATATAAAAGGGACAGTGACTCAAGTGGGTCCCGAGTACGTAGTGGTGGAGAATAGTGGAATCGGATTTCAGTTGTATACGGCGAATCCGTTTGTTTATTCTAAATATCAAAATCAAGAGATTCAGATTTTTACATATCAGCATGTGCGTGAAGATCTTATTGCCCTTTATGGCTTTCTTGCAATGGAAGAAAAATTGCTATTTATGAAACTATTAAATGTTTCAGGAATTGGTCCAAAAGGAGCTTTAGCGATTTTGGCCTCGGGTGCCCCCCAGCAGGTAATCACCGCCATTGAAGAAGAGAATGAGAGTTTTTTGACGAAGTTTCCCGGTGTGGGTAAGAAGACAGCACGTCAGATGATCCTGGATTTAAAAGGGAAGCTTCAGGATGTTGTACCTGATTATTTTCCAAGTTTATTCTCAAATCCAGAGGGGTCTGAAGTCTCCTCAGGGAAGGATGAGGCATTTGATGAAGCGATTCTTGCACTTAAAGCCCTTGGCTATTCTGAACGTGAAATCAAGAAAATCACTCCAAAGTTAAAAGGAGAAGGGCACACATCAGACGAAATCATCAGGAAAGCTCTTCAGCTCCTATTGAAATAAGTGGATTCCATGAAGGGAGGAAGTCTGGATGGAAGAAAGAATCGTATCAGGCGAATCAGAGTTAAATGAAGATTCCTTTGAATATTCCTTGCGTCCTCAGACAATAAAACAATATATTGGACAAGATAAAGTAAAGCATAATCTGGAGGTTTTCATTGAAGCGGCAAAGATGCGTCAGGAAACCCTGGATCATGTTCTTCTTTACGGCCCACCAGGATTGGGGAAAACAACCCTCGCTGCTGTCATTGCAAATGAGATGGGCGTAAACATGCGCACCACATCCGGCCCTGCTATTGAGAGACCGGGAGATTTAGCTGCCGTCCTGACGGCACTGGAACCTGGTGATGTGTTGTTTATCGATGAAATCCATCGTTTGCCACGGGCGATCGAAGAGGTTCTTTATCCGGCAATGGAAGACTTTTGTTTAGATATTGTCATAGGGAATGGTCCGAGTGCCCGGTCTGTTCGTTTAGACCTTCCGCCTTTCACCCTCGTGGGAGCGACGACCCGCGCCGGTGCATTATCAGCCCCTCTCCGTGACCGATTTGGAGTTTTATGCCGTTTGGAATATTATAATGAGGAACAGTTGAATGAAATTGTTCAGCGGACAGCCGCGATTTTAAATACAAAGATCGAAGCGACTGCATCTGAAGAATTGGCCCGCAGGTCGAGGGGGACTCCACGTATCGCCAATCGGTTACTCCGAAGGGTGAGGGATTTTGCTCAGGTGAAGGGCAATGGGGATATTACGACCAACCTTTCAAGGGAAGCCCTCGAGCTTCTTCAAGTAGACAAACTGGGTCTTGATCATATCGACCATAAGCTTCTTAAGGGCATCATCGAGCGCTTTAGAGGCGGGCCGGTAGGACTTGATACAATAGCAGCGAGTATCGGGGAAGAGTCCCATACGATTGAAGATGTATACGAGCCGTACCTTTTGCAAATTGGATTTATCCAACGGACTCCAAGAGGGAGGATCGTCACTCATCTTGTGTATGAACATTTCCAGTTGGAGGTGCCAAACAATTGACGGGATTGCCTAAGTTACTAATGATTATAGGTGGAATCATTCTTATTATCGGATTCCTGATGCAATTTATCAAAATAGGTAAGCTTCCTGGAGACATTATTATTAAAAAAGAAAACACAACATTTTATTTTCCACTTATGACTTCTATTCTGTTAAGTGTTATACTTTCCGTTGTCTTATATTTAATTGGGCGATTTAAATAGGAATCATGGGTGAGATTTAAATAAGCTAGGTGACAAATTGTGAAAGTAGAAGATTTTGATTTTCATTTACCGGAAGAACTGATTGCCCAGACTCCTCTGGAGAATCGTTCCGAGAGTAAACTGATGGTGTTGGATAAAAAGGATGGATCCATAGATCACCTCCATTTTAAAAATATCGTGGATTTCCTTCACGAAGGGGATTGTCTCGTTTTAAATGACACAAGAGTACTACCGGCACGTCTTTTTGGACAAAAAGAAGATACGGGTGCCAATATTGAAGTGCTTCTATTGAAACAAGAGGATGGAGACCAGTGGGAGACCCTTGTTAAGCCAGCGAAACGAATTCGCATCGGTACAGAGATTATCTTTGGAGACGGAAAATTAAGGGCTACCTGTGTTGGTTTAAAAGAGCATGGGGGAAGGATTCTTGAATTCCATTACGAAGGGATCTTCTATGAGGTTCTTGATGAATTGGGAGAAATGCCCCTTCCTCCATATATTCGCGAGCGATTGGAAGAGCAGGACCGCTACCAAACCGTATTTGCAAGGGAAAGAGGGTCAGCGGCAGCTCCGACGGCCGGTCTTCACTTTACGGAAGAACTGCTGGAAGAACTGAAAGCAAAGGGTGTACACATTGCGTTTATTACCCTTCATGTGGGGCTGGGTACGTTCAGACCGGTTTCCGTCGATACGATCGAGGAACATGATATGCATGCTGAGTTCTATCAGGTATCTGAAGGAACCGCCCGTCTATTGAACGATGTGAAAGCAAAGGGAGGGCGAATCGTAACAGTCGGAACAACGTCAACACGTACCCTCGAAACCATTGCAACGAAGCATGGGACATTCGTGGAAGAGAACGGCTGGACCAATATATTCATCTATCCTGGATATGAGTTCAAAGGGATCGACGGGTTAATTACCAATTTCCATTTACCGAAATCGACCCTGATCATGCTAGTCAGTGCCTTTGCGGGACAGGAAAACGTGATGCATGCCTATCAAACGGCCGTCAAAGAACAATACCGTTTCTTCAGCTTTGGAGATGCGATGTTTATTAAGTAATGGCTCTCTTTAACAAAAAGTCGTTGTTTTTGATATAGGTTTTGTAAACGTAATGGGTTTACCAAGAAGTTGATTGGAACGGAAGGTGCTCGACTCCTTTCGGGAATAGCTGGACAGGTGAGACCCCACAGGCGCTTGCGCCGAGGAGGCTCACCGCCAGCCCCGCGGAAAGCGAGCATCCTGGAGTGGAAATCAATCACTACTCGCTTATCAACAATGTTACTAAAACACCCTAAGTAATATACATGGGGACAAATAATGTTAACCCCTATGGAAATCGGAAGGAGAATTCGCACGTTGACTGCAATTAAATATGAATTAATCAAAACATGTAAACAAACGGGAGCGAGACTTGGGCGTGTACATACACCACATGGTTCATTTGAAACGCCGGTCTTTATGCCTGTTGGGACGTTGGCTACAGTAAAGACCATGTCTCCAGAGGATTTAAAATCAATGGATGCCGGGATCATTCTAAGTAACACGTACCATTTATGGTTACGCCCCGGACACGAGATTATCAGGGAAGCAGGCGGCCTTCATAAATTCATGAACTGGGACCGTGCCATCCTGACTGATTCCGGTGGATTCCAGGTGTTCAGTTTAAGTAAGCTTCGTCAGATTGAAGAAGAGGGTGTGCATTTCCGTCATCATTTGAATGGAGATAAGCTTTTCCTTAGTCCAGAGAAAGCGATGGATATTCAGAATGCCCTGGGCTCTGATATTATGATGGCCTTTGATGAATGTCCGCCGTATCCAGCAGAATATGAGTATATGAAGAGTTCTGTAGAGCGTACGTCCAGATGGGCAGAACGATGCTTAGCTGCACATCAGCGACCGCAGGATCAAGGATTATTCGGAATCGTGCAAGGTGGGGAGTATGAAGAGCTTCGTAAACAAAGTGCCCGTGATCTCGTTTCCCTTGATTTCCCTGGTTATGCTGTGGGAGGCCTTTCTGTCGGGGAGCCGAAGGACGTCATGAACCGGGTACTGGATTTCACGACGCCTCACCTGCCATCTGATAAACCTCGTTATTTAATGGGTGTGGGCTCTCCTGATTCCCTTATTGATGGATCGATTCGTGGAATTGATATGTTTGATTGTGTGCTTCCAACCCGTATTGCCCGTAACGGGACACTTATGACAAGCGAAGGCCGTCTGGTTGTGAAAAACGCAAAATTCGCAAGGGATTTCAGACCGATTGATGAGAATTGCGATTGCTATACATGTAAAAATTATAGCCGTGCGTATATCCGTCATTTAATTAAATGTGACGAAACGTTCGGAATTCGCCTTACGACTTATCATAATCTTCATTTTCTGTTAAAATTAATGGAGCAAGTCAGACAAGCGATTCGTGAAGATCGTCTAGGAGACTTTAGAGAAGAATTTTTCGAGCAATACGGATTCAACCGGCCTGATGCGAAAAACTTCTAAAGCTAAACCATAAATAGATAATTGAAAGGAGGGGAAAAGAATGGGAGGAAGTTTAGGAACAATTTTACCTTTAATATTAATGTTCGTTCTGTTTTACTTTTTACTGATCCGTCCTCAGCAAAAGCGTCAAAAAGCCGTTTCAAAAATGCAAAATGAGCTTGCCAAGGGTGATAGAATCATCACGATCGGTGGATTGCACGGTGCGATCGATGCTATCGAAGAAGGAAAAGTAGTCATTCTATGTGGTGACGGTAGCCGTCTTACATATGATCGTAATGCGATCAGAGAAGTAGTGAGAGCAGATCAAGTATAATAAAAAAGGGTTCCTCATCATTGTGCCAAGGCACTTTGGGAGGGACCCTTATTTATTTGGTGAGGGGACTAATTCTCCCTTTTTCCACCACTCATATTCACCCCGAGGATCCCCCCCATCATGGCTGTGAGGATGTAGCAGCCGTGATAGATAAGCTGCTCTATTGAAAACAGACTATCGTACCCGAGGTATTGAAATAAGAAGATGACCAGGGTGTAAATGAGCCCGGTTGATCCTCCGAGAGCCCATCCTTTTGTTTTTCCTTTTCCACCAGACATAAATCCGCCAACAAATAAAGACAGAAACGATATGATGGTGACAAATAATGTGATGGAGCTTTCAGTCAGTTCTGTAAACCGAAGCAGCAAAGAGAATAATAAGCTTGCGACAATCGCTATGACAAATATGGTTGTTGTCCCGTATAGAACGGCACCTCCCATTTTTTTCGCCTCGATGATGGTCCTCTCCCTTCTAACTCATTAAATTTTATTCATGTGATAGTACAAGCATATTCATCCATCCCTTGAAAAAGACTAGAAATTTTTCATGGTCAAGCCTCATAGACTAGTATGAAACTTCCTGGAGAAGGAGGGGCTGTGACCATGTCTCCGATAATCGTGTTGATTGTGTTTGTTTCTGTATACATCCTGCTGATGACTGAGAAATGGAACCGGGTATTGGCTGCCATGGCAGGCGGTGTTGCCATGCTTTTAATCGGGGCTTTTCCAATTGAGAAGGCGTTGTTTACGTATATAGATTGGAAAACCATCACTCTGCTGTTTTCTATGATGTTAATTGTGACGTTGACGAGTAAAACGGGGTTCTTTGAGTATATTGCCATCCGGTTTGCACAATGGGTGAATGGGAATGGACTGGCCCTTCTGACCCTTTTTTCCTTATTGGCGGCGATTGGCTCTGCCTTTTTGGCTAACGTAACGATTGCCATGTTACTAGTACCAATCCTTTTTAAACTTACGAAGTTACTTGAACTTCCTCCCATTCCTTTTCTGATTATGACGATCCTCGCTTGTAATATTGGGGGAACGGCGACTTTGATTGGCGACCCACCTAATATGATGATCGGTCAGGCGGTTAAACACTTTACGTTTAATGCATTTATTGAAAATTTATTACCCGTCGTTTTGCTGGTTTATATTGTTACGTTAATCATCATGTGTGTCCTATACAAAGAAGTCCTCCACGTAAAGGAAGACAGGAAATTACTTCTTAAAGGAATTAAGGCAGAGGAGTATTTAAAGAAAGACAGGGGGCTCCTTCAGTCCCTGTTTGTGCTTGGCCTAGTGTTGGTCGGCTTTTCTTTATATCCGATGTTTCATCTCGATGTAACGACCGTCTCCCTTGCCGGGGCGGTTCTGTTAATGCTGCTTCTCGAAAAAATTCATCCTCCAGAATCGATATTAAAAGAGGTGGAGTGGGGGACGCTGTTTTTCTTTATGGGCTTATTCCTTCTTGTGGGAGGGATCGAAGAGGCAGGCTTCATAGATGAAATCGCCCGTGAAATTTTGCGGTTAACAGATGGAGATATGAAGAAAACGGCATTCGTCATTTTATGGGGGACCGGTATATTGTCTGCCATTGTAGATAACATTCCATTTGTAGCTGCCATGATTCCGGTCATCCAGGAATTTGGTGAATTCGGTATGGTCAATATGGATCCATTATGGTGGTCGTTGGCTCTAGGTGCTTGTTTAGGCGGGAACGGTACATTGCTTGGTTCTTCATCAAATCTTGTGATTGCAGGACTGGCATCAAAAGAAGATGTACATATCAAGTTTTATCAATATTTACTTATTGGTGTACCCGTGACGTTGATTTCCCTTGCTGTTTCAACGATTTATGTGTATTTCAAATATATTCAGCCATTTTTAGGTGGATAAATATTCCTCCCATTAAATTTCTCTAACTGTCGATACTACATAAGACGAATGTATGAGGGGGAAAAGTAGTGGAGGAATATTTCCTAATTATTATACGCACTCTTTTTCTTTATTTTTTGATCATCTTTATTTTTCGAATCATGGGAAAAAGAGAGATCGGTGAACTAAGCATACTGGATTTAGTGGTCTTTATCATGATTGCCGAGATGGCTGTCATGGCCATTGAGCAACCTAAGGACCCCATCATCCACACGTTGCTTCCAATGGGGGTCATTGTGATGATACAAATCGTATTTGCATGGTTTTCCCTGCGATCCAAACCGTTTCGTGAACTGTTAGATGGGAAACCATCCGTTATCATCCATAACGGAATAATCGATGATAAGGTGATGAAAAAACAGAGGTATAACTATGATGATTTACTTCTGCAATTAAGAGAAAAAGATATCTTTAATCTGGCAGATGTCGAATTTGCAATTTTGGAACCTTCAGGTAAATTATCTGTATTAAAAAAAGATGATGAGGAGCAAGCATCTCAGTCCCTGACTTTGCCGTTGATATTAGATGGGCAGGTCCAAACCACTCATCTGGATATGATCGGGAAAACGGTTTTCTGGTTACGAAAGGAAATGAGGGATAGAGGCTTTAAGAATATACAAGAGATTTCATTCTGCAGCTTTCAGAATGGGCAATTCTATATTGACGAAAAAAATCATTAATCTTTAAAATGCAGGATCTGTTACCGTTCATGTAAAAACTCCTCAACAACATGTTGAGGAGTTTTTATGTGTGATGATTATACTGTAATAAATCGGCGGATGAATGGAATGCGCGCAAGGTCGTTTTTCACGATAAGCTTAAGACCGATGGAGAGGAGAAGGTATACAATCGTTGAAGACATGACTCCAATTAATAAGCGGAACACCAGGCCTTCACCGCTAAATAAGTATAGATACGAATAATGAGCCCATAATCCTGTGACAATCAGTACGAAGCCGATCTTTAAGTAATCCCTTAAGTAAATCGTCATCGGGATATATTTAAGGATGGTCATGAAATGAAGCATGGTGACGAGCATAAATCCTGTTACAATCCCGAGAGCTGCCCCATTGATGCCAAACGCGGGTTGGGAGGCAAGAATGAAGATGACACCGGTTTTTACCACGGCACCTATTAAGCTGTTGATCATTGCGGCTCTTGCCAGGTTCAGAGCTTGGAGAACAGCTTGCAGGGGCCCTTGATAATAATAAAATATAAAGAAAGGGGCCATGATCATTAAGAAACCTGCACCACTTTCGCTTCCGTACATCACCTGCATAAGAGGCTTGGCATAGACGTAAAGGATGACAACGGATATACCACCCGTAATCAAGCAGAATCTCAGAGCCTGTTGAAGCCTATGCTCAATTAATGTGAAGTTTTTTTGAGAGTTGGCTTCGCTTATGGCAGGTACAAGAGATTGAGATAATGAGAGTGTAATGAATGACGGAAGAAACAAGAGAGGTAGGGCATACCCTGTAAGAGATCCATACTGTTTCGTTGCCATTCCGGCCGCCACTCCAGCAAGGGCTAAGCTATTGACCACGACTATCGGTTCGAAAAACCAGGCAATCGACCCAATCATTCTACTCCCGGTTGTAGGCAAGGCCACACTCATCAATTCATTAAACGTCTCCCGTCCATTTCGGATCGAGGTGAAGAAATTTCGTCTAATTTTGAACTTTTTCTTTAATTTGAAGCTGGCGAACAGGTAAAGTAGAGATGCGAGTTCCCCTAATACGGATGCTACCATTGCAGCTGCGGCTGCATATTCAATCCCATATGGAAGAAAGGTTTTCGTTAAGACGGCTATCAACGTAATCCGGACCACTTGCTCAATGACTTGAGAATATGCAGATGGCTTCATGTTCTGTCTTCCCTGGAAATAGCCTCTGATGACAGAGGAAATCGCTACAATCGGAATGATCGGAGCGATGGCAACCAGGGGATAATAGATTCGATCATCAGTAAATAAAGCTTCGGTCAAGTAGGGAGCAAGCAGAATGAGAGCCGGGGTGAAGATGATGGAAAGCCCGAGTGTGATCGATAAGGAAACCACCAATATTTTTTTGACCTTCCGGATATCTCCCCTGGATTCAGCTTCAGCCACATTTTTTGAGATGGCTACAGGAAGGCCCAGTTGAGTGATGGTGATGACAAGGATCAGGGTCGGAAAAGCCATCATAAAAAGACCGACGCCTTCTTCACCGATGAATCTTGCAACGACGATCCGGTTTACAAACCCTAATATTCTAGTAATAAAGGCTGCCATCATTAAGATCATAGTGCCCTTAAGAAATTTTGACATAAAATTCCCTGCCTTCTCAAAATTGGTATTATCGTATACAATGATGTATATGCACAAGGGTGGACAAAGCATGACAAGTAGTGAACAATTCCGGCTATATTTAGCCCAGATGGGGTGAACGGGGAATGAAGAATAATCAGCATCCTTATGATCGTTTCTATGAATCGTTAGAACCAGCACTAATAAGCAAAGTAGAAGAATTTGAAATTCTTGGCTATGGAAAAGCAGATGTCGGCCGACTTTGGTCCTACTTAACGAAGAAAAAATGGAAGAAACCCGAAACGGATGTGAAATTCTTTCAGTTAGTGAGTGATGTGTTAACGGTTAAACCCGGGGAGTATATGAGCTTTGAAACGATTGAAGCATACAGGTCTCCCAATTGGTTCGCAGATGTGAATGAAGATGAGTTGAACGAACTTCTTCGTCCTAATAAGCACGGAAAATAGCCCGAAAAGAAATTGACACCTTTTTCTTTCTCGTAGATAATGAGAATGCCCGAAGATTTCAGGAATTATATTACTTTTTGAAGCACATAGTTCGTATGGTTTTTAAAACGGCAAGGAGGATCTATACATAATGGTAAAGCGTGGCCGAATAATTGCCTTCTTTATACTTGTGGTATTACTTGCAGGTACTATGGGAGGAACAACGAAAAGTATTGTCGATAACATTAAATTAGGATTGGACCTGCAAGGCGGATTTGAAGTTCTTTATGAAGTTCAAGAGATTAAGAAGGGTCAGGAAATTACGAAAGAAACGGTGTCCAATACAGCCGATGCATTGGACAAGCGTATTAACGTATTGGGTGTCAGTGAGCCTAATATTCAAATTGAAGATGGAAACCGGATCCGTGTTCAATTAGCAGGAGTGGAAGATCAAAACGAAGCAAGAGAAATCTTGTCCACTCAAGCCAACCTGTCGTTCCGCGACGTAAATGATAAAGTCCGGTTGGATGGTTCGGATCTTGCATCCGGTTCTGCGAAGCAAACCTTCGATGACAAGAACAATCCAATCGTTTCCTTGAAATTAAAAGATCGTGAAAAATTCTATGAATTGACAAAGGAAATATCAGCAATGGCTCCTCAAAATCAGCTGGTGATCTGGTTGGATTTCGAGGAAGGAAAAGATTCTTATCAAGCTGAAGTGGGGAAAGAAGATCCGAAATTCTTGTCTGATCCCGCTGTAAGACAGCCGATAAACTCCGATGAAGTCATCATTGAAGGGAATTTCACTGTTGAGCGTGCTCAGAATCTTGCTTCCTTATTGAATGCAGGAGCACTCCCTGTAAAGCTGGATGAAATATATTCAACTTCTGTCGGGGCAAAGTTCGGTCAGCAGGCTCTTGATAAAACAGTCACTGCCGGTATCATCGGGATTGCGATCATCTTCTTATTCATGATTGCGTATTACCGTTTCCCGGGCCTGATTGCTACGATTACACTTTCAGCTTATATTTACTTAATTCTATTGATTTTCGATTTAATGAATGGGGTCCTGACACTCCCTGGAATTGCAGCACTCATCCTTGGGGTCGGTATGGCCGTCGATGCCAATATCATCACCTATGAACGGATCAAAGAAGAAATGCGCGTTGGAAAGCCGATTCGTTCAGCCTTCCAAGCGGGTAATAAATCTTCATTCTTAACGATATTGGATGCTAACGTAACAACGATCCTTGCAGCAACAGTACTATTCTTATATGGAACAAGCTCCGTAAAAGGATTTGCAACGATGCTGATTGTCAGTATCCTGACAAGCTTCGTTACAGCTGTATGGGGTTCACGTTTATTACTTGGACTGTGGGTAAACAGCCGCTTCTTTAATACAAAACCAGGCTGGTTCGGTGTGAGCCAAAACGAAATCAAAGACCTGGCGGAAAATTACGATACGCTGGATCTGCCAACTCGTTTCGATCGCTTTGATTTTGCTGCACAGCGCAAAAAATTCTTCGGATTATCAGCTATCCTGATTACGGCGGGAATCATCATCCTGGCTATATTCAGATTGAATTTAGGGATCGACTTCGTGAGTGGTTCACGTATGGAAATCCTTGCCAATCAAAGCTTAAAGACAGAAGAAATTCAAGAGGAATTAACAGAGCTTGATTTGCCTTCTGAAGATGTCGTGATTTCAGGGGACGATGGGAATATCGCCGTCGTTCGCTATACGGAAGATTTAAACAAAGATGAGATCGCCGCATTAAAGGACCGATTTAATGAACTGTACGGAGCGGAACCAAGCATCAGCACCGTTTCACCTGTTATCGGGAAAGAGCTTGCTAAAAATGCGATGATCGCTGTTGCAATCGCATCGATCGGGATTGTCATCTATGTGACATTCCGCTTTGAATGGAGAATGGCAGCCGGTGCGATCCTTGCACTCCTGCATGATGCATTCTTTATCATTGCCTTCTTCAGTTTAACAAGACTTGAGGTAGATCTTACATTTATCGCAGCGGTCTTAACCATTGTCGGTTACTCTATAAATGATACGATCGTTACCTTTGACCGGCTCAGGGAAAACCTTCATAAGAAGCGTCGACTGAAAACGGATAAAGATATAGAAGATGTCGTGAACCAAAGTATCAGACAAACGATGGGGCGTTCGGTGAATACCGTATTAACGGTGGTGTTTACGGTTCTGGCTCTCATGATCTTTGGTAGTGAGTCCATTCGTAACTTCTCCATTGCCTTATTGGTCGGGTTGATTTCAGGTACGTATTCTTCTGTATTCATTGCCTCTCAAGTTTGGCTGGTGTTGAAGAAGAAAGAACTGAAGAAAACAGGTACGATCAAAACCGTGAAAGAAAAGAAAACGTGGTCAGACGAACCACAAGTATAAGAGTATGAATGGGTCCGGGGAGAGCTTCTCCCCGGACCTGTCTTTTTTTGTTTTTTTACGGTATTGGGTTACAATACTAATAGTTGAAAGGAGGCGACACCGTTGAATCATGAAGACCGTTTTAGGAAAGCTGAAATAGCTGCAATGATTGGTGTTGTAGGGAATATTGTACTGGCGGTTATTAAGTGGGGAGCCGGTACATTAGGAAATAGTAGAGCGTTGATTGCAGATGCCGTTCACTCTGCCTCGGATGTTGCAGGGTCTCTCGCCGTCTTTATCGGATTACGTGCAGCTAAGCAGCCTCCTGATCAGGATCATCCATATGGGCACGGGAAGGCCGAGTCCATAGCAGCAATCATTGTGGCCGTCTTATTGTTTTTAGTAGGGATTGAGATTGGAAAATCGTCCATAGAATCTTTCTTTCATCCTTTAACACCTCCAACAGCGATTGCTATCTATGCCGTCATCTTTTCCATTATTGTGAAGGAAGCAATGTTTCAATACAAATATCGATTGGGTAAAAGAATAAAGAGTGATGCTTTGATCGTCAATGCATATGAGCATCGTTCAGATGTCTTTTCATCCATTGCGGCACTTGTCGGGATTTCCGCATCCATCCTCGGAGGGAAATTCGATATAAGCTGGCTTGTATACGCAGATCCCGTAGCCGGTATCTTTGTTTCACTCCTTGTCCTCAGGATGGCCTGGCACTTGGGAGCTGAATCCATACATAATACGCTGGATCACGTAATGCACGAGGAGGATATCGTACCCTTTCGTAAAATGGTGGACTCTGTCCCTGAGGTGAAGGAAATCAATGAACTCCATGCCAGGGAACATGGGCATTACGTTATCATTGATTTGAAAATCAGTGTAGATCCGCATATGACTGTCGAGGATGGTCATCGCGTCGGGAAGCAGGTGAAGAAGAAACTTCTTGAAGAATCCAATGTGAATGATGTGTTCATTCATATTAATCCGTATAATCCGGATTCTGAAGAAAGGGATGAACAAATAGACTTATCATAAGGAGGGGAATCCGATGAAATTTCAGTGGACATTATTATTAGGTATTTTCTTTGCATTGGTGGTTTCCGTTTTCGCTGTCATCAATGTAGATCCTGTCACCGTCAATTATTTCTTTGGTGAAGCTGATTGGCCACTTATATTAGTCATACTCGGATCTGTATTCATGGGGGGAATCATTATCGGCTCGGTTGGACTGTTTCGATTATTCGTCGTCCAACGAAAAGTAAAGGCTTTAGAGAAAGAAAATTTACTGTTAAAAGAACAAGCTGAAGGTATGCATAAAGAAAAGGCAGAAAAAGTCCCTTTGAAAAAGAGTGCTCCCGGCTCAGTAGGGGAAACGGGAGAGTAAACAGCTTGGTGGTTTTGCCACCAGGCTGTTTTTTTATTGTATAAGAAAAAACCCTCCTTCTATTAAGATTGAAACCAACCCTTCCTTTTTGTATAATGAGTAAGGCTGAGGGGTGAACGTATGTTAAACTCAAAAACACGTTGGATGATGACAGAATCAGATCAACATAAAATATCAGAATTGGCAAATGAATTAAAAGTACCTTCGCTTGTGGCGAAACTATTAATCAACCGGGACTTGGAAGATGTTGAAGAAGCCCGGAATTTTTTATTTGATACAGGCGATTCATTTCACGATCCATTTCTTTTTGAAGATATGAAAAAAGCAACGGAAAGAATCCATAGAGCCATTGAAAATGGGGAGAAGATTCTTGTTTATGGAGACTATGATGCTGATGGGGTCAGCAGTACGTCGGTATTGATGACAGTGTTAAGGGACCTTGGAGCAGAGGTGGAATTCTATATTCCAAACCGGTTCAGCGAAGGATATGGCCCTAATGAAGGTGCTTTTCGCTGGGCAAAGGACGAGGAATTCACGCTCATCATAACAGTCGATACGGGAATATCCGCTGTGAACGAAGCAAAATTGGCAAAAGAACTGGAAGTCGATTTGATCATTACGGATCACCATGAACCTGGACCGGAATTACCTCCGGCTTTTGCCTTGATTCATCCAAAGGTCGAAGGGACCACCTATCCATTTGGAGAACTGGCAGGAGTAGGAGTAGCATTTAAACTGGCTCATGCCCTTTACGGTGAACTGCCTGTCCATCTGCTTGATCTTGCTGCGATTGGGACCATCGCCGATTTAGTACCGTTAAGAGGTGAAAATCGCCTTCTGGCCAAGCGTGGGATTGCCCAGCTTCGGGTATCAAACCGATTGGGAATAAAAGCATTATGCAGGATTGCAAATGCCCACCAACAAGAAATTACGGAAGAATCCATTGGATTCATGATTGCTCCCCGTATAAATGCTGTTGGGCGGTTAGGGGATGCAGACCCTGCCGTTGATCTTATGCTCACAGAAGATGCTGAGGAAGCAAAGGCCCTGGCTGAAGAAATTGACAGCTTGAATAAAGAAAGACAGGCGATCGTGTTTCAAATGACCGAAGAAGCGGTTGAGATGGTGGAGAATGATTTTCCTCTAAACGATAACTCTGTCCTTGTAATTGGGAAAGAAGGCTGGAACCCTGGAGTAGTCGGAATTGTAGCTTCACGCTTAGTGGATAAGTTTTATCGTCCAACCATCGTGCTTAGTTTCGATTCTGAGAAAGGAACGGCAAAGGGATCCGCAAGAAGTATCGCAGGTTTTGATTTGTTCAAGAATTTATCAACCTGTCGTGATATTCTGCCCCATTTTGGAGGCCATCCGATGGCGGCAGGCATGACCTTACAGTTGAAAGATGTCGAACAGTTCAGGGACAGGCTGAATGAATTGGCCTCTATAGAATTAACGGAAGATGACTTTATACCGGTCACTCAGCTTGATGCTTCTGTTACGGTCGACGAAATCTCCGTAGAGTCGATTGAAAAGCTTCAGCTTCTGGCCCCTTTTGGGATGCATAATCCAAAACCGAAGTGGATCATAGACAATGTAAGCATCGAACACTATAAAAAAATCGGATCTGCACAAAATCATTTGAAGCTGGTCTTAGAAGACAAGGGCGTACAATTGGATGGTGTCGGTTTTGGATTGGGAGAACTGGCAGATCATATGACACCATTTTCGAATGCCTCTGTTATAGGTGAATTATCGATTAATGAATGGAATAATCGCAAGAAGCCTCAGGTGTTTTTACAAGATGTCAAAATTGAACATTGGCAATTATTTGATGTTCGCGGGATTAAACAAGTCCATAAATGGAATGGGCTTATCCCTGATGAAAATAAAAAAATTATTTGTTTTAATCCGGCTACTTTAGAAAAGCTGAGTCTGGAAAAAGATGAAGTTATGCTACTTGAGGATGGTTCTTCACTTGAAGGAATTTCCACCGATAAGGCAAGCCTGGTTCTTCTGGATCTGCCCGTTTCCAAACCTATACTGGAAGAGCTCTTGAAGAAAGGTCATCCTCATCGGATTTATGCCCATTTCTTCCAGGAAGAAGATCATTTTTTCAGTACGATGCCAACACGTGAGCACTTCAAATGGTACTATGGATTTTTAACAAAGCGTGGATCATTTGATTTAAATAAACATGGTGATGACCTGGCGAAATACAAAGGCTGGTCAAAAGAAACAATAGATTTCATGTCACAGGTGTTTTTTGATTTGAAGTTTGTTACAATAGTGAATGGATTTATTTCTCTCAATCCTGAGAAAACCAAGAAAGATCTTTCTGAATCTCTAACATATCAGAAGAAACAACAACAATACGAGCTTGAAAACGAATTGTTATATTCTTCCTATCAAGAGTTGAAGACTTGGTTTAATGAAAGGATAGAAGAGTCTGTTACAATTGAGGAGGAAGTAAGAGCATGAACTTAAAACAATATGTTACGATCGTTGAGGATTGGCCTAAAGAAGGAATTAAGTTTAAAGACATCACTACATTAATGGATAATGGTGATGCATATAGATATGCGACAGATCAAATCGTAGAGTATGCAAAAGAGAAACAAATCGACCTTGTTGTGGGACCAGAAGCGCGAGGGTTCATCATTGGATGCCCAGTGGCTTATGCATTGGGAGTGGGTTTTGCTCCTGTACGTAAACCTGGTAAGTTACCGCGTGAAACCATTCAAAAAGAATACGGATTAGAGTACGGTAAAGATGCTTTGACGATTCATAAAGACGCAATCAAACCTGGACAACGAGTTCTTATCACGGACGACTTGCTTGCAACTGGTGGGACGATCGAAGCTACCATTAAGCTTGTAGAAGAATTAGGTGGAATTGTTGCTGGTACGGCATTCTTAATCGAATTAACGTACCTGGATGGCCGCGACAAGCTTGACAACTATGATATTCTTACATTAATGCAATACTAATTGTTTATCAATTTTCATATACGTATATACTTTGTGATATACTGTTAACTTAAGGGACTGACATCTGGTTTTGAATGTCAGCCCTTATTTTTTATTTGGAAGGGTCAATTAGATGCTGGATGTGGATAATGCGGATTTTTTCGTCGACAATTATCGACGAAAATAGATGGAATCTGAGAATTTTACACTAACCCCTTTACATAACCCTATTTTTTTTTGATAATAGTAACAATCATTAAAATCGAACACTAGTGAAATATATTAAAATACAAAGGTGATTTTGATCATGGCTAAAGATCAAGTACTAACCCCTGAACAGGTTATTGATAAAACAAGAGAATACTTAAACGATGAGCATGTAGAGATGGTCCAGAAAGCCTATGAGTATGCAAGGGATGCCCATAGTGAGCAGTACCGTAAGTCTGGTGAACCCTATATCATTCATCCCATCCAGGTAGCGGGAATACTCGCGGATCTGGAAATGGATCCGGCAACCGTCGCTGCCGGTTTTCTTCATGATGTAGTGGAGGATACAGGCGTTTCTCTTGGGGAAATTGAGGAAGCATTCAATGCCGAAGTGGCCATGCTTGTAGATGGGGTCACAAAGCTTGGAAAGATTAAATACAAGTCACAGGAAGAGCAGCAGGCTGAAAATCACCGGAAAATGTTTGTGGCGATGGCTCAGGATATCCGTGTCATTCTGATTAAATTGGCAGACCGTCTGCATAATATGAGAACGTTGAAACATTTGCCACAGGAGAAGCAGCGAAGAATTGCAAATGAAACACTGGAAATCTTTGCTCCTTTGGCACATCGTTTAGGGATTTCGAAGATTAAGTGGGAATTAGAGGATACTTCGTTGAGATATTTAAATCCTCAACAGTATTATCGTATTGTCAACCTGATGAAGAAAAAGCGTGCGGAGCGTGAAGAGTATTTAGAGGACGTTGTAAATGAGGTTAAGGATAAGTTAGGCGACGTGAAAATCACAGCGGAAATCTCTGGCCGTCCTAAACATATTTACAGCATTTATCGCAAAATGGCTCTTCAAAACAAGCAGTTTAATGAAATATATGACCTATTGGCAGTGCGTGTAGTAGTAGATAGCATTAAGGATTGCTATGCGGTTTTGGGAATCGTTCACACGTGCTGGAAGCCAATGCCTGGCAGGTTCAAAGATTATATTGCCATGCCGAAGCCGAATATGTATCAATCTCTTCATACAACTGTCATCGGTCCTAAAGGGGATCCTCTTGAAGTGCAAATCAGAACGCTTGAAATGCACCAAATCGCTGAATACGGTGTGGCGGCACACTGGGCATATAAAGAAGGAAAAGAAGAAGCGAACGAAAAGGTTTCCTTCGAGAAGAAACTTTCCTGGTTCAGGGAAATATTGGAGTTCCAGAACGAATCTGCCAATGCGGAAGAGTTCATGGAGTCTCTTAAGATTGATCTCTTCTCTGATATGGTCTTTGTGTTCACACCTAAAGGAGATGTACTGGAACTGCCATCGGGATCTGTTCCGATTGACTTTTCTTATCGTATACACTCAGAAATCGGTAACAAAACGATCGGTGCCAAGGTAAATGGTAAGATGGTCACTCTTGACTATAAGTTGAAAACGGGGGATATCATTGAAATTCTCACGTCCAAACATTCTTACGGCCCCAGTCAGGATTGGCTGAAGCTTGCGCAAACGTCTCAAGCGAAGAATAAGATCAAGCAATTCTTCAAAAAGCAGCGAAGAGAAGAAAATATTGAAAAAGGCCGGGATTTAGTAGAAAAAGAAATCAAGAATCAAGATTTCGATGTGAAAGAAATCCTTACTCCTGAAAATATTAAACGTGTATCTGAGAAGTTTAACTTCTCAAACGAAGAAGATATGTATGCAGCCGTTGGCTAT
The DNA here is from genome assembly GCF_059758515.1 of Rossellomorea sp. GQ25. NCBI lineage: Bacteria > Bacillati > Bacillota > Bacilli > Caryophanales > Bacillaceae > Rossellomorea > Rossellomorea sp. GQ25. The sequence continues at coordinate 163,098 of NZ_JCAXEQ010000004.1, read as the reverse complement.
AACGGGATTACGGCGGCTCAAATCGCCAATCGCTTAACGGAGAAAGACCGGAAGAAACGTGAACAGGAAGACAGCCTGGAAGAAACGATGAAGGAATTGAATGCCCAACCAGTCAAGCGTAAAAAAGATGCCGGTGTCCAGGTAGAGGGCATTGACAATCTTCTTATCCGTTTATCCCGTTGCTGCAGCCCTGTTCCCGGGGATGAGATCGTAGGGTTTATCACGAAAGGCCGTGGGGTTTCTGTGCATCGTGACGACTGTACAAACGTAATGGCGGATGAAGTAGAGCAGCGTCTCATTCCAGTGTCATGGGAAAGTGATAGAAATGACCGTAAAGAATACAATGTGGATATTGAAATCTCCGGTTACGATCGCAGAGGCCTTTTGAATGAAGTGCTTCAGGCGGTAAACGAGACGAAGACGAATATATCGGCTGTAAGTGGAAAATCCGATCGAAATAAAGTGGCAACCATTAATATGTCCATTTCGATTCACAACATCTCCCATTTACACAAAGTCGTGGAGAGAATTAAACAAATTTCAGATATTTATGCTGTAAGACGAATCATGAACTAAAGGAGATTTCTTTATGAAGGTTGTACTGCAAAGGAGTAAAGAAGCCTCCGTCACTGTTGATGGAGAAGTAAAGGGAGCCATTCGTTCAGGTGTTGTATTGCTTGTGGGGATTACCCATGAAGATACGGAAGAAGACGCTCGTTATGTTGCAGACAAAGTAGTGAACCTGCGTATTTTTGAAGACGAAGAGGGGAAGATGAATCATTCTTTACTGAATGTAGAAGGGGAAATTCTCTCCATCTCTCAATTCACTCTTTACGGGGACTGCCGTAAGGGGAGAAGGCCAAACTTCATGAGTGCAGCGAAGCCCGATCACGCAGAGTCTGTTTACGACTACTTTAATAAGGTATTAAAAGAAAAAGGTATTAAAGTGGAAACGGGCGTATTTGGAGCCATGATGGACGTGAAATTAACAAATGATGGTCCTGTTACGTTAATTATAGAAAGTAAATAAAGAAAAGCTGATCCTGCAAATAATTCAGGATCAGCTTTTCTTATTTTATTCATATAGCATGTTGTTCTCTGCGCAGCATCAGTCGGAAAAATAATCCCCTAATCCGTGATAGATAGCCGTTGCCGCCAGGTCTTGAAAATACTGTGTATTGACATTGGCTTCCTCTGCTGGATTACTTAAGAATCCCAGCTCCAAAAGGACCGCCGGCTGATTGTTTTCACGAACAACGTGATAATCTCCTACTCGTACACCGCGGTCTTTCGTCGGTAAACGATCTGCCAAGCTTCCATGAATTTCATCTGCCAGTTCTTTCTGCTGACCTTGATAATAGTAGGTAGTATGCCCGACGATAGAGGAATCAAGAATGCTGTCAAAATGGAGGCTGATAAAGGCATCAGCCTGATAATAATGAGATAATGATACCCTTGATGGTAATGAAAGATATTCATCGTTTTTCCTTGTTAAGACCACTTTGGCTCCAGCGCTCTTTAGCTTTTCGGCAAGGAGTTCCCCGGTTTTCATGGTAAGGATCTTTTCCAATGTCCCACTTGCTCCGGTCGTTCCACTGTCTCTGCCTCCATGCCCCGGATCAATCACCACGACTTTATCTTGTAAGCCACCGTTCCGGTTACGTGAAGGAGTGGTGTTTTCCCCGGTGCTGGATCGGATGGACACAACCCAGCCGGCAACAAAACCTGCACTGCCGTCTTCTAATTCAATTTCATACCAATCTCCGTTTTTGCTAATAACGGGGAAGGTGTCACCACTGGAGCCTCGTTCGATAACGCTTGCTCCGGCGTTTGCTTCACTTCTGATGTTGGTACCATTGTATAGAACGGTGACGTTTTCATTTTCTGAAGATGGTTCCCCCTCATGGGCGGAGGCAGTAACGGTTTTTTGGACATACCAACCGGCAATCCAGCCTTTTTTCCCATTTGAGAGTTTAATCTGATACCAATTGTTTTTCTCTTTTAATAAGGAATATTTCTCTCCTTTTGAGACCTTTCCAACGATACTCCCGTTTAAGGAGGTTTCATCACGGACATTTAAACCGTGAACCGTAATGATTCCTATAAGATCTGTGGATGAGGAGGCAGGCTCCTCTTCATTAGCGCTCGACGAGAATTCTACATAGGCATCGTTCACCCATGCCTTGTCGCTGCCAAATTGAATCTCGTACCACCCGCTGACACTTCCTGTTACCTCTACGTGATCTCCCTTATTTAATACTCCAAGGACGGAACTTTGAAGAGAAGGGGAGGTTCGAACATTAAGGGAGTTGTCGGTGATAATCCCTTGTTCATTCTCACTCTTTTTCGATGGGGAAGAAGTTGTGTTGTTTTCCGACACGTATTCCTCATACACCCAGCCGCTGTTCTTTCCCCATTCGATGAACAGCCAGTCACCCTCTTCGTCGGAAACGGATACCCTATCACCAGAGTTTAAAACCGTCACAACTCCTTCAGAGGTGCTGGGCCCTTTTCTGACGCGTAATCCATCGGTGTTCACCTGTCCTTCCTGTTTTGGAGAAACATCGGAAGCAGCAGGTTCTACTGAGACTAACCATTCGGCTACCCAGCCCTCACGACTATCGGTCCTGACCTTATACCAATCATTTTGTGTGTCTACTATACTGTACTCTTCCCCTCTATGTACCTTCGTCAGAACCGGATAACTGAGTCCTGGCCCCGTACGAACATTCAGAGTCGAAACACTGATCGTGGCCGTGCCGGCTTCTGCATGTGCATAATCAGCTTCAAGTGGCTGAAAAGGAATGATTATGAGCACAATCAGTATAGATGCAATTATTTTCTTAATCATCTTCACCTCCTGTTTGAAATACAAACCCCCATAGTAATATCGGATCTTTTCACTTAGATATTGATCAAAATTTCGACGATTTATCGAAAAAATCCCTTATGGTTTTAATACGATAAAAAAAATTAAATTCCTCTAAAACGAAATAAAAATAGGTAATTGGAAATGATAGAGTTAAGGAATGTTTTGAAAGGATGATGGAATTGAGGTCAAGTGAAAAAGGGTTTATGAATGCAAATGGTGATAACCAGCTGTTCGGTGTGGATTTTCACCAGTTTCTAGAACGTGAGAAAGATGCTTTAAATGTGGAACTTGCCTCCGAGTTCGGGTTATCGTTGAAAGAAGTTAAGCTACTGAAAAAGAAAATGGAAAGATCGTAACGAAATTTTCTTTAACCTCTTGACATGAACTAACGGCATCCGTATCATTATAGAAATAAAATAACATTTACAAAAACCGTTGATTGAGCATAGTAGCTGACCCCCACGTGTAAAGAGAGGAAATGCCTTGGCTGAGAGCGTTTCTACATTGTGACTTAGTGAATGAACACTCAGGAGGTTTCTCTCTGAAAAAGTTTCTTTAGTAGGAGATGAACGTACCAGGCGTTAACTGGCTAAGTGGAGGTCTTGATAGACTTCAATTAGGGTGGCACCACGGGAATAACAGCTCTCGTCCCTTGTATGATATACAAGGGATTGAGGGCTTTTTTTATTTACATAAATATCAATGTGCTTTATAAAAGGAGGAAATCAACTTGTCCATTCAGATTCCAAGAGGTACACAGGACATTCTACCAGGTGAAGTAGAAAAATGGCAGTTTGTAGAGGAAGTGGCGAAGAATCTTTGCCACGCCTATCAGTATAAAGAAATCCGCACACCTATCTTTGAGGCGAGCGAGTTGTTTACCAGAGGCGTAGGGGATACGACGGATATCGTTCAAAAAGAAATGTATATGTTTGAAGATCGAGGAGGCAGAAGCTTGGCGCTCCGACCTGAAGGAACCGCTTCTGTTGTTCGCTCCTTTGTAGGAAATAAGATGTTCGGGCATCCAAATCAACCAACAAAGCTCTTTTACTCTGGTCCTATGTTCAGGTACGAAAGACCACAAGCTGGCCGCTACCGCCAATTTGTCCAATTCGGGGTTGAGGCATTGGGAAGTGAAGACCCGGCGATTGATGCAGAAGTGATTTCATTAGCGATGGGGATTTACAAGAAACTGGGACTTACTCAATTAAAGTTAGTCATTAATAGTCTTGGTGATACGGGTAGTCGAAACGTTCACAGAGAAGCGCTGATCAATCACTTTAAACCAAGAATCGATGAATTCTGTGGAGATTGTCAGAATCGTTTAGAGAAGAATCCATTACGTATTCTCGATTGTAAAAAAGACCGTGACCATGAATTGATGACTACGGCGCCCTCGATTCTTGATTACTTAAACGGCGAATCGAAAGCCTATTTTGAAAAAGTCCAAACCCACTTAACCGGGATGGATGTTGAATTTGTTGTCGATCCGACTCTTGTTCGCGGCCTTGATTATTATAATCACACAGCCTTTGAAATCATGAGTGATGCAGATGGCTTTGGAGCCATCACGACCCTTTGTGGCGGAGGACGCTACAATGGATTGGTGGAGATGATCGGTGGTCCGGAAACTCCGGGAATCGGTTTTGCCTTCAGTATCGAAAGACTACTTTCGGCACTTGAAGCTGAAAACGTTGAACTTCCAATCGAGCGAGGCGTCGATTGCTTTATCGTTTCATTGGGGGAAGAGGCAAAAGATTATGCGGTTAAACTTCTTCACAATTTAAGACAAGTGGGAATTTCTTCAGAGAAGGATTACCTGGATCGAAAGGTAAAAGGTCAATTTAAAGCAGCGGACCGTTATGAAGCGAAATATGTAGCCGTCATTGGCGACAACGAATTACAGGAAAATAAAATCAACCTGAAAGATATGTCTACTGGTGAGCAGGAAGAAGTAAGTCTTGATCGTTTTGTAGAGAATGTGAAAGGCAAACTTGGTAAATAGAACCCGTTGATTTTGACAAGGAGGAGAACATGATGACAAAAAGAACAGCGTATTGCGGAGATATCACAGAATCATACATCGGTAAAAAAATTACGATTAAAGGTTGGGTACAAAAGAGAAGGGATCTGGGTGGGTTAATCTTCATCGACCTTCGTGACAGAGAAGGAATCGTACAAGTCGTCTTTAATCCGGATTTATCAGGGGAAGCCCTCGCCCTTGCGGAGAAAATTCGTAATGAGTATGTACTAAGTGTGACAGGTACTGTCGTAGCAAGAGGAGAAGGGACGGTCAACCCTAACCTGAAAACGGGGAAAGTGGAAATTCATGTAGAAGAGGTTCAAATCATAAATGAAGCGAAGACCCCTCCTTTCATGATTGATGATCAGATGGAAGTGTCGGAAGATGTCCGCTTGAAGTACCGTTACGTAGATCTTCGCCGCCCAGCGATGATGGAAACGTTGAGAATGCGTCATAATGTTACGACATCATTCCGTAACTTCTTAAACGAAAACGGATTCCTGGATGTGGAAACACCGATTTTAACAAAGAGTACGCCTGAAGGTGCCCGTGACTATTTAGTGCCGAGCCGTGTTCACCAGGGTGAGTTTTACGCGCTGCCACAATCACCGCAAATCTTCAAACAATTGCTGATGGTATCCGGTTTCGACCGCTATTACCAAATTGCCCGCTGTTTCCGTGACGAAGATCTTCGAGCAGATCGTCAGCCGGAATTCACTCAGATTGATATGGAAATGAGTTTCATGGATACAGAACAAATCATTTCCCTTGTAGAAGATATGATGAAGAAGCTGATGAATGATGTGAAAGACGTGAATGTTCAATTACCAATCCAAAGAATGACGTATGATGATGCCATGAGTCGATACGGTTCAGACAAACCGGATACGCGTTTTGGAATGGAACTGATCGATGTATCGGAAATCGTGAAGGAATCCGGATTTAAAGTATTCGCAGGTGCTGTAGCAAGCGGTGGTCAGGTGAAACTGATCAACGTAAAAGGCGGGGCTTCACAGTATTCCCGTAAAGACATCGATGGCTTAACAGATTTTGTTGCACGTTTCGGTGCAAAAGGGCTTGCCTGGTTAAAGGTAGAAGAAGAAGGCTTAAAAGGACCTATATCCAAATTTGTAACAGAAGAGGATGCTTCGCAAATCACTGCTTCAGCGAATGCAGAAGCCGGAGACCTATTGCTATTCGTGGCTGATAAAAAATCAGTAGTGGCAGATGCACTGGGTGCCCTTCGTTTGAAATTAGGAAAAGAATTGAAACTGATTGATGAAACAACATTCAATTTCCTATGGGTGACCGACTGGCCATTGCTTGAGTTTGACGAAGGGGAGAACCGTTATTATGCTGCCCACCATCCCTTCACGATGCCGGTGAGAGAAGACCTGGAACGTTTCGAGACAGATCCTTCCTCGGTCCGTGCAGAAGCATATGACCTTGTATTGAATGGATACGAGCTTGGAGGGGGATCCCTTCGAATTTATGAGCGTGATATTCAAGAAAAGATGTTTAATGTACTTGGTTTCTCAAAAGAAGAAGCAGAAAAGCAGTTTGGTTTCCTATTGGAAGCCTTTGAATATGGAACACCCCCACATGGCGGAATCGCCCTTGGTCTGGACCGTTTAGTGATGCTCCTTGCAGGACGCACAAATCTCCGTGATACCATTGCATTCCCTAAAACGGCAAGTGCAAGCTGTGTATTGACGGATGCTCCTGGTGAAGTGAGTGAAGCTCAGTTAAAAGAGTTATCCTTGTCGCTGGATGTAGAATAATGTAAAAAAGTTCCGGGGGTCATTCGTTGAAATCATCAAGGTGATATGATATTATTTAAACAATCACAAACGGGTCCTGATGTGTGCGACGTTTTTACCTAACAGTTTTGACCGAACACTTCAAACTTTGGGAGCTTGACGTTTCTGCTAGGCGTTCATGCCTCATGCCGAGGACTAACAAATAGTGGAATAAAGCACCCACCTGCCGAGAGCGGGTTCAAAACGAAGGAAATGATGGCGACGGCACGATTGGGACTCGTCCAAACATGATTTTTAATGAAGATCCTATAGAATGAAGAGTCAGGCTGAAAGTGGCCTGGCTTTTTTGTTGGGACTAAACCTCCTCTTAATAGGGTAAACGAAAGAGAAGGACAACATTTCATATTGATTTTCGTTCCTGTATCCTTTATTCTAATTCAGTATAAACCTAGTTGAATACTTATAATGGAGTTGATTATTTTGCTACACCAGTTTTCACGAAATGAACTAGCGATCGGTAAGGAAGGTCTTCAAACCCTTAAGAATAGTACGGTGGCAGTATTAGGAATCGGGGGAGTAGGATCCTTTGCAGCCGAAGCTTTAGCTCGATCAGGTGTAGGCCGTCTTGTGTTAGTGGATAAAGATGATGTGGATATTACAAACGTGAATCGTCAAGTTCATGCATTGCTTTCTACAGTAGGTCAGCCGAAAGTCGATCTGATGAGGGACCGCATCAAGGATATTAATCCGGACTGTGAAGTCATTGCCTTAAAGATGTTCTACACGGAAGAAACCTACGAAGAATTCTTCAATCAAGGATTGGATTACGTCATAGATGCTTCTGATACGATTTCGTACAAAATACATTTAATGAAAGAATGTCTAAAACGCGATATTCCATTGATCGCGAGCATGGGAGCGGCGAATAAAACCGATCCGACCCGCTTCAAAATTGCGGATATCAGCAAGACCCATACGGATCCAATCGCAAAGGTGATCCGGACCCGCCTGAAAAAGGAAGGCATTAAAAAAGGCGTGACTGTTGTTTTCTCTGATGAGAGTCCTATCGTCATCCGTGAAGATATTAGAAAAGAAATAGGGAACGATGATGCGAAGATTCGTAAAGCGCAGCTTCCTCCATCTTCAAACGCATTTGTCCCATCGGTTGCAGGTCTTGTTGCAGCCAGTCATGTGATGAACCAGTTGTTAAAGCATATTGAAATCAAAAGAGTAAAAGATAAATAATGCTTGTAAGGACTGAGTCCACTTTCGGATTCAGTCCTTTTTCATGTTCCGAAAAATCAATGAATAATAGGAGAAGGGAGACCTGCGTTTTTATCGAGGGCTTCTGCTTCCTTTAGCAGCGATAGCATCGCTTTTAACTTTTCATGCTTTTCAGAATACGCGACGTATTTTTTCTTCAGTTCGTTTTGTTTTAGAAGCAACTCTTCCTTTTCATTTAGGAGAAGTTTATTCTCTTTCTGCTTGCTGCCTCTCATTTCCCTTTGTAAAAAGGCTATACAAGATTCCAATGATATTTCAGATGTCTGCTTGTTTATTTTTGTATAATATCGGTGTGAACAAGTCCCGGGCGATCGCTTGATTTTCACTGCAGCTTCTTCAAAGGCCTCTCTTTTGGATTTACCTTTTTCTATATATGATTGGACGACTTCCCATATTAGTTGATCTTCTTCCTCAGTCCAAGGACGTTTTTTCTTTTCCATTTCCCATCCTCCTCTCCTCTTAGCTTTACACACATCAGCAAAAAAACAATTCCATTAATTAGGTGAAAAAGGTATTGACGGTACAATGTGTCATAGTGTACTATCTAACTAGAACACTAAAACACGTTATGAAGGAGTGCAAGTATGAGCGCTTTTAAAGGTCTTCTTTGGAAAGACTTCAAAACCTCTAAGGTTTGGTTCTATGGTTGGATTGCCATTATTTTTCTGATTTACATCATAGGAATGGTGATCGGAAACTTCGCCAACGAGCCTATAATCGTTCAAATATTTATTATCATGATCGGTGTGTTTCACTTTGCGTTTCTGCCGGGTATTGTCTTCTCCATGCTTCGATTAGAAGGAAAGACGCAGCTTTGGCTCCATAGTCCTTATAGTGGATTTATGCTTTTGTTGCCGAAACTGATTACTGCCTTTATATACTCTACGATGTCACTTCTATTAGTGGATCTTTTAGGTGTGATCACCATGGCGATCTTCCCTGAAGACTCTCTTTTTTCCTATTGGCCAATCAAAGAAGGTATCCTATTTAATTTAGGGGTAACAGTAGTTGGCCTATATTTTTCCGGATGGACGATATTCTTGTGGACTTTCTACCACTCACTTTCAAAGTATCCATCCATCAAGAATATACGATGGATTTTTGTAGCTGGTTTTATCATAGTGTATCAAAGTGTTGTCGCATTTCTTATGAGCATTAAATGGGTGGAAAGATTACTCTTCGATACTTTTACAGTTGAAGTGAGTTCGGGCGTCTTTTTCTCGGTTGGCTCTAATGAGGCGAATGCCGGTTTTGACCCTGAAATGATCCCGCTGCCCTTGCTGCCGTTTTTATTCGAAGGAATGGTGATGATTATCGTATTTATCATTTCCTGCTGGCTATTAGATCGTAAGGTTGAGGTGTAATACATGACAGAAGAATATACTGCTTCCAAGCCGATATACCTCCAAATAGCTGATCGAATCATACGTGAGATTGTAAGAAAAGAAATATCTCCGGGGGACAAACTGCCATCTGTCCGGGAAATGGCCGTTCAATCCGGGGTGAATCCAAATACCATTCAGCGTACGTATAGCGAATTAGAGAGGATGGACATTGTGGAGACGAGGAGAGGGCAAGGAACATTTGTCACGGAAAAGGAAGAGGTTCTTTCCGTTTTGAACAAAAAGGTTCAAGAGGAAATAATCGAGTTGTTCATTAAAAACATGAGAGAACTGGGGTTAACAAAAGAACAAATGATAAAAGGCGTCGAGAGATATCTTGCCCAAAGAGGGGGGGAATAGGATTGGTTGTGAAATTTGAAGCTGTGACCAAAAAATATGGTAATGAATTAGCCCTGAAGAATACGTCGTTTCACTTCGAAAAGGGGAAGATTTATGGTCTGCTTGGTCCAAATGGCAGCGGGAAATCGACCACTTTAAAGATGATCGCGGGATTAGTTCTTCCGAGTGTAGGTACAGTGACCATGAACGGTAAGCCCATTACCCGGAAACGAGCCAGTGAAGTGGCGTATTTAACAGAGCTGGATATGTTTTATGAAGCATTTACCGTTGATGGGATGATCCGTTTTTACTCTTCTCAGTTCGCGGACTTTAATATACAGCGGGCACATGAGTTAGTGGGATTCATGGAACTGGACAGTAAGAAAAAAATCAAACATTTATCAAAAGGGAATCGCGGCAGACTGAAGCTTGTTCTTACCTTATCCCGAAATACAGAGGTTCTGCTCCTGGATGAACCATTTTCAGGATTGGATCCCATGGTAAGGGACTCCATCGTAAAAGGTCTCTTATCCTATATCGACTTCGGAAATCAAACAGTAATCATTGCAACCCATGAAATCGATGAAATTGAAGGGATTCTGGATGAAGCGTATATCATCCATGATGGTGAAATTAAAGGGCACTGTCAGGTAGAGGAGCTTAGAGAAGTGGAAGGATTATCTGTCCTGCAGTGGTTGAAACAAACAACGAAAAAAGAAGGGAAGATGAAGTGATGAAGACGGTTGTGCAATTACAGGATGTCTCAAAAGTCATTAAAGGCAAGACTATTATCGATAATTTATCCTTTGACGTGTATGAAGGGGAAGTATTCGGTTTTCTGGGACCAAATGGAGCAGGAAAAACGACGACGATCCGAATGATAGTAGGACTAATGAATATTTCAAAAGGAGACGTCCTGATTTCGGGGAAAAGCATCAAAAAAGATTTTGAAGGTGCCATAAAAGATGTTGGTGCCATCGTTGAAAACCCAGAGCTCTATAAGTTCATGTCCGGGTATCAGAACTTAAAGCATTTTGCCCGCATGCAAAGTGGAATCACCGAAGAAAGAATGAAGGAAGTCATTGAACTGGTCGGTTTAACAGACCGCATCAATGATAAAGTGAAAACCTATTCCCTCGGGATGAGACAGCGCTTGGGTCTGGCGCAATGCCTGCTCCATAAACCGAAGCTCCTCATACTCGATGAGCCTACAAATGGTTTGGATCCTGCCGGTATCCGCGAAATTCGTGCGTATATCAGAAAGCTTGCCCAGGAAGAGGGTATGGCGGTCATCGTATCAAGTCACTTATTATCTGAAATGGAAATGATGTGCGATCGAATCGGGATCATCCAATCCGGAAAGCTTGTGGATGTACAGCAGGTACGTGATTTCGTTGAAGGTTCCGAACAGGTTTACCATTTTGAGGTGAATGATGTAGAAAAGATTAGAGCTGTACTCAGTGCGTTCGATCCGGGGATCAAATATGAAACGAAGGGTTCGGAAGTACAGGTCGCTTTAACGAAGGAACAAGTACCGAATGTCATTCGGGCACTTGTGGATGCGAATGTTCAAATCTTTAGTGTCATGCCAATTGCCAAGACACTGGAAGATAGATTCTTAGAAATCACGAATGAAAAAGGAGAGGTCGTGCATGCTTAGTCTCATTAGAAATGAATGGACAAAAATATTTAAACGGGTCGGAACATATGTCATGCTCGGATTGCTTATTCTGATTATTGGAGTGACGGCAGCTTTTACGAAGTATGATGACGGGAAAGCAAAGGAATCGGAAAACTGGAAGCAGGAACTCTCAGCACAAGTGGAAGCAGATAAAAAAATGTTGTCGGAAAATCCAAATATGAACAAATTCATAGAGAAAGACACTGAACGAAGAATTGCGCTAAATGAATATCGTATTGAAAATGACATTCAACCGAAAGTAAAAGAAACGGTTTGGACGTTTGTTGAAACGAATGCCTTTTCCGTACTTGTTGTAGGTCTGTTTGCCATCATTGTGGCAGCGGGAATTGTGGCAAGTGAGTTCAGCTGGGGTACGATCAAACTTTTGCTAATTCGTCCCATCTCAAGAACGAAAATCCTTCTATCGAAGTATTTCACTGTCATCATATACGGAATGAGCATGCTACTTGTATTATTCGTTGTATCGTTCCTGATCGGCCTCCTATTATTTGGTGGAACAGATCAGTCCACTCATCTGGCGTATGTGGATGGGAAGGTAGTCGAACAGAACATTGTCGGGTACTTGATCAAAACCTACTTATTAAAAACCATTGATGTCGTGATGATGGCTACAATGGCCTTCATGATTTCAACTGTGTTCAGAAGCAGCTCACTGGCTATCGGGATTTCCTTGTTTCTATTGTTTGTGGGAGCCAATGCAACAAGCCTGCTCGCTCTTCGTTTCGACTGGGCAAAATTCAGTTTGTTCGCAAACACAGATCTGACTCAATACACAGGTTTCACACCACCGCTAGTGGACGGCATGACCATGGGCTTCTCCATCACCATGCTCATCATCTACTTCATCATCTTCCAATTGCTGGCCTTCATCGTCTTTAATAAGAGAGATGTAGCGGCATAGAAAAGCGGAGGCGGCTTGTTCAGGCCCGACAAGCATAAGGCGAACATCCCGGAAAGGCGTCCTTTTGCCTTTTTGGGATGATTGACTTATGACCTCGAGGGACTAGCCGCAGGAGCTGGACAAAGAAAAGCGGAGGCGGCTTGTTCAGGCCCGACAAGCATAAGGCGAACATCCCGGAAAGGCGTCCTTTTGCCTTTTTGGGATGATTGACTTATGACCTCGAGGGACTAGCCGCAGGAGCTGGACAACTAAAAAGCAAACAAAAAGTGACGGACTCATCAGAGTTCGTCACTTTTATGCATAACGGTATAAATCTGCGAACTTCAAACGTGTGACTTGTTGAAGGAGAAAGGCTGGCTCAGTGGCATCTTTTTTTCGAAGAGTATTTAAAGCTTCTATCATTTCATCATGAGTCATGATTCCGACTCCGTGACCAAAATACTGATCCTTTCCTAAAAACACAGAATTTTCCCCCATCCATATAGGATCGTCATAGTCGGGATTAGAGAAGTAGTATACATCCCCTGGAATATAGTCCACTCCTTTATAAGTGACCATGCTCATATCATCGTCATAATTGTGACCCCACACTAAAAGGGGAGAGAACAGCTGATTGAAATAAGAAGTCCTGATCGTATCAAGGATCGATTTATAGTATATGAGGACAATGCTGGTAACGCATTCGAAGCTATAGGCAGAGCTATTTGTGAAAATATCTTCAATGGCCTCTGATGGAAGTTTCGAGTCGCGAAGCCTATATCCGTATGGAGTCTTAATCCAAAAAGTAGAGTTGAAATAGGAGTGTTCAAAAGCAGCAAATTTGGCGTCACCCTCATTCATGCTCCTTGCATTGACAATGAATCTTTCCCGCATCTTCAACTCAAATCGGAGCTCGCCTAAGCTACGGTAACGATACTCTGTAGGACTGCTTTCCAACGCTTTAACGATGCTTTCTTCTACAGGTGATAGATTCGTTAACTCTTTACTGGACAATCCATTTTCAATGATAATCAATCCATACACCTCCTGGCCTTTTTACTAATGTATGTTTAGGTGGGGTAATATGGCATCAACACGGTAAAAAAACTCCCAGCTCGTTGGGAGTTTTTATAGTGATGTTCACAATTTGGCGCAACAAATCCCGGAAGTACCGCAACAAATGGTAAAAGTGCAGCAACAAACGGCAAAGTGCCGCAACCAACCTCAAAAAGTGCCTCAACACCTAAGGCCAGCGGGTCATTTATAATAAGAATGCTTGTCGGGGCTAAACAAGCCGCCTCCGCTTTTGTTTCATCCAGCTCCGGCGGCTAACCCCTCGAGGTCATAAGACGAGCCACCCAAAAGGCCAAAAGCGCCTTTCCGGTGACTCGTCTTATGCTTGTCGGGGCTAAACAAGCCGCCTCCGCTTTTGTTATTTCTGTTTATTAATCTTCTCATACACCTGAGCGATCGCCTGTTCAAATTTACCCGTCGATTTAGGGGTATAGTATTGAGCATGCTTAAGTTTATCTGGTAAATAGGTTTGTGGTACCCATCCCGATTCGTAGCTGTGTGGGTACTTGTATTCAATGCCTCTTCCCAGTTCTTTGGCACCTTGATAATGAGCATCCTTCAGGTGATCCGGAACCTCGCCGCTTTTACCTTTACGGATATCACCGAGTGCCAGGTCGATGGCCGTAATCGCCGAGTTCGATTTAGGTGAGAGACAAAGCTCGATGATCGCATTGGCTAACGGAATTCTCGCTTCTGGAAACCCGATTTTCTCAGCTGTTTCGACTGCCGCCAATGTTCTTGGTCCCGCTTGGGGATTGGCAAGGCCGATATCTTCATAGGCAATTACCAATAGTCTGCGGGCGATGCTCGGTAGATCGCCGGCTTCAACAAGTCTGCCTAAATAATGTAGAGCCGCATTCACATCACTTCCTCGGATTGATTTCTGAAACGCGCTTACGACATCATAATGGGCGTCACCGTCTTTATCGTGAGAAAAGCTTTTCTTTTGCAGGCACTCTTCTGCGATATTGACATCAATAGAAATCACACCGTCCTCATTCGGTGATGTGGACAAGACAGCCAGTTCCAATGCATTCAACGAACTCCTCACATCTCCAAAGCTGCTGCTTGCAAAATGTTCAATCGCTTCGTCGGTTACATCAAGTGAATATCCACCTAATCCACGCTCTTCATCCTGTATGGCTCGATGCAAGGCGATTTTCATTTCATCGATCGTAAGTGGCTTTAGCTCGAAAATTTGGCATCTGCTTCTGATCGCTGGATTAATGGCATGGTAGGGGTTGCTTGTTGTTGCCCCAATCAGGGTGATCATCCCGTTCTCTAAATAAGGAAGGAGAAAATCCTGTTTTCCTTTATCCAAGCGATGAACCTCATCTAATAGAAGAATCACTTTCCCGGACATTTTGGCTTCTTCCGCTACGATTTGAATATCTTTCTTATTATTGGTTACAGCGTTCAGGGTTTTAAACCGGTATTTCGTACTTCCGGCAATGGCGCTCGCGATGGACGTTTTTCCAATACCAGGTGGACCATACAAGATCATGGAAGAAAGCTGTTTTGCTTTTACCATCCTGTCTATTATTTTCCCTTCTCCAACTAAATGCTGCTGCCCGATGATCTCATCAATGGTTCTGGGTCTCATCTTAAAGGCAAGTGGTTTAATCGACATGAAAACATCTCTCCAAACTGACGTTCAAGTTAAAATTACTTTATCATAGGCGGTTCTTTTAAGGAAATATTGTGGCTGAGAAAAAGGGGTGGAAAAGAGAATGAAGTCGCCATTTTCACAGTGAGATGGCGGATATGCTATAATAACAAAAGTCAATACAGAAGAAAAATACGTCTCGCTTATGGTTGTGACGTTATTAAATATAGTAGAGGTGCTGAACATGAAGATATCAACTAAAGGCCGATACGGTTTAACCATTATGATTGAATTAGCAAAACGCCATGGTGAAGGACCGACTTCACTGAAAACGATCGCGCAGCAGCATGAGCTGTCGGAACACTATCTTGAGCAACTGGTGGCTCCACTGCGTAATGGCGGTCTTGTAAGAAGTATCCGAGGGGCGTACGGTGGTTATGTGTTGGGACATGAGCCATCTGAAATTACAGCGGGAGATATTATCCGGATCCTTGAAGGGCCCATTAGTCCTGTAGAAGGTATTGAAGATGAAGAACCTGCAAAACGTGAATTATGGATCCGAATTCGGGATGCTGTTAAAGAAGTACTCGATAATACAACGATAGAAGATTTAGCCAGTCATTCAGATGACGGTGAATCAGATGCCTACATGTTCTATATCTAGGAGGTAACGAAAAATGGAAAGAGTGTACCTGGATCATGCTGCAACGTCTCCCATGCATCATGAAGTAATTGAAGAAATGACTTCAGTGATGAAAGAGTCCTTTGGTAATCCATCGAGCATTCATTCATTTGGCCGTGCATCACGTCATCTTGTCGACCGTGCACGTACCATCATCGCTCAAAGTATTCATGCAGATTACAATGACATCATTTTTACAAGCGGTGGAACTGAAGCGGACAATTTAGCTATTATCGGTTCAGCCGAGGCTAATAAAGGAAAAGGAAATCATATCATTACCACACAAACAGAGCATCATGCTGTTTTACATGCGTGTGAATTTCTTGAATCCAAAGGGTTTGACGTGACCTATCTGCCAGTAGACCGTACGGGCAGGATATCGGTGGAGGAACTGCAAAGGGAACTTCGAGACGATACAATACTTGTTACGATTATGTTTGGGAATAATGAAGTAGGAACGATCCAGCCGATTAAAGAGATTGGACAGCTTCTTCAAAATCATCAAGCTTATTTTCATACAGATGCTGTACAAGCGTTTGGCTTAACACACATTGACGTGAAGGAGCTTGGAATCGATTTGCTTTCAGTTTCGGGTCATAAGATAAATGGTCCTAAAGGAATAGGCTTTCTTTATTCACACAAAAACGTGGATGTTCAGCCTGGATTATATGGTGGAGAACAGGAAAGAAAGCGTCGCGCAGGTACAGAAAACGTCCCGGCCATTGTTGGTCTAGGAAAGGCTGTAGAAATTGCACAAAAAGCCGTTGAAGAGAAGAATTCCCAGTATTCTGGCTTCAAGGCTTTACTGAAAGAAACCTTAGCCGGAGCAGGCATTGATTTTGAGGAGAACGGATCTCTTGAGTATGGATTGCCCCATGTGCTAAACTTAAGTTTTCCCGGCACGGATGTTGAATCCATGCTGGTGAATTTAGATATGTCAGGTATCGCTGTATCAAGCGGTTCTGCTTGTACGGCTGGATCTATAGAGCCTTCACATGTACTGGTCGCGATGTTTGGCAAACAGTCAGGGAATTCAAGGAACTCCATCCGCTTTAGCTTTGGTCAGGGGAACACGGAGGAGCAAATTGTCTGGACTGCCCATGAAGTCGCAAAAATCGTGAAGCGATTAACAAATTAAGATTGTCGTCCGCAACGGACGAATGAACGAATAAGGAGGTGGCGTTAGTGAAAAAAGAACCAAAGGATACGAGAGTGGTCGTTGGGATGTCTGGTGGAGTAGACTCTTCTGTAGCCGCATTATTATTAAAGCAACAAGGCTATGAAGTCATCGGGATTTTCATGAAAAACTGGGATGATACCGATGAAAATGGGGTTTGTACCGCAACAGAAGATTACAACGATGTGATTCGGGTATGTAACCAAATTGGTATTCCTTACTACGCTGTGAATTTTGAAAAACAATACTGGGATAAAGTGTTTACGTATTTCCTGGAAGAATATAAAGCAGGAAGAACACCAAACCCGGATGTTATGTGTAATAAAGAAATAAAGTTCAAAGCCTTTCTCGATCATGCACTGAAGCTTGGTGCAGATTATCTGGCAACCGGCCATTATGCACAGGTTGAATACCGTGATGGAGAATACAAGATGCTCCGCGGTGTCGACAACAATAAGGATCAAACGTACTTCCTCAATCAGTTAGGGCAGGAGCAACTTGAAAAAGTGATGTTCCCCCTAGGCGGCATCGACAAGAATAAGGTTAGGGGAATTGCGAAGGAAGCAGGCCTTGCGACTGCTACCAAGAAAGACAGTACGGGGATTTGCTTCATCGGTGAACGCAACTTCAAAGATTTCTTAAGCAATTACTTACCCGCCCAACCGGGAACGATGGAAACATTAGACGGTAAAGTGATGGGCAAACACGATGGATTGATGTACTATACGATTGGCCAACGTCATGGGCTGGGTATAGGTGGAGCAGGTGAGCCTTGGTTCGCAATCGGTAAGGATCTTGAAAGGAACGTGCTCTATGTAGGTCAAAGCTTTGAGCATCCCGCCCTTTATTCAGATTCCATTCTCGCAACAGATGTACACTGGACCTCAAATGGAGAGAAACCAGCTGAATTCGCCTGTACGGCAAAATTCCGTTACCGTCAGGATGATAACAACGTAACGGTTATTCCTTTAGAAAATGGTAAGGTGAAAGTCATCTTTGACGAGCCTATCCGTGCTGTCACACCAGGACAGGCTGTTGTTTTCTACAATGGTGATGAGTGTCTGGGTGGAGGAACGATTGATACCATTTATAAAGACGAAAAGAAACTTACGTATGTAGGTTAAGACTGACCATAACCACAAAAAAGGACTGAGAAGAAGAGATGTACCACCTCTCTTCTCTCAGTCCTTTTTTCATCATGGATGTATATCAATATTGAGAGTACCTTATGTTATACTAGAAACGATAAACGGGAATATCCTTACTCAACTGGCATACATAAATCATAACAATATAGAGGTGTTTGAATTGGATAAGAATTTAAAAGGAATTGAGTTATTACAAGAAGGAAAAGTAGAAGAGGCTGTGAAGCTTTTTACAGAAGCCATCGAAGAAAACCCTAAGGATCCTGTAGGATATATTAATTTCGGGAACGTATTAATGTCGGTTGGAGACAATGAAAAGGCGAAGAAGTTTTTCGAACGGGCGATCTCGATCGACGAGAATGCAGGGGCAGCATACTATTCCCTGGGGAACCTATACTTTAATGAAAATAACTTTGATGAAGCAAAGGATCAGTTTGAAAAAGCTGTTTCGAAAGGAATGGAAAATGCCGACGTTTATTTTATGCTTGGAGTCAGTTTGTTCCAATTGGAGCAGCCGAGACTCGCTCTCCCTTACTTACAGCGAAGTGTCGAACTGAATGAAGAGGACACAGAGGCGCGCTTCCAGTTAGGCCTATGCTTAGCGAAGGTTGAAGCATACGAAGAAGCGATCGCGCAATTATCTCAAGTAGTGGAAGCCGATCCAACTCACGCAGATGCTTACTACAACTTAGGGGTTGCCTATGCAGGCCATAAAGATGATGCAGATACGGCACTGATGTATTTCAACAAAGCAATCGAAGTTCAACCAGATCATATGCTAGCGGGCTATGGCATCAAGATGATCGAAAAGCTAAAAAATGAACAAAGTGAATAGTTAGGAGGTTCACTGATTTGAGCCAGCAAGATTCTTTAAAGCTGTTTGGTGAGGAAGAAATCTATATAAAAGGAAGGCACCTTGTCACCATTTTTCATAATGAGGAAAATCTCTATACCGTGGTCCGGATCCGGGTGGACGAAACGAATGATTCTTATGAAGACAAAGAAGCGGTCGTAACCGGGAATTTTCCTAAGATACATGAAGATGAGACCTATGTGTTTTACGGGAGGTTTCAAGAGCACCCAAAGTTTGGCATGCAGTTTCATGCGAAGCATTTCAAGAAAGAAATCCCACAAACCACACAAGGTGTCGTCCATTATTTATCAAGTGATTTATTTAAAGGAATCGGGAAGAAAACAGCTGAGAAGATAGTGGAACATATCGGGGAAAACGCCATTACCAAAATACTCGAAAATCCAAGCCTACTGGATGAAATTCCAAAGCTTCCAAAGGAAAAAGCGAAAAGTATTTATGATACGCTTTCCGAGCATCAAGGCTTGGAGAGGGTCATGATCATGCTGAATGATCTGGGGTTTGGACCCCAAATTTCCATGAAGGTCTATCAAGCCTATAAAGAGCAGGCACTTGAAATCATTCAAAATAATCCCTATAAGCTCGTGGAAGATATTGAAGGAATCGGCTTTACCCGGGCCGATGAGATTGGGTCTAAGATTGGTTTGACAGGAAGTCATCCTGACCGGATCAAAGCAGGCTGTTTATACACTCTTGAGCAAACATGTGTGAAGCAGGGCCACGTGTATCTCGAAGCAGAAGAGCTCATTGTAACGGTGAAGGATCTCCTTGAGAAAAGTCAGCCCGAAAAAATCGATTACACTGAAATATCCAGTCAACTGGTTTCCTTAGAGGAAGAGGGTAAAGTCATTGGAGAAGGCACAAGGGTGTATGTTCCTTCTCTTTACTTCTCTGAAAAAGGGATTGTGACAAACATTGAAAAGATTTTGTCTCAAACCCAATATAAAGATCAATTTCCTCAATCCGAATTTCTTCTGTCACTTGGAGCACTCGAGGACCGACTGGGAGTTCAATACGCACCTTCCCAAAAAGAAGCCATCGAAACAGCGTTAATGTCCCCCATGCTCCTGTTAACCGGAGGGCCCGGTACCGGTAAGACGACCGTCATTCAGGGGATTGTCGAGCTGTTTGCTGATCTCCATGGTTGCTCCTTGGATCCCAAGGATTACAAAGAAGAACCCTTTCCTGTCTTACTGACAGCCCCGACTGGTCGAGCGGCAAAGCGCATGACAGAATCCACGGGCCTCCCTGCCATGACGATTCACCGTCTTTTAGGCTGGAACGGTCAAGAAGGATTTCAGAGTGATGAAGAACGGGCGATTGAAGGAAAGTTGTTAATTGTGGATGAAGTGTCCATGGTCGACACATGGCTTGCCCATCAATTATTGAAGGCCCTGCCTGAGGAAATTCAAGTAATATTTGTCGGGGATGAAGATCAATTACCGTCTGTCGGTCCCGGCCAGGTACTAAAGGACCTATTGAAATCGGCAGTGGTGCCAACAGTTAGGTTAACGGATATTTATAGACAGGAAGAGGGCTCTTCCATTATTGAACTTGCTCACTATATGAAAAGGGGGCAGGTTCCTGCAGATCTGACCAAACAGCAAAAGGATCGATCCTTCTTCCCATGCAGAACCAATCAGATATCCGAAGTTGTTCAAAAAGTCGTTGAGAACGCGAAGAAAAAAGGGTACTCGCCAAAGGATATACAGGTCCTTGCTCCTATGTATCGAGGCCCTGCAGGTATCGATCGATTGAATGAACTCCTTCAGGAAATCTTTAATAGCAATGACGGGACCCGGAAAGAGATCGCCTTTGGAGATGTGAAATATCGAATTGGAGATAAGGTGCTTCAGCTGGTCAATCAGCCTGAAAACAATGTATTCAACGGAGATATCGGTGAAATCGTCTCGATCTTTTATGCAAAGGAAAATACCGAGAAGCAAGATATGATCATTGTTTCATATGAAGGAAATGAGGTCACCTATACCAGGCAGGATCTCATGCAAATTACCCATGCGTATTGCTGCTCGATCCATAAGTCACAAGGAAGTGAGTTTCCCATTGTGATTTTACCTGTCGTGAAAAGCTATTATCGGATGCTGAGAAGAAATCTTCTATACACTGCCATTACCAGGAGCAAGCAATTCCTCATTCTTTGTGGAGAGCTTGATGCTTTTACGCTTGGAGTGGAGAGAGAAGATGATTTTCTCCGCAAAACAACCCTGAGCGAAAAACTGAGAAGCTTAACCGATGCTGAAGAGAACACGGCAGTTTCTCCTGAAGAAGGTTTACCCATTGAAGAGATCTTGCTGAATGAGGATCCAATGATTGGAATGGAAGGCATCAGCCCCTATGATTTCATGAAAGCATAAGGTCAACGAATGAATATTTCTCATGTAGAAACCATTCATTCGTTGACCTTTTTCTATTGGTTCACTGTCTTAATGATAGGCTCTTTTCGTAAACATTGTTGCTAAGTAGTAGTTGATTTCCTCTCCAGGATGCTCGCTTTCCGCTAGCCGGCCGGTGAGTATCCTCGTCGCTGCTTTGAAGTCTCACCCACTGGCTTTGAATTTCTTCCAAAAAAAGTGAATTTAATTGTGTGTTAGTGTGAAAACATGGACCGTTCCTTTCCGCTCCAGTCACAAGCCACGGGGAGGAAGTCTTAGCCTCCTCGACGTTCCGTCTGTGGGGTCTCGACCTTTCATCTATCTCCTGCAGGAGTCAAGTGCATTCCGCCACAATCCACTCTGTGCTACTCCATTCTTACTCTATCTCCAAAGGAGTACAAAAAAAATTATGTTACCTCATAAGTCGGAATATTATTGAACTATCTTTCAAATGGGTCAAACATCCCTTTGAATTGTCCATGTATGGAGCACCAAGCCCCAAGGCATATGGAATCAAATGTTATCGCCATGATTGCCTATATCCATTCCTTCAATGACAAAAAATAGGATTGAATAACAATCTTATCTGTAGATAGTCTTCTTTGCTCCACGGTAAATAACCTCTTGTGAAGAGCAGTGGTCGCTCTTCTCTTGTGTACTGAAATTCCGTTTTCTATAGATTTGTTTTTGTCACTTTTAAGCTCTGTCACGAAATTTTCTTATAGATGGTGAGGGGAACTGCGTAGACTCCGGCGGATTTTGGACGTGCCGAGACCCCGTTCGGCTAAGCTGAGGAGGCTCGGCCGAACGCTAGCTGCAAGCGGAGCGGTTCCCCTCACCATCCAGCACACACTAATGGACAGAGCCCAAGTAGACCTTATGTTAAAAAACAACAATCTTTGCGAAAAGAGCTTAATGAAAATATTAATGTTAACTATAAATAAATTAAAGTTGACATATATTTGTTGAAAGCGATATCCTTATCTTGTAGAAAAAAGACAGATGGGGGAAGACAGATGAACAGAAAATTAAGGACAATCGATCTTACACTGGCAGGGATGTTTGTTGCACTTATGGCGATTGGTGCCAATATCACGACATTCGTACCTTTTATGGTAGTGGGCGGTGTTCCCATTACGTTACAAACGTTCTTCGCCATTTTAGCAGGAGCGATCCTTGGAAGCAGGGTCGGAGCCATTTCCATGACAGTGTACGCACTGGTAGGATTAGTGGGTGTTCCTGTATTTGCACGATTTGGAGCAGGGTTATCTTCTATAGTGAGCCCCACATTCGGATTTATCGTTTCGTTTATTTTCACAGCTTACATTACAGGTAAAATCGTAGAAAAACATAAAGGAATCAAGGTCTACATTTTCGCGGCACTAGTCGGGATGGCTGTCAATTATGTGGTCGGTACGAACTGGATGTATGCAGCATACAAGCTTTGGGCTGCAGCTCCTGAAGGATTTACATATAAACTTGCATGGGCCTGGATGGTGGTTCCTTTACCGAAGGATATCATATTAGCCGTGTGTGCTGGAATAATGGCTCATCGTCTGGAGAAATCGGTCCTATCAAAGAGTACATTTAAGAATATAAATAGAGCGGCTTAAACTAAAGGGGGAGAAGGTTACATGAAAACGTGGAAGGAACTGGCACTTGGGGTAATCGAGGGAGAAGAATTGACGAATGAAGAGGCGTTATCGATTTTGCAAAGTTCAGATGACGAGCTTCTGGAATTATTACATGGCGCTTACCTGATTCGAAAACATTATTATGGGAACAAAGTGAAATTAAACATGATCATCAATACGAAATCAGGTTTATGCCCTGAAAATTGCGGCTATTGTTCACAGTCCATTGTTTCAAATGCTCCGATCGAGAAATATCGCATGGTGGATAAAGAGACCATTCTAAAAGGAGCTGAAAATGCTCATCAGCTAAATGTTGGAACATATTGTATTGTGGCGAGTGGAAGGGGCCCGAGCAATCGTGAAGTCGATCATGTGGTTTCAGCAGTAAAGGAAATCAAAGAGCAATATAACTTAAAAGTATGTGCGTGTTTGGGGTTATTAAAAGACGATCAGGCGAAACGGTTAAAAGAAGCAGGGGTGGACCGTTATAACCATAACATCAATACTTCAGAGAACCACCATGAAAACATCACCACTTCCCATACATATGAAGACAGGGTGAATACCGTAGAACAGGCGAAAGCACAAGGGATTTCCCCCTGTTCCGGAATCATTGTCGGCATGAAAGAGACATTACAGGATGTGGTTGATATGTCACGCAGCTTAAAGGTGCTGGATGCCGACTCCATTCCAGTGAACTTTTTACATGCAATAGATGGAACACCTCTTGAAGGAACAAACGACCTCGATCCGAGATATTGTTTAAAGGTCCTATGTTTAATGCGCTTCATCAACCCGACAAAAGAGATCCGTATTTCAGGGGGACGGGAAGTGAATTTGCGCAGTTTACAGCCACTAGGCCTTTATCCGGCCAATTCGATTTTTGTTGGTGATTACTTAACGACAGCCGGCCAGGAAGGGACAGCCGATCACCAAATGCTTGAAGATCTGGGGTTTGAGGTTGATTATGTGAAGGAAGTAATTGAGCAGGCAACTTCATGAAAATTGGATAAATAAATTTAGGTGGGTGCTATGGAAAAGGTTACTCCTTATGAAATCAAGAAAATATCCCACACTATATAAGAACGGTGATCAAACATCGTTTGGGTGGATATTCTCATCGAACAAGTATAAAATGAGCTCGGATTGGTCATGATGGTAGGGAATACACACCAG
The DNA here is from genome assembly GCF_059758515.1 of Rossellomorea sp. GQ25. Lineage (NCBI taxonomy): Bacteria > Bacillati > Bacillota > Bacilli > Caryophanales > Bacillaceae > Rossellomorea > Rossellomorea sp. GQ25. Next base: position 139,098 of record NZ_JCAXEQ010000004.1, on the reverse strand, counting down.
GTTTGGTGTAATAGAGGTGAACCTTACCGATGAAGTGTCCAAATTGTCAGAGCAAAGATATCGGAAAGATCGGCATCAACCAATATTACTGTTGGGGTTGCTATATAGAGCTTTCCTTGTCAAAGGGAGTCATTTATACTCATCAAGTGGAAGAGGATGGATCACTGAGCTCCTTAGACGACTTGTTTGATGAGGAAGAACGCCGACTAAGCTAGGAAGAGGTGTCTTTCTTGAACAAAACATTTGCATCCATCGTTGGTTTTGGAGCAGGAATCGCTGCTTCTATCTATTCACAAAGATCCAATATGATGAACCAAAGACAAATGAAACGAATTCGTAAACAAGTAAAGAAACTTTTTTAACAGCTAAAAAGGCTGGCTTTCGGGTCAGCCTTTTTTTATGTTTACACCTAAATGAATAAAACACCCTTCTATCTTCCAACAATATAGAAGAGAGGGAGTGTTGATGATGGAAAAGAGACCCTATGCCAAATGGTTGTACCGACTTTCAATTGCCCTTATTCTTGCTTTATTCCTTTATATTCTCTATTTATTGAAGCCTGTATGGCATCCGGTGCTGGAAGTCATGTTATTTTCCTTCCTTCCCTTCTTGATAGGGGGATTCATTGCATATTTGCTTCATCCTATAGTAGAAAAAATCCATGAGGCCGGCATTCATAGAGGAATAGCAATCATGCTCATCTACATCCTTTTCTTCGGAGGATTAGGATACGCGGTGTATAAGGGAACTCCGATCATCATACATCAGCTGAAAGATTTATCAGAGAATGCGCCACTATTTACAAAACAATACCAGAGGTGGCTGGACTATGTGCAAAGCGAGACTTCCACTTGGCCTGACGGAATACAATCTCAATTAGAGGAAAGAATAGATGGGATCGAAGCCTGGTTGACGGGGCTGGTAGCAGCCGTTTTGGCCACTGTGATGAAGTTTATGAACAGCCTTCTGCTTGTTGCGATCATTCCCTTCGTCTCTTTTTATTTATTAAAGGATATTACCAAAGTGAAAAAATTTCTGTGGCAGCTTACTCCTAAAAAATGGAGGGACAGTGCGATTTCATTCTCAAAGGATGTGGATGAATCACTGGGAGGTTATATCAGGGGACAGCTTTTAGTTTGTTTGATCATTGGGGGGCTTTCTGCCGTCACACTCTGGTTGATCGGCATGAAGTATCCCTTGATTCTCGGATTGATCATTGGGGTAACCAATGTAATACCCTATTTCGGACCGATTATCGGAGCGGTTCCCGCTGCCATTGTAGCAAGTACGATTTCTGTCAATATGGTGATTTATGTCGTCATCATGGTAGTAGTTCTCCAATTCTTGGAGGGGAATATTTTATCGCCTTTCATTGTCGGAAAAAGCCTTCATATGCACCCACTGTTTATTATGGCGGCCCTTATCATTGGTGGTGAAGTGGGGGGGGTGATCGGCATGATTGTTGCAGTACCCTTTTTAGCTGTGGTAAAAGTAGCGATTTTACATGGACGAACCCACTTCATTCATGCAGTAGGGGAAGATTAAATTAAAAAATTAGGCTCAACATTGACAAATACAGTGAATATTTCTATAATCCAACATATACAAGTATTCGTATAAAATGAAAGCAATGAAGGATCGAGTAAGTTATAGTCCATCTACCAGAGAGAAATCCCCCCAGGCTGTAAGGGATTTTAGATGAAGGATAACCGAATGCTAATCCTGAGTGCAGGTAAAGCCTGCCGTGTAGCCGCGTTAAGGTGTTTTGAGGGATGAATATAAGAAAAGCTGAAGGCTTTTCTCTATTCATAACCAGGGTGGTACCGCGAGAATAGCTCTCGTCCCTGTTTTAGGGATGAGGGCTTTTTTGTATTCTTTTTTAACTATACATACAAAGGAGGAAGCTTCAAATGAAAAAATTAACAGGTGCAGAAATTCGTCAGAAGTTTTTAGATTTCTTTCAGGAAAAAGGACACAGTGTTGAACCAAGTGCATCATTGGTTCCACATGAGGATCCGTCCCTTCTATGGATCAATAGTGGGGTAGCGACATTAAAGAAATATTTTGATGGACGTGTCATCCCTCAAAATCCAAGGATCGTGAATGCCCAAAAGTCGATTCGTACAAATGATATTGAAAACGTAGGGAAAACAGCACGTCATCACACGTTTTTCGAAATGCTTGGAAACTTCTCGATTGGAGAATATTTTAAAGTAGAAGCAATTGAATGGGCTTGGGAATTCTTGACCGACACGAAATGGGTCGGTTTTGATCCTGAAAAACTGTCTGTTACCATTCACCCCGAAGATCACGAAGCATTCGACATCTGGAACAAAAAAGTTGGCGTACCAGCTGAACGAATCATTCGCATCGAAGGGAACTTCTGGGATATCGGGGAAGGTCCAAGTGGGCCGAATACAGAAATTTTCTACGACCGTGGGCTGGAATATGGGGACAACCCTGAAGACCCTGAATTATATCCTGGAGGAGAGAATGATCGTTATCTTGAGGTATGGAACCTTGTGTTCTCACAATTCAATCATAACCCTGACGGAACGTACACTCCGCTCCCTAAGAAGAATATTGATACCGGTATGGGACTTGAACGTATGGCATGTGTGGTTCAAGAAGTACGTACAAACTTCGATACTGATTTATTTATGCCGATCATTTCGGCTACTGAAGAAATTTCCGGTAAGTCATACGGCAAAGACAGTGAAATCGACGTAGCGTTCAAGGTCATCGCCGATCATATCAGAACGGTTGCCTTTGCCATCGGTGACGGAGCTCTTCCTTCCAATGAAGGCCGCGGGTATGTATTAAGAAGATTGCTTCGCCGTGCGGTTCGCTTTGCGAAACAAATCGAAATCAACCGTCCATTCATGTATGAATTGGTCCCGGTTGTTTCTGAAATTATGGTGGATTTCTATCCGGAAGTGAAACAAAAAGCGGAATTCATTCAAAAAGTAGTAAAAAATGAAGAAGATCGTTTCCACGAAACATTGAACGAGGGGCTTGCTATTCTTTCTTCCATCATCAAAGTACAAAAATCTGCAGGTAATAAGGTCGTTCCTGGTGAGGATGTCTTCCGTTTGTACGATACCTACGGATTCCCGGTTGAATTAACGGAAGAATATGCAGAAGAAGAAGGATTAACAGTTGATCATGATGGTTTTGAAAAAGAAATGGAAGCTCAGCGTGAAAGAGCGAGATCGGCTCGCCAGGATGTAGGAAGCATGCAGGTGCAGGGTGGAGTCCTTAGTGACATCAAGGTAGAAAGTCGCTTTGTAGGGTATGACACTTTAGAAACGAGTGCTACTATTCTTGAACTATTGGTTGACAATGAACGTCAGCCGAAAGTAGATAAAGGACAGGAATGTCAATTCATTCTGGACCAGACACCTTTCTACGCGGAGAGCGGCGGACAAATCGGCGATAAAGGGTACATTGAAGCTTTGGGTGTGAAAGTTTTGGTGACAAACGTCAAGAAAGCGCCTAATGGCCAAAACCTTCACTCTGCCATCGTTGAAGAGGGTACGTTAGAGCAACATGCACAGGTGCTTGCTAAAGTGTCCCGTGAATCCAGAACAAGAGTGGAGAAAAATCACACAGCTACTCACATCCTTCATCAGGCATTGAAAGATGTTCTTGGAGAGCATGTAAACCAGGCAGGTTCTTTAGTAGAACCAGATCGTCTGCGATTCGACTTCTCTCATTTTGGTTCTGTTTCCCAAGAAGAGATTGAGCGAATCGAAACCATCGTCAATGAGAAGGTTTGGAAGGCTATTCCAGTGAACACAGCCCTTAAATCATTATCAGAGGCAAAAGCGATGGGGGCGATGTCTTTATTCGGAGAAAAATACGGTGAAGAAGTTCGCGTCGTATCGATTGGAGAATATAGCTTAGAACTTTGTGGTGGCTGTCATGTATCGAACACGTCTGAAATCGGGTTATTTAAGATTCTTTCTGAAAGTGGAATCGGAGCAGGCACGAGAAGGATTGAAGCTGTTACAGCAGAGAATGCTTATAAAGTGTTGAATGATCAGGTTTCTCAACTGAAGGAAATAGCAGGCAAACTTAAAGCGAATCCTAAAGAAGTTGTCAATCGCGTTGACTCTTTATTAGTAGAAATGAAAGAGCTTCAGAGAGAAAATGAATCATTATCCGCAAAGTTGTCTAACATAGAAGCAGGTAGCTTAACGGATCAAGTCAAAGTCATTGACGGGGTGAATGTTCTTTCCGCGAAAGTGGCTGCTGGAGATAGCAATGGATTACGTACAATGATGGATGATCTTAAACTGAAATTGGGATCAGGGGTTATTGTATTGGCAACAACTGGGGACGACAAAGTTACGATCATTGCAGGAGTTACGAAGGACTTAGTCGAAAAAGGATATCATGCTGGAAAACTTGTTAAAGAAGTAGCTTCACGCTGTGGTGGAGGAGGCGGTGGCCGTCCGGACATGGCTCAAGCTGGGGGTAAACACCCGGAAAAAGTAGAAGAAGCACTGCAAATTGTAGAAGAATGGGTCAAATCCATTTAACTCCGTGTTAAAGTGGTGTACAATGTAGGTAACGATTAACAATTCGGTTGTCAAAAAGACAAGCCTAAAGAGAGGTGCTAAAAATGAGTTCTTTTGACAAAACGATGCGATTTGATTTTTCAGAGGAGCCGTTCGAACATGACGTGAAGGAAGTACTCCTGCAAGTTCATGATGCTCTTCAAGAAAAAGGGTATAACCCGATCAATCAAATCGTAGGGTACTTATTATCTGGAGATCCTGCTTACATTCCAAGACATCAAGATGCCAGAAATATCATCCGCCGTTTAGAACGTGATGAGATCATCGAAGAATTAGTCAAATCGTATTTGAAACAGCACAAAGAGGGATAATACATGCGTGTAATGGGTTTAGACGTCGGCTCTAAAACAGTGGGAGTCGCAATTAGCGATGAGCTTGGTTGGACCGCTCAAGGAATTGAAACGATTAAGATTGACGAAGATCAAGGTGTGTTCCGGATCGACCGATTAAAGGAACTTGCCGAAGAGTACCAGGTGGATACAGTTGTAGTCGGATTGCCTAAAAACATGAACAACTCAATTGGTCCCCGGGGGGAAGCGTCTAAAGCATATGGAGAATTAATTCAGCAAGAGTTATCCCTTCCCGTTAAGTACTGGGATGAACGACTGAGTACAATGGCAGCGGAACGAGTCCTTTTAGAAGCCGATGTAAGTAGGAAGAAACGTAAGAAAGTAATTGATAAAATGGCTGCGATGATGATCCTCCAAGGATATCTTGACAGCCAAAAATAATGAGGTGAATGTTCATGGAACACGGAGAAAAACAAATTACAGTAGTTGACGAACAAGGAAATGAACAATTATGCGAGGTTCTTTTCACGTTTGAATCAGATAAATTCGGTAAATCATATGTCCTTTATTATCCACTGGGAGCAGATGACAACGATGAAGAAGAAATCGAAATTCACGCTTCTGCTTTCCTTCCGGGAGACGAAGGTCAAGAAGGCGAATTAAAGCCGATTGAAACTGAAGAAGAGTGGGACATGATTGAAGAAATGTTAAACACTTTCTTAGACGAAGAAGAAGACGCAGAATAAGCAGTAAGCTATAGTTTCATACGAAACAGGGACCGCAAAAAGGGACAAAAAATTCACCTTTTTGCAGGTCCCTGTTTCACTTTGTGCAAAATATTGTATAATAGTGGAGATGATGTCGAATTACGTTTAACGGATATCCCGCTTTTTTGCTCGAAAGGGGGAAATATAGCTTTGGAAAAGAACAAAAATATAAAAGAGACACTTATGAAAAAACTGCTGGAAAGACAAGAGGAGGCAAAGGTCATTAGAAAAATAGTAGGACTTGTCATTCTTTGTCTAGTCATCATTATTGGAGGAGCGGCCGTAGGTGGGTATCTATATGTGAATTCCGCACTGAAGCCAGTCGATCCGGATAATACGAAACCAGTGAAAGTGGAAATACCGATCGGTTCTGGGGTGACATCCATTGGGAACATTCTGGAGGAAGAAGGAATCGTCAAGAATTCCACAGTCTTTAAATACTATGTGAAATTTAACAATGAATCCGGTTTTCAGGCAGGATCTTATGACTTGACGCCTTCCATGACCTTGAGTGAAATTGTTAATAGTTTAAAAACGGGAAAGGTAATGAGAAAAGCAGAATTCAAGATTACCATACCCGAGGGACTTCAATTAGATCAGATTGCAGAGATTATTGCAGAAAAGTCTCCTTATAAACAAGAAGAAATCAAAAAGAAATTAAGTGATAAGAAATGGCTCGAGCAATTAAAACAGGAATATCCGGCACTGATAACAGATGAAATAATAAAGAAAGAAATCAAGCGTCCGTTGGAAGGATATCTTTATCCTGCGACGTACCCTTTCTATGAGAAGAAGCCTTCTTTAGAAGCCATCTTAACGAAGATGATTGCCCAAACGAATGAAGTCCTCGCTCAATATGAGGGAGCGATGGCAGACAGGGATTATACGGCTCATGAGCTTCTTACGTTATCTTCCCTCATTGAAGAAGAAGCGACAGAAAAAGCAGACAGAGGAAAAATCTCAAGTGTTTTCTATAATCGTATTGAGGAAGGTATGCCTCTCCAAACCGATCCTACGGTGCTTTATGCATTAGGTAAACATAAAAAAAGAACAGTCTACAAAGATCTAGAAGTGGATTCACCTTATAACACATATCAAGTGAAGGGGTTACCGCCCGGTCCGATCGCGAATGCCGGTGTATCTTCGATTGAAGCGGCTTTAGAACCGGAGGATACAGAGTATTACTATTTCCTGGCTTCTTCCAATGGATCCGTTTATTATTCTGAAACATTAGAAGAGCATAACGAGAAAAAGGCGAAGTACATTACTAACAAAGAAGAATAGCCGGTGAGAAGAGGAAAGAAATATTCGCTTTCCTCTTCTCTATGTGATAAAATAGTACAAGTTATTTTTATATACGGGCGATATCTTTATGAAGATGTGTGTGAAGTAGAAAGCTATTGTAGCTTTCTTCTTTTCATGTTGTCTGAGAAAGTATCGTTACCCGAGACCACTTATGAACATGATCGTGAGGCTTATTTATGAACGAACAGGTTATTCACTATATAGAATCAATCGTGAAAGAACGTCCCCCTTTACTTGCTGAGATGGAGCAATATGCAGAGGCTCATAACGTTCCGATTATGGAACTAGTAGGGATTGAAGCATTGCTGGGGATGTTACGTATACAACAACCGAAACGCATCTTGGAAATTGGGACTGCCATCGGGTATTCAGCTCTGAGAATGGCGGAGGCCCTTCCCGGTTCGACAATCGTTACCCTTGAACGGGATCAAGAAAGATTTGAGGCAGCGGAGAGGTTTCTGTCCCGTGCTGAAGAGGGGAAGAGAGTCGTAACCTTGTTCGGTGATGCCTTGGCGCTCAGCGAACAAGTGGAAAAGCACGGTCCTTTTGATGCGATATTCATCGATGCCGCCAAGGGACAATACCTTAAATTCTTTGAACTCTACTCTGAAATGCTGTCAGTAGAAGGGGTCGTCTACTCGGATAATGTCCTGTTTAAGGGGCTTGTTGCTCAAGAAGAGGTAGAACAGAAAAGAATTCGGAACATGGTCAAAAAATTAAAGAATTATAATGAATGGCTCATGAATCATGGGCAATTTGATACGAGTATTTTACCCGTTGGGGACGGTATTGCCATCAGTAAAAAAAGAGGTGATCGCTCATGAAAAAACCAGAATTACTCGTGACCCCTGTCTCTGTTTCTGATATTGAACCGTTAGCATTGGCGGGAGCTGATGCGTTTATGATTGGCGAACAAAGGTATGGCTTAAGGCTTGCAGGAGAGTTTTCAAGAGAAGATGTAGCCGAAGCGATCAAAGCGGCCCACAAACACGGAAAAAAAGTGTATGTAGCCATGAACGCTCTTTTCCATAATGATAAAATTTCTGAACTTGACGACTATATTGCATTTCTTCAAGATGCATGCGCGGATGCGATTGTGTTCGGTGACCCTGCTGTGTTAATGGCTGCCCGTGAAATGGCACCGGATATGTTGCTTCATTGGAACACGGAAACGACCGCCACCAATTGGTATACATGTAATTATTGGGGCAGAAAAGGGGCGAAACGTGCTGTTCTGGCCCGGGAATTAAGTATGGATACCATCGTGGAGATGAAAGACAATGCAGAGGTTGAAATCGAGGTCCAGGTCCACGGAATGACTTGCATGTTCCAATCAAAACGTTCATTACTAGGTAACTATTTTGAGTATAGAGGCAAGGCGATGGAGATTGAAAACCGTAAAGAACAACGTAATATGTTCCTGCACGATAAAGAACGTCATAATAAATACCCAATCTATGAAGATGAGAACGGCACTCATATTATGAGTCCGAATGATATGTGCATTGTAGATGAACTGGGTGAAATGATCGGGGCCGGCATTGATTCCTTCAAGATCGATGGGGTCCAGAAATCATCAGACTATATATTGGAAGTGACGAAACTATATCGTAAAGCCATTGATCTATGTGTAGAAGACGAAGATCAATACGAAGAGAAAAAAGACGGGTTTTTAGAAGAAGCGAAGAGCCTGCAACCTGAAAATCGTCCATTGGATACTGGATTTTTCTTTAAAGAAACGGTGTATTAAGAAGGAAATGAAGATTGATCAGAACGGAGGAGTTACGATGACCACGGTTGTGAAAAACCCCATATCCAAGATAGTAGATGGAAGACGTGTCATTGTGAAGAAACCTGAGTTACTGGCTCCTGCTGGTAATCTGGAGAAATTGAAAATAGCTGTCCATTACGGTGCAGATGCAGTCTATATTGGCGGACAGGAATACGGCCTGCGCTCAAACGCCGGAAATTTCACCCTCGAACAAATGAAAGAGGGCGTTGAGTTTGCGAGAAGTTATGGTGCCAAAATTTATGTAACAACCAACATCTATGCCCATAATGAGAATATGGATGGCCTGGAAGACTACTTACGTGGACTGCAAGAGGCGGGAGTTGCGGGTATTATTGTCGCTGATCCACTCATCATTGAAACATGCAGGAGGGTCGCACCAAATGTGGAGGTGCATTTAAGTACCCAGCAGTCCCTTTCAAACTGGAAAGCGGTTCAGTTCTGGAAGGAAGAAGGACTTGATCGAGTAGTATTGGCACGTGAAGCGAGCGGCGACGAAATCCGTGAAATGAAAGAAAAGGTAGATATTGAAATCGAGACCTTTATCCATGGGGCAATGTGTATCGCCTACTCTGGCCGCTGCACTTTAAGTAACCATATGACGGCCCGTGACTCAAATCGTGGCGGATGCTGTCAATCATGCCGTTGGGATTACGACTTATATGAAGTCGACGGAGGGAATGAAAATCCTCTTTACGCAAATGGTGATGCACCATTTGCCATGAGTCCGAAAGATTTAAAGCTGGTTGAATCGATTCCGAGAATGATTGAATTGGGTATTGACAGTCTGAAAATCGAGGGACGAATGAAGTCCATTCACTACGTAGCCACTGTCGTAAGCGTATACCGTAAAGTGATTGACGAATACTGTAAAGATCCCGATAACTTTACGATTCAGCAACAATGGCTGGAAGAGCTCGATAAATGTGCGAACCGTGATACAGCTCCGGCGTTTTTTGAGGGAGTTCCAGGCTTCAAGGAGCAATTGTTTGGTGTTCATAATAAGAAAAACACTAATTATGAATTTGTTGGACTTGTGTTAGATTACGACGAAGAAACGCAAATCGTCACCCTGCAACAGAGAAACCATTTTAAAACCGGACAAGAAGTAGAATTTTTCGGTCCCGAAATCTCAAACTTTACGCAAATTGTCGAGAAGATGTGGGATGAAAAAGGAAATGAGCTTGATGTTGCACGTCACCCATTACAAATTGTGAAATTCAAGGTTTATCAGAGAGTATATCCTGATAACATGATGCGAAAGGAGAACACCTAATACTTATGAAGCATAAACCCGTTGTGATTGGTGTAGCAGGAGGATCCGGCTCAGGTAAAACAAGTGTCACCAAAGCCATTTATGAGCAATTTCAAGGTCATTCGATTTTAATGCTGCAGCAGGACTATTATTATAAAGATCAATCGAATCTACCTTTTGAGGAACGTCTAAAAACGAATTATGATCATCCATTGGCATTTGATAATGATCTATTGATTCAACATCTGCACGGACTTTTAGATCATCAATCCGTAAATAAACCGGTATATGATTATAAAATGCACACCCGTTCAGACGACACCATCCTCGTTGAACCGAAAGATGTAATTATTTTAGAAGGAATTTTAGTATTAGAAGATGAAAGATTGCGTAACTTAATGGATATTAAGCTATATGTAGATACAGATGCCGATCTTCGCATCATCAGAAGAATGCTTCGCGATATTAAAGAACGGGGCCGTTCCATTGATTCCGTCATTGATCAATACATTACAGTTGTTCGTCCTATGCATAATCAATTTATCGAACCGACGAAGCGATATGCTGACGTGATCATTCCTGAAGGTGGTCATAATCACGTGGCGATCGATTTAATGGTAACAAAAATTCAAACAATTCTTGAACAAAAGTCATTTTTGTAATACGATAGCATAGATAAAGACATATAGGTAGAGATTACATTTTCCCACATTGTAAAGAATCAGGGAATGGAGAGAGAATTCATTCTCTCTCCATTCCCTACCTTTACATAGTTAACAAATGAACATTTACATAAAGAGTATGGGGAAACTCTTAGATAGTAGAAGGAGTGAAGAGGGTCATGAGTACAGAAAAAGTATTTCCGATGACAGCAGAAGGTAAAGCCAAATTAGAAAAAGAGCTTGAAAATTTGAAAACGGTTAAACGTAAAGAAGTCGTAGAGCGCATTAAAATTGCCCGAAGCTTTGGAGATTTATCCGAGAACTCAGAGTACGACGCAGCGAAAGATGAACAAGCATTTGTTGAAGGTCGTATTTCTACTTTAGAAAACATGATACGCAATGCGAAAATCATTCAAGAAGATGATATGAACTCAGATACAGTACAATTAGGTAAAAAAGTAACGTTCGTTGAACTGCCGGACGGAGACAAAGAAACTTACACAATCGTCGGTAGTGCAGAAGCGGATCCATTTGAAGGGAAAATTTCAAATGATTCACCAATCGCGAAAAGCCTTCTTGGTCATAAAGTAGGCGCGAAAGTAAGCGTTCAAACTCCAGGTGGAGAAATGAATGTGGAGATTGTAGAAGTAAGCTGATCATGTAGAAGGGACTCATTCGCGAGTCTCTTCTTTTTTTATGCTGTGAATAAGATTATTTCACATGAAACTCGTCAACAATGGGGACGAGGTGACAAAATGAAACGAAAACGAATCAGGTTACTCAGTATCTTTTTATTAATGGCTCTCTTCGCTTTATCGGGGAGACTGATGCAATTGCAATTATTTCAAACAGAATCCTATTCGAAACATCAAATCAATCTTCTGGAAGAAAGTGTCTCTCAACGAACGCAACAATTGGTGATCGATGAAGGCCGGGGAGAATTTCTCGATCGGAACGGAGAACCACTTACGTATATGGAGAAAAATATTCTTGTTCTTTTTCCTTTTCTGAAGAAAATGGACTGGCCTGCAGAAAAAGTGGCAGATATTCTCCATGTACCTTCTCAAACGATCGTATCAAAGCTGGAGGAAGCGAAAGGACCAATCATCTTTGGCGGAAAAGAACCGTTACAGCTGACCGAAAGCCAAATGAGTGACATTAATGACCTTGAAATCCAGGGAGTATTTGCACTCACCAAAAAGTTCAAAAGTACTCAAGTTCCTGCTTCACAACTGATCGGGGTAACAGGAGAAAATACAGAGGTGTTTCATGAGCGTTATCCTGATAAAGTAAAAGGAGCGAATCAGAAAATTGGCGTGTCCGGGCTTCAAGAAAGCTTTGACGAGTGGCTGGTCGCAGAGGAAGAAGCAAAGCTGATATATCATGTGGATGCCATCGGTGGTCCGCTATTCGGTGTAGACGTGAAATATCTTGCTCCTGCCAATCCCTTCTACCCCCTTAATGTTAAAACGACAATCGATGCCAGAATGCAGCAAGCATTGGAAGAAGTCGCCGATACATATAACATTCAAAAGGGAGGATTACTGCTCCTTGATATAGAAAAAAGTGAAATCGTTGCCAGTGTTTCAAGACCTTCCATGAGCAGCAAGGACCCGTTTAGTGGCGGGGCAACGAACTACATGTTGAAAGCGTTGATCCCCGGTTCCGTGTTTAAGACCGTTGTCGCCGCTGCAGCCATGGACGAAGGGATTGTGGATGAAAGCAGGCTGTTTGCATGTGATAAAGATATTCTAGGAGGTCCTGCGGAAAAACCCCACGGAAACATAAATATCAAGACGAGTATAGCTGTCAGCTGTAACCGAACGTTTGCGGATTTGGCGAATGAACTAACGGAGAAAGATGCCAATCTTCTTGATGAATATGCTGAAAAGATCGGCTTACTTGGAGATCTTTCCTGGAAAGGGAATGTCTTTCATTATGAAAGCTTTCCACAGCTTCAAGTGAGTGTAGGAAGGATTTTCGCGTCTGAAGAACACAGAAATGAACCAAAGCTTGTTTCTCAAACAGGCATTGGACAACAGGAAGTTCGAGTCACCCCCCTCGGCATCGCCAATATGATGGCCACCATCGCCAGGGGAGGGGAAAAATATCAGGTAAGTGCCGTATCCGCAGTCGAGTACCAAAATGGGACGAAGATGTTTTCCTTCCCCAAACAGAAGCAGGATGGTGAGACGATCACTCCTTATACGGCCATGAAGCTTCAGCAGTATTTAAGGGGAGTGGTGAATTCACCTGAGGGGACGGCTCCGTATCTTCAAACGGCGGCCTACACCATTGCCGGAAAAACGGGAACGGCCCAAACAGGGAATTATCGGGGAGAAGAAGTGAAGGAAAATGAATTGTACAATAAATGGTTCGCAGGATATTTTCCCTTTGAAAATCCCAAATACTCCCTCGTTGCCGTCAACATGGATGTGAAGATCGATGAGGGTGGGATCTACCCGATTTTCAAAGATAGCGTAGATGCCATCTATAATCTCGAAAATCAATAAGGTTATTTTTAATAGGCTCTTTTCGCAAAGGTTGTTGTTATCTAACAAACTATTTAGCCTCTGTAAATCAGTATGTGTTAGACGGTGAGGGGGAACTTTTCCGCTTGCAGCTAGCGTTCGCACGAGCCTATTCAGCTTAGCCGAATGGAGCTTGGTGCGCCCGTACTTCCGCAGGAGTCTGCACAGTTCCCCTCACCATCTATAACTGATTTCAGTGACAGAGCTAAAAGGAAGACAAAAAGGGATAATAGAAAACAGATTTTCTATAGTATACAAGCAGATAGCAATTTTAGATCTCATTCAAACATATTGATATTAGTGTATTTTAAATAAGGACAAGCTAAATCCTCCATGGGTAGTAACGATAACAAAGACTTATAACTGATTTTTGTGACCGTTCCTTTCCGCTCTGAGCTACTACATTCTTACTGCCTACAAGTATGGATAGACAAACACAAAAAAGCTCCTATTGTAGATAGTTTGTTCCCAAAAACAAACTATCTACAATAGGAGAATCAAATTTACTTCATTATGGTAGACATTTTATCACAATATCACTCATCTTAAACACAAATTTACGTTTTTGGGAAGTTATACAAAGCCAGTGGGTGAGAAGCAAGTATCATGGAGCAGAGCTCAACTATTGCTTGCTTTATTACGAAATTAGATATCCATATTAAGAGCGTCCAATGGTCCTGCGACCTTTTTCCCGTTCTTATGAAAGTGACTTAATGCCGCTCTAGATGGATAATGTTTCGCTTTATTCTTTTCCTCTAATCATGTTAAAATATTTAGGATAATAGGGAGGGAACGTAATGGCGAAATACCAATCTCGATTAGATAAACGATCTAAGAAGAATACAAATAAAATTTTGAACATAATGATCGCAGTCGTACTTTTATTGATTGTCGTTGTCGGTGCCACAATTGTGTTGGGTGGCGGCGATGAGAAGGCATCATCTGGCGTTGCTGATACAGAAACAAAAGATTCAGACAAAAGCAATAAGAATGCTGAAAAAGACGATAAATCTGTTTCTTTAGATGAGGATAAAAAATCTGAGGAAAATGATAATGGAGAAAATAAAGACGAAGAAAAGAAAAGCGATGAAGAAAAACAAAAAGATAAAGCTTCTGATGAAGAGGACACTGTTGCATTAGAGGGTGAAGAACAAAGTGAATTAAAAGTGGAAGAAAGTGACGAACCCAATGTGAAGAAAACAATGGTGCATCCTAACTGGAAGCCGATTGGAACTGAGCAAACAGGCGAGCACGTATCGTCATATGATATGGGGTCTGCCGACTGGCAGGAAAAGGTAAAAGCAACCTCGTATGCAACGGGCATTCCCGAAGAGAATATGACAGTTTGGTTTATCGAAGGAAATGGCGGACCTCAGAAGTCCATGGCTACCGTAACAGCGAAAGATACAAAAACCCCATACAGAGTGTATCTGCAATGGGTGGACGGCAAAGGATGGCAACCTACCAAAGTGCAGGAATTAGTGGAAAATGATAAAGATTAATACTAGATGAAAAAGGCTCTTCCGATTGGGAGAGCCTTTTTTTGAATCATTTTTTTACTTTAAAGTGAACCGCCGCGCTATACAATCTTCTACCATTCTCATCAATGGAAACGGCATGATTTACATGATGAACGCTCAGCATGATCGCTTTATTATGCTGGATTTGTTCATCCACCTTCTTTTCCAACGTTCGTAAGCTATCTGCTTCAAAAAACTCCACTTTATCTTCTATTAAGTCGAATGAAATATTCATAGGATTCTCCTCCTCTATTGCTTGTGATCTCTTACAGACAGGTTCTCCCCCCTATATTTTAGAGCCGGAAAACGGATTTTACAATTATTAATTGTTGAATTCGTTAAGAGAATATGATAATTTAATAACAGTTTTCATTTTAATTCATAGTATGTTTATAGGAATTATAAACTTAATGTAGCTGAGGTGCTTAACCATGGGTAGAGAATTTTTGGATTTGTTCCAGGATTGGGCAGATTCTTATGACGATACAGTAACGGGGAAAGACGTTGAATATCAAGCGGTTTTCGAGCACTATGAATCCATTCTTGACGAAGTAGTTTCCCGGTCAAAGGGAAGAATCGTTGAATTTGGCCCGGGGACAGGAAATTTAACCAGAAGATTACTGAATACAGGCCTTGAAGTGGTTCCTTTTGAACCTTCCCCTGAAATGAGAGCCATTGGAATGCAGAAGCTTGGAAAAGAGGTAACGTTCATGGATGGAGATTTTCTCGACTTTTCTTTAGAAGGAAAGGCAGATTCCATCGTGAGCTCCTATGCATTCCATCACTTAACAGATGAAGAAAAGGGAAAAGCTTTTCGCATATATGGAAAGCTCCTAGCACATGGTGGTAAAATAGTATTTGCCGATACGATGTTTGAAACGGATCAGCACTATCAAGCCGCCATATCCCAAGCAATCAAAAAAGAGTATTACAACCTTGCTGAAGATTTAAAACGGGAATATTACACTACCTTGGATGTTCTAAGGGAATTATTGGACCAGAATGGGTTTTCAGTCACTTTTAAGCAAGTAAATACCTTTGTGTGGATTATGGAGGCGACTAAACAGTAGAAAGAGGTTTTAGTAATGAAAATCGCCATCATTGGAGCAATGGAAGAAGAAGTAGCTTTACTTAGAGAAAATATTTCAAACCCGACTGTGGAAACAATCGCAGGGTGTGAATATACAAGTGGAACGATGAAAGACAAAGAAGTGATTTTACTTCGCTCAGGAATCGGCAAGGTGAATGCAGCGATGTCGACAGCCGTTCTTCTGCAGCATTTTAAACCGGATTGCATCATCAATACAGGGTCAGCCGGAGGATTCGATCCTTCGTTAAATGTTGGTGATGTTGTCATCTCAACAGAAGTAAGACATCATGATGTGGATGTGACGGCTTTTGGATATGAATACGGTCAGGTACCACAGCTTCCTGCCGCATTTACAGCAGACAAGAAATTAATGCAGACAGCCATTGATAGCGTGAAGGAACTAGGAGATGCACAAGTGGTGTCAGGATTGATCGCCACAGGAGATTCATTTATGAATGATCCTAAGCGTGTGGAAGCGATCCGTGACAAATTCACTGATTTACAGGCAGTAGAAATGGAAGCGGCAGCCATTGCGCAAGTGGCTCATCAATTCAACGTACCATTTGTCATCATCCGATCTCTTTCTGATATTGCCGGCAAGGAATCAGATGTTTCCTTCGAACAATATTTAGAAAAGGCAGCCCTCCACTCTGCCAAAATGGTTATGAGCATTGTAAAGTCTGTTTAATACAAGGAAAATACGGCTGACCCGGGTACCTTCCTTTCTTATCAAATCATACGGAACAGATGTGTTCAACGAGCACTCCAATCATATGCATTTGAGGACAGGGGAGGTGGATGGAGTCAGCTTTTTTTATGAAGGGGGGGATTGAATACATGGACGTGTATAACAGCGTACATGACCTGATTGGGAATACACCGATTGTCGAGCTGACAAACTTCCCAATAAAGAAAGGAGTTCGCCTCTTTGCTAAGCTGGAATTTTTCAATCCTGGAGGTAGTGTGAAGGACCGTCTGGGCAGGGAATTATTAGAAGATGCCATCCGTAAAGGTAAAATAGAGCCGGGAGGCACTCTCATCGAACCGACTGCAGGGAACACGGGAATCGGCCTGGCTCTCGCAGCTGTGAATTCGGGATACAACGTCATGTTCTGCGTACCTGAAAAATTCAGCATAGAAAAGCAGGAGCTTATGAAAGCATTAGGCGCCAAAATCATTCATACCCCAACCGAGGAAGGAATGAAGGGGGCCATTGCAAAATCAAATGAACTGGTAAAGGAAATCCCGAACTCTTATTCTCCGCAGCAATTTGGGAATGCCGCAAATCCGAAGACGTATTACAAAACTTTGGGACCTGAACTATGGAATCAGATGGATGGCAACATTCATACATTTGTTGCAGGAGCAGGGACAGGGGGGACCTTCATGGGGACTGCTCAGTACCTGAAGGAAAGAAATAACAGCATCAAAACAGTCATCGTTGAACCTGAAGGCTCCATCTTGAACGGTGGACCATCAGGAGCTCATAAAACAGAGGGAATCGGCATGGAGTTCTTACCTCACTATATGGATTCAAGTTATTTTAATAGCATCCATACCGTGACGGATGACAATGCTTTTAAACGAGTAAAAGAGCTTGCGCTGATGGAAGGCTTGCTGGTCGGAAGCTCTTCTGGTGCGGTGCTGCATGCTGCATTACAGGAAGCGGAAGAAGCAGAGCCGGGAAGCCATATCGTCACGATTTTCCCGGACTCGAGTGAGCGCTATTTAAGTAAGAAAATATATGAAGGAGGACTCTAATCATGAAAAAGAAAACGCAACTAATTCACGGCGGTATCCCTACAGATCCTCAAACAGGTGCTGTATCCACTCCCATCTATCAGGTGAGTACGTATAAGCAGGATGAAGTAGGAAAGCATAAAGGTTTTGAATATTCACGTTCAGGAAACCCGACAAGGCACGCACTTGAAGAGTTGATTAAAGACTTGGAAGGCGGAGAAAAAGGCTTTGCATTCGGGTCGGGAATGGCGGCTATTACGGCGGTTATGATGATGTTCAATAGCGGAGATCACATAGTCATGACAGACGATGTGTATGGCGGAACGTATCGTGTCATGACCAAGGTCTTAAACCGCATCGGCATCGAATCCACTTTCGTTGATTCAAGTGATATCGGCAATATTGAACGTGCTATTCAACCGAATACAAAGGCTGTCTACATTGAAACACCCACGAATCCACTGCTGAAAATTACCGATATCGAGGCAGCGGCCTCCTTAGCCAAGAAGCACAATCTATTGACAATTGTGGATAATACATTTAGCACGCCTTATTGGCAAAATCCAATCAGCCTGGGAGCAGACATCGTTCTTCACAGTGCAACGAAATACATCGGCGGACACAGTGACGTTGTGGCAGGACTGGTCGTTGTGAATTCCGAAGAGCTTGCTGAAGAGTTATTCTTTGTGCAGAATTCCACAGGTGGGGTTCTTGGACCACAGGATTCATGGTTACTGATTCGAGGCATTAAAACCTTAGGGCTAAGAATGGAAGAACATGAAGAAAACACGAAGAAAATAGTCGAGTATCTTACATCACACCCGAAAGTATCAAAGGTTTACTATCCAGGATTAGAAACGCATCCGAACCATGACATTGCCAAGAAACAGGCATCCGGCTTTGGGGGAATGGTTTCCTTTGATGTAGGAAGTGAAGAAAATGCCGATCGTCTGCTCACGAACACCAAATACTTCACATTAGCTGAAAGTCTTGGGGCTGTAGAAAGTTTAATCTCGGTACCTGCCCGAATGACTCACGCGTCCATTCCGGCAGATCGCCGAAATGAGTTAGGAATCACCGACGGTTTGGTACGTATCTCTGTCGGTCTTGAAGACGTAGAGGACCTGATAGAAGATATTGAAAATGCCCTTTCCAAGTAATTTGTCTACTGGCAGAACTGGTATCAATTACATGGTAGCTGACATGCGTTAGTATGTTACCATAGAATGAGAGTTTACTAGTTCTAAAGTAGGTGAATGCACATGAAGAACGCAAAGAAAAGGACCATTCAACAAAAAATGAACGACTTCAAGCGATTTGGTTTTACGTTACTTGCACTTAGTGTCTTTATGTATTTAGGGGTTATTATTCCAACAGAAACGGTCACACCAAGTAAAACGATCACCCTCATGACAGGGACCGTTGTTTTACTCGGATTGTCACTTATATTTTTTACAAAAGCGATCAAATATAAAAAAGATATGCAATCTGTAGATGAATAAATAATGTAAAGCGGGTTCTCATTGAGGACTCGTTTTTTCTTGTCGTTTTAAAAGGGGGCTGATGGTGAGCATCCTCACCCGCATATAGGATCTCATCCACAGGTTTTGTATAGATTCCAAAAAAGTAAATTCATTTTTTGTATGAGTGGAGTGCGAAAACCTGGACCGTTCCTTTCCGCTCCAATCCACTCTGTGCTAATTATTTTTTTCATGAAATAGTTCCTATTGTAGATATGTTGAGCGTTTGTTCTTAAAACAACCTATCTACAAAGGTGCTAAAAAACAATATATTGATAACTATATACCGGTCATAAGTCAATGTTTATCTTTCTTACTGCCCCATTGGATCATTGGAAATCATATCCTGTACATTCTATATTTATTTTACTCATCTTTAAGCTCTGTCACGAAGATCTTTTATAGATGGTGAGGGGAACTGCGTAGATTCCTGCGGAAGAACGGGCGTGCCGAGACCCCGGAAGCGAGGCTGAGGAGGCTCGGCCGAACGCTAGCTGCAAGCGGAGCGGTCCCCTCACCATCAAGCACATACTCATTGACAGAGCGCCCGGCAGATCTGATGTCTAAAAAACACAAACCTGTGAAAAAGAACATTCTAGAATCAAGTGGAAATTTGTAGAAAAAATAATAAGGAAAGTGGTTTACTTTCTTATGAAAATTGGATATACTAACCAATGTAAGAAAAAATCACAAGAGGGAGGTCGAAGAACATGTTTTTGCTTAATGGAAAAAAGGACACAACTTCATATTGTTTTCATCATTCGACCACTTGTGGGATGCTTTACGCTTAATTTTAAATCCATTAAATGATAGCCACATGGAGAATGTAGGTTCCTGTGGCTTTTTTGTGCCACAAGGATCGTCTCTTTGTGGCTTTTTAGTATGCCTTGCAGTTCTGCAGGCACTTTGAAAGGGGTGATACGTATGACACTGAATCTTTTATTTATAACGATAACGTTCAATAAGAAACAAGAAACGTTTGAAGAAGCGAGGCACAATGAAACGGTTTCAAAATCCTATGAAGAAACGAAAACCAAGAACCAATACATGTCGCAATTGTTCTAAGTTGATATCAAAAAATGGAGAGGGGAATGAAATATGATTTATGTACAGGAGAAAAGGCTTAATGCGCTATGGGTAGAGAAGGATACTGCCTAACGAAACAAAAGGTGGGTGGAACGATGTTTTTAAATATTGTTTTTTGGTCGGCTTTCTTGCATAAAAAGAAGAAGCAGGATAAGAAATAAATGATTAAGGAGGATGCCTTTTTTGCCGGGTGTCCTCCTTTGTTTTTATTGGGTTACGAGGGGCTAAGACAGACACAGTTCCGTCAATCTTTAGTAATAAGTTGTTCACGAATGAAAGGGGAATATCCGGCTTTTCGTGATACATTAATAGTAAGAAGAACAATAGTAATTACTAAGAGGAAGTGAGATTACGATGTTTTCAATGATCATGGGTCATGTCGTAACATCTGTGATTGATCTGATTATTGCCGCTGAAGTCAGTGTTGAATAGAGAATAAAAAAAAGCGATCCGAGCCTGGATCGCTTTTTTATGATTTATTCCGTTTTTCTTTTTCCTCACGATAAAATTCATGAAACATCTTCATGAGTGCCCTTTTCTCGATTCGTGATACATAGCTTCTTGAGATACCTAATTCCTTGGCAATTTCACGTTGGGTTTTTTCCTCTTTCAAGTCTAATCCGAATCGTCCGACGATTACTTCTTTTTCCCTCTCGTCCAGAACGCAAATGTATTTTCTTACCTTTTCAAGTTCCATACTTAATTGAATTGTATCGATGACATCATCACTCTCAGACTTTAAGATATCAATTAAGCTGATTTCGTTTCCTTCTTTATCTTGACCGATAGGATCGTGAAGAGAGACATCTTTTTTCGTTTTCTTGAGAGCACGAAGATGCATAAGAATCTCATTCTCGATACATCGTGCCGCATAGGTTGCAAGCTTTGTGCCCTTGCCTTCTGAATAACTTTCAATTGCCTTTATCAATCCGATGGTCCCGATGGAAATTAAATCTTCTGGATCTTCGCCTGTGTTTTCAAATTTCTTGACGATGTGAGCAACCAATCGCAGGTTATGTTCAATGAGCATGTTTCGGGCATGCTCATCTCCTTCTGCCATCAGCCTTAAATATTTTCGTTCATCTGATGCAGATAGAGGTTGAGGGAATGCATTATTCTTTACGTAAGAAACGAGGAAAATTAACTCTTTAAAGAAATACCCAAGTGCTGTTAGAACTCCAGACATATTCACACCTCCATGAGGACTTAAGCCTATACTCATTCATATGATACGAAAGGGATGTCCTTGCATGTCCCTAGAAAGTAATCAAAAAAAAGCAAACTTTCTTATCTGGGATTCGGGAAAGAAAGTTAGAAACTGCCTATACGCTATTTTCCTACAAACATATACTAGTAGTAAAAGTAGGTGAGGAGGTATTGCAATGCCGTATGGATACCCTTGTTATGGACCAGTCTATCCAGGTTACTATGGTGGTGGCGGATTCTACTTCGCTCTAGTCGTTGTATTACTAATCTTACTTTTCCTGTTTGGTGGATGGTGGTACTACAATAACTGTTAGCCTGACAAGCACAACATCTATAACCAAACAAAGCCCTGTTCAAGGTGAACAGGGCTTTGTCATACCCCTTACATCTTCTTCAATGTAAAAGGGCTGACCATTAAAACAGCTAGAGTGATTGTCATACATAAAATCAGCACACCTGAAACAAACGGGATAGCCAGGTAGCAGAGGGTCAGTAAACATCCGGCTACAGTGATCGGCAATCCCGTAAAGTAGCCATCGTTTTCTGAAATATTGAATCCGGCTAATCGAAAAGCTCCACACCCAATATAAAATATGGTGAAAAACATCCCCGGAAAGTCATACTGATTAAGAACGGATATATACAGGAGTAGGGCAGGAGCTATGCCGAATGAAATGATATCACTCATGGAATCCAGCTGTTTCCCTAACTCAGACTCAATTTGCATTTTCCTCGCAACCATCCCATCGAATCGGTCTGTTAAGGCAGCGATGAAAATCAATAACAAGCTTAGGTTTAATTGGTTATGAAGTATTGAAATAATAGCAAATCCACCTAATGATAAGTTGGACAAAGTAATGAGGTTGGCCGTTTGAGTTTTAAGCTTTTTAAATGTTTGATCGACGACTTCGGAGAGAAACAATCATCACTCACTCCCTTCGAAAAAAGTTTGTTCACTACTGAACATGTATTCTGGCTAACTTGTTCGCTTTCCATACGCCTTGCAAATACAATTGGAACGATAATAACAATATACGTTAAATCCCGCAGTGAAAAAAGATTCTTATAAATATAGTATATAATAATATTTTATTATATACTTATTAAACTGTTAAAGTTAATCGTTTTTTAGGAATTTGTGAGGGATATCAATGAAGCAATCCATTTATCGTCTATTTATCGAACTAACGAATAAAAAATGGTCCTCTTATATGATCAGGAAATTTGTACAGTCTCCTTTGAGTCGGCCATTTATTTCATCATTTATCAAAACGTACAAAATAAATGTGGATGAAATAGAAGGCCAAGTAGCTGACTATAAAACGCTCCATGATTTCTTTATAAGAAACCTGAAAGAAGATGCAAGGATCGTGAAATATAGTGAGAAACAAGCGGTCAGTCCAGTTGATGGATTATTGGCCGAAACCGGCATCATTTCCGATGACCTGGTAATTGAAGTGAAAGGAAAGCCCTACTCCATTCTTGATATGCTTGGTAGTGAAGAGAAAACTTCTGATTATAGTGGGGGAGAATTCGCGGTATTTTATTTGAGCCCTGCGAATTATCACCGCATTCACAGCCCGGTTTCAGGCACGATTCTCAGCAGGTGGTCACTTGGGCAACATTCTTACCCGGTCAACGAGCTGGGATTGTTGTACGGAAAAGAAGCCCTTTCAAAAAACTTCCGCTCGATTACGGAGCTGAAGCATGAAAAAGGGAAAGTAGCTGTAGTAAAAGTAGGAGCCATGTTTGTCAATAGCATTGATTATGTCCATGAGGGGAAAGAATGGGGGCAAGGCGAAGAAGTCGCATACTTCAGCTTCGGCTCCACCGTCATTCTCCTGTTTGAAAAAGATACCTTTCGTTTCAATCAAAGTGAAGAAGTACCAAGAAATGTAATGGTAGGAGAAACAATTGGAGATTTCATTAAATAACGCTGCTTTCTAAAGATTGAAGCGGAAAAATCGACCACTGCTAGCTTAGTCACATTTTTACGAAAAACAGCCTAATATAAAAAGAGGACGGATTTCAAACAAATCCGTCCCATTTCATGTTAGTATTCTACGATGAAGCTTTTATTTTATTAGTAAGAGATCGACGGTGAATTTCCATTTCGATGAGGCGAATGAATTCTGTATTGAGTTTCAACTCCAACGCTTTGAAATAAGAATCAATCAACAGTTCGTCCGATAATTTCCTCATTAATGCCACCTCCAATAATCATCATCTTTTTTGTATCTCGAAACATAATGTTAGTACGGTTTTAAGTAGTAATTAAACTTTACCAAAATTATTTTTTCAGAACAAGCGTTCCTTTATCCACAGTTCACGGTGGATAAGTTGTGACTAACTTGTATATAACTGGTAAATAAGCGATGTTTATGTCTTGTATATTGTGCATAAGGTTATCCACAACCATGAAAGCAATTGGAAATATGTCGAAAAATATTTATTCTCCTTGGGAATATTTATGGAATTCAAGGAATATATGTGATTTATTTTGAATCTGCAGGAAAAATTGGTTATCATTAATCTGTTATAGGTTAAAAGATACTATAGAGAGAATAAGTATCCGCAGAAACACAATTGACGTGGAGCTATACGACTAAGAAGAAAAGTAAAACAATAAAGTATATAAATGATAATGAAATTTGAGGTGCTGCAAGTGATAAAGCAATTTTTACCCGATGAACAGGTTCAAGATATTTTTAATATCAGACCGGAGTATTTAAAACAAAAAGGAATTAAAGCGATCATTACAGATTTAGATAATACGTTAGTGGAATGGGATCGTCCCAATGCCACCCCTAAATTGATTCAGTGGTTTAAAGAAATGCAGGAGCATGGAATCCTTGTGACCATTGTGTCCAATAATAACAAAAACCGGGTGGGAGCATTTGCAGAGCCTTTGGGCGTTCCGTTTATATTCCAGGCCCGTAAGCCAATGGGACGTGCTTTTAAAAGGGCGATTCAGGAAATGGGTGTGAAGAAGGAAGAGTCGGTAGTCATTGGAGACCAGCTGTTAACAGATGTACTAGGCGGAAATCGAAACGGTTTTCATACGATATTGGTTGTTCCTGTTGCACAATCAGATGGATTTATCACAAAGTTCAATCGTCGGGTAGAACGAAGAATAATGAAGTTTTTCAAGCGTAAAGGCATGCTTGAGTGGGAGGATAAAAAGTGAGTCAAGTTGTATGTATAGGATGTGGCGTTGAAATCCAGACGGAGAATAAGGAAGGGATGGGGTATGCACCTCCTTCAGCTATTCAAAAAGAAGAGATTATTTGTCAACGTTGCTTTAGATTAAAGCATTATAATGAAGTCCAGGATGTCCCCTTAACGGATGATGACTTCTTGAAAATTTTAAATGAACTTGGTGATTCAGAAGGGTTGATTGTCAAGATCGTCGATATATTCGATTTCAATGGGAGCTGGCTGCCTGGATTGCATCGTTTCGTGGGATCTAACCCGATTCTGCTCATTGGAAACAAAGTGGATCTGCTGCCCAAGTCTGTGAAACCCTCCAAGCTGATTCATTGGATGAAGCATGAAGCAAGTCAATTAGGATTAAAGCCTATTGATGTACAGTTAGTAAGTGCCGCAAAAGGTCAGGGAATTGCCGAAGCGATCGAAGCGATTGAACATTATCGAAATGGAAAAGACGTGTATGTAGTAGGGTGTACAAACGTAGGGAAATCAACGTTCATAAACCGTATTATCAAGCATGTATCAGGAGAACAAGATGTCATTACGACTTCTCATTTCCCTGGTACCACTCTCGATATGATTCAAATTCCACTTGATGATGAAGAATCACTCATTGATACGCCGGGAATCATTAATCATCATCAGATGGCCCATTTTGTTGATAAACAGGATTTGAAAATCATTACTCCTAAGAAAGAAATCAAGCCGAGAACCTTCCAGTTGAATCCAGAACAAACCTTGTTCTTCGGTGGGCTTGCCCGGTTTGACTTCATGGCTGGTGAGCGTCAGCCATTTACCTGCTATTTCTCAAATGAGCTATCCATTCATCGCACAAAGATTGAAAAAGCCGATGATCTCTATAGGAACCATGCAGGTGAGCTGTTACAGCCGCCAAGAAAAGATGATATGGGCACATTCCCTCCACTTGTGAGGCATGAGTTCAGAATTAAAGAAGCAAAAACGGATATCGTCTTCTCAGGTTTAGGATGGATTACAGTAAATGACGCAGGGGCGACCATTGCTGCCCATGTTCCTAAAGGCGTTAGTGTTTTCTTGAGAAAATCATTAATCTAGGAGGGATTCTGTGGCTCTTTATGGTGTTCTAGGAGATCCGATTGCTCACTCTATGTCTCCCCAGATGCATAATGCCGCGTTCCAAGAATGTGGAATAGATTCTGCTTACGTGAAATTTCACGTGAAAAAAGAGCAGCTTTCCCAAGCCATTAATGGAATAAAAGCATTAGGAATTCAAGGAGTGAATGTGACAGTTCCCCATAAGGAACATGTCATGCAACTTTTAGATGAAATTGATCCATTGGCCGAGGCTATCGGGGCAGTGAATACGATTGTCAATGAAAATGGAAAGCTGATCGGTTATAATACAGACGGTCTTGGTTTTGTGGAAGGCTTGAAAAATATAGCAAATGAACAACTTGAAGATAAATCGATGCTGATTATCGGTGCCGGTGGTGCTGCGAAAGCCATTTATTATTCCCTTGCTTCTCTTGGAGTGAAAAGAATCGATGTGACCAACCGAACGGCACTGAGAGCTGAAAAGATGATTGAGGCTTGTCCTTTCTATTTGAACTCGAGTTTTCTATCTGTAGAGGCTGCTGAAAACATATTGGACCAATATGATGTGATCATCCATACAACATCTATAGGAATGTTTCCTCATATAGAAGACAGTCCATTAACAATCAAAGAGTTAAAAGAGGGATGCATCGTTAGTGACATTATCTATAATCCTTTGGAAACAGCATTATTGAAGCAAGCGAATCAGAAAGGTGCTCGTACTCAAAATGGTCTTGATATGTTTGTGTACCAGGGAGCTCTGTCATTTGAAAAGTGGACAGGAATCTTTCCACCATATTCGATTATGAAAAACACCGTTTTACAACAACTAGGAGGTCAACATGTTAACAGGTAAACAAAAAAGATATTTACGTTCAGAAGCACATCATTTAAATCCGGTTTTCCAAGTAGGGAAAGGTGGAGTCAATGAAAATATGATCAAAACAATCGGAGAAGCGATTGAAGTAAGAGAATTGATGAAAATCAGTGTACTTCAAAACTGTGATATGGATAAGTCCGAGGTTGCTGACCAGCTATCAAAAGGCGTAGGAGCAGAGATTGTCCAGGTAATTGGAAGTACCATCGTGCTATACAAAGAATCGAAGGAAAACAAGCAATTAATCCTACCACGATAAGGATTGATAAAATGATGAAAAAGGTTGGGCTCCTGGGAGGGACATTTAATCCTCCTCATATGGGCCACTTGGTTATTGCGGAACAAGTTTTAGAAAAGGCGAATTTGGATGAAATACGATTTCTTCCTAATCACGTTCCTCCTCATAAACAGGCGGATGAAAGTGTATCAGTAGATCAGCGCCTCTTCATGCTGCAAAAAGCGATTAAGAGTAACCCTCACTTTTCCATTGAACGGATTGAACTTGAAAGAGAGGGTGCCTCATACACCTACGACACCGTCAAGCTATTAACCGAGAGGGAAGAGAACACCGAGTTTTCTTTTATAATAGGCGGGGATATGATCGAATATCTACCCAAGTGGTACCGGATAGAGGAACTTCAGGAAATGGTCAGGTTCATTGGTGTTAATCGTCCTTCCTATTCACATGACACTTCATTTAATGTTCAATTGATTGAAGTACCGGCCATTGATATTTCTTCTTCCTACATTCGCAACACAGTGAAACAGGGACAATCGGTCCGCTACTTAGTCCCGGACGATGTGTATCGATTCATAAAGGAGGAGAAATTGTATGAATAGGGAAAAAGCCTTGGAAATCGTGAAAGAACATTTAACGGAACATCGATATATACACACTTGTGGAGTCGTGGAAACAAGCATAGAGCTTGCAAAGCGATATGGAGCCGATGAGAAAAAGGCAGAAATAGCGGCGATTTTCCATGACTATGCGAAGTTCCGTGATAAGCAGGAAATGCAAACAATCATTGTAGAAGAGAAGCTGGCTCAGGATCTTTTGCTGTACAATAGCGAGCTTTGGCATGCACCTGTAGGAGCGTTACTTGTAGAGCGTGAAGTTGGTATACAGGATGAAGATATTTTAAATGCCATCCGATACCATACTTCGGGAAAAGAAGAGATGACGATTTTGGACAAAGTGATCTATTTAGCTGATTACATCGAGCCGAATCGTCAATTTCCCGGGGTGGAAGAAGTGAGGGAACTCGCAAAAGAGTCATTAGACCAAGGGCTGTTGAAGGCACTTCAAAATACGATGACGTTTCTTATGAAAAAAAATCAAGCGATCTACCCAGATACATTTCGCTTTTATAACGGATTAATTTTAAACCAGAGGAGATGAAGGAATGGAACAAAATTTAGTAGAATTAGCGTTTAATGCCGCTGATGATAAACGTGCTGAAGATATTGTTGTATTAGATATGAAAGGTGTTTCTTTAATTGCGGATTATTTTCTGATCTGTCACGGGAACTCAGACAAACAAGTACAGGCCATTGCCCGAGAATTAAAGGACAGAGCAGAAGAAAACGGCTATATTGTCAAACGATTGGAAGGCTTTGATCAAGCACGCTGGATCTTAGTTGACTTAGGTGATGTCGTCGCTCACGTGTTCCATAAAGAGGAGAGAGGCTACTATAATCTAGAACGTTTATGGGGAGATGCATCCTTCGTCGAAGTTGGACAAGGTGAGAGTCACTAAATGAGTTATGAACGTTTTGCTTATGTGTACGATTATTTAATGCAGGACGTCCCATACGACGGCTGGTTGGAATTTGTCAATAAACAAGCTAAAGCCTATTCAATCCAAGGGGAAAGCGTCCTTGACATCGCTTGTGGCACCGGGGAATTATCGCTGCGCCTTGTCCGGGACGGCTACGATGTGACAGGCGTCGATCTCTCTCAGGATATGCTGATGGTAGCACAGGAAAAGGCTTTGGAAATGAGAGTAAAGCTTAATCTGTTTCAACAGGATATGTCAAAGCTTGATTCCCTTGGTGAATACGATCTTATTACGATTTTTTGTGATTCCCTGAATTACCTGGAAGACGAAAAAGACGTGGAAAATACGTTCAAAAGTGTATATGCTCATCTTAAGCACGATGGCTTATTCCTATTTGATGTGCATTCCATTTATAAAATGACGCAAATATTTATAAACCAGACGTTTACCCTTACGGATGAACATGTCTCGTACATTTGGGATTGCTTCCCTGGAGAAGTACCCAATAGTGTAGAGCATGAACTGACTTTTTTTGTGAAAGATGAGGAAACAAATCAGTACGAAAGAGTAGAAGAGCTTCACAAACAGCGCACATACCCCATTCTTACCTTAAAGGAATGGTTAATGGATGCAGGGTTCGAAGTGTTGAACATCTCTGCAGACTTCACAGAAGAAGCCCCTACAGACCATAGCGAAAGAATTTTCTTTACATGTAAGAAGAAATGATAAAAAGCCGGATCGTCTCTGAAAAGAGAATGGTCCGGCTTTTATTTATGGTTTTTGGCTCTTTTCGTAAACATTGTGGCTATTTTACAGGAGAAAGTAGTAGTTGATTTCCGCTACCGGATGATACTCGCTTTCCGCGTGGCGGGCGGTGAGCCTCCTCGCCGCTGCGCTCCTGCGGGATCTCACCTGTCTAGCTACAGGGCTTAGGGACTCGAGGTCATAAGCCAAGTCTGCCGAAAAGGCAAAAAGCGCCTTTCCTGCAGACTCGACTTATGCTTGTCGCCCTTGGCAAAGCCCTTCCGCTTTTCGTACTGTCCCGCTTCTCCCGCAGGAGTCGAGCACCTGCAGCGAGAATCAACTTTCTCAGCATAAGTTTCTAAAAAAATCTAAATATAAACAACAAACTTTTAGAAAACAACCTCTTTTAAAGAAATCAGTGGTCGATTTCTTCTAGAAATTCTGTTTTCTTTAGATTTTTTTGTCACTGTTAAGCGTTGTCACGATATTTTCTTATAGATGGTGAGGGGAACTGCGTAGACTCCGGCGGATTTTGGACGTGCCGAGACCCCGTTCGGCTAAGCTGAGGAGGATCGGCCGAACGCTAGCTGCAAGCGGAGCGGTTCCCCTCACCATCACGCACACACTAGTTGACAGAGCTTCTGGCAGATCTTATGTTTCAAAACAACAATCATTGCAAAAAGCGCCTTTATAAAAGATTTTTAAAAAATAAGAAGGAAAAAATCAATTCGTGTCGAAATATAAAAAAGGAGCCTCACTAGACTCCAAATTGTGATTTCGTTCCTTCAATATCATCCACGTACTTTTCCTGTGTGGCTTCAAATAATTTCTCGAAAACATCTCCCAGTTCTCTTTCCATTACGGAAATTCCTATTCCAGTGACTCCACCCTTTACACAAACTTTTTCTTGAAGTGTAGGTAATGTATAGATATTTTTCTTCAATAAGTCCCCAAGACCAACAAGCATTTCAGATGCTAAAACAGTGGCCGTTTCCCTATCAATTTCTGTCACTTCTGCAGCAGCGTTAATAAACCTTTGTGTAACATAACTGAAAAAAGCAGGTCCACAGCTGACAATGTCTGATGCCACTCGCGTCACATTTTCATCAATGACTACCGGTGTGGAGATATGCTCAACCAGTCTCATTAAATCCTGCCTCCATTTATCTGAACAATGACTTCCATACGTTAAAAGTGACACTCCGCTTAATGCACGATTCGTAATGCTTGGAATGAATCTGGCACAGGAACTGGTCAGGATCGATTCTAATTGCTCCACGCTTACTGGACTGGTAATTGAAACCGCGCATTTATCCCTGGTAAAACTTTTTTCATTCTCCTGAATCACATCATAAACATCATGAGGTTTCACACATATGAAGATTAAGTCAGATGACTTGATCACTTCTTCATTTGAATGGCTTACATTCACTTTATTCCATTTTTCTTTTATATCCTCGGCTTTTTTTAATGAACGATTCGTAATATGAAGATGTGAAGGAGAAATCGCTTTTGATTCAATGAGAGCTTCAATAATGATTTTCCCCATGTTCCCCGTTCCAATGATACCCACTTTCATATACAGCCCTCCTTCTATCACACTCTCTCCTAAAACTTATGAATTCCTTTCAATGAATATTCCACCAGAGGTGATTTCCTGTGCATTCCCTAATTGAAAAATACAGAACGGTTCTTGTGATTCTTGTGATTTGTGCCATTGTCCTGATTGCATATATATTAAAAGATGCTTCCGCTGCTCCTGTTAAAGATGCTTCTTTTACAGCCGCTCCCGTTAAAACAGAAAAGGAGCCTGAAGAATTGAAAATAGTCGAAAAAGTATTTGTAGACGTAAAGGGGGAGGTTGTTAAACCTGGGTTATATGAAGTCAGGCAGGGAGACAGGTTGAAGTTTGTGATCGATCGAGCCGGTGGTTTCACCGCAGAAGCAGATAAGAAAGTGATCAATTTAGCGGTAAAGGTATCAGACGAAATGATGATTTATGTCCCTAAAATCGGAGAAATAGAAACGCCCCAGCAGATTATAGCTCCTTCAATGCCTGGGACCGATTCAGGAAAGGGAAGAATCAACATTAATACAGCCACTCAACAGGAATTCGAAACACTGCCCGGAATTGGGCCTGCGAAAGCTTCAACCTTTATACAATATCGCGAAGAACATGGTCCGTTTGCGACTATAGAAGAGATTCAAAACATCTCTGGAGTCGGAGAAAAAACTTTTGAGAAATTAAAAGAATTTATTTATGTTCAATGAATTGACGAAACATAGGAAGTCTTTATACACTTAAACAAGCAAATGAAAATGCACCTAAAAACATAGAAGGGGGAATGGTGATGGAAAGAATCGCTTGGCATCAATATTTTATGGCCCAAAGTCAGCTCCTTGCCCTGCGCAGCACATGTACAAGACTGGCGGTGGGGGCAACCATCGTTCGTGAAAAACGAATCATTGCAGGAGGCTATAACGGCTCCATTGCAGGAGGGGATCATTGTATAGATGAAGGGTGCTATGTGATTGACAATCACTGCGTGAGGACCATTCATGCCGAAATGAATGCTTTGCTTCAATGTTCAAAGTTTGGGGTAGGAACGGAAAATGCGGATATTTATGTTACTCACTTCCCCTGTCTTCAATGCTGTAAGGCTCTTATCCAGGCAGGAATCAAAACGGTTTATTATGCAAAAGATTATAAAAATCATTCTTATGCCATTGAACTTTTCCAAAAGGCAAACGTCCATGTAGAGAAAGTGCCCTTTCAAGAAAGCAGCATCGACGTAAAACACAAAGAAAAAGCCTCCATGATGCTTCAATTAATCGAAGACTTGAGAAATCAAGGTGCTGAAGACGAGAAGCTCGATTACTATGAACAAGAATACATAAAACTATTTAATGAATAGAGGATTATACCTTTACTCCGCGATTTCAGTACTTTCAGGAACATTACTGGCACTTCAATTTCATTGGGGTGCTGTCGTTCTTGCTCTGCTTCTGTTATCCCTTTTCCTCAGAAAAATGACCTTCACCATCCTTTTTCTCTGCCTCGTATTTCTCTTTATTTCCTTTCTCAACACCACTATTCAAGAAAAGAGACAGAAAACCGTGCTGTCATCAGAACCTGAACCGATCGACTTACAAATAGTGATCAATGACATTCCAACCATCGATGGGAATTCCTTTGTTGCCCTCGCTCAAATAAAGAAAGAGAAGGTTCTCATGCGCTATTATTTCTCTTCAGAGGAAGAAAAACGAAAATTCCAACATGTGAAACCCGGTTTTGTGTGTGAAGTGAAGGGGGAGTTAACAGAACCCAAACCGAATAAAAATCCAAACTTGTTTCATTATAAAAATTATTTAGCTCATCGAGGAGTGTATTGGATTCTTGGCGTAAACGTATTTGAGAAGTGTGCAGATCAAAGTAAATGGAAACATTCCCTCATAAATCTGAGATTCAATGGATTGAAAAAAATCGAAAGGGAATTTCCATCTTCAACAGTAGGAATGACCCAAGCGTTACTATTTGGAGAAACAGGGATGATCGCTGAAGAGACGATGAAGGCATTCAAAGAGCTCGGTGTCGTTCATTTACTGGCAATTTCAGGCCTGCACGTTGGGTTGATCTTTGCGATTCTTTACTATTGTCTATTGAGGATCGGCGTCACAAAAGAATCGGTGACATGGATAGGGATTGTTTTTCTCCTATGTTATATCGTATTGACGGGCGCATCACCTTCCGTGATGAGGGCATCTTCCATGCTGATCGTGATTCTGCTCAGTAGAAAAGTGGCGAGTAAGTTAAGTACAATCGACAGTTTGTCCATGGTATTTGTGATGTTAGTTTTATATGATCCATATTCTGTATTCAATATTGGATTTCAGCTGTCATTTATGGTGAGTTTTTCTATTGTAGTATCGTCAGCAGTTATACTAAATACTTCTTCATTCATTGCACAATTGATGAAAGTAACACTTGTTGCCCAGCTATCTTCGTTACCTATCATCATCTATCATTTCTATGAATTTTCTTTGATGGGCTTTCTCACGAATCTTCTTTATGTACCCCTTTTCTCAGTCATTGTTCTTCCCTTGACCATCATCGTCTATATTCTGTCAGTTGAGTGGTTGATTCTGCTCCATAAACATCTTATGGATGGAATACAATGGGTATCTACTTTTATCGCTTCTTTTCCATTAAGCACAATTGTGATGGGAAGACCTCCATTTCTGTTATTGATTGGTTACCTAATAGCTATTTATGTTGTATTTGTTTGGTTTGAAAAGAGGAAATATATGCTTTCCGGGCTTCTTTTGCTTTTCTATGGAGCCTTACACATGCTTCTAAACACCTATAATCCTTATGGAGAGATTGTATTTATGGATGTTGGGCAGGGTGATGCTACATTGGTCAAGCTGCCGTACAATCGAGGAACCTATCTTATCGATACAGGTGGGGAAGTGCAGTTTCCAAAAGAAGAATGGGAAGAGAGAAAGAATCGTTTTTCTGTAGGGGAAGACATCGTCGTTCCTTTTTTGAAAAGTAAAGGTATCACGTCCATTGACACCCTAATCTTAACACACGGAGATCTCGATCATATTGGCGGATCAGAAGCGGTTCTTGAGGAAATGAAAGTGAACGAAGTCTTGATTAGCCCTAACAGCGAAGAGAAAGGCGAAATGAAGAAAATCATGAAAATCGTCCGACAAAAGAGAATTCCTGTTAAAGAAGCACATTATCCATACAGTTGGGCTGGTGATGATGATGGACTGCATATTGTTTCCCCACAGGATGAAGAGTATGAAGGAAACAATGACTCCATTGTATTATATGGAGAAATCGGGTCATTGAAATGGTTATTTACTGGAGATTTAGAAGAGCAAGGGGAGAAAGAGTTCATCCGAAACTTCGATCTGCCGATTGATGTGTTAAAAGTAGGTCATCATGGGAGTAATACGAGTACAACCGAAGAGTTCCTCGTTGAAACGAATCCGTCTGTGGCGGTGATCTCTGCGGGTGAAACCAATCGCTTTGGGCATCCTCATCCTGAAGTAATGGAACGATTGAAGAGAAGAGGAATAACTATATATAGCACCGGAGAAAATGGGGCGATCACCTATCGTTTTTGGGATAAAAAAGGAACGTTTTCAGCCCACTTGCCATAGGATGTATGACAAAGCAAATTAAGCGCTAATGAAAAAGGGGCAGACCTATCACAAGGAGTCAGGCACCTTCAAGCCATTCTGTATGATACACCAGTACCATATATGGAAGTTGAAGAAACCGGAATCTTTAAGGTCTGCCTCCTATCTTTCATTAAGAGCCGATTAACTTAATAACAGTTGCAATAACGAACATTGTAGCAAAGAATCCAAAAGAAACAATAAACCCAACGCCTGAATCTACTGCATCATTTCTTTTTGATTGTACATTCTTTTCAAATTGGTTCACAACTACCCCTCCTATTTCTATTCTAGTATAGAACATCGCTACTGAAAAATCTATACTTCACTTTACTTTTTCCTTTACTGACAAGAGTTGTCACCTATAAGTTCCCCAACCTTGGTGACACTAATCATTACAAAGGAAATACCGTTTTCGGAAAAGGTTCCTAGGTCTTCTCCGTTAACGTTAATATAGATATAGGGGGTGTCCCATATGACGGATGTCCCCTTTACCCCTTGTCAAAACCAAAAAGCTTTTTTACCATAGAGTAGAGAAAAGAATTAATGGAGAGTGCTGACTTGGTTATTGATATTTGGAAAAAAATAGAGAAATCTCAATTCTCAGCTATTTATTTAGTTTACGGAAATGAGTCATTTATTATTAATGAAACGAAACAAAGAATTGTCTCAAGTGCCCTTTCAGAAGAAGAAATGGATTTTAATTTTTCCAGTTATGATCTGGAGGAAACTCCTGTGGAAGTGGCGATAGAAGATGCAGAAACATTTCCGTTTATGGGGGAGAGAAGGGTCGTCATTCTCCAAAACCCTGTTTTCTTGACAGCTGAGAAAACAAAAGAGAAGGTAGAGCACAACATTAAACGACTGGAACAATACATACAATCACCTGCTCCCTATACAGTTCTGGTCTTTACGGCGAATTATGAAAAACTGGACGAGCGTAAAAAGATTACGAAGTCCTTGAAGAAACTGGCAGAAGTCGTAGAGGCCAAAAAGCTGAATGAGCATGAATTAAAGTCGTGGGTAAGAGAACGAGCGGCCTCTAATAGTGTTCAGATAGACGAAGATGCAATTGAAATATTGCTGACCCTCGCTGGAACAAACCTAATGATGCTAACACAAGAGCTGGACAAACTTTCTTTATACGCAAGCGATACAAACAGAATCGACGTGGAAGTGGTGGAACGATTAACAGCCCGGTCTTTGGAACAAAATATTTTCACATTAGTGGACAAGGTCGTTCACCGAAGAATAGATGAGGCATTGAGAATTTATTACGATCTTCTCAAACAAAACGAAGAACCGTTGAAGATTCTATCGATACTGGCAGGACAATTCAGACTGATATATGGAACGAAGGAACTATCACGAAGAGGATACGGGCAGCAAAAAATTGCTTCCTACCTAAAAGTACACCCTTTCAGAGTAAAACTTGCAGCAGGACAGGCCAAACACTTCAACGATAAACAACTCGCCCATATCATCGAATTGCTATCTCAAGGAGACTATGAAATCAAAACAGGAAAAATTAAAAAAGAACTGATGATTGAAATGTTTCTGTTTAAACTTCATGATCAGAGTTTTACGTGATTTTTAATTCAATTCAATTCAATAAATAATGAGGAAAAGAAAAACCACCTGGCCATAGGGCGAGGTGGTTTTTTCAATTAGTTCGCTTTTTTCATAAGGCGAGACTTTTGACGATCCGCAGCGTTTTTGTGGATAAGACCTTTTTGAGCTGCTTTGTCTAATTGACGAACCGCTTCTGTTGCTAATTCTTTAGCGTTATCTGCGCTGTTAGCAGCTGCAGCTTCTGCTTTCTTGATAGCAGTACGCATTGTAGATTTCACAGCAGCGTTTTGAGCGTTGCGCTCGTTGCTAGTTTTTACACGTTTGATAGCTGATTTGATATTTGGCATTCCTGTCACCTCCTATAAAAGGATCGAGATTCTATGTGACTCGATTTAAATTCCTAAACAATAAGAACAAATGATATTTTATCAAACGAACAGTGATATTGCAATACTATGTATTGAAATTAAACGAGTGAATGAACCCATACGAAAAAGGTAAACATAAAAAAATAGTAGATAACATCCCAAGCCAGGAGGTAGAGTCGAAATGAAAAACGAAGAAATCGATTACAGTAAATATTCAATTCGAACCGATCTTGCCGTTGAAGCAAGAGAAATGGTCGTCAGTGATAATGCGGAAGATACGTCATCCATCCAAGGAGTCATGATTAAAGAGAAAGAAGAGGATGGGGTAAAAGTTTCCCTTGTCACCGTTACACCTGAAGGAGAAGAGAAAATCGGTAAAAAACCAGGTAATTACTTAACCATCGAGGCTCATGGAATTCGCCAGGAAGATGCAGAACTGCAACAAAGAGTTGAAAAAGTATTTGCCAATGAATTTAATCAATTTTTAATTAATAATAAAATCAGTAAAAATGCAAGCTGCTTAATTGTTGGACTCGGTAACTGGAATGTTACCCCCGATTCATTAGGGCCCCGCGTCTGTGAAGATATCATTGTGACGAGACATCTTTTTGAACTGCAACCGGAATCAGTGGAGGAGGGCTATCGACCGGTCAGTGCCCTCGTGCCTGGTGTGATGGGGCTGACGGGCATTGAAACGAGCGATATCATTTTCGGTGTAGTAGAGAAATCCAAACCCGACTTCATCATTGCCATCGATGCCCTGGCCTCCCGTTCCATTGAGCGTGTCAATTCTACCATTCAGATTTCGGATACAGGCATACATCCAGGATCAGGAGTAGGGAACAAACGAAAAGGATTGGATCAGGAAACATTAGGGGTTCCGGTTATTGCCATCGGCGTTCCGACCGTACTCGATGCTGTCACAATCGTAAGTGATACAGTCGACTTTCTCTTAAAACATTTTGGGAAAGAAATGAGAGAAGGAGGTCGTCCATCCAGATCCCTTGCCCCTGCAGGATTAAGCTTCGGTGAGAGAAGGAAATTAACGGAAGAAGATCTTCCGGAGGAACAACATCGTCAAACCTTCATGGGAATTGTCGGAACACTCGAGGATCAGGAAAAACGAAAACTGATTCATGAAGTATTGGCTCCCATTGGTCATAATCTGATGGTCACACCTAAAGAAGTGGACGTATTCATGGAAGACATGGCCAACCTCATCGCAAGCGGTTTGAATGCTGCACTTCATGATGCGGTTGATCAGGAGAATGCGGGTTATCAGACGAGATAGATGGCATGTGAAAGTAGCGCCTTGGGGTAGGTAATGATCCTTGAGGCGCTTTTTGGATTGCTGAATGATGTGAGGGAATAGGGTGGTCGGATATTGAGGGAAATTGTCAGATCTCGAATATCCTGGTTCCGGAATCAGTGTGGTCTGCGATCAAATCGTGTCGAAAAGAACGTTTCGACGATATATTTGAAATTTCGCCGATAAAATCAAAATATCGCCGTTATCCATAAATCATTTGATGGTATTTCATAAAATTCGGAAAAAACAGGAGGTGAGCAGTGTAAATCATCAGTAGCAGGGCTTTTTGTCGTGAAAATGGCGCATTCTACGAAAAAAATCATCCCTAAAATAATCGGATTTTTCCATATTCACTCTACCGCCTTGTCCTTTCTAAATCCTACTTCTATCCCCATCCCCTTCCAGCTCACCCTAAAAATAATAGATTCCCCCGTTTAACTTTCCACCAATAACCTCATAATGACTACTAAATATAGTTCTACTATCTCTAGTAATGACATACGTTGTACTAGAGTAGGATTTAAGGAAAGGGTGGGAGAATGAGGTCGTATAAAGCGCCTAATTATGTAGTAGCGATTAATATGTCAACGATACTGAAAGGGATGTTGATCTTCGTGGCAGGATTGCTCTCGATTTTTTCGATAACGGGCATCCTCACTTCCTTGAACCCTGAGTATAGAATTACATCGAATTCATTGAATCAAGCGGCTTCCAATGTGAAGGGTGATGCATTATATAAGATCTTGGCATTAGAAAACCGGTCTTTTAATCAAATTTTGACTGAAGAAGAGCAGGCTTTACCGAATTTGTCATCCCTCCTTTTTCAAGTGGCTACCAATGTGAGCTTTGAAGATCCCCGAAGTTTCCTGGGGAGAGAGCTTCCGGGTTTCTCGATTTTCGATGGGGATATCCTCGTGGCCGGAGAAGGAACGGATTTTACGAATATGCCGATTGAGTCGGTCCCCCCTCCTGAAGCTCTCGAAGCGAGGAATGAAGCACCACTTAAGAATGTTGAAAATCGTAAAGAACCGGATCAAAAGAGTGGGGACGTGGCCCCACCATTATCAACCGGAAATAAAAAGACAGTTCATCTTTACTTCACCCACACCCGTGAATCCTATCTGCCTTACTTGGAGGGTGTGACCAATCCGGATTCAGCCATGCACTCAGATGTCAATGTCACCAAGGTGGGAGACATGGTGAAGAGGAACTTAGAGGACCTTGGTATTGGAACGAGCATTGATAAAACCGATGTGATTCAGACCTTAAACAAAAAAGGATTGGATTATTGGGCTGCTTACCAGGAGTCGAGACCGTTAGTGCAGGCTGCCATGACAAGTAATAAAGACTTGCTGTATCTCGTTGACATCCATCGGGATTCTCAAAGAAGGGCTGTCACGACGGGGACAATCAATGGAAAATTTTATGCCAAGCTCGCATTTGTCGTAGGGGAAGAGCATCCGAATTACGAGCAGAATTTAAAGGTGGCAACAGAGCTTCATAAATTATTGGAAGGGAAATATAAAGGTATTTCACGTGGAGTGATTGCGAAAAAGGGAAGCGGGACAAACGGGAAGTTCAATCAGGATCTTTCAAGCAATGCCATGTTACTGGAGTTTGGTGGAGTCGATAATACGTTCGAAGAATTGGAACGTTCTGCACAGGCTTTCGCTGAAGTATTCGCTGAGTATTATTGGCAGGCTGAAAAGGTGAATCATACACCTGTCACTCCTGCTTCAAGTCAGTAATAAAAAGGATGAATGAACCCATGACAAAATTCTTTTTTAAATGTGCATTCCTTATATCTGCATTATTTATCGGGGTACTGATCGGGATGCAGTATGCGAATCAAGGTATCGTGGAAATGAAGGGACATGAACAACAAAAATTCACTTCGCCGGTGGGAGTGAGTCAGGACGGGGAAGGAAACGTGGAAGCGTCTTTTCTCGGGAATGAAGTAGAATCGAAAACGTTAAGCGAAAAGAAAGAGAAATTAGAGGACATGAAAGCCTTTAATGCGTTTTCCTCGATCGGAAAGGCGCTGGCGAATATAATTGAAAGTATCACCAATGAAATAGTGAACTTTATTGCTTCGTTAATATAAGAGAGGGCTTTCGGAAATGTTCCAGCCTTCTCTCTTTTTTTTGAGGCTTTGTCTCTAAGAACTTAATTGATTTGCTTTTTAAAATGGACAATTCCCGTATAGCCCTTCAGTTTACATTGAATAATATATAGTCTACTGCTATAATTCAAAATAGTGTACATGTGTGGAAATAACAGGAGTTGAACGTATAATGAACCGTGAAGAGAAATTAGAAAGACAATCGAGAATTAGAAACTTTTCAATTATTGCTCATATAGATCATGGGAAATCTACCCTTGCCGATCGTATTTTGGAGAAAACGAAAGCACTGACGGCGCGTGAAATGAAAGAGCAATTACTGGATTCAATGGATCTTGAGAGAGAACGTGGAATCACAATCAAATTAAATTCTGTGCAATTAAAGTATCAAGCAAACGATGGAGAAGA
Source organism: Rossellomorea sp. GQ25 (assembly GCF_059758515.1). NCBI lineage: Bacteria > Bacillati > Bacillota > Bacilli > Caryophanales > Bacillaceae > Rossellomorea > Rossellomorea sp. GQ25. The sequence continues at coordinate 99,099 of NZ_JCAXEQ010000004.1, read as the reverse complement.
ATATATCTTTCATCTGATTGATACACCAGGGCACGTAGACTTTACATACGAAGTATCTCGTAGTTTAGCTGCTTGTGAAGGAGCCGTCCTTGTTGTGGATGCTGCTCAAGGGATTGAAGCGCAAACATTGGCAAACGTGTATCTTGCCTTGGATAATGACCTGGAAATCCTGCCGGTCATTAACAAAATCGACCTTCCTGCAGCAGATCCTGAAAGGGTTCGACAGGAAGTGGAAGATGTCATCGGTCTGGATGCATCGGAAGCAGTCCTTGCATCAGCTAAAGCAGGGATCGGGATTGAAGAGATCCTCGAACAGGTGGTTGAAAAAGTACCCGCCCCGCAGGGAGATCCAGATGCCCCACTAAAAGCCCTTATCTTTGACTCTTTATATGACGCATATAGAGGAGTCGTTGCCTACATCCGTGTGATGGAGGGAAGTGTCAAAGTCGGAGATAAAGTTCGTATGATGGCGACCGGGAAAGAGTTTGAAGTAACGGAGATCGGTGTCTTCACTCCGAAACCGACGGGACAAAAAGAATTAACGGTCGGGGATGTTGGGTACCTAACAGCAGCGATCAAGAATGTTGGGGACACCCGCGTAGGAGATACCATCACTCTTGCCAAAAATCCTGCACAGGAAGCATTGCCGGGATACCGACGATTAAACCCGATGGTCTATTGCGGTTTATATCCAATCGATTCAAATCGCTATAACGATCTTAGGGAAGCACTTGAGAAGCTTGAATTGAATGACTCGGCACTTCAATATGAGCCTGAAACATCTCAAGCGTTAGGTTTCGGGTTCCGTTGTGGATTCTTGGGACTTCTTCATATGGAGATCATCCAGGAACGCATTGAGCGCGAATTCAAAATCGACCTTATTACGACTGCACCAAGTGTTATCTATCATGTTAAATTGACAGATGGCGAAGAAGTGAAAGTGGATAACCCGTCCATGATGCCTGATCCGCAAAAAGTGGATCATGTTGAAGAGCCTTATGTTAAAGCAACGATCATGGTTCCGAACGACTACGTCGGTGCGGTGATGGAGCTTTGCCAAGGAAAACGCGGAAACTTTATCGACATGCAGTATATGGATGATACACGAGTGAACATCGTCTATGAAATCCCGCTTGCTGAAATCGTGTATGACTTCTTCGATCAACTGAAGTCGAATACGAAAGGGTACGCTTCATTTGATTATGAGTTGATCGGATACAAAGAATCCAAGCTTGTGAAGATGGATATCCTTTTGAACGCTGAAAATGTCGATGCCCTGAGCTTTATCGTTCATCGTGACTTCGCTTATGAACGCGGGAAGTTGATTGTAGAGAAATTAAAGGAATTAATTCCGAGACAACAATTCGAAGTACCCGTCCAGGCAGCGATTGGACAGAAGATTGTTGCAAGATCGACCATCAAAGCCATTCGGAAGAACGTTCTGGCAAAATGTTACGGTGGAGATATTTCTCGTAAACGTAAACTTCTTGATAAACAAAAAGAAGGTAAAAAACGTATGAAGTCCGTTGGGAATGTAGAAGTTCCGCAAGAAGCATTCATGGCCGTCCTGAAAATGGACGATACGGATAAAAAATAAGGTTCTTGATGATAAAGGGGGAAAGTGGCTTGTACCAACCAAGCACTGCTTACCCCCTTTTCTCTATGAATACCCCAAAAGGAGGGATATACTTGGTAAAATCAGCTTATATTCATATACCTTTCTGTGAACATATCTGTCACTATTGTGATTTCAATAAAGTCTTTTTAGAAGGACAGCCCGTAAATGAATATTTAATCAACCTTGGCAATGAAATGAAGCAAAGAGTCATGTCTCCTGACAAACTGGATACGATTTTTATCGGTGGCGGCACTCCGACATCATTGAATGCAAGCCAGCTTGATATATTATGCGAATCGATCAACACTCACCTGCCCTTTGATCAGGGTGAATTCACATTTGAAGCAAACCCCGGCGATTTGACAGAAGACAAACTTCGAGTGTTAAAGGACCACGGTGTGAATCGATTGAGTTTTGGTGTTCAGTCATTCAATGATGAGCTCCTAAAAGGAATCGGACGGACACATAAAAGCGAAGATGTGTATACGTCTGTGGAAACAGCTCAAAAAGTAGGATTCTCAAATATCAGCATTGATCTGATTTATAGCCTGCCTAAGCAAACAGAGGAAGATTTTCAAGATACATTGAAGAAAGCACTTGACCTAGATCTTCCTCATTACTCGTCTTATTCACTCATCGTAGAACCTAAAACGGTCTTCTACAACCTGATGAGGAAAGGGAAGCTGTCTTTGCCTTCTCAAGATCAGGAAGCGGCTATGTATGAGATTCTGATCGAAACGATGGAGAAATACGGGATCAATCAATATGAAATCAGTAATTTTGCGAAAAAGGGATTCGAGAGCAAACATAATCTCGTTTATTGGGACAATAATGAATATTATGGTTTAGGAGCCGGTGCTCACGGATATATAAACGGAGTACGTTATTCCAATTACGGTCCCCTAAAAAAATATATGGACCCGATAGCAGAAGGTTCCCTACCTACCATCCAGAAACACGAGGTAACGAAAGCAGAACGAATGGAAGAAGAAATGTTCCTCGGATTACGTAAGGTGGAGGGAGTAAGTAAGGTTGTTTTTCAACAAAAATTTGACTGCAGTATCGAGTCAGTATTCGGTTCATCCATTGAAGAAATGAAGAAACGGAAACTGCTCACTGTGAATGAAGAACGGGTCTCACTTACGAAACAGGGCCGCTTTTTAGGAAACGAAGTATTTCAATCTTTTCTGGGTGTAATCTAATATATTGACATCCCTTTTCTGATTTGATAATTTATTAATTAGATTTAGCACTCATCTCAATAGAGTGCTAACAGGGGTGATGAATGTTGTTAACAGATCGACAACTTCTAATTCTTCAAGTGATTATCGATGATTTTATCCTGTCAGCTCAGCCTGTCGGTTCGAGGAGCTTGTCCAAGAAGGATGAGATTTCCTTCAGCTCAGCTACGATTCGAAATGAAATGGCTGATTTGGAGGATTTGGGTTTTATCGAAAAAACGCATACTTCTTCAGGCCGGGTTCCATCTGAAAAGGGTTATCGTTATTATGTGGATCACTTGCTTTCTCCACAGAAATTACAGAAGAATGACGTGCATGCAATACGCTCCATCTTCACTGAGCGAATATATGAATTGGAGAAAGTGGTCCAGAAGTCGGCAAAGATACTTTCCGAGCTGACGAATTACACGACAATCGTATTAGGTCCCGATTTGAAGGAAAATAAGCTGAAAAAGATTCAACTTATTCCTCTGAACAAAGATACAGCGATTGCCATTATCGTGACGGATAACGGACATGTTGAAAATAAACTGTTCCATATCCCGCCGACAATGGATGCAGCCGAGCTTGAGAAGCTTGTGCACATCTTGAATGACCGGTTATCGGGTGTTCCTATCAGTGAGTTAAACGATAAAATTTTTAAGGAAGTCGCTCTTTTGCTAAGAGAGCATATTCAGAACTATGATTTTATCCTTCACTCGATCACGGATTCCTTTAATCCAACGGTCACGGATAAGCTGTTCTTTGGTGGGAAAACCAATATACTAAACCAACCTGAGTTTAATGACGTCCATAAAGTTCGCATGCTCCTCGAAATGATCGAACAGGAGGAGAGCATCTACAATTTGATTCGTCCATCCGCTACAGGATTGAACATTAAAATCGGGAAAGAAAATAATCATCTCGCTATGGAGAATTGCAGTCTCATAACCGCTACTTATTCTATTGGTAAAGAACAATTAGGTTCCATTGCGATTATCGGACCTACTCGAATGGAGTATTCCCGTGTCGTGAGTTTACTTAATTTCTTTTCAAATGATATGTCCAAGGTTCTTACGAAGCTGTATCAAAGTGAAGATTAGTGGACATATTGTATAAAGGAAAATAAGGCCCAGATGCCGTCTTTATCGTCATCTGGAGCCTTCTAGTGTTCGTAGATTTTTAAGGAGGTGAATGTTATGTCTGAAGAAACAAAACAAGAGCAGCAGGATGCGAAAGAAGAAAACAGCGAAGTGGTGGAAGAAGTGTTCGCTGAAGAACCTCAATCAGAGGAAGTAGAAGAAGAGCAACAAGAATCAGATGAGCTTTCACAATTGGAAGAAAAGCTGAATGAGTCTGAGAATCGTTATCTTCGTTTAAGAGCTGATTTCGATAACTTCCGACGCCGCGTCAATGTAGAAAGCGAAGCGAAAGAGAAATATCGTGCTCAAGGACTGATCACTGAACTATTGCCGGCACTTGATAATTTCGAGCGTGCTTTAAATATAGATGCTGATAATGATCAAACAAAAACACTGCTTCAAGGAATGGAAATGGTTCATAGAAGTATCGTTGAAGCCCTTAAGAAAGAGGGAGTAGAGCCAATTGAAGCGGTAGGTCAGGAGTTTGATCCACATTTGCATCAAGCAGTTATGCAAACAGAAGATGAAAATTTCAATAGCAATGTAGTTGTTGAAGAATTTCAAAAGGGATACAAACTGAAAGACAGAGTGATACGTCCTTCCATGGTGAAGGTCAATCAATAATAAAGACATTACATATACAAAATAGGGAGGTTTCTTACTATGAGTAAAATTATCGGTATTGACTTAGGTACAACAAACTCATGTGTATCAGTACTTGAAGGCGGAGAGCCAAAGGTTATTGCAAATGCAGAAGGAAACCGCACAACTCCTTCAGTTGTTGCGTTCAAAAATGGAGAAAAGCAAGTTGGGGAAGTAGCGAAGCGTCAAGCCATTACAAACCCAAACACGATCATCTCAGTGAAACGTCATATGGGAACAGATCACAAAGTAGAAGCTGAAGGAAAAGAATACACTCCACAAGAGATTTCAGCTATGATTCTTCAACACTTAAAATCATATGCAGAAGACTATCTTGGAGAAAAAGTTGAAAAAGCAGTTATCACAGTACCAGCTTACTTCAATGATGCAGAACGTCAAGCAACAAAAGACGCTGGTAAAATTGCCGGCCTGGAAGTTGAGCGTATCATCAACGAACCAACTGCTGCTGCACTTGCATATGGTCTGGATAAAATGGATCAGGACCAAACCATCCTAGTTTATGACCTTGGTGGCGGTACATTTGACGTATCCATCCTTGAACTTGGTGACGGTGTATTCGAAGTACGTTCTACTGCCGGTGACAACCGTCTTGGCGGAGACGACTTTGACCAAGTGATCATCGATTACCTTGTAGCTGAATTCAAAAAAGAGAACGGCATTGACCTTTCTAAAGATAAAATGGCTCTTCAACGTCTTAAAGACGCTGCTGAGAAAGCGAAGAAAGATCTTTCAGGAGTGACTTCAACTCAGATCTCACTTCCATTCATCACGGCTGGAGAAGCGGGTCCACTTCACTTAGAAGTGACTCTTTCAAGAGCGAAATTCGATGAAATCTCTTCAGATCTTGTAGAACGTACAATGGGACCAACTCGTCAAGCGATGAAAGATGCTGGTCTTTCTGCAAGTGAAATCGATAAAATCATTCTTGTTGGTGGATCAACTCGTATCCCGGCTGTACAAGAAGCGATCAGAAAAGAAACTGGTAAAGAGCCATCTAAAGGTGTTAACCCTGACGAAGTTGTAGCAATGGGTGCAGCGATTCAAGGTGGAGTTCTTACTGGAGACGTTAAAGATGTTGTCTTACTTGACGTTACCCCACTTTCACTTGGTATCGAAACCATGGGTGGCGTATCAACAAAGCTGATCGAGCGTAACACGACGATCCCAACGTCTAAATCACAAACATTCTCAACGGCCGCTGATAACCAGACAGCTGTTGATATTCACGTATTACAAGGTGAGCGCCCAATGGCTGCTGATAACAAAACGCTTGGTCGTTTCCAATTAGCTGACATTCCGCCGGCACCACGTGGCGTACCACAAATCGAAGTGAAATTCGATATTGATAAAAATGGTATCGTAAATGTAAGTGCGAAGGATCTTGGAACGGGTAAAGAGCAAAACATCACAATCAAGTCTTCTACCGGTCTTTCAGATGATGAAGTAGAACGCATGGTGAAAGAAGCAGAAGAAAATGCAGAAGCGGATAAACAACGTAAAGAGGAAGTCGAACTTCGCAACGAAGCCGACCAACTTGTTTTCCAAACGGAAAAAACGTTAAAAGACCTTGAAGGCAAAGTAGAAGAAGATGAAGTGAAAAAAGCGGAAGATGCGAAAGCTGAATTAAAAGAAGCAATCGAGAAAGATGATTTAGATCTTATCCGTGAAAAGAAAGATGCATTACAAGAAATCGTTCAAAGCTTAACAATGAAGCTTTATGAGCAGGCTCAAGCGGAAGCTCAAGCAGCTCAAGGAGCAGAAGGCGAAGCTTCGAAAGACGAAGATGTAGTCGATGCTGAATACGAAGAAGTAAACGACGACAAGAAATAATCTAGTATGAACGAAAAAGTCAAAGTCAGGGCGGTTCTTGGCTTTGACTTTTTCTATGATTGAAAGAAACAGAAGGTGATTCATTCATCTAACAGACACAATCAATTAGAAGGAATGTTGAGTTTTTATTGATAATAGTCAAAGCTCAATGTTAAAATAACCTTTATGCAAAGGATTCGGGAGTGGTGTTTTAATGAGTAAACGGGACTATTACGAGGTTCTTGGTGTCGGAAAAGATGCATCAAAAGATGAAATGAAGAAAGCATACCGCAAGCTCTCAAAAAAATATCATCCGGATATTAATAAAGAAGCGAATGCGGATGAAAAATTCAAAGAAATATCGGAAGCCTATGAAGTATTAAGTGATGATCAAAAGCGTGCTCAATATGATCGTTTCGGACATACTGACCCTAACCAGGGATTTGGCGGCGGAGCTGACTTTGGCGGTGGCGGTTTCGGTGGTTTCGAAGACATCTTTAATACATTCTTCGGTGGCGGCGGAGGCCGCAGAAGAGATCCGAATGCACCTAGACAAGGTGCCGATCTTCAGTACACGATGTCACTGACATTTGAAGAAGCGGTCTTTGGGAAAGACACAGAAATCGAGATTCCGAGAGAAGAAGAATGTGACACTTGCCATGGTTCAGGTGCGAAGCCGGGAACAAAAGTCAATACATGTTCTCACTGTAATGGATCGGGTCAATTGAATGTAGAACAGAATACACCATTTGGCCGCATTGTGAACAGACGGGTTTGTCACTACTGTAACGGTACAGGTAAACAAATCAAGGAGAAATGTTCAACGTGTGGCGGAGCCGGAAAAGTACAGAAGCGCCGTAAAATCTCTGTTAAAATCCCGGCTGGTATCGATGATGGACAGCAGCTGCGTGTGACTGGTCAAGGTGAACCAGGTATAAATGGCGGACCTGCCGGTGACTTGTATGTTGTCTTCCACGTTCGCTCACATGATTTCTTTGAGCGTAACGGAGATGATATCTATTGTGAAATGCCAGTGACGTTTGCACAAGCGGCATTAGGTGATGAAATTGAAGTACCGACCCTGCACGGGAAAGTAAAGCTCAAAGTGCCTGCAGGAACTCAAACAAGTACGAGATTCCGTTTGAAAGGTAAAGGAGTACCGAATGTACGTGGATACGGTACAGGTGATCAGCATGTTCAGGTGAAGGTGGTTACCCCTTCTAAATTAACAGATAAGCAAAAGCAATTATTAAGAGAATTTGCGGATATTAGCGGACAGGTTCCAGACGAACAGCATGAAAGCTTTTTTGATAAAGTAAAGAAAGCCTTTAAAGGCGAATAACTAAAGGACGGAGTTGGTAGATCAATGAAATGGTCAGAAATCAGTATTCTTACTACGAATGAAGCGATTGAGCCTATTTCAAACATTCTTCATGAATCAGGAGCAAGCGGTGTGGTCATTGAAGACCCTGCCGAATTAATTAAGGAAAGAGAAGATATGTTTGGAGAGATCTACCAACTCAATCCTGATGATTATCCGAGTGAAGGTGTTTTAGTCAAAGCGTATTTACCCGTAAATAGCTTTCTTGGTGAAACTGTTGATGAGATCAAGCAGGGCATTACGAACCTGGTTACCTATGATATCGACATTGGTGAAAACAAAGTGGAGATTTCAGAAGTGAATGAGGAAGAATGGGCAACGGCGTGGAAGAAATACTACCATCCTGTGAAGATCTCCGATAAATTTACGATCGTCCCTACTTGGGAAGACTATACGCCGGTTCATAGTGACGAACTCATCATTGAACTGGATCCAGGCATGGCGTTCGGGACAGGAACTCATCCTACAACGGTCATGTGTATCCAGGCTCTTGAGCGAATCGTTAAAGAACATAATACGGTCATCGATGTAGGAACAGGTTCAGGTGTATTATCCATTGCTGCTGCACAGTTAGCTGCAGATAATGTAAGAGCGTATGACCTTGATGAAGTGGCTGTTCGTTCAGCGAGACTGAATGTGAAGCTGAACAAAGTTCAACAAACTGTGACGGTTGACGCGAATAATTTATTGAATGGCGTTACAGGGCAAGCGGATGTGATTGTAGCGAACATTTTGGCTGAAATCATTTTACGCTTTACAGAGGATGCCTTCGAACTTGTGAAACCGGGAGGATTTTTTATCACCTCTGGGATTATTCAGCCTAAGAAACAAGAAGTACGTGATGCATTGGAGTCTGCCGGATTTATAATAGAAGAAATTATGGTCATGGAAGACTGGGTCGCTCTTATTGCTAAGAAGCCAATGTGAATTTAAGTAAAAACGGTGGAGTTGAAACTGTATGCAACGATATTTTATAAATGACACATATCGAGAAAATGATCCGATTACAATAAAAGGGGATGACTATCATCATATCGTTCGGGTCATGAGAATGAAGGAAGATGATGAAGTCTATGCTGTTTTTAAGGATCAAGCATCAGCAATTGCCCGTATTGAAACGATTTCCAGTGACTCAGTAGAACTATCAATAGTAAAATGGGAAACAACGACGAAAGAATTACCAATTAAAGTAACCATTGCGAGCGGACTGCCGAAAGGGGATAAATTGGAGTTGATTTTCCAAAAGGGAACAGAGCTTGGAGCCACTCAATTTATCCCTTTTAATGCGGATCGCTCCATTGTGAAGTGGGACGATAAAAAAGCAAAGAAAAAGGTAGAACGATGGGAGAAAATCGTCAAGGAAGCAGCGGAACAGTCTCATAGACTCCTTGTTCCCGACGTATCTGCACCCATTTCATTGAAACAATTAATACAGGCACAGTTTGATTACAAACTGATCGCATATGAAGAAGAAGCAAGAGGCGGAGAAAAAGGAAATCTTTCAAAGGTGTTATCGACGATCGAAAATGGACAAAGTGTCCTTGTCGTATTCGGTCCTGAAGGTGGATTGACAGAAAAAGAAGTAGAGGTGTGTAAGAGCGAGGGTTTTATTCCATGTGGACTAGGACCAAGAATCTTACGGACAGAGACTGCTCCATTGTATGTCCTCTCAGCCATCAGCTATCAATTAGAACTTATGAGGTGATTGTAATGCCATCAGTAGCGTTTCACACTCTAGGGTGTAAAGTGAACCACTACGAAACAGAAGCCATTTGGCAACTATTTAAAGAAGAAGGATATGAACGTGTTGAGTATGATTCGATTGCAGATGTGTATGTCATTAACACGTGCACGGTAACGAATACAGGAGATAAGAAAAGCAGACAGGTCATTCGTCGTGCCATCCGTAAGAATCCTGACGGAGTGATTTGTGTAACAGGATGCTACGCTCAAACATCCCCTGCTGAAATTATGGCGATACCGGGCGTTGACGTCGTGGTTGGGACGCAAGACCGAAGAAAAATGCTAACGTACATTGAAGAATATAAACAAGAACGCCAACCAATCAATGGCGTTACAAACATTATGAAGAATCGTGTCTACGAAGAGCTGGATGTCCCGGCATTTACGGATCGTACCCGTGCCTCTCTTAAAATCCAGGAAGGGTGCAATAACTTCTGTACATTCTGTATTATTCCATGGGCCCGTGGACTGATGAGATCCCGTGATCCTGAAGAAGTCATTCATCAAGCTCAACAGCTTGTGGATGCCGGCTATAAAGAGATTGTCCTGACAGGAATTCACACAGGTGGATACGGAGAGGACATGAAAGACTACAACCTTGCCATGCTTCTTAAAGACCTGGAGCAAAAAGTGAAGGGTCTGAAGAGAATTCGTATCTCTTCCATCGAAGCCAGTCAACTGACGGATGAAGTCATTGAAGTAATCGATCAATCAAATATCGTTGTCAGACACTTACACATTCCACTTCAATCAGGATCCAATACGGTCCTTAAGAGAATGCGTAGAAAATATACGATGGAATTCTTTGCAGAGCGCTTGGAAAAGCTTAAGAAGGCTTTACCAGGACTTGCCGTTACTTCTGATGTCATTGTCGGTTTCCCCGGTGAAACGGAAGAAGAATTTATGGAAACATATAATTTTATCAATGAACATAAATTCTCAGAGCTTCATGTGTTCCCATATTCTAAGCGAACAGGTACTCCTGCAGCACGTATGGACGACCAAATCGATGAAGATATCAAGAACGAACGAGTTCATTGTTTAATTGAACTTTCTAACCAACTAGCGAAAGAATACGCTTCTCAGTTTGAAAATGAAGTATTAGAAGTTATCCCTGAAGAAATTTACCAAGATGATCTCTATGTTGGATATACGGATAATTACTTGAAAGTGGTATTCCCTGCAACGGAAGATATGGTAGGGAAACTGGTAAAAGTGAAAATCACGAAAGCAGGCTATCCTTTAAACGAAGGTCAATTTGTATGTATTTTTGAAGAGGCAGACGAAAAAGCTGCTATATAATCGATATTAGGCACCTGACTATGGTTGGGTGTTTCTTTTTTTATTATGGATCTTTTTTTAGTATAATGCTTTGTAACCACTTTCTTTTTTTGCCTAGAATCAAAATATCTATTGATATGTACGGGAGAAGGTTGTAAACTATTATTGATAATGAAACAATTGAGAAGTTGCTTTTTTTTTATCCATTCAGTGCAAACGATTGCATTAAATGTAAGCGTTTGTATCTTACTATACTTTGATGAGGTGTTACGATGAAAAAGGCATGGCGTAAAGAAGCGGTAGGCTATCAAATTTATCCTAGGAGTTTTCAGGATTCAAACGGCGACGGAATTGGTGACTTGCAGGGCGTGATTCAACGGCTTGATTATATTAAAGAATTAGGTATCGATGTGATCTGGATTTGTCCAATGTATAAATCACCTAATGATGATAATGGATATGATATTTCTGATTATCAGGATATTATGGAAGACTTTGGTACGATGGAGGACTTCGATCAACTACTTAATGAGGTTCACAAGAGAGATATGAAACTGATCATTGACCTTGTACTTAATCATACAAGTGACGAGCACCCTTGGTTCATTGAGTCTAAGAGCTCTAAAGACCATCCAAAGCGTGACTGGTATATTTGGAGAGATGGCGTAAAAGGCAAGGAGCCAAATAATTGGGAAAGCATCTTTGGAGGATCAGCCTGGGAGTATGACGAAGAAACAGATCAATATTTCCTTCACGTATTCTCTACGAAGCAGCCGGATTTGAACTGGGAAAATGAAGAAGTCCGCGACGCTCTTTATGACACAGTCAACTGGTGGCTTGATAAAGGAATTGATGGCTTCAGAATCGATGCCATCAGCCATATTAAGAAACGTCCAGGTCTTCCCGATATGCCAAATCCGAAAAAAGAAAAGTATGTTTCTTCTTTCGATATGCATATGAACCAAAAAGGGATTCATACGTTCCTGCAAGAATTCAAGGATCGGACGTATGCAAACTATGATGTCATGTCCGTTGGAGAAGCAAATGGTGTAAAAGCCGATGAAGCGGAACTATGGGTTGGAAAAGAAAACGGTAAGATGGATATGATTTTCCAATTCGAACATCTTGGTCTCTGGGACGCAGAAACCAACCCGGACCTTGATATCGTCGAATTGAAGAAGGTGCTCACTCGCTGGCAGAAAGGCCTTGAAGGCAACGGGTGGAATGCTCTATTTATCGAAAACCATGATAAACCACGAGTTGTATCCACTTGGGGCAATGATAAAGAATATTGGAGAGAAAGTGCCACTGCCATGGCCACCATGTACTTCTTAATGCAGGGGACTCCATTTATTTATCAAGGACAGGAAATCGGTATGACAAATGTTCAATTCCCTTCCATTGAAGATTATGATGATGTAGCGGTCAAGAATCTATATCGTCTGAAGCGTGAAGAAGGAGTACCTCATCAAGACATCATGGACATCATCTGGGCTTCTTCCCGTGACAATAGCAGAACACCGATGCAATGGACTGATGAGGTAAACAGTGGATTTACAAACGGCAAACCTTGGATGAAAGTGAATCCAAACTATAAATCAATCAATGTAAAAGCTCAGGATAAGGATGAAAACTCCATTCTGAACTTCTACAAAAAAATGATTCAACTAAAGAAAAATGAAGATGTCTTCACGTTCGGGATCTATGACCTGCTTCTTGAAAAAGACAAGCAAATCTATGCGTATACCCGCACAGGAGAAGATCAATCCATGATCGTGATCACAAACCTTTCCACTAAGAATGCCGTTTGTAACCTTGGTGAATTGGAAGTCTCCTCTTCTAATCTTCTGTTAAATAACTATGATGTAGACAGCCATGAAAATGTAAGCAAGTTAACTCTTAAGCCATACGAGGCGAGAGTGTACCGTTTAACATAATGAAGTTGCAACCCTGGTATTGAATACCGGGGTTGTTTTTATTTGGCACTTTTCGTAAAAATAAATTGTTGTTATTTAAGAGAAGAAAGTAGTAGTTGATTTCCGCTCCAGAATGCTCGCTTTCCGCGGGGCAGGCGGTGAGCCTCCTCGTCGCTGTGCTCCTGCAGGGTCTCACCTGTCCCGCTATTCCCCGCAGGAGTCGAGCACCTTCCGCTTCAATCAACTTTCGCAGCATGAGGTTTTAATAATATTCAACTAAAGACAACAAACTATTAGAAAACTACCTCTTTTAAAGAGAACAGTGGCTGATTTCCTTTGTATACTAGAAATTCTGATTACTGTCACCTATAAGCTCTGTCACGAATATTTCTTAAAAGATGGTGAGGGGAACTGCGTAGACTCCCTCGGATACGGGGCGTTCCGAGACCCCGTTCGGCTAAGCTGAGGAGGCTCGGCCGTACGCTAGCTGCAAGCGGAGCGGTTCCCCTCACCATCTAGCACACAGTGGTTGATGGAGCCCCTGGCAGACTTTACGTTAGAAAACAACAAACTTTGTGAAAAGAGCTTTAATAAATGAAAAGGTTTTCTTTTTTTGGAGATGCTAGTAAGAAATGCTCGTCTTTTTCTCTTTGTTTTGGTATGATTAGAGAGGTACGGACAACTGTTTAAAGGAGAGATAATAAATGACTACGAACATTGCAAGTATGATTGATCATACTTTACTTAAACCTGAATCAACGAAAGATCAAGTAGAAGTACTTTGCCAGGAAGCGAAAGAATTTAAGTTTGCTTCTGTGTGCGTTAACCCGGCATGGGTTCAATATTCAAGCGAATTATTAAGCGGCACTGAAGTGAAAGTGTGTACGGTTATCGGGTTCCCATTGGGAGCTTCTACGCCTGAAACGAAAGCATTCGAAACAAAAGATGCAATCGAAAAAGGTGCTACAGAAGTGGATATGGTCATCAATATCGGCGCATTGAAAAGTGGCGATCATGAGTTGGTTAAACGAGATATTGAAGCTGTTGTGGCAGCATCTAAAGGGAAAGCACTCTCAAAAGTAATCATTGAAACGTGCCTACTGACAGATGAAGAAAAAGTGAAAGCTTGCCAATTAGCTGTAGAAGCTGGAGCCGATTATGTGAAAACATCTACAGGATTCTCTACTGGGGGAGCGACTGTAGAAGATATCGCTCTAATGAGAAAAACAGTTGGACCTGATATCGGTGTGAAAGCTTCAGGAGGCGTACGTTCTTCTGAAGATGCACAAGCAATGATTGATGCAGGAGCTACTCGCCTGGGAGCCAGCTCAGGTGTGAAGATCGTACAAGGCTTGACAAGTGACTCTGACTATTAATAAGAAAAAAGCTGAACGAGGATCCCATTCCTTGTTCAGCTTTTTTTTGGATGGTGAATTCTTTCAATAAAACGGGCGAATTGATTCGCAAATGGCAGAACAAGGATCGAGCATAAAATGTTAAATAGGACGCTGGCGTGAGCCAATTGTAAATCGGGCGAACCTGCTAAAGATCGAACCACCAATCCTAGTAATGGGATGAAGGGGATAAAAAGAGCGACCCCAATAACGTTAAGCCATATGTGAGCGTACGCCGTCAGTTTCGCTTGAGCACCTCCACCGATGCTTGCAATAAAGGCTGTAATACATGTCCCGACGTTTGCGCCGAGCATAATGGTGATTCCAGCATGAAGATCAATGGATCCTGCAGCCAGAAATCCCATCGTCACCCCTGTCACAACGGTGCTGGACTGGATGATCGCCGTTAATACACAACCAATAAGTAGAGCGAGTACAACATGCTCGTTCACTTCTATGATATACGTGCGCAAGGATTCGTGAGTCGTTAATGGAGTAGCTAACCATTGAATCGCGCGGATCGACGTAAAGATTAATCCAAACCCGATAAATATCATTCCCGCACTTCTGATGGAAGGTGAGCGGAAGAAATACAGAATGAATCCGATGATCATGGATGGGACAATAAGATAATTCATATCCAGTGTGAACATTTCAAGGGTAAACGTTGTCCCGATATTGGATCCAAGCATGATTCCAATAGTCTGTCTGAACGGTATCAAGCCGGAAGTGGCCAGTCCCACAGTGAGAACCATAACGGCTGAACTGCTATGGATAAAGGCTGTCACAATCGTTCCTGTAAGCACACCCTTAGTAGGAGTGCTCGTTAAATAATGAAGCCATTTCTTTATTTTCTGATTGGCAATATTAAAAAGCCCTGACCGCAGCCAAGTCATCCCCACTAAAAAACATAAGATAAAAAAAATAAAGGCGATTCCATGTAAAATCATTACATTCCTCCCACACACCAGCCTGCTTTATACAAATGTATGGAAGAAATGAGTGAGACATGCCTATTTATATGAGGTGTTTTATGATAAATTGTTGACCTATTACATATCATATATTATAATGGCAAAGTACATGGATTTCTTTATATTAATAAAGAATTCATCCAAGAAAGACATACACTTTCTGTCCCCTTGTGACAATGATCCAAGGGCAAAGCCATAACCTATTGGTGAAGTAAAGGACGCTGGATAAACTTGCGTCTTAAGAAATTGGTACAAACCATTTCTTGACTTGAACATGTAAGTGTAGTGTGTTCGGAGGGAGGGAAAGAGAGATGTCAAAAACAGTTGTTCGTAAAAACGAATCGCTTGAAGATGCTCTTCGTCGCTTCAAACGCTCAGTTTCTAAAACAGGAACTTTACAAGAGTTTAGAAAGCGCGAATTTTATGAAAAGCCAAGCGTAAAACGCAAAAAGAAATCAGAAGCTGCAAGAAAGCGTAAGTTCTAAGAGAGGGTGTAAGCATGAGTCTTCTCAATCGTTTAAATGATGATATGAAACAAGCGATGAAAAATAAAGAAAAAGAGAAGCTTTCTGTTATTCGCATGCTTAAAGCTTCACTTCAAAATGAAGCGATTAAACATGGGAAGCAGGAACTCTCTGAAGACGAAGAGTTGACTGTCCTTTCTCGAGAAGTGAAGCAACGGAAAGACTCCCTCCAGGAATTTCAAAACGCTGGTCGCGAAGACCTCGTTGAAAAAATTCAAACAGAACTGACTTACGTCGAAATATATATGCCGAAGCAGCTTTCAGAAGAAGAAGTCTCTGCTATTGTCCAACAGACAGTAGCGGAGGTAGGTGCTACTTCTAAAGCCGATATGGGCAAAGTGATGGGAGCAATCATGCCTAAATTAAAAGGGAAAGCCGATGGAGCTCTCGTCAACAAACTTGTTCTTCAACATTTATCATAAGATTAAAGAGACCGGAAAGCCATAATGCTTTCCGGTTTTTTTATTCACATTAAAGAGGGGGTGCAATGAGCGGGGAGGTTTGAAAATAAGTGGGGGAAAGTTAAAATTAAAGTTTGAAGGTTGAAAATAAGCTTGAGGAAGTTGATAATGAGGAAGTCGATAATAAAAGGTGAAAAATCGTAATAGCCAAGATTCAACCCATCAAAAATACCCTTCTTTTTCAAGTTTTTTTACTATATTAATAATTTCCGCGTCAACAACATAATATTTTTAAAAAAGTTGAAACTATTTTAATAGGTCAATCGTACATAGAGTATCAAGGAATATTACCTGAAACGAGGGGGTTACGTTGAAAAGAGGTCTACTTGTATTTTTCATGATGATTCTTGGGTTTAGTTTTCTCCAGCCCTTGTTAAGCTCCTCTGCTGAGAATACCAAAAAAGTATACGTTATTCCCATTCACAAAGAAGTTGAGAAAGGCCTTCATGCATTTCTGGAGAGAGCGATAAGTGATGCAGAGGATAACAATGCTGAACTGATTGTTTTTGATATTGATACGCCTGGAGGTCTGGTCACTGCAGCTGGTGATATTGGTCAGCTCCTTGACGGCGTAGAAACAAAGACGGTTGCCTTTGTGAATAATCATGCTTTATCGGCAGGTGCCTTCATCTCCCTTCATGCAGATGAGATCTATATGGTTCCTAATGGTCAAATAGGTTCGGCGGCTGTGATTGATCAAGGTGGAAATGCCGCTGATAAGAAAGCTCAGAGTTACTGGCTTTCTGCCATGAAGAGTGCGGCTGAATCAAATGGGAGAGATCCTCAAGTTGCTTTAGCTATGGCGGATGAATCGGTAGTGATCGAAGAATTGGGGATTGAAAAAGGGGAATTATTAACTCTCGGTTCAAAAGAAGCCAAGCAAGTCGGCTACTCTGAAGGAACTGTTGCGAATCTGGATGAGTTATATGAAACCCTTGGTGTCGATAAATCTTCTGTCGTAAATGTCGAAGAGACCTTTGCAGAGAAGCTGGCACGATTTATAACCAATCCGGTCGTGGTTCCAATCCTTCTTTCGTTGGCAAGCCTTGGGTTGATTGTCGAATTGTATTCTCCAGGCTTTGGCATTGCCGGTTCTATCGGGTTGGTTTCTCTTGTATTATTCTTTTATGGACACTTAGTGGCGGGACTTGCCGGTTACGAAACCATAATCCTCTTTATCATTGGAATCGCTCTTATCGTTGCGGAATTTTTCCTCCCTGGGGGCATCGCAGGCGGACTTGGCATCGGGGCAATTCTCGCAAGTATTATGTTGGCAGGGGGCGATGTAGTGCAAATGGGAATTTCTCTTTTTATCGCTTTACTTATTGCCGTTGCGACAATGATTATATTTGTAAAGGTGTTTGGTAAAAAAATGAAAATCTTTAACAAAATCATTTTAAAAGATTCAACAAGCACAGAAAGTGGATATGTATCAAATATCAATCGATTAGAGTTGATCGGTAAAGAAGGTGTAACGAAAACACCTTTAAGACCTTCCGGAACCGTGATCGTTGATGATGAAAGAATTGATGCAGTGACAGAGGGCGGCTTTATTAAAGCAGGCGAAAGAGTTAAGATTGTGAAAGTAGAAGGTTCGCGGATTGTTGTAAGAGACATTTCATAATTACTTAGGAGGTAAAGAATATGGTTATAGGACCAAGTACGATTTTATTGCTCGTTGCCATTGTGGTGGGAGTGATTGTATTAGCAGTTTTATTTACATTTGTACCAGTTATGCTGTGGATTTCAGCGATCGCAGCAGGAGTAAGAATCAGTATTTTCACACTAGTGGGGATGAGATTGAGACGTGTTATCCCGAGTCGTGTGATCAATCCATTAATTAAAGCCCATAAAGCAGGAATCACTGTAACAATCAATCAGCTGGAGAGTCACTATTTAGCTGGTGGTAATGTAGACAGAGTGGTCAATGCACTGATTGCAGCTCATCGTGCAAATATTGAACTAACCTTTGAGCGTTGTGCGGCGATTGACCTTGCTGGTCGTGACGTACTTGAAGCGGTTCAAATGAGTGTTAACCCTAAAGTGATTGAAACGCCATTTATTGCCGGTGTTGCAATGGATGGAATTGAAGTGAAAGCCAAAGCTCGAATTACGGTTCGAGCGAACATTGACCGCCTTGTCGGGGGTGCTGGGGAAGAGACGATCGTTGCCCGTGTAGGAGAAGGGATTGTATCAACAATCGGTTCATCCCACAATCACAAGAAGGTATTGGAAAATCCGGATCTGATTTCTCAAACGGTCCTTTCAAAAGGCTTGGATGCAGGTACGGCATTTGAAATTCTCTCGATTGATATCGCGGACGTTGATATCGGCAAGAATATCGGAGCAGAACTGCAAACAGAACAAGCGGAAGCTGATAAAAACATTGCACAAGCGAAAGCGGAAGAAAGAAGAGCAATGGCCGTTGCCAATGAGCAGGAAATGAAAGCAAGAGTAGAAGAAATGAGAGCGAAGGTTGTGGAAGCAGAAGCTGAAGTACCTCTTGCCATGGCTGAAGCACTGCGATCAGGCAATATCGGTGTGATGGACTATATGAACTTAAAGAATATCGACGCTGATACGGAAATGAGAGACTCGATCGGGAAACTAACCGGGGATAAAAATGATCCGAAAAATTCTAAAGATAAGTAATTTCCCCTTGTGAGAAAGGAGTTTTCTCCATGGAACCTTTAATCATTGCCATACTGATCGGGCTCATTACTTCGATTTTCAATAAAGTGAAAGAGTCGCCTTCAAATAAACCAGTAAGGCAAAAGCCGATTCAAACGGCATCTCCCCCTCCTTCCTCGCCTCAGCCCGAAAGAGAGAGGGAGAGACCGGCACGGAGCAGAGTGCCAAGAGAATATAAAGAACCATTGAAAGACGCAGCCTCTTCTATTCAAACCCGGTTTGAAGAAAAGAAGAAGGAAGCAGAATCAACGTATGCAGACTTGCAAAAGAAAGAAGAGCGTTATTCCCGCAGACTGGAAGCTCATCAAACTAGGGCAAAGAAAATACGGGAAAAAGGGTCAACTCTAAACATTGACTTCAACAAGGAAGATGATATCGTAAAAGGATTTATTTTTTCAGAGGTATTTGGACCTCCAAGATCAAAAAAACGCCATCATCAAAAATAAGAGTGATGAAACCCCTTTTCATTTCATACATATGAGATGATTTATAGGGGGTAACAAAAAAAGCTGTCAGGACTTGATCTTGGCAGTTTTTTTATGCGAAAAAATAATCCCCCTAACAGTCGCTAAGACCATTAGAGGGAAAAGTGAAGATACACTGTTATCACTGTTAAGGAATTAAGGTATCTATAACACCAGCTATTAACTGGTGACATTATTTAGTTTAGATTAAAAGAATTACTTACGTCACTTCATTCACTACGTTCATTCAGTGTATATTTTTAAAGTATCTATTCTATATTAGCTATTCTTAGTAAGGTTACTGGTTAATGTTTTAATATTAGTGAGGAACTTGTTCCGAACTGGCGAAGCCATATTTTTTATTAGAGTAAGTTATAATTAGTATCTTTACTTCCTTAATTTATAGTGTGGCAACTACCGCCACTTTACAGGGTGTTTTTAAAAGAAATTTATTGCTAACGCTAGAACCATTGACATGACTGGGTTTGTTGTTAATCACCAATTTAGGGATTAACCTTAAATTGTGCATTGGTTAGTTTACCTCATTTTGTTAATCACAAAATTAGTGAGTTTACTGTGATTGTTATATCTCACGAATCCTATTAAATCGGGCTTTTTAGATTGAGTTAATCACAGGTCACAAGGTGACGGGATTTATAAAAAGAATGAACCCTTGATAATAGTGGGTTTGTACAATTTAATAATCACACCGTCTTGTGATTTAGCCCCATAAAGCAAAAATGCCCAGCCCCTAGAGGCTAAGCAAAGTTGCCGCAAGGTTAATTAAAGTCGTCAATAGCCCGACACCCTCACTTGAAATCTTGACTCGTACTGACATCTTAATTTCCATTTCAAATTTCATGTAACTCACCCTTTAGAAGGGGACGGGCAACCACCGAAGCAGAAACCCTGGATTACCGACAAGTCGGAACCCACTTCTTTCATGTTGCTTTTCTATTGTACTTTAAATTCCTAATATTGTAAATGTTTTAAATTCAATAAAGGAAAAAGTATACATTTTATAGAATGTAATATTAAGTGAAAGGAGAGGGAATAATGGAAGAAATTAAAAGAGGTGATATATATTGGACTGAACTTTCTCCCGCCTTAGGTTCGGAACAATTCGGCTATCGACCATCTTTAGTAATTCAAAATGATATAGGTAATAAACATTCAACAACAGTAATTGTTGCTATAATTACTTCTAAAATAAAAAAGAAAAAATTACCTACTCATGTATTCTTAGATAAAGAGAAGTACCTTTTGGAAGAGGACTCGATAGTTATGCTAGAACAAATTAGGACTATTGACAAATGGAGAGTTAGAGAAAAGATCACATCACTGGATATGGAAAAAATGCTTGAAGTTGACAATAAAATAGTAAAAAGTTTAGGTGTTGAGTTAGTATCATTGAAAATTGAGGGAAGTAATGAAATTATTACTGTTCCTAAGCAGAAATTATTGGAGTACGGAATAATATAAACCATAATGACTAAATTGGAATTAAATAAAGAAATCTAGTGGGAAGGACATGTGTATAATCTTGTGCAAAAATAAGGCTTGTTTACCTCCTTCTCATGCAGTCTCAGAAATATTTTTTTATGCACAATCCCTTGGTGTAAAGGTTTTTAACCTGACGAAACCTTCAGTGAACAATCCCTTTATGCACCAAGCACAACCTTACTTTTTTGAGTATCTATTTATTGATTCTAATGTTTAGAATGAAAAAAAGGCTATCACTAATTAAAGTGTAGCCTTTTTCTTTGCCCTTATTAAGGTACTCTTGCTAATTCCAGTTGTTTCTTCTACCTCTTTATATGAACAGGTTTCTAACAGCTTTACAGCGTGTTCTAGCTGTTTCTTGCTGTACTTGTTAGGTCTTCCTTCTCTAAAGTCCTCACGCTGTCACTTTTGATTTTATTTTGCACATATATTGAGTGTTATTTTGCACTATCTGACAAGTAAAAAATCTATCTTCATTTCAAAAGATAGATTTTTAAATTTACTTGATTCCGATTACTAAACTGTCTCGTGCAGCTTCAACAACTTCTGTTGTTATGGTTTCAAGATTATTAATTTCAAGTATTCTTTCTATCTGAGTGAAAAGTCTCTGTATGAGCCTAAAGTTTCCTCCAGTAATTTTAATGATACTGGTTATTGCTTCATAATCGGAAAAATCTTCTAGTTTTATAGAAAGACCTAATTCTTCCCATTTATACTCCAAAATATGATGGGTTTCATCTTTACTAAGTTTATCAAATTCATGAGCAAATCCAATTCTAGAGTAGAGTTGGGGATATCGAGCTAATCGCTTCTCAATCCCAGGCATTCCAATTAATATCATTGCTATGTCATTTCGATCATAGATATCCCTAAGTTGTTCTAGATTTTGTACTTTTAGTCGATCTATTTCATCGACAATAATCAGATCGATATCTTCATAAGCGTCGGCGGAATATTTTTCTTCTTCTCCTTTAGTGAGTACTTTATACATAGTTCTTACCATATCATTCTGAATCCAATAGTACTAATCTGATCAGTCATTTTAGTCGCTCGTACTGCTGGAGCTGTATAAAAAATTGTTCTTGCTTCAAGTATCTTTTCATCTGCATCTAAGCCTACTTCCTTTGCTGTTTTATAAGCTATTTGTTTTTCGATGGAATCCCAATTTGAATAATATCTTGAGGATAACGTTTTTCCAACACCAGGTAATCCATAACAAATTCCTATATATTTATATTTGATACAGGCATCACAAAACTCTGCAAATCTTTTATATTCTTTTGTTTCAATAAACTTTTGTGTTTTATTCATTGAAATACCTCTTTAGTTTCGACTTTTTGGAATTTGATTTATTCCCCTTTTCCTCCAATTCTTTTTGTTTTGACAAGGCAACTTCTGCAACAGTATTTCCAGAATCAAGTTGTTTCCTTAGATTGTTCCGTATTTTATTTCGTGCTGAAACAATATCCTTTAAATCTACTGTATAATCGGAAATTTCAGGGGAAATAGCCGTACACACTTCCAAGGACTAAGATATATAGATACAAACCTAGCTGCATACGTTGGTGAAACAGTCATTATTCGTTATGATCCAAGGGATATTGCGGAGATCCGAGTGTTCTATCAAGATAAATACTAATAAATCAAGACTTTCCAAACTCTCAGGCATATTGGGAAGAAATCCAGAATTATTCCATGCATGTATCGGTTCTTTTTTTGTTGTACCATGAACCCTATGGTGATAGTTAAATATGATGAAATTCAATAATTTTTCATCTAACTCCTTAAGGGTAAGATGTGAAGCGTCAGACTGATTCCCCAAATAACCGGGTAAATCTTCGAGAAACAATTGATTAATGGTTAAAAAGAATCTTTCTATTTTCCCTCGCCCTCTTGGAACACCGATTGCAGAAAAGACTAGGTTAAATTTTAAATCAATTGCTACTTGCTCCATATGGTTGGACGTAAAATCACTTCCATGGTCCGTATAAAACATTTCAGGGATACCACATATTTGCCAATCGGGATTACTTTTTCTCCATATTGCTTGGTGTAAGACCAAAGATGTATGTATGGCAGAGGGGTTTTCAAAAGTTAAAAAGTATCCAGCGATTGCTCGGCTATAATCATCTAAAATGATTGTTAGCCAAGGTCTTTCTGGTTTTCCTTTTTCATTTAAAACTATAATATCTAACGGGGTATGGTCTGCTTGCCAAATTTCATTGGGATAGCTTGCTTCTCTTCGATGAATTAAATCATATTGATTGTCGTATGCTTTTTTGCCATCATGCGCTAACTTTTTCAAGCTTGGCGAAAGGGACTGCGATACCTTATACACTTTATAATAACTCGGTTCTTGCCAGCCTTTTTTCCGACATTGCTCACAGGTCATTCGATGAATAGACGTTAATGAATTCCTTTTGTACTTCAATATCAATTGTTCAATCGAAGCGACAATTTCCGGCTCTAAATGTATTTTTCCAGCATCATTTCTCGTTTTTCGAATTAAACCTTTTAATCCAAATTGTTTATAGTCCCGAATCCAGTATTGTAGCGTTCTTTTTGCAATGCCGGTTTCTTCTGTAATGACAGTTAATGTTTTTTCGTCGGTAAGATAAGGCGCAATGATTTTATACTTTACCATCGCTGCTTGTCGTTGTTCTTCTGAGTACGCTGTTAATGGAGGATGTTCATTTTGCATAGACATCAACCCTTCCGATTTACTGTTTTTCTAAATAGCGATAAATCGTAGTGCGAGACACACCCCACTTTTCCGCAACATCTTTAATCGGTGTGCCACTTTCAATTAAAGCTTTCATCATTTCAATATCTTTTAATCCATACTTCTCCGGGCGTCCACCTAGACGCCCACGTGCTTTTGCGGCTGCTCGTCCAGCAGCAGAGCGCTCCTCAATCAAATTACGTTCAAATTCCGCAAACGCTGCGAACAAGTGAAACATTAATTGCCCTGTCGCATTGCTTTTGTCCATTGTTATGTTTTCTTGTAGACTATGAAAGCCAATACCTCGTTCATTTAAGCTGTTCACAATTTGAATCAAATCGTGCATGTTACGTCCTAGTCGGTCCAATCGCCAAACAACAATTGTATCGCCTTTACGTGCATACTGAAGTACTTCTTCTAAACCGGGACGTTGTTTTTTTGTACCACTCATTTTATCATGAAAAATTTTCGCACAACCGTGTTGCGTTAAAGCATCTGATTGTAAATCCAAATTTTGTAATCCTGTTGACACACGTGCATATCCAATTAACACCAAAATCACTCTTTTCTCATTTTTCCTTATATTCCATTGTAACATAAGATAAATAATAATAGGTTAATACACATAGAATAATGAACGGAGTTTTGTTACATTTTAAGTGATAAAAAGCGCTCATTTCGAAGTGCAAGGAGCGTGTTCAGAAAAGGGCGAGTTTTGTTACAATGACTTCAATTATTCACTATATATGCTTATTGTTTGAGGGGCATTTTCTCCTCTTTTTTTTGTAGGAATAAATGAATTTAATTACTTATACGAATTAAACCTAAAGGGTTGATGTTAACACTTAACATTACTGGTTTTTATTTTTGAAACCGTTGATTACAGCCATCGAATTGAGCCAGTTCGGACATCAAGAGAGCCACTACCAAAAGGTAGTGGCATGAAACAGACTATTCTTTAATGCCATGGTTGTAGTTGGATATGTAAGGTTGATGCCCGGGTGGAGGGTCCCGAATTGTAGAGGAACAAGAAGTCAGGGACTATATCTATCAATACTTGAAATCAGCCACTATAACCATCATTAAATAACGGGTGCGATAGTAAAATTAAGGGAGGACCTATGAAAATAGAAGAAAAAAATGACTTAGTTATTATTGATGACTTTGACTTTGAAGGTTTTATCGATAAAGAACAAGGTTGTTCTATTTGTAAATTCAACTTAGTTTACTATGAAGATTTTGATGCTTATTTTCTTTACCGATCGTTCTCAATATGTTATATTTTCGATGGGAGGAGGAAAATAGAATGGCAAGAAGCAAAGAATTCGAAGAGAACGTAGTATTAGACAAGGCGATGAAGCTCTTTTGGGCACAAGGTTATGAGAAGACATCCTTGACCGATCTGGTCGAGCATATGGGAATCCATCGCAGAAGTTTATATGACACATTTGGCGACAAACATACGCTGTTTTTGAAAGCTATGGATCGATTTCGCGATAAAGTCAGAGCTGAGCTTACGGGAGAAGTTAAACGCTCCAAAACTGCAGCGGAGGCTCTTCACTTTATTTTTAGTTTCATGATATATGGTGAAGAGAACTCGCCTTCAGGCTGTTTAATGGTAAATTCGGCGGTGGAATTGGCAATGCGCGATGCCGACGTGGATTCAAAGTCCACTGAATCGTTCACACTATCAGAGCAGCTACTCAAGGATATTATTCTGTGGGGGCAGGAGGAGGGAGAATTTACCTCAGATTACGATGGCGGCGAACTGGCGGAACATCTGCATACTGTATGTGTTGGGTTAAGGGTAATGACAAGAACCTCCATTCCAAAAGAAAAACTACACGGTATAGCCAATTTATCCATAAAACTTTTAGATAAATAATTATTTTATTCTTAGAATAATAGTTCCTATATGAGTAAGTCTGAGCTGTAGTAAAGCTTACTCCTAAGAAGATATCATTGCTTATGGATTTTTTAGAATGATCAGATCGTTCTCGTATATGAATCTTTCCTTGCTTAAGCTTTCTCCATGAAGGGATCATTCTTTTGTGCTTTTTAGAATGGTCGTTCTCGTATATAAGTCTTGCCTTACTTAAAGCTCTCTCCATAAAGGGATTTTGTGCTTTTTAGAATGACCATTCCCATATAATGAGACTCGCCTATGTCCAAAACTTTTCCTTAAGGAAATCATTGCTTGCGTAGTTTTGAGGAGGAAGACATTTTGTTGTACCAAAATTAAATAATAAAAGGAGCACATAAAAATGAAAATTTCTGAACAAGTCGCATTTGTCACCGGCGCGAACCGAGGTTTTGGACGCCATTTAGCACTTGAACTTCTATCCAGAGGGGCTAAGGTTTATGCTGGTGCAAGAAATCCGGAGTCCATTGACATTCCCGGTGTAATTCCTGTAAAGCTTGATATTACCAACCCTCAAGAGGTAGCTGCAGCCGCTATGGCAGCTAAGGATGTTACGCTTTTGATCAACAATGCAGGATCGTCTACAGGTGCTTCTTTGATTGACGGTGATCTCGATAAAATACATTTGGAGTTTAATACGCATTTCTTTGGCACACTTTCCACGGTTCGTACTTTTGCACCGATTCTATCAAATAATGGGGGAGGATCGATTCTGAATATTCTTTCCGCATTATCTTGGGTTAGTTCGGGATCTGTTGGCGCTTATACGGCTGCAAAGGCGGCAGAGTGGGCATTGACGAACGACCTACGTTTAAATCTCTATCCTCAAAATGTGAGAGTAGCTGGATTACATGTAGGCTTCATGGAGACAGACATGACGTCGAGCTTAGAAGTTCCCAAATCCAACCCTGAGGATATCGCAAAAATTGCTATTGATGGATTAGAATCCGACAGCTTTGAAATTGTTGCTGATGACGTGAGCCGAAAGATCCAAAGAGATTTTGCCGGTGGTGTATCTGCGATATACCCACATCTCTCCTAATACAAATTACTAATTCAGTGATTTGTCCAAGATTTCAAACAAAAGGTAAAAGGACACGTTCCACAATGAGCTGACGTTGTTACCGTAGGAACTTGGTTAATCTCAAACCTTGATTTGGTGGAACGTTTAAAAGTTGGCGCACTATTGAACGAACCTGACCGAAATACAATGTATGCTGGCGGGGCGGAAGGATATATCGATTATCCTTCTATGAAACAATAACTGGCATATAAACAGCAGGAATGATTAATGAAACTTTCCCATATCTATTCAAGTTTTGGGGGAGTTTCATAATGTTTGCGTTTAAAGAGAATGATGAAGTTTCAGGATATCTTGTTTTTACAATAAAATCAGGAATTTACTAGTAATTAATGTAGAGAGGCAGGTGTTTTGGCGTGAGAGCATTTGTAATAGAAGGATATAAAAAAGATCCTACTTTTATTGAACGACCAATGCCCAGAATAAGAGATAATGAGGTGTTAGTGGAAATACATGCAGCGAGTATAAACCCCCTTGATGCAAAAATACGTAAAGGCGAATTAAAACTTTTGTTGCAATACGACATGCCTTTAACATTAGGGAACGATTTTAGTGGAACCATTATCGAAGTTGGTAAAGGGGTAACCAAATTTAATGTGGGTGATGAAGTTTACGGTCGTCCTCGTTCAGAAAAGATGGGTACATTTACAGAATATCTATCTGTTCATGAAGCAGATATTGCTTTAAAACCTAAAAACCTTAGTTTTGAAGAAGCAGCTTCTATCCCTTTAGTTGGATTAACTTCATACCAAGCACTTCACGATATATTGAGTGTGAAAAACGGTCAAAAAGTTCTCATTCATGCTGGCTCAGGCGGCGTAGGAACTTTTGCTATACAACTAGCAAAAGAAATGGGAGCGTATGTTGCAACAACTTCTAGCGAAGGAATTGAATTAACCAAATCACTTGGAGCAGATAAAATTATTAATTATAAATCTGTGAATTTCGAAGACGTCATAAAAGATTATGACGCAGTAATTGATAGTGTTGGAGGTGAAACATTAGAGAAGTCATTTTTGACAGTAAAAAAAGGGGGTAAAATTGTTTCTATCGCTGGAACTCCGAATGGTCGTTTCGCAAAAGAAATGGGACTTGGTCTAATTAAGAAAATAATTCTCTCATTAGCCAGTTCAAAAATAACTGGATTGGAAAAAAAGTATGATATAAAATACACCTTTCTTTTTATGAAACATAGTGGGCAACAGTTAGATATTTTATCAGAACTTTTAGAAGCAGGAACAGTGAAACCAACAATTGACCGAGTGTTTCCTTTTGAAGAAGCTAAACATGCTTTAGCGTATACAGAGACAGGTAAAGCTAAAGGGAAAGTAATTCTTAAGTTAAGGTGATACTGAGTGTCTGAATGAGCACTAGCACTATAAAAAAGTTACCTTACTAATACAAATGTTCTTAAACTAACGGGTTAGCGTTAGTGCAAGAAGCTAGTTTCCTTTTAGTACCTAATACCTATCGATTCTTTCTTCAACAATCAGGCGCGATTGCTGAACAATGAGCAGTAGCTTTTTTACTCGAATAGTTCTATAAATGATTGAATGTAAATAATTAAGAAACCCAGCTAATCTTCTAATGTGAAGGTAGCTGGGTTTTTAAAGTTGGATGTGCAAAATAAAACTCAAAATATACGCAAATTATCGGTCAAAGTGACAAAAAATGGAACTAATTTATTTACAAATGATGTTCATTGTTTTAGGTGGAATAGTAGCTATCTTTGGTGGACTAGCCTTTCACGTCATTAGAATATATTTTCTCATCAAGAAGAATGTAGGGGCTGGAAAAGGGGTTAAGAGGGGCTAAGAAAGAAGGGAAGAGGGGCTAGGGTATAAAAACAACTATAAACAATCAGCACAGCCCTCTATAAGCCCTGTACAAGCCCATATACGGGTACATAACAAAGGTAAGATAAAGGATAGCACCAGCACTACTATGAGGCACAAGACAGCAGAGGAACAGCAATAAAGCAAGAGAAACACACGAACAAAAGAAGAAAAGATATGATAGAAGTAATACACTATTAGGACGATTTAAAGGTAAAGATCAGTAGTAACGTGAGTGGACTGAAAGGGGTATATAGGGGGACGGGGGTATCTAGGGTGCTGGTCTGGTCTCTGTAAAATATACGTACCAGTTTTGAATTCTTTTCAGGTGAGGCGTATTGCTGACGTTTTTAATGCAATTAACTTATCAACCCAATATCGTATTACGTCAGCATTGCTGAAAGCCTTATATAGAAAGGGGTCGTTCAGGAATTTTCATATTTAGTTATCTAATATAACCTTATAAATTATTAAGTCCTGTTTCTAAAATACTACTATCTAAACATATTTTTCTATTTATCAGGAAATCACCTACCAAATACTTTACATTCATGTTACAATTATTACTGTAATTATTAAACTTATTTGGGGGAATAAAACATATGGCAAAAGAAAAAGTAAAGAAACCATTCTACAAGAAATGGTGGGTATGGTTACTGGCTGTAATCATCATTGGAAGTATCGCTACAAGTGGTGGAGAAGATACAGCAAATGATACAGCTTCTTCTACTGAGGCTGAGACGACTTCTGCTGAACCTAAGGAAGAAAAGAAGGAAGAGGCTAAAAAGGAAGAAAAGAAAGCCTTTGCTGTTGGGGACGAGGTTAAAGTCGGTAAACTTACTTATACTGTGAACGGTGTGGAAGAGACTCAAACTATCAGTTCTGTAATGGGTGACAAAACTACTGAAGGTAAGTATGCAATTGTAGATATGTCAATTAAGAACGGTGACAAGAAGGCACGTTTTATTGACGGTGAAATGTTCCGTATTAAGACTGCTGACGGTACCGAGTATTCAAGTGATGCTGAATTAGATATGTACGTTAATGATGGTGGTATTGGTTTCTTCTTAGAGGAAATTAACCCTAATTTATCTAAATCAGGTAAAGTAGTATTTGAACTTCCTAATGAGGCTGCTGAGTACAGTCTACAAGTTTCAAGTGGCTTTGGTTGGTCAGGTGGAAAATACGAGAATATCAAGTTGAAATAATGCTAATGCTGAGGTGAATTCCTCAGCTTTTTTTGTTTTTAGGGCAAAGTAAAAAGCCCTCACCAGTTAAAGGTAAGGGCTATATTTAAGGGAGGGAAATATTCTATTAAGCGTTAAACTCAGCAGATACTTGCTTAGCTAGTCCAACTTTCTCAGTACGTTCTTTTTCTTCCTGTTCAATCTGTTTAACCAACTTTTCTTTAACCCCACTGTCAGCCATTTGTCTTAGCATAGCCTCACCGATCTCTTTATCCTTCACAGGTGAAGTCTCTATAACGTTTCCAGCTTCATTCTGTAAAGCAAGACCTAAGTTTAAAGCCATGACAGGTGGCAAGTCTTTCAATACCTCAGTGTTACCTTTTCTTAGTTCAGCTAGGATTTCACTTTTCACAAATTGAGTAGCTGTCATTAAGTTTGCCATTATTATTCCACGTCCTATTCAATTTTGTTTACTTCTTCTACTTGCATATGTTTAGGCTTATTAGGTTTGTAACCACGTCCAGCACTAAATACTTCATTCTTAGAAACAACAGAATCACTATACCAGCCAAACGCTGGAACATACTGATCTTGGTTAAAGACATACTCTAAACGAGGGAACTCTTTTCTTACAGCCTCTTCCTCAAACACCTCATAAATGTCCTCAGAAATGCCTCTATATTGTTGTTGCATTTGTATACCAATTTCACTGATTTCTTTAAGCATTAGGTACTTGTATTTTTTAACAATCTCACTAGAACCATATCCAATTCTATTACCAGCGTCCTGTCTAATTGCTTGACGATAAATAGGTGTGAACTCTAACTTTAGTGCTGTACGTTCCTCAGCTAGTTCCTCTAAGAGTACCTTAATGATTTCAGTCTTTTGAACAATCTCTTTAGCTTGTATCTTTAAATAAACCATTTCGGATACAGTAGAACTTTCCTGGTCTAAGAGATTGGCTGTCATTTCTTCTTGTAGTACATGTAATTCTGCATTTAGTTCTCGTTCCTGTTGGTCAAGCTGTTCAGCCTTAGCCTTGTACTCAGCTACGACCTTTTTAGTTTCTGTAAATAAGTCTCTTACTTTTACTTGTTCCATACCTTAAAAACCCCCAAAAAGAATTTCTTTCATTAACAGTAACAACAGTGCAAGTGTAACCATTACTTGTAACCCCTTTGTTCCTTCATTTCGATTATTTTTCGGATACTAGCTAGTTCAATGTTAGAAACCCTTAATCGCTTATTAGCATCCTTGAATTTACTTTCATAGTAGGGCGTAAAGGTTAGTTGTCCTTTTTCTAACTTTGCAATAGTACTGTGGTCTACGCCCATAAACTCAGCAAATTGAAGTAGTGTTTTGTTTCTTAAATGTCTAACATGCTTAATATATCTGTGGTCAAACTCTTGATTATATGGCAATCGTGAATTTACCGTATACATAATTTTCACCCTTTCTGTTAGTACTAAAAATTAGAATTGAAAATTCAAATAAAAAAGGCATAGCTGAATGCTATACCTTAAATTGAGATGAGTTCTTCTATTATATAGTGTAAGAAATCAGGGGGTGATACAGGGTGATTTTAAATATTTTCATTTTGGTTTAATCGAGACTTTTATGAAGTCTCCTTTTTCTGTATCTACATAACCATCTTCATATAGAATAGTTTCTTCATTATATCTTTGATAATATAACTTATCCAAAATTAACTTTAGTAATCGATTCATTTCTTCTATGTCCTCAGGTTCTACTTTAAAGGAAGGTGCATTAGTTAACTCACTACCCATAACAAATAATTTACCATCGTACTTATCAGAAATTTTTCTAATATCGGATAACCATTCTAGCTTAGTTTCGTATTGCATAGATATAGCTTCCTTATTAGATAACTCTATCTTTTCTTCCACTTCATTTATTACGGTACTGATTTTTGTTAATTCATTTTCCACTTCTGATTTATCTTCAAGATATTCTTCACGTGTCATATCTCCATCAGTATAGATATTTCTGATACGTTTTGCCTTCTTAGTTAACTTCTCCTTTTCTGAACTTAACAAGGTAAGTTGGTTACGTAAATTTTCGATGTTTTTGGAAGTGTGATCTGCATCATTTAACAAACTATCCCATTCATGACGAAACTGTCTTTCAATAATAGATAACTCTTCCCAAAAAGCTTCAATTATCTTATATTCTGCAATACCCCTATTTCCGCAATTACATGCTTTAACGAAGACCTTGTCCTTTTGCTTACTATCCTTCTTGAATTGCATCTTTAATCCACAAGGACAATAAACTAAATCTTTTAATATTGTAATTACCTTACCTCTAGAACGTGTACGCTTAACCAATCCATCAATTCCACCACTGATACGACTTTTAACAGCTTCCTGTACTTGTTGAAACTCAACAGGTGTTACTATCCCTTCGTGGGCATCATTTACGATTATTGTCTCAATAACTTTCTTAAGTTTATTCTTTACCTGATATGAAATAGTTCCTTTATAAACAGGATTCTTAAGAATAGTATCTACATGACTAATTCCAAACGGTTTACCTGGGTGTATTGTTTCAGCCTTTTTACCGTTTTGAATTTTATAAGAACGTGTACGATAACCGACAAGTTTATTTACAATTGTAGCGATACCGTATCCAGCTAATGCGTATTCAAATATCATTCTAACGACTTTGGATTCCTTTTCTTCGATAACCAGTTTCTTTGTTTTAGGGTTTCGTACATAACCAAATGGCGTTACCCCTTGAACCCATTCACCTCTCAACGAACCTTCCCGCTTACCTCTTTTATAACGCTTCGTAATCAACCTTAATTCTTGTGATGCCATTACACCTTGGACATCAAACATAAACCTATCGTCTGAATTTAAATCATATGAACGTTCTGGAGTAAGTAATGGTATTTCATAGTCTGCTAAAGTGTCGGCAATCTCTTGTGATGCACCAAGTTTACGTGACAGCCTGTCAGTTGATACAACAAATACAGCATCCAATAAACCTGCTTTAACATCGTTTAGTAACTTAGTTAACTCAACACGTTCACTAATATCTTTAGCCCCAGAAATAACTTCCTCATATATCTTGTATTGGTAGCCACGTTCATTACAGTAGCGTTCACCAATAATTCTATGTGACAGTAGGGTGTCTTTTCCTTCACCCGCTTCTCGAGAGATGCGTAACAGGATACCGACATTCTTTATATTGGCTGTTATCGTCATAGTAGCCTGACCTCTTTCATATACTTTATTAACACCATTATAACAAGGTATTAAATCACTGTCCATGAATCATTTCATACATATGAGATGAAAGGGGGTTCTTTTTTTATGGCAAAAAGCGTTTTTCGACATATGCGTAAATGGATGACACAGAAAATGGATTTACCTGAAGATGTCATGATGGACCTTCCTCGCGTCACAATGATTGGACAAATTCATATCTATATAGAAAACCATCGGGGTCTGTTAACGTTCACAGATCGAGAGGTACGGCTTCTGCTAAAACAAGGTCAACTTTTAATAAAAGGTGAACAATTTGTCATCAAGATGATTCTTCCGGAAGAAATTCTTCTTCAGGGGAAGATCGTAGAAGTGATCTATTTAGAACAATAGGAGGGACGGATTTGAAGAATCAATGGTTCACCTTTCTAAGGGGAAAGGTATTTGTGAAAATGGAAGGCAGATTAGTTGAGAGGGTCATCAATCAATTGCTTCGTGCCAATATCACGATTTGGAATGTGAAGAGAGCTGGAACTGAGACCATCACCTTTTACTTATCCTTAGAGGATGTACATAACTTCCGAAGAGCGGTTCGAACATCCGAGTGTAAAGTGACATTTCTAAGAGGTCAGGGAGTTCCATTTTTGTTTAAGCGATCCCTGAAGAACTCAGGATTCATGATAGGTGGACTTGCTTTCTTCGTCATCGTCTTCCTGCTTTCCAATATGGTTTGGGACGTTCAAATTAAAGGGGCATCACCTCAAACGGAGCACAGTATTAGAAAAGAGCTGGAAGAAATGGGAGTGTCGAAAGGGAAGTTACAATTCTCCCTGCCGGATGTGGAAAATATCCAACGGGAGCTATCCTACAGAATGAACAATATTACGTGGGTAGGGGTGGAATTGCAAGGGACAACCTTTCACTTCCAAGTGGTTGAGAAGAACGCCCCTGAGCCTTCTGAATCCTCTGGTCTGCAGCATATTGTAGCTAAGAAGAAAGCCATCATCACTCAAATGTTCGTAGAAGAAGGAGATCCCCAGGTGAACGTCAATGACTATGTGAACAAAGGTCAGCTCCTCGTATCCGGTTTGATCGGGAATGAAAAAGATCCTAAAGGGGTACCGGCCAAGGCGAAAATCCTAGGGGAAACATGGTATAAATCTAACGTTAATTTACCGTTAAAATCCCAATTTGTGGTTTTTAGCGGCGATGAAAAAAGAAAACATTATGTCGGAGTCGGCTCTTTCAATATTCCGATTTGGGGATTCGGGAAAGTTGATTATAAAGAGTCCATCGTGGAAGAGAACAAAAAGAACCTTCGTTTCTTGAAATGGGAGCTGCCAATATATTATATTGATAAAAGCTTTAAAGAGAAAGAAGATGTAGAGAGAACTTATACGAAATCAGAAGCCATCGATGCGGCGAAGAAGCTGGCCAAGAGTAATTTGGAGTCCACCCTCCCTGAGGATGCAGAAATCATAGGTGAAAAAATTTTGCAAGAAAAGGTTGAGAATGGTAAAGTTAGGGTAACAATTCACTTCAAAGTATTAGAAAACATTGCAGTAGGACAACCAATTATTCAAGGAGACTAACGAATGTCAGATGAAATCTTAATGAAATTACAACTTGAAAACCCTAATGAAGCCATCGCTTTGTTTGGCGTTTCAGATTCTCACCTAAAATTAATAGAACAGGAATTACACGTTTCAATCGTAACAAGAGGCGAAGAATTGCTGGTTTCAGGTAGGGAAGAAGATGTAAGTCTCGCTCTTGATGTTTCAGATCGACTCGTAGCAGTGATACGTAAAGGAATAAATATAGGCCAAAGAGATGTCCATTATGCACTTGAAATGGGCAAGCAAGGGACACTGGAATACTTTACAGACTTGTACAATGAAGAAATTACGAAAAATGCAAAAGGTAAATCCATCAGGGTGAAAACCCTTGGGCAGCGTCAATACATTCAGGCTATCAAAAAACACGATTTGGTGTTTGGGATTGGTCCGGCAGGTACGGGGAAAACCTATCTTGCTGTGGTGATGGCGGTACATGCGTTGAAAAACGGGCAGGTAAAGAAAATCATTCTCACACGGCCTGCTGTTGAAGCGGGAGAGAGTCTCGGTTTCCTTCCTGGTGACCTGAAGGAAAAAGTGGACCCTTATCTACGTCCCTTATATGACGCTCTGCATGATGTGTTGGGGGCTGAGCATACAGCTCGGTTGATTGAAAGAGGAACCATTGAAATCGCTCCTCTTGCTTATATGAGAGGGCGTACACTGGATGATGCGTTTGTCATCCTCGATGAGGCCCAAAACACAACGAAAGCACAAATGAAAATGTTTTTAACCAGACTTGGCTTTGATTCGAAGATGATTATTACAGGAGATCGCTCTCAAGTGGACTTACCGAGAGGAAGCGAGTCAGGATTGATTTCTTCTGAAAAAATATTAAAAGATGTAAAAGGAGTATCGTTTATTTATCTTGATCAAGCGGATGTGGTTCGTCACCCATTAGTTGCTAAAATAATCGATGCCTATGAAACAATTGAAAAGTAATACAATAAAGAGATTGATCCAATGTGTTCATGCCACCTGTTAATACTGGTGGCACATGCAGGGATCAATCTTTTTTTATAGGGTTTAACATGGATAATTATGTGGAAAACTGTTATCATTTTACATAATTGCTAGATATTTTTTCTCGTGCTTTTCTGTAAACTCTATACCTTGAACTGGTTGGAATTGTACTTACATAACAGGGGGTTCTTTATGCAAACGCACCCATTCTTACTCAAAATAAGGAGCTTTCTTAGCTACCGACTCTTTACTAACCTCTTATTTGTGTTACTTGGCATTATTGTTTTCGGGGTTTTATATGGGAATGTAAAACCGAAAACTCTGGATATTAATTTGTATGAAGAAGCTCCTACAACAATTAGGGCGCCGAAGAAATTTGTTGATGATGAGGCTACAGAGAAAAAGCAGCTGGAAGCTGAAGAAGAAGTAGGAAATGTCTATACCCCTAAAGAAGGGGCGGTCGACAACTCGATATCGTTACTTCGTTCCCTCATGGAAAGTGTAAAAGAAGTGAAGAAGGAATCTGAAACTCAAGAACCCGGATCAGAGGAACTGAAGCCTCCAGCTGAAGCGGAAATAAATGAGCAGCTAAAACGGCTTAAAGCTAAGCTTCCCAAGGATAAGAATAATAATGTAACCAACCAATTGAATGATACGGTTTTAAAAACTCTATTGGAAGCTGCAGAGGAAGATCTGGAACGAGTAGAGACAATCGTTTCTACGCAAATGAAGATTATCATGGAAAATGGTGTGAAAGAAGAGGAATTGAGTGAAGCGAGATTAAATTTAGAACAAAGGATCACAAACTATACCTTTAGGGGGGATCTATCTAATGCTGCCGTAAAGCTTGGGAATGTGGCACTTGAGCCGACTCAATATTTTGACGCGGAAAAAACGGATGAATTAAAAAAGCTGGCCGTGGCCAATGTTCAATCAGTTGAAATCATTGAAGGCGGAGTCATTGTAGAAGACGGGGAATTGATTACTCCTAAAGAATATCGGATCATGAAAACCTTGGGGATGGTGGAAAATACATTCTCTTTTAAGCCGTATATTGGGCTTGCGCTCTTTGTTCTCGTGGTGATCAGTTCTCTGTATTACTTCTTTTATACCCTCGAGGTAACAGAGGAACGAAAACAAAACTATTTAATCCTCACGAGTATCGTGTTTGTCATCTCACTGTTGATCATGAAGATTGTAGGGTTGATAGAACAGCTGGAAATCAATGATATTGCCTTTATATTCCCTGCTGCATTCACGGGAATGATCCTGAGGATTTTATTAAATGAGCGGATTGCCATGATGATGGTGTTTATTTTATCAGCTTGCTCAAGTATCGTTTTTCATCAGCAGTTCTCAGGTTCAATCGATATGGAGATCGCTATTTATACGTTATTCAGTGGAGTATCAGGTATCTTATTCCTGGTGAGCCGCAATCAGCGCTCGAATATTTTAAGAGCGGGTATTTACGTAGCTCTTGTGAATATATTGATATTGGCGTTTTTGGTTCTATTAAGCGGTACTTCTTATTCCAATAGTGAATATGTGTATTATCTAGTGTTTGCCCTGGTATCAGGAATCAGTTCCTCTATTTTAACAATCGGTTTCCTGCCGTTTTTCGAGGCCGGGTTTGGCATACTTTCTTCCATGAGGCTGGTGGAGCTCTCAAGCCCTACACAACCATTATTAAAGAAGCTGCTGACCGATGCGCCGGGTACTTATCATCACAGTGTCATGGTAGCGAATCTTGCAGAATCTGCATGTGAATCCATTGGTGCAAACGGACTATTAGCGAGAGTCGGCTGCTACTATCATGATGTTGGAAAGTCAAAGAGGCCACACTTTTTTATTGAAAATCAGCTTAATATGGAAAATCCTCATGATCGGGTCTCGCCTGAGACGAGTAGGGATGTTATTATAAGTCATGCTTCAGATGGTGCCGATATGCTACGGAAGCATAAGCTGCCAAAGGAAATCGTCGATATTGCCGAGCAGCATCATGGAACGACCTTGTTGAAATTTTTTTATTATAAGGCAAAGGAACAAGGGAAAGATGTTAAGGAAGAAGATTATCGATATCCCGGTCCTAAACCACAAACAAGGGAAGCGGCCATTATTAGCATTGCGGATAGTGTAGAAGCGGCTGTCAGATCGAAGAAATCTCCCACGCAAGGAGAGATTCAACAGCTTGTTCATTCCATTGTACAAGACCGCCTGCAGGACGGTCAGTTTAACGAATGCGATATTTCATTGAAGCAATTAGAGACAGTCAAGAAGTCTCTCTGTGAGACTTTGAATGGAATCTTTCATCCGAGAATAGAATATCCGGAACTTAAAGTAAAAGGAGAAGAAGCATGACTTTATTGATCGACTTTATTGATGAAAGTGAACAATTATCCGAAGAGGAAACAAGTTTGGTGCAAAACATCTTAAACTTTGCAGCAAAAAAAGAAGAGGTCGAAGATGACAGCGAAGTGTCGGTTACGTTTGTGACGAACGAAAGAATTCAGGAAATTAACCGTGAATATCGCCATAAGGACCAGCCGACGGATGTCATTTCCTTTGCTCTTGAAGAACTGGGAGAGGACGAAGTCGAAATAGTAGGTGGTCAAATTCCCCGGGTTCTCGGTGATATCATCATTTCCATCGATCGAGCCAAAGAGCAGGCTGAAGAATACAATCATTCATTTTCCCGTGAACTGGGTTTTCTTGCTCTTCACGGATTCCTGCATTTATTAGGCTATGATCATATGGAAGAAATTGATGAAAAGAAAATGTTCCAGAGACAAAAGGATATTTTAGATGAATATGGACTCAAAAGGGACTAAGTTCGGCCTATTCAGGTTCATGAAGTCTTTTGGATATGCGGCAGATGGGATTAAATCTGTATGGGCGACGGAGCAGAATTTCAGGATTCACTCATGTGTAGGGATAATTGTCTTTATCTTAGCGTATCTGCTTTCTGTATCTGCCATGGAATGGATCATCCTGATTATATTGGTGTTTTCGGTATTGGCACTTGAAACCATGAATACGGCGATTGAAAAGGCAGTGGACCTTTCAATTTCAGACTACCATCCCTTGGCGAAAGCGGCAAAGGACCTTGCTTCTGCTGCCGTGTTACTCTTTGCGGTCTGTACTGCGATTGTGGGTGCCATTATATTTCTTCCAAAGTTGCTTGAGCTCATTTCTGCTCTTTGATGGGAAGTAAAGAAGATACGAATACCTGAAAAACAAAGGCTGCAGGAGAGGAATTGAACGATTTCTTTCCTGTAGCCTTTAATTCATTTGAAAACGTTCTTATACTTGTATAGAATAAGTGGAGCGAAGAACAAAATCGATAAATAGTTTGAATTATCTAACTATTTTATTACAAAATGATAACAGCCCATTTTCTTTTATGAAAATTGTAGTAAAATGAATTTGTAAGGGTTAAAAGGAGAGTTAAACTAATGAATGCAGAACAATTGATACAAGAAGCTAAACTAGCGAGAGAAAAAGCATACGTACCCTATAGTAAATTTAAGGTGGGAGCGGCCCTTCTGTCTAAGGATGGTAAGGTATATCACGGTTGTAATATCGAGAATGCAGCCTACAGTATGTGTAATTGCGCTGAAAGAACAGCTCTATTCAAAGCATACTCAGAAGGCGATACAGACTATTCAATGATTGCGGTTGTAGCAGACACGGCAAGACCGGTGCCGCCATGTGGAGCCTGTCGTCAGGTCATTTCAGAGTTATGTCCGAAAGAAATGAAAGTCGTACTGACAAACCTTAAAGGCGATGTGGAAGAACTAACCGTTGCAGAACTATTACCAGGAGCTTTTTCACCGGAGGATTTACATGAGTAATATAGGCAGTAATACAGAATACAAATCAGGCTTTATCTCCATCATCGGACGGCCAAACGTTGGGAAGTCCACTTTCTTGAACCATGTAATCGGTCAAAAGATTGCGATTATGAGTGATAAGCCTCAAACAACACGAAACAAAGTTCAGGGAGTGTACACGACAGATGATGCACAGATGATATTCATCGATACTCCAGGGATACACAAACCGAAACATAAACTGGGAGACTTCATGATGAAGATTGCTCAGAACACTTTAAAAGAAGTGGACGTCATTTTGTTTATGGTCAACGTAGAAGAAGGGTTAGGAAAAGGAGATCACTTCATCATCGAGAAGTTAAAAGGGGTTAAAACACCTGTTTTTCTTATTCTGAATAAGATTGATCAAATTCACCCTGATGCGTTATTGCCGATGATTCAACAATACAATGACCTGTTTCCTTTCGCGGCGACTGTTCCGATTTCAGCACTTGAAGGAAATAATGTAGATAACCTTCTACAATTATTAAAGGATCAATTGCCAGAAGGACCTCAATTTTATCCTGCTGATCAGATTACAGACCATCCTGAACGTTTTATCGTTTCAGAACTCATACGTGAGAAGGTCCTGCACCTGACAAGGGAAGAGATTCCCCACAGCATTGCAGTCGTGATCGATAAGATGGAGCGAAAGCAAGAGAAGGACCTTATTGACGTGATCGCAACCATTATTGTGGAGAGAGACTCGCAAAAAGGAATTGTCATCGGAAAACAAGGGTCGATGCTAAAGGAAGTAGGAAAGCGTTCTCGTGTAGACATTGAGAACCTGTTAGGATCAAAGGTTTATCTTGAACTATGGGTGAAGGTACAGAAGGATTGGAGAAACCGATCTTCTACCCTGCGTGACTTTGGATTCAGCGACGACGAATATTGATGGCTGAATTAACAATATTTAGGCCGCATCTTTTAGAGAGAAAATGCTCATTCTAATCACAAGAAAGCTTATGAAGTCTTGCTAGTTTAAATCCAGAAAGGTGGGTTTTTTATGTTAGACTTAACATGGAAATTTTTTTCGCAGACAGGAAGTATAGACACCTATTTACTTTTTAAGGAGCTTGAAAAGGAGACGGTTGAGGATCCTTACAGCTTTGAAGAAGAAACAGCGGAAGTTGATTTTCCTTTAACGTGATAAGTTTGTCATCACCCGGGTGGATTGATGTCGGGAGGTGGCTATATGCTGCAGAAGTGTGAAGGAATCGTTATCAGAACGAATCATTACGGTGAGTCGAATAAGATTGTTACCATATACACACGAGAATTCGGAAAGATTGGATTGATGGCTAGAGGGGCAAAGAAACCTAATAGCCGTCTATCCGCCATTTCACAATTGTTTACATATGGTTATTTCCTTTTTATTAAAGGAAGCGGGCTAGGGACTCTTCAACAGGGAGAGATGGTAGAATCGTTAAGGCATGTGAGGGAAGATTTGTTTAAGACGGCTTATGCCACTTACATCGTCGACCTTCTCGACAAAGCGACGGAGGACCGGAAACCGAACCCGTTTCTATTTGAATTGCTTTACAAGACCATTCACTATTTAAATGAAGACTATGATCCCGAAATTCTTATGCACATATTTGAAATGAAAATGCTCCCTGTATTAGGGTTGTATCCTCATTTGAATGGATGTAGTGTATGCGGGGAAGCTGATGGTGAATTCGCTTTCTCCTTTAAAGAAAATGGATTCATCTGTCATCGTTGTTTAAGTGAAGATCCTCATCATTTTCCGATCTCACAAAGCACTGTGAAGCTTCTGAGGGTATTTTACTATTTCGATATCAATCGATTGGGAAATATATCGGTGAAAGATGAAACAAAACGTCAATTAAAGCGGGTAATCAGAACTTATTACGATGAAAACTCAGGTCTAACATTAAAATCCAGGAGGTTCTTAGACCAAATGGATAACATGAAGGACTTATTCTAGCTTATAATGCTGCTTGTGATTATTTAGAAAAGGCTCATTCATGCGGTGCGTGAATGGGCCTGTTTTTTTATGGTTTTGAAAGTTGAATGGGGGCGTTCACAATTTGGCGTGACAAATCGGG
The DNA here is from genome assembly GCF_059758515.1 of Rossellomorea sp. GQ25. NCBI lineage: Bacteria > Bacillati > Bacillota > Bacilli > Caryophanales > Bacillaceae > Rossellomorea > Rossellomorea sp. GQ25. The sequence goes on along the minus strand of NZ_JCAXEQ010000004.1, from coordinate 57,825 downwards.
AAAGTGCCGCAAGTTTGCCCAAAAGTGCCGCAACAACCTGCGAAAGTGCAACAACAAACGTCCAACGTACCGCTACAACCCCCAAAATGCAGTTTAGCGAATCCCTAAAGAGCATAAAAATACGTCATTCTTGTGATCAGACAGCGCCAACCCATCTGAAACACACGTATAAATATACTTTCTATCATAGATACGACAAAAAAATCCCCAAAGGCACGCCTTCAGGGATTTCTAGATATGCTTGTCGACTCTGGGCAAAGCCTCTGTGCTTTAGGTTTTAAAACTTAATTTTCTCCTGCAAGAACGCCTTTACTTCACTGATTGGCATTCTTACCTGATCCATCGTGTCACGGTCCCGTACGGTCACTTGACCATCTTCAACCGAGTCGAAGTCAAATGTGATACAGAATGGTGTACCGATTTCATCTTGACGACGATAGCGTTTACCGATCGATGCTGTTTCATCAAAGTCTATCATAAGATCCTGTGATAATTCTTCATATACTTTGAATGCATCACCAGATAACTTTTTGGAAAGCGGGAGGACAGCTGCTTTGAATGGAGCAAGTGCCGGATGGAAGTGGAGCACTGTTCGTGAATCATTTTCAAGCTCTTCCTCTTCAAATGCGTCACATAAGAATGCAAGAGTGACACGGTCTGCACCAAGGGATGGTTCAATACAGTATGGTATATACTTTTCATTTGTTTGAGGATCCATGTAGTGGAAGTCCTCATTCGAATGTTCCATATGACGTTTCAGGTCAAAGTCTGTTCGATCAGCTACACCCCAAAGCTCTCCCCAACCGAATGGGAATTTGTATTCAATATCCGTAGTAGCATTACTGTAATGAGATAATTCGTCTTTATCATGATCGCGTAAACGCATGTTATCTTCGTTCATTCCCAGATTAAGTAACCAGTTTTTACAGAATTCACGCCAGTAAGAGAACCATTCCAGGTCTTCTCCGGGTTTACAGAAGAATTCCAGTTCCATTTGTTCAAATTCACGTGTTCTGAATGTGAAGTTACCAGGAGTAATTTCATTTCGGAAGCTTTTTCCGACTTGAGCAATACCGAATGGCATTTTCTTACGCATGGAGCGCTGAACATTTTTGAAGTTAACAAAGATACCTTGAGCTGTTTCTGGGCGTAAATAGATTTCATTTGTAGAAGATTCTGTCACACCTTGATGAGTCTTAAACATTAAATCGAATTGACGGATATCGGTGAAATCCTGGCTTCCGCAATCAGGACACACGATACTGTGCTCCTTGATGATTTCTTCCATTTTTTCAAAAGAAAGTCCATCCACGATCATCTCGATCCCTTTTTCTTCAAGGGCGTTTTCAATGATTTTGTCTGCACGATGGCGTGTTTTACATTGCTTACAGTCGATCATTGGATCATTGAAGTTTCCAACGTGACCAGAAGCTACCCAAGTTTGCGGATTCATTAAAATACTTGCATCAAGACCCACATTGTAAGGGGATTCCTGAACGAATTTTTTCCACCATGCTTTTTTAATATTGTTTTTTAACTCTACACCTAATGGACCGTAATCCCACGTGTTAGCAAGTCCGCCGTAAATTTCAGAACCCGGGAAAACAAATCCTCGATGCTTCGCTAAATTTACTACTTGTTCCATTGACATAAAAGTCACTCCTTTTCATCATGTATGTAATAAAATAAAAAAGCTCGTCCCTAGGCATATAAGCCTAGGGACGAGCTTGATACTCGCGGTTCCACCCTAGTTGATATACATCATACATGTATACCCACTTTTAAATGTAAAATAGCTCGGGATTGCCGTTTTCCTGCTTTCCAGGCTTTCACCGTCCCTGGTCGCTTGAGTGCAGCAAGTACTTATTGATCCGTCATAGCATTATTGATTATAAGATGAAGACATTTTATCATGATAAAGAAATAAAAACAACTACTGATCAGTAGAAGGGAAAAGATTTGAAGTTTGTATCAAAAAAAGATACTCTGTGTTAGGTGAAATTTAAAATATAGTGTTGACACAATTGAATGATAATATGCTCTTTTCATTTTCTTTAAATAGTATATAATATTTAATATAAAGTATAACATAAATCGTTTGTCCGTTAGGTGGTGAGTAACAATCGAACTTAATAAGCGTCAAGAACATATCTTACAAATAGTTAAAGACAACGGACCTATCACTGGTGAACAAATCGCCGATCAATTAAACTTGACCAGGGCGACTCTGCGACCTGATCTAGCCATTCTAACCATGGCGGGTTACCTGGATGCACGTCCTAGAGTGGGATATTTCTATACAGGGAAAACAGGGACGCAGCTGTTGACAGAAAACCTTAACAAAATATATGTTAAAGATTATCAATCGATTCCTGTAGTGGTAAACGAAAATGTTTCTGTGTATGATGCCATTGTTACAATGTTCCTGGAGGACGTAGGAACATTATTTGTAGTGGATGGGAATACGTACTTGGTCGGCGTCCTGTCTCGTAAGGATCTTTTAAGGGCGAGCATCGGGAAGCAGGAACTTAGTACGTTGCCGGTGAATATCATTATGACGAGAATGCCTAATATTACGGTCTGTGAAAAGGATGACCAGCTAATAGGGGTAGCCAAAGACCTGATTCATAAGCAAATCGACTCTGTTCCGGTGATTAAGAAAACGGAAAAAGGCGATTTAGAGGTCATAGGCAGAATTACGAAAACCAATATCACGAAAGCATTTGTAGCGTTAGCAGATGAATATTAGAAGGTGGTGAGCGATCGTGAAAGAACCGATCATCTATGTTGTATCAGACTCGGTGGGTGAAACTGCTGAACTAGTCACAAAAGCGGCGATTAGCCAATTCAATGGTTCCAATACGGTCATTAAACGCTTTCCGTATGTAGAGGACTTAGAGCATATCGATGAAGTGATTTCCCTTGCTAAATTAAACCAGGGACTGATTGTGTATACTCTCGTAAAGCCGGATATGCGTGCGTATATTAAAAAAGAAGCTGAAAGAGAAGAATTGTACGCATTTGATATTATCGGTCCGTTAATGGATAAATATCAATCAGCTTACCAAAAGGAACCGTTGTTCGAGCCGGGAACGGTAAGGAAGCTGGATGATGATTACTTCAAGAAAGTGGAAGCGATAGAGTTTGCCGTCAAGTACGATGATGGGCGGGACCCCCGCGGCATCCTTAGAGCGGATATTGTGCTTGTAGGTGTTTCCAGAACTTCAAAGACTCCGTTATCACAATATCTTGCACTGAAGAGGATTAAGGTGGCCAATGTACCACTAGTACCGGAAGTCGATCCTCCAGAGGAATTATTTATGGTTTCTCCGAAGAAGTGCTTCGGGTTAAAAATCAGCCCTGAGAAGTTGAATACGATTCGCCGGGAAAGGTTAAAGTCATTGGGGTTGAATGATCAGGCAAGCTATGCAAATATTCAACGCATTGAAGATGAGCTGAAATATTTCGAGAAAATAACCAATCGTATCGGCTGCCATGTGATTGACGTAACGAACAAAGCCGTTGAAGAAACAGCCAATGTCATTACGAATATCTATCAACACTCAAGCAATTAACACTTAAAAAAGAATGATTCTTTTCCTGAATAAAAAAGGGAAAGAATCATTCTTTTTTGGTGAATCTAAACGTGAATAATTAAAGATTTCATAAAATGAGTTTTTATAGTGGTCAAACTTGTCCGATTATACTATAATAAAAAATTGTGATAAAAATATTTAAAATAGGTTTAGACTAAACTCTTAAGGAATAAACTAATTATTGTGATATGTCAAGTCTCGCCTCAATTAAAATTCGACAATTTTAATCAATTCTCCAGGAAAGTTCATAAAGAGAGAAGGATAATACGGAGTGATGTAGAATAGTTAGTATTAGCGAACATAAGTCTACCGTATATGTAGATGCAGATGCTTGCCCGGTAAAGCAGGAAATCATTAACATTACCAGGGGTTATGGCTTTGAAGTTGTTTTTGTTGCTTCTCATGCCCATAGAAAGAACACACCTGATCAAGGCAGGTGGGTATATGTCGATAGTTCGAAAGAAGCGGCTGACTTATACATCATGAATCATGTTCAACCACATGATGTACTGGTTACCCAGGATATTGGATTGGCGTCCTTGGTTTTGCCGAAAAAAGTTTATGCTATCTCTCCCAGGGGAAAAACCTACAGGGAAGAGAGTATAGTCACCGCATTGGATTATCGATATGTCGCAGCAAAAGAACGTCGTAGAGGAAACTATGGTAAAGGTCCTAAACCTTTTACAAATGAAGACAGAGAAACATTTTGTACTTCATTTGATAAAATCTTGTCGGAAATTGCAGGAGAATCGGAATAAGTACAGAATGGATTTAAGAGGGTAAATAAAAACAGGTGATAAATGGTGTCTGAAAGAATCCCTGAAGATAAGTTAAATAAAATATTATCGTCAACCGATATCGTAGATGTTGTCAGTGATTATGTACAACTGAAAAAGCAGGGACGCAATTATTTTGGCTTGTGTCCGTTTCATGGAGAGAATACTCCATCTTTTTCTGTTTCCCCTGACAAACAAATATTTCACTGTTTCGGATGTGGGGCCGGGGGGAATGCGTTTACGTTTCTAATGGATGTTGATGGTTTAAGCTTCCTCGAAGCAGCGCAGAAGCTTGGTTCTAAAGTAGGGGAAGAAATCTCCATTCAGACCTCTTCATCTGATAGGGAGCTTCCCCCTCAAGAAGATGAAAAGCAAATGATGGAAGCTCATGGGTTATTAAGTAAATTTTACCATCATCTCCTTCTAAATACAAAAGAAGGCCAGGAAGCCCTCGAATATTTATTGGCCCGGGGGTTTACAACTGAAAGCATTACTAAATTTCAGATTGGCTGGTCACTTCCAAGCTGGGATTTCACGGTTAAATTCCTTCAGAAACGAGGCTATACCCTGGAGCTGATGGAAGCGGCAGGCTTACTCGTTAGAAGAGAAAGAGACAATTCCTTCTTGGATCGCTTCAGGGGTAGGATTATGTTTCCTATTGTTGATACGAAAGGAAACACGGTCGCTTTTTCAGGAAGAAGCATCGATGCGAATGATGAACCGAAATACTTAAACAGTCCGGAAACGAAAATTTTTAACAAAAGCAGCATTCTTTATAACTATCACGGTGCTCGTTCCATGATTAGAAGAAAACAGCAGGCCATTCTGTTTGAAGGGTTTGCCGACGTCATATCAGCCAGTGAAGCAGAGGTGGAAAATGGCGTAGCCACTATGGGTACTTCATTAACAGAGCAGCAAATCGGGCTGCTTAAACGCCTGACTGATTCCGTGATCATATGTTATGACGGTGATTCTGCCGGAGTGGAAGCTGCATTCCGTGCAGGAAACCTTCTTCATAATCATCAGCTGAACATTCGTGTCGCAACAATACCGGAACAATTAGACCCTGATGACTACATTTCAAAATATGGTGCAACAAAGTTTCAACAAGATGTAATAGGGGCAAGCTTAACGTTCATGGCATTTAAGCTTCGGTACTATAAGCTGAATAAAAACTTAAATGATGAAGGAGATCGCCTTAAGTATATAGAAGACATACTCAAGGAAATTACCCAACTGAATAAAGCGGTTGAAAAGGATTATTATTTAAGGTATTTAGCAGATGAGTTCGAATTATCTCTTGAGGCTCTTCAACAGCAGCTCTCTGAACTGGAAGGCCCGGACAAACGGAATTCTAAACCGCCTAAACAGATAGGTATGCAAGGCAATTTCTCCAGGCAGACTCAGTCTAAACTATTACCCGCTTACCAAACGGCTGAGAGAAGATTGATTGCCTATATGCTTAAGGATCCGAACATCGCTTATAAGATTCAGGAGTGGCTTGCAGGTACTAACCTAAATATTGATGAACATCAGGCTATTATTACTTATTTATTGGGTTATTATGAAGAAGGTCTACCTCCAAGTGCCAGTGCCTTTATCGGGTATCTTCCCGATGAGAGGTTAAGAAGAATCGTAACGGACATTGAAATGATGTCAATTAGCGAAGAAAGTACGGACCAAGAATTAGTAGATTATGTCAATCAGGTGTTAAAACATCAAAAGATGTTGAGAATAAAAGAAAAAGAAGTGGAAAGAAAAGAAGCAGAACGACTAAAGGATTACCGAAAAGAAGCACAAATAGCAATGGAAATCTTACAGCTGCGTAAGTCTCTATAAAGTTTTGTAAGGAAGTTGGAAGGAGGGGAACAAATGGCTGAAAAGTCAGCGCGTTCCAAACAAATAGCGTCAGAATTAACAGTTGATCAGGTGAAAGAATTTTTAGTTAACCAAGGTAAGAAAAGAGGAGTCCTCACATACGAAGATATTGCCGATAAATTATCAGGGTTTGAGTTAGATTCCGATCAAATGGATGAATTCTACGAACACTTAGGTGAACAAGGTGTAGAAATTATCAATGAAAATGACGAAGATGATGATCCGGGTGCAACGGAGTTAGAGAAAGAAGAGGAAGAAGAATTCAATCTGAATGATTTAAGCGTTCCTCCAGGAGTTAAAATAAATGATCCTGTTCGTATGTATCTGAAAGAAATTGGAAGAGTGGATCTTTTATCTGCAGAGGAAGAGATAAATCTTGCCAAGAGAATTGAAGAAGGCGATGAGGAAGCTAAGCGACGTCTTGCTGAAGCGAACCTACGACTTGTTGTCAGTATTGCCAAACGTTACGTTGGTCGAGGTATGTTATTTTTAGACCTTATCCAAGAAGGAAATATGGGTCTGATTAAAGCGGTAGAAAAGTTTGATTACCGTAAAGGATACAAATTCAGTACGTATGCAACTTGGTGGATTCGCCAAGCCATCACCCGTGCGATCGCTGACCAGGCCAGAACGATTCGTATTCCGGTTCATATGGTTGAAACCATTAACAAACTTATTCGTGTGCAAAGACAGTTATTGCAAGACTTAGGGCGTGAACCGGCACCGGAAGAAATTGCAGAAGAAATGGATCTGACACCTGAAAAGGTTCGGGAAATCCTTAAAATCGCTCAAGAGCCAGTATCCCTTGAAACACCAATCGGTGAAGAAGACGATTCCCATCTTGGTGACTTCATTGAAGATGCAGAAGCACAATCTCCTTCAGAACATGCTGCTTACGAACTTTTAAAAGAACAGCTTGAAGATGTACTGGATACTTTAACAGATCGTGAAGAAAATGTTCTTCGTTTACGCTTTGGTCTGGACGATGGCAGAACCCGCACCCTTGAAGAAGTAGGGAAAGTCTTCGGTGTAACAAGGGAACGTATTCGTCAAATAGAAGCAAAAGCTCTTAGAAAACTGCGTCATCCAAGCAGAAGCAAACGATTAAAGGACTTTTTAGAATAGAACCCCAATTACTGCCTCTATTGTGCATAGAGGTGGTTTTTTTTGCTCGAAATAAAGGGTTTTCCATCACCTTTGACGAATGTAGCTAAAAGATTTAACAGATAAAGGTGTGACAACTGTGAAAACAGTAAAAAATTCAAGAAAAAAATTGATTGTGGATGAAATACTACTTTGGAAGCAAGCCGATATGCTGCCACAGCACTATTCCGACTATCTCCTTACATTATATACCGAAGGAGAAGGTATGGAACACAATGATCAAAAGAATGCCAAAAAGAAAACAATGCTTAAAGACTTCTTATTTGCAAATTGTGCGATATTAATTTCATTATTTGTCATTTATTTTACTGAATTGTCAATCGTTTTGCAAACAACGATTTTGGCAAGTTTTGTCGGATTATTAGTAGAGATAGGAATTTATTATACTAAAAAACAATTATCACCTTTACTCTTGTATATGGCTGCCGCTTGTATACTTCTTCTGGCCTCCATAGATATAACAGAAGAGTTATTCGGTGGGAGTTCTTTTGGAATGTACATAACCTTATTTCTGAACTGTTTCCTTTGGATAAGTGCAGGTTTGAAATGGAGGCTGAGTTATTTTTCCCTTTCAGGTTTGGCAGGGGGAATCCTACTAATTATTTTTATATTACTATAACTTCTGAAAATTTAAAAGTTTTTTAAAGTTGAGAAAATTCACTATTCCCTTTTATAATAAGAATGAGAGCGCATTCATAGAGTGCAGTGATTATGCTTAAAAGCGCTATTATGGAAATGGGTTAGGGCTTTCAGTCATCAAAGTTAGACAAGGGGGATAAGGATGAATTTCGACTTAACACAAGAACAAACAATGATTAAGAAGACAATCAGGGAATTTGCTGAAGAAGAAGTGGCTCCTGGTGCATTAGATCGGGACCGCACAAAGGAATTTCCTAAAGAAATTTTCAAAAAGCTTTCTGATCTGGGGATGATGGGACTTCCGTTTCCAGAGGAATATGGGGGGGCAGGTGCCGATACGGTCAGTTTCGCAATCGTAACCGAAGAGCTTAGCCGGGCATGTGCGTCGACAGGTATTACGTACTCTGCGCATATTTCACTGGGTGGAGCACCGATTAACTTATTTGGTTCTCATGAACAAAAGCAGGAATACTTAACGCCAATCTGTACAGGGGAATCGTTTGGAGCTTTCGGCCTGACTGAACCCAATGCAGGTTCTGATGCAGGCGGAACCCAAACCACTGCAGAAGATAAAGGTGATAAATGGGTTATAAACGGTAATAAGTGCTATATTACCAATGCAAGCTATGCGAATCATCTCGCTTTAACAGCGATTACAGGAAGAAACAATGGAAATAAGGAAATTAGTGCAATTATCGTTCCGACTAAAGCAAAAGGATTTACGGTAATCGATAATTATGAAAAAATGGGGCTTCATTCATCAAACACGACTGAGTTGGTCCTTGAAAATGTAGAAGTGCCGAAGGAAAACCTGTTAGGAAAGCAAGGAGAAGGATTTAAGCAGTTCCTTGTCACCCTGGATGGGGGCAGGATTGGAATCGGTGCTATGGCTGTCGGTGTGGCACAGGCTGCATTTGATAAAGCACTGCAGTATTCCAAGGAAAGAAAGCAATTTGGCAAAACTTTATCACAGTTTCAAGTCACTCAATTTAAGCTGGCAGACATGGCAATGAAGATTGAACTGGCAAGGAATATGGTTCATAAGGCAGCATGGTTGAAAGATCAAGGAAGACCATTTTCGAAAGAAGCTTCGATGTGTAAGCTATACGCTTCAGAAATCAGTATGGAAGTAGCAGATGAAGCCATTCAGATTCACGGTGGATACGGATACATGAAAGAATATCATGTTGAAAGATATCTACGTGATGCCAAACTCCTTGAAATCGGAGAAGGGACCTCAGAAGTCCAGAGAATGGTCATTTCAAGGCTTATCGGTTGTCAATAAGGTGAAAACACGATAAGACAAATTAGGAGCTCTATTGGTCCTCTAATGGGCAGTAGGGCTCTTCTTCATTCAATGAAAAACTCACCGTCTTCTAAGTGAATGGTTTTTTTCTAATGTCTTCTCGTACAAATTGTTGCTTTTTTAAAAAAAGTCCTGTCAAAACAAACCATTGAAGTTGATTCTCGCTGCAGGTGCTCGACTCCTGCGGGAGAAGCGGGACAGGTGAGACCCCGCAGGCGAAGCAAGAGGAGGAGGAGGCTCACCGCCCGCCCCGCGGAAAGCGAGCATCCTGTTGCGGAAATCAACCTCTACTCGCTTTGGGTTAGGTACGACAATTTTAAATTAAGAGACTTATGAAAAGAAAGAATTTCACACGAAATGTGTCTAATTTGTGAGAAAGATGGAAAAGTTAATTGATAGTACTTTTACTTTGTCGTTTTTTACAGTAAAATATAAAGTGTTGAAAAGAGCACTATTTTTGGATGTTGTACATAAAGGAGGTTAAATCATGAATCGTAATCCAATAATTCCATTCATACTAATCATGGCTCTTGGAATTGGTCTTGTTTTCTTCTTATCTTTAGAAGGCCTTAACAACGCTAATGAAAAAGCAAAAGAAGAAGGTCACGGGGAAATGGAAGGTAAAGAAGGCGAACAGGCTTCAAGCGGAGAATTCGATCCGGAAGCTAAATACAAAGAGTCTTGTATATCTTGTCATGGTGGAAACTATGAAGGTGGCGCCGGTCCTGCTCTTAAAGGAACAAAGCTGTCTAAAGACGAGATCAAAGAAACGATCAAAAATGGTAAAGGTATGATGCCGGCTGGTCTAGTTGAAGAAGAAAATCTGGATGCTATGGCAGACTGGATCAAGTCACTTAAATAATCAATGATTGAAAAAGGTTCTTTGTCTTTTGGGCAAAGGACTTTTTTTATCGGGAAAAGTTGGTTAGAATGATTATCGTACATGATTTACCCAATAAAAATGATTAAAGGTGAACGAATGAATATTCAACAATTATCAAAACGACTAGAAACAGTTGTGTCATACATACCCACGCAATCTAAAATCGCTGATATCGGTTCAGATCATGCATACTTACCGTGCTATGCCGTCAATAAAGGCATTGCTTCCTTTGCAATCGCAGGAGAAGTAGTGAAAGGACCATATCTTTCTGCCAAGAAACAAGTGGAAGATGCCCAATTAACTCAGGAGGTAGAGGTGAGGTTTGGAAATGGTCTGGAAGTGATTGCTCCAGGTGAAGTAGATTGTATTACGATTGCCGGAATGGGAGGCACATTGATTGCCTCTATCTTGGAGGCAGGTAAAGCAAAGCTGACCAATCAACCCAGGTTAATTCTTCAGCCGAATGTGAGTGCAAGATCCATCCGAACGTGGCTCATGGACAATGAATGGGACTTAGTAGGGGAAGAAATTCTTGAAGAAGATGATAAGGTATATGAAATTTTAGTGGCGGAGAAAGGAAATCCGAGACACCACTACTCTGGTGAGCTTGAAAAAGAGTTGCTGCTCGGTCCTTTTTTGATGAAGGAGCGCAACGATGCATTTATGAAAAAATGGAATCAGGAGCTTCATCAATGGAAGAATATATTGAATAACATGGAAAAAGCGGAAAAAACCGATGGGTTGGAAGAACGAAAACGGGAACTTATTCAAAAAATACAAATGGTGGAGGAGGTTCTTATCCCATGAAGACAGTAAACGGTCATGAGATCATTCAGCTGTTTGAACAATTTTCACCTAAATATTTAGCAGAAGAAGGGGATCCGATTGGTCTTCAAGTTGGTAAGTTGAACGAAAAGGTTGAGAATGTGATGATCACCCTTGATGTATTGGAGAATGTGGTGGATGAAGCAATTGAAAACAATGTGAAATTAATTATTGCCCACCACCCACCGCTTTTTCGTCCATTAAAGTCCCTGCAAACGGACACGTATCAGGGACGAATGATTGAGAAATTAATCAAGCATGATATTGCCGTGTATGCGGGTCATACGAATCTTGATGTGGCGACAGGGGGAGTGAATGACCTTTTATCCGACATGCTGAATTTGCAGGATACGTCTGTACTCATCCCTACTCACAATGAGGAGCTCCGTAAATTGGTCGTTTATGTGCCAAAAGAAAACGCAACGGAACTTCGAACGGCCCTCGGTAATGCAGGAGCCGGGCACATCGGGAACTATTCACATTGCAGCTTCTCGACTGAAGGAAAGGGAAGATTCCTCCCTGAGGAGGGCACGAACCCGCATATCGGTAAGCAAGGTTCCCTCGAGGAAGTAGCAGAAGAGAAGGTGGAAACGGTTTATCCTGTTTCTTTAGAAAAAAAAGTGTTGAAATCGATGTTTACCCACCATCCTTATGAAGAAGTTGCCTATGATATCTATTCCCTTAAAAACGGATCACCTGCTTTAGGATTAGGTAGAATCGGACATTTACAGAATGAGATGAGTCTTAAGGAATTTGCTTTAGTTGTGAAAGAAACATTTGGTATGGACGGAATCAGAGTCATTGGTGATGGGGAAGCGAAAGTGAAGAAAGTAGCAGTGCTTGGCGGAGATGGAAATAAGTTTATCGGGAAAGCGAAAAGACAGGGAGCGGATGTATTCGTTTCAGGCGATATTTATTACCACACCGCCCACGACGCCATGATGATGGGGCTGAATGTCGTTGATGCAGGACATCACATCGAAAAAGTCATGAAGGATGGAGTGGCCTGTTATTTAGCGAAAAAATCCTCGGAAAAAGGGTATATCGTCAATATATTCGCGTCAAAAGCTGAAACCAACCCATTTACGTATATGTAAAGATGGAAGGCCCCTTAGAATTTCTAAGGGGCCTTTCACGTTTATTTTGTTCCCAATTTAGCTTTTCGTACTTTAGGGAGAATTTTATTTAATGGAACATTTCGCTCTCTTGTCCAAGTGGATTCATCTTTTGGATTAAAAGCTTCAAGGAATTTAATGACTTCTTTTACGATTGGAGTAGGAGTGGATGCACCGGCTGTTACAGCAACGATGTTGGCATCTTTAATCCATTCTATATCCAATTCACTAATGTCGGAAATTCGATGTGCTGGAGTACCTGCGATATCCTTTGATACTTGAGCGAGCCGATTGGAGTTATTACTCTTAGGATCTCCAACGACGATGAGAACATCTGCATCTCCAGCTTGTTCAGCAACTGCTTCTTGGCGAACCTGGGTAGCCAGGCATATTTCTTTGTGCAGCTCAACGTGAGGATACATTTCCTTCACTTTATCCATTGTATCCAATACATCCCATTGACTCATCGTCGTTTGGTTTGTCACAATGATTTTTTCGTTTTCAATTGAAAGTTCTTCTACATCTTCTGCTGTTTCCACGAGATGCACGATCTCAGGTGCAACCCCGACAGCCCCTTCAGGCTCTGGATGTCCTTTTTTACCGATATAGATCACGTCATAGCCTTCTGCTTCTTTAGCGCGAATCAGATCATGGGTTTTCGTTACATCGGGACACGTTGCATCCAGTGTAACAAGTCCTTTTTGTTTGGCTATTTCTTTCACTTCAGGAGATACTCCATGAGCCGTGAAGATAACCGTTCCTTCATTTACTTGTTCGATGATTTCTTTTCTGTTGCTGCCATCCAGGGTAATGATCCCATCTTCTTCGAATGCGTCAGTCACATGCTTGTTGTGAACGATCATGCCTAAAATATAAATTGGACGAGGAAGCGATTTGTCTAATGCGGCGTTTCTTGCAATGACCATTGCATCTACAACACCGTAACAATAGCCTCTCGGAGTAATCTTAATAATTTCCATCTATGAATATCCTCCTACATGAGAAAAGGTTCTGTCTTCATTATAAAGGAGAACAGTCTTCCTGACAAAGAGAACGATAATATTGTGAACCTTTCCCTCTTGAAATGCCTTTGATTGGTGGTTAAATAAAAGGCTCTTTTCGTAAAGAATATTGTTTTTTTAACATAGTGTCTGCTAGATGGTGAGGAGAACTGCTTCGCTTGCAGCGTTCGGCCAAGCCTCCTCAGCTTCGCTTCCGGGGGCTTGGCACGACCAAAATCCGCCGGAGTCTACGCAGTTCCCCTCACCATCTTTAAGAGATTTTTCGTGACAGAGCTAAAAGGTGTCAAAAAACAATCTAATTTGAAAACGAATTCTTCTTCTTCAATCGGACATTAACCTCTTCTCACCTTAAAGAGGTGGTTTGCTAGAAGTTTTTGTGTTTTTATTGATTTCGTTTAAAGAAACATGCTCAGAAAGTTAATTGGAGCGGAAGGATGCTCGACTCTTTTCGGGAATAGCGGGAGAGTTAGAAAAACGGAGGGGCTTTGCACAGGGGCGACAAGCATAAGTCGAGTCTGCTGAAAAGGCGCTTTTTGCCTTTTTGGCAGACTTGGCTTATGACCTCGAGCCCCTAAGCCCCGTAGCTGGACAGGTGAAACCCCACAGGAGCGCAGCGACGAGGAGGCTCACCGCCCCCTGCCCCCCGCGGAAAGCGAGCATCCTGTAGCGGAAATCAACTAATACATTCTTCTCAAAGATAGTCACAAACTTTGCGTAAAACGACAATAAAAAAATCCCTAAGCAGGTGATTCAGTACCTTTAGGGATCCTGGACTTAAATATACAGTTTGGGTTTTGATCCTGATTTAGACTTTGATGGCGCCTGGTTATCATCACTATTATCTGAAATTTCTACCGGTGGTTTCTTCTTCTTTTTTTTCTTAACGGTGGGTTCGACTTCAGGGATGTCGATATCCTCTTTGATTTCTTCGCTATTCCCGTCGTCGGATGCATCATCGACAGACATATCTTTGAATCCACGATATAACTTCCATAGTGCCGGGATATTTTTCACCATAGGTCCATATTGTTGGAACATCGGACCCAGCTGTTGAGCGGTCTGGAGCATTTGCTGTGTATTGGATAAAAATGAATTCACATTCCCGGGGTTCAATAGGCTCTGGAGGATTCCGCCAGCGGCCTGGGGAGATCGTTCAAAGCCAGTCGTATTGGAAGATGAATCCCCCCTGGAAAATTGTTGTAATAATCCTCCGCCGGCATTTTGATTATCACCCTTTTTAAGAAACTTAGACAATAAACCACCTTTACCTGGCCCCCGGCTTCTTCCTCTCTGATTCATCCCCAGATTGAATCCCTGATTTTGACGTTGTCCTCCAAATTGAAACGGAGGTGGCTGCGTCTGCCCCGGTCCAAAGCTGTTTCTTCCAGGCTGCTGCATTCCGAACCCGTTGAATCCCCGCTGCTGTCTCATTCCGAAAGGATTTCGCATATCCTGGCCCTGATTCCTCATTCTTCTAGGCGACATAATGACAGCCTCCTTTCATTCGAATAAATTCCTCGTCATTATAGAGTATGCAATAGCTGAAAAAAGGGTATTCATACAAATATCATCTTAAATTAAAATAAGTATGAACTAGATGTTTTGCCAAAAAAATATTATAATGGTTAGATGTTCTTTAAATATGACGCTTACTAAACTGTTACGTTAAGATAAAATCACTCACGATGATAAAGTGATCCGTAAATTTTATATATATCTATGGTGATGATGTGTACGAGAAGACATCCATCCCGATAACAGCGTAAATAAAAGGATATTTTGATAAAAGGAGATGTAAAGAATGAAAAAGAATTTATTTCTACAATTCGGATTCCAGTCTTTCATTAATGAAGCTGTAGAAGAGCAGGGTTTCTACGAACCAACAGAAATTCAAAAGAAAATGATCCCACTGATTTTAAAAGGGCAAAGTGCGATTGGTCAATCCCAGACAGGAACGGGAAAAACACATTCATATCTATTACCGATCATTGAGAAGGTGAATGCAGCTTCTGAACAGGTACAAGCAGTGATAACTGCTCCAACACGAGAACTGGCACAACAGATCTATCAAGAAGTACTAAAGATCACGAAAGCTAGCAACATTGTTTCCCGCTGCTTTATTGGTGGAACGGACAAGCAGAGAACGATTGAAAAATTAAAGAACCAGCCCCATATTGTGGTTGGTACTCCTGGCCGAATCAATGATTTAGTGAAAGATCAAGCCTTGTTTGTTCATACTGCTAGTCAACTGGTGATTGATGAAGCCGATCTAATGCTGGATATGGGATTCATTGAAGACGTGGATCAGATTGCCGCTAAGATGCCTGAAAAATTACAAATGCTAGTATTCTCTGCGACGATTCCAGAGAAACTGAAGCCATTCTTGAAAAAGTATATGGAAAATCCACAATATGCACATGTTGAGCCCGAGCAGCTATCGGCAAAGAATATCCAACATGTAATCGTCCCTCTTAAGAGTCGCGATAAAATTAACCTTTTGTACAATATTTTAGTGGATATTAATCCATATTTAGGTATCGTTTTCACCAATACAAAACAAAAAGCAGATGAAGTCGCAGATGCTTTGATCGCTAAAGGTTTAAAGGTTGGACGGATTCACGGAGACCTTTCTCCCCGTGAGCGTAAGAAAATGATGAAGCAAACGAGAAACCTGGATTATCAGTACATCGTAGCGACTGATTTAGCAGCAAGAGGGATCGATATTGAAGGTGTAAGTCATATCATTAACTTTGAACTGCCACAAGATCTCGATTTCTATGTTCACCGTTCAGGCCGTACAGCGCGTGCCGGTAATAGCGGAATTGCCTATACCATTTATACACCTTCGGATGAAGATGCATTGAATCGTCTGGAGAAGCTCGGAATCAGCTTTGCTCATCAAGACATTAAAAAAGGGGAATGGTCTGAGTTACCACCCCTGAACAAACGTAAGAACCGTCAAAAAACGAATGTTGATGAGATTGATGAAAAAGCTAAATCAATGGTTCGAAAACCAAAAACAGTTAAACCAGGCTATAAAAAGAAAATGAAATACAAAATGGATCAAATCAAGAAACGTGAGAGAAGAAAGAAAAACAGAAGCAAATAAGTGTTTTAACGTGATTCATTTGTACACATTCGATACAATATAGAGAGAGATTTTCTTAGGAGTTGAGAAGAATGGTTAAGATTGGATCCCATGTTTCAATGAGTGGTAAAAAAATGTTATTATCTTCCAGTGAGGAAGCCGTTTCCTATGGAGCTAATACATTTATGATCTATACAGGTGCACCTCAAAATACGAGAAGAAAAAAGATCGAAGACTTAAATATTGAAGCAGGTATCGCTCACATGAAAGAAAATGGGATAGAGGACATTATCGTGCATGCTCCCTATATCATTAACATCGGAAATACGACGAACCCTGCTACATTTGAATTAGGTGTCAATTTCCTCCGTTCTGAAATCGAGCGCACAGAAGCTCTAGGAGCGGGGCAGATTGTGCTTCACCCGGGTGCTCACGTAGGTGCAGGAGCAGATAAGGGAATCGAAAAGATCATTGAAGGTCTGAATGAAGTATTAACCAAAGACCATAAAGTGCAAATTGCATTGGAAACAATGGCAGGGAAGGGTTCAGAATGTGGAAGATCTTTTGAGGAATTAGCTCAAATCATCAATGGAGTAGAACTGAATGACCGCCTTTCTGTTTGCTTCGATACTTGTCACACCCATGATGCAGGATATAATATTGTGGAAGATTTCGATGGAGTCTTGGAGGAATTCGATAAGATTGTCGGGATTGATCGCTTAAAGGTTCTTCACATTAATGATAGTAAGAACGAACGGGGAGCAAGTAAAGACCGCCATGAAAATGTAGGATTCGGACATATCGGATTCAAAGCACTGAACTATATTGTGCATCATCCACAGCTGCAAGAGGTACCTAAGATTCTGGAAACACCATATGTAGGGGAAGATAAGAAAAATAAAAAACCTCCTTACAAGTTCGAAATTGACATGCTTCGCAATCAAACTTTCGATGAAGATGTATTAACGAAAATTCTGAATCAATAAAAAAAGGCAATAGAGGAGGTCATCTCTCATCAAAAGGGACGCCTCCTCTTCTTTTACTATCTGATTAGCTGCAAAAAGAGTTGGTTGATTTCCTTCGCCTTGGCAGGACCTATGATCCTGGCTAAGTTCTTCACCAATTTACTGCGTTTGCTGTCATCAAAGATATTAATGTTCTTTCCTTTAACACTCGCGACGATGCTTGTTGCCTGCTGGGACGTCAATGAAATGTTATATTGATCGGCGTACTTTAATAATTCTTCATTTGTGATATTGTTGATTTTGTGATTAATCACGTTTTGTAATAGCTTCATGTTTATCACTCCTCATCAGATACATATGTAACTCCTGATCAGAAAGTGACATTTTTATAAGAAAATAAAGTGAAAGGAAAGGAATTGACGATGCCCCAAAGAGTACATAAAAAAGAAAGTCCCCTTCATTTTATTTACCGATTGATCTTTATTACGATTGGAGCAGCCTTAGCTGCTATATCCATTGAGTTGTTCCTTGTTCCAAATAATATTATCGATGGTGGAATTATTGGTGTTTCGCTGATTTTAGATTATTTAGTTTCAGACACCATTCCATTTGTAAACTTTGCAACCCTGCTGGTTCTTCTAAATCTCCCTTTCATGTATTACGGGTATAAACATATCGGGAAAACCTTTGTCGTTTCTTCTCTGTTTGCCATTATTGCGCTGGCAGGAATTGAAAGCCTTTTACACCATATTGATCCGTTTGTAACAGAGAAAGTGTTAGCCACTGTTTTTGGAGGCTTGACTCTTGGAGTTGGGGTCGGCCTTGTGATACGTCATGGTGGATCTCTGGATGGAACTGAAATCCTTGGTATTCTTTTAACGAAGAAGCTTCCATTTTCAGTGGGGGAGTTTGTTATGTTCATCAATATTTTCATTTTCGCCTGGGCAGCATTTGTCTTCGGACTTGAAGAAGCGATGTATTCCGTTATGACCTACTATATAGCCTTTAAGACAATTGATACGGTGATTCAGGGAATGGATGAAACGAAGGCCGTTATCATTGTTTCTGACCATTACCTTGATGTATCCGACGCAATACTAAAAAGACTTGGCAGGGGAACAACCATGTTAAAGGGGCGTGGAGGTTACACAGATAATGATAAAGAGGTCATTTATGTCGTGGTCACCAGACTTGAAGTAACAAAGTTGAAATCCATTGTTTCTGATGTAGATCCCAATGCATTCATTACGATTATGAGTACACAGGAAACAAAGGGTGCACGATTTAAGTCTGCCATTCATTAATGCAGCATTCAAGTAAAGGACTGCTCACTCATATTGAGCAGTCCTTTCATTATGGTATCAGGGTATGAATATTTACAATTGTGCACCCATCATGTATACTACCATATGTACTTTTAAATCGTAATGATTCTTATAAAGAGAGATGATTAAAATGGATACTACAAATCCTATTATAAAAATAGAAGATGTGAATTTCAGATATGAGCGGGAAAGAGTGCTCGAGGATATTAATCTAAGCATTCCCAGAGGGGCATTCCTTGGGATCGTCGGACCTAACGGTTCAGGAAAATCGACCTTACTAAAGCTTGTTCTGGGACTTTTACGAGTGAAACAAGGGAATATTGAGCTATTTGGGATCCCTCAGCATAAATTCAAACAATGGGATCGAATAGGGTTTGTTTCCCAGAAAGCCAATAGCTTCAATACAGGTTTTCCAGCCACGGTTTATGAGGTGGTGGCGAGCGGATTAGCGAAAAAAGCAGGTTTGTTCAAGAGGATTTCATCTAAATATAAATTAGATGTTTATAGAGCCATAGAATCGGTTGGGATGAGTCAATACGCTAAACGCAATATTGGAGAATTATCAGGAGGACAACAGCAAAGGGTGTTTATTGCCCGGGCGCTCGTCAGCCAGCCTGATGTATTGATTCTTGATGAACCGACAGTGGGAGTGGACAGTCAAAACGTCCAAAACTTCTATGATATGTTAGAAACCTTAAATAAAGATTTAGGGATTACACTCGTTCTTGTCACACATGACATAGGATCAATTTCGAACAAAGTGACACATGTCGCTTGTTTAAATAAACACTTACATTTCCATGGCAAAACAGAAGAGTTTGAAATGCTAAAGGAAAATCAGCTTTCCTCTTTTTATGGTCATGATGTACATTTTTTAAATCATGAGCATGAACACCATCATTCATGATCGATTGGAGGGAAGACAATGCTTCAAGCTATTTTTCAATATGAATTTTTACAAAATGCATTTCTTACGGGGATTCTCATTGGAATCATCGCACCCTTACTAGGAGCATTCATCGTCGTAAGGAGGCTCTCTTTAATAGCGGATGCCTTGAGTCACGTCACTCTGTCAGGTATTGCAGCGAGCCTGTATTTAAGTAAAACAATGCCTGCTTTTTCGGGATTGAATCCACTCTATTTTGGAATGGTCTTTTCTGTCATGGGCTCCTTGTTTATTGAACGTTTGCGTATGTTATATAAGCATTATCAGGAGCTTGCGATTCCGATCATCCTATCTGGAGGAATCGGGATAGGGGTCATCTTCATTTCTCTAGCAGACGGTTTTAATACCGATTTATTTAGTTATTTGTTTGGTAGTGTCAGCGCAGTCAGCAGAGGTGATTTGTATCTGATTGGAGGAATCAGCGTTCTTGTGATAGGCGTGATTTTTCTGCTTTATAAAGAATTGTTTCTTCTATCCTTTGATGAAGATCATGCAAAGGCGTCAGGTATCCCCGCTAAGGCGATCCACTTTATCTTTATGGTCATGGTAGCACTTGTGATTGCCGCTTCCATGCGCATCGTCGGGATCCTGCTGGTTTCGTCTCTTATGACATTACCGGTTGCTGCAAGTATCAGAATTGCCAATGGATTTAAACAAACGATTGGGTTTTCACTGTTATTCGGTGAAATTTCTGTAATTGTTGGATTGATCAGTGCGTTCTATTTGAATCTTGCACCAGGTGGTACGATTGTCATGACGGCGATTTTAATCCTTCTCATTACAATTGTGATTAAGAAAATAAGAACGTCGAGTCATTCTTCTAAAGTTGAGGTGTAGAAAGTGAATGTAACGGAAGCAATGGACCTGTTAAAATCAAAAGGATATAAGCATACAGGAAAACGGGAGCAATTACTTGAACTGTTTTCCAGCTCTAATAAATATTTGACGGCCAGGGATGTTTTGGAAAATATGAAAGCTGATTACCCGGGGCTCAGTTTTGATACAATCTACCGTAATTTGAGCTTGTTTGTTGAACTTGAGATCTT
Source organism: Rossellomorea sp. GQ25 (assembly GCF_059758515.1). Taxonomy (NCBI): domain Bacteria; kingdom Bacillati; phylum Bacillota; class Bacilli; order Caryophanales; family Bacillaceae; genus Rossellomorea; species Rossellomorea sp. GQ25. The sequence goes on along the minus strand of NZ_JCAXEQ010000004.1, from coordinate 37,251 downwards.
GGAAGAGACTGAACTCTCAGGTGAAAGACATTTTCGATTTACATGCGAAAGTCATCACCATCATCATCACTTCATTTGTATGGATTGTGGGAAAACGAAAGAAATTCACACATGTCCCATGGAAGCACTTAAAGAAAATTTAACGGATACAGGGTATGATATATCCGGTCATAAATTCGAAATTTATGGTAAATGCCCCCAATGTCAGTAGAGAGATCCTTTAGGGTCTCTTTTTTCTTGGCTCTTTTCATAAAGTTTGTTGTTATTTAAGAGAAGATAGTAGTAGTTGATTTCTGCTACAGGATGCCCGCTTTCCGCGGGGCGGGCGGTGAGCCTCCTCGGCTTCGCCTGTGGGGTCTCACCTGTCTAGCTACGGGGCTTAGGGGCTCGAGGTCATAAGCCAAGTCTGCCAAAAAGGCAAAAAGCGCCTTTTCAGCAGACTCGATTTATGCTTGTCGCCCCTGTGCAAAGCCCCTCCGCTTTTCGTACTGTCTAGCTACGGGGCTTAGGGGCTCGAGGTCATAAGCCAAGTCTGCCAAAAAGGCAAAGAGCACCTTTCCGACAGACTCGTCTTATGCTTGTCGCCCCTGGGCAAAGCCCCTCCGCTTTTCGTACTGTCCAGCTACGGGGCTTAGGGGCTCGAGGTCATAAGCCAAGTCTGCCAAAAAGGCAAAGAGCACCTTTCCGACAGACTCGACTTATGCTTGTCGCCCCTGTGCAAAGCCCCTCCGCTTTTCGTACTGTCCAGCTACGGGGCTTAGGGGCTCGAGGTCATAAGCCAAGTCTGCCAAAAAGGCAAAGAGCACCTTTCCGACAGACTCGTCTTATGCTTGTCGCCCCTGGGCAAAGCCCCTCCGCTTTTCGTACTGTCCCGCTATTCCCGCAGGAGTCGAGCACCTGCAGCGAGAATCAACTTTCTGAGCATGTGTCTTTAAAAGAATTAAATAAAAACAAAAATTTTTAGCAAACCAAATAACTCATTGTAAGGTGTGTATAGGTTGATTTCTTTTGGAGGAAGAAAAATTTTGTTTTCTAGTTTGATTGTTCTTTGACACCTTTAGCTCTGTCACGAAAATCTCTTAAAGATGTTGAGGGGAACTGCGTAGACTCCGGCGGATTTTGGGCGTGCCGAGACCCCGTTCGGCTAAGCTGAGGAGGCTCGGCCGAACGCTAGCTGCAAGCGGAGCAGTTCCCCTCACCATCTAGCACACACTGTTTGACAGAGCTCAAGCAGACCATATGTTAAACACACAATCATTGTGAAAAGAGCCTTTTTTTATTGAAATGTCCAGAGTTTAAGTGAAGGTAAAAGAGGGAAAAGACGCAATTATACAGAAGGAATAGAGGAGAGATGCAGCCATGGAAACTGTCCCTTTTACTCACTGCCCAACGAATAAAAAAAACTGTGTGAGCACAATTGATCTCACATCATATCATCGAATAGCACCACTTCCCATCAGTGGAAGCACAGAGGATGCGAAGGCGAAAATCCGCAACACCATCAGTAAGTTCGATCATGTAGAGATCAGGGAAGAGAAGTCACATTATGTGCATGCGGTTTTCACATCAAAGTGGTTGAAATTCAAGGATGACCTTGAACTCTATATTGATGAAAGCACCAACCTTCTACATATCAAGTCAGGTTCACGTCTCGGATATTATGATTTTAAAGTGAATCGGAAACGGGTGGAACAATTTAAAGATTTATTTAATAAGTAAGGGAAAAAGCCTCTTACGATTAGAGGCCTTTTGATTCATTTTGAAGCCAGGTTTGAACCCAGGAGTTCGCTTCCCGCCAGTCATTTACGCGAATGACTCCATCAGGGATCGGTTTTTGATTGTATGGTGTGTTAAATAACAGAACCGGAATCGATAGTTCTTCAGAAATCGCTACAGCATTATCATGTTTGTCTTCAAAGAAAATATCGACACCGTGTTTTTTTGCTGTTAAAATTTTGTCATGTGAGCCAATTAATTCGATGTGATGATACATCAAATCTTGTGAATTAAACCATTCTTTAGTTAATTGAATGAGATCGGATCTTCTTGCACTTATAAAATAAAGCTCATGTATTTCTTTCCATTGATCCAATATTTTCTTTGCGCCAGGAGCAAGGGGAGATTCTTTGTAAATGGTTGGTTCTGCTTCCTTAAACCATTTCCCGAAAGTGTGAGGTGAAATATCCAGAACCTCTGTCAGTTCGTATTGGGTGATGTCTTGTAAGGTTAAATTCAACTTAAAATAATCATTTATGTGAGGCAGTAAAGATTCAGGTGACGTAACTGTCCCATCAATATCGATTCCAAAACGTTTCATTCTTTATCATGCTCCTCTTTATAAAAACTCCTTCAAGTTTATCATATTTCTGACCAGTAGATAAACGATGTTTACACAAATGCTCTTTTCGTAAAGTTTGTTGCTATCTTAGAGAAGAAAGTAGTAGTTGATTTCCCCTCACGATCCAGCTCACACTGATTGACAGAGCCCAGGCAGACCATATGAAAAAACAATAAAATCTTTGCAAAAAGAAGCCTTTCAAAAGCAATTAATGGTTTGAAAAGTGAAAGTCAGCTAACAAAAATGACAAACATTAGCATAGTAAATATAGAGAAGTGACACACAATAAGAAGGCTCCCAAACACAGAAAGTGAGGGATTGCTGTATGAATGATGAACGACGCGAATTAAACAGCGTTGATCGAAATCTAAAAGATATCGACGTGTATTACGACAATCCGGAAACAGATGTGAGTAAAGAATACCGTGAAGAAACAGCAGCAGAAATTGCTGCTCCAATGAGTGTAAGCCGCGACTTTGAAGAGGATGCCGCCCGAGATACGACAACATCAGGTCGTGTTTTGGGTTACTCTGCACTTGCTCTATCCATTCTTTCCTTATTTATTCTCCCGGTAATCATGGGAGCTGCGGGAATTGTTCTTGGATTCGTGGCAAGAAGACGAGGAGCAGAAATGCTCGGTGCCTGGGCAATCGGAATTGGGGCCGTATCGATAATTATTGGATTATTTGTACTGCCGTTCTTTTAAAAATAACACTATTTCTTGAAATTGGGAGCGTTTCAAGAAATAAAAAAAGGGGACTGATCGAGATCAGTCCTCTTTACATGCATTTAAACTTCTTGTTCTTTCTTTTCTGCTTCTTGCTGTGCAAAATATTCTTCTGCGATTTTGTCGATCTCTTTCTTTAATTCCTCAACCATCGTCTCTTCAGGAACTTTACGGACAGTCTTTCCTTTTCGGAATAATAGTCCTTCACCACGAGCCCCGGCAATACCGATATCGGCTTCTCTGGCTTCACCTGGTCCATTTACTGCACATCCAAGGACAGCCACTTTGATTGGTGCTTTAATGGTGGAGATGTACTCTTCTACTTCATTGGCAATTGAAATTAAGTCGATTTCGATACGGCCGCATGTAGGACACGAAATTAAGGTAGCAGCATTTGAAGCTAATCCAAACGACTTTAATAATTCTCTGGCTACTTTCACTTCTTCAACAGGGTCAGCACTTAAGGAAATACGCAGTGTATTACCAATGCCAAGACTTAGAATCGCCCCTAGCCCTGCTGCACTCTTTACAGTTCCTGCAAATAATGTACCTGATTCAGTGATTCCGAGGTGAAGGGGGTAGTCAAATGCTTTAGCTGCTTTCGTGTATGCTTCTATTGCTAAGTTCACATCAGATGCTTTCATGGAAACGATTATGTCATGAAAATCTAAATCTTCCAGGATCTTGATGTGGTGAAGGGCACTTTCTACCATACCGTCAGCCGTTGGGTATCCGTACTTTTCAAGAATTTTTCTTTCCAAGCTTCCGGCATTTACCCCGATTCGAATTGGAATCCCTTTTTCTTTCGCTGCTTTGACAACGGCCTCCACTTTTTCACGGCGACCGATATTTCCTGGGTTGATCCGGATTTTATCGGCTCCGCCTTCAATCGCTTTTAAGGCTAGTTTATAGTCAAAATGTATATCGACAACAAGTGGAATATTGATTTGTTTCTTAATATCAGCTATCGCGTCTGCTGCGCGTTCATCTGGACAAGCTACCCGGACAACCTGACAACCTGCTTCTTCGAGACGGTGAATCTCTTTAACCGTTGCTTCAACATCATGTGTCTTTGTAGTAGTCATACTTTGGATAACAAGTTCATTGTTACCGCCGATAGTTAAATCTCCGACTTTGACCGGACGTGTTTTTGAACGATGTATAATTTCACTCAAGTGTAATTCGCTCCTTTAGAAAGGTTCTCAAACTTTCATTATAAGTAATACGAAGCTATTGTAACAGTGTTTTGTGTGAAATGACAAGAAATAGGTGTTTTTTGAATGCCTGGATTATTGATAATTCGGGATTTTGTAGGTTTTCCCGATCTGGATCTTTGCAGGAGGAACATTATTTAATTCTTCGAAATCAGTAATCACACGTTCAATGGAAACAGGCATAGAACCATCAAGAAGATCTTCTGCAAGACTTAAGACTGTATCACCGGGCTTGACCTCCATTTCCACGTAAGGTATGGATGAGGGATCTTCCTCAGCAGATTCCTGTGAAGCGGTTGGAGACGCCTGACTAACCTGTGGCTGGGCTGTTGCGACAGTGGATTCTTTATAAAGCAGCCGTAAGGTTCCCTTATTTAAATCATAATAGACACTATAAAGAAGAATGATAATACCAAAGAAAATAGCCATTCTTTTCATATATACTTTCCTCCCGGGTTTTTTAGAATCTGACTATGAAGGGGTTACGAATCATGACGAATAAGCTTCTCCAACTGGTAATCGGATTACTACCCATATTAATGGTACTGGGAAATTCTATGCTTATTCCCATTCTCCCGAGTATTGAAGCGGATTTACATTTGACTAGCAGCTGGTCTGGTTTTATTTTAAGCTCATTCACCATTCCTGCAGCAGTGGTGATTCCGTTTGTGGGGATGTTGTCGGATCGCTTTGGACGTAAACGATTAATCATTGTTTCACTTTGGATAATGATTCTGGGAAGTGTACTTTGTGTTGTGAGCGGAGAAGTAAATGAAATTGTTAGTCTTTTCATGATTGGCCGAGGATTACAAGGTGTGGGGGCCGCTGGAACGACACCTCTGGCCATGGCATTGATCGGTGACATCTTTCAGGGACAGGAACGCTCAAGGATGTTAGGCTCGTTAGAAGTGTTTAATGGGATAGGCAAGGTAGTCGCACCTCTTACTGGTGCCACACTAGCTATCCTTGTCCATTGGAATCATGCATTTTGGGTGTTTCCTGTATTGTGCGTGGTGATTTTAATAGGACTTAGAGAAACGATTGAAACGAAAGAGGGTTATCACAAGGCTGATAAAAAGAACCTGTACTCCATCCTTATTTCAAAGGGACGCTTATTATTTCCACTATATACGATTGGAGGGATAGGCTTATTTTTATTATTCGGCATTCTCTTCTTTCTTTCCTACCATATTGAAAATACTTTTCATATTGATGGCTTTTTCAAAGGATTTACATTTATCTTTCCACTTGGCGCGATGACCATTAGCTCTTACTGGTGTGGGGGGAGGTTAAAGACGGATGAGGAACTCGGATGGAGGTATATGAAATGTGGATTGTTAATGATGTCGGTCCCATTAGGCTTTCTGATCTTTTTTTCATCATTGGGGTTTTTAATGTTCTTTATTACGGTAAGCTTTGGTGGATTAGGCTTGATGCTGCCGGTCATTAATACCTTTATTACGGGAAGTGTATCGGAGCATGAACGGGGATTGGTTGTCAGTATTTATGGAGCTGTGAGGTTCGGGGGGGTTGCACTTGGACCTATTGCTTACAGCCTTTGGAGAGACGATGTGTTGGAAATGTATTTGATCACCTTTGCTTTTTCTCTTCTTAATTTGTTGTTATTTATGCTTATCGCCAAGCGTAGGAAGGGGGTCTTTCGTCCTAAAATTCAATAAACCTTTACTCCACCTTTACATTTCCTTCATCTTTCTTTGAGAAAATGAAGTGTGGAAAGATGAGGGAAGGGTGTATAATTTTGTCGGAAAAACTAAACTTCAAACGAGAATGGCTCTGGGGAATTAATACGGTGAAAATGATTGATCCGTTTACCAAGTTATCATTAAAGAATCGATTATTGATTGTCATTTTACCCCTGGTTGCCATTACAGGCTCGACAATTGGGAGAATATCCTATATAAAGTCCAAACAGGCAACGATCCATTTAATGGAGCAGCGATTGGACCGTGAAGTGACGTCGATGAGAGATATAGCACAAAGCTTGATGCTCCTTTATATTGGAAAACAAGAACAGTTTGAAAAAAAGCTAGACGATGTGATTATGAAGCAGGATGCTGCACTAATCCAGGACAATATAGAGGCACAATTCTTTTTTATCAAAGATTCGAAAGCAGTCCCTTTTTCAGTAAGTAAACGTTCTGAATTACGATTTGAGAAACCCCTTATTGATCGAATTGAAAATCTTGAAAAAGGAACCATTCAAACCACCATCAAGGGTGAGGCATATACGTTAGCATTTCATTCGATTCAGGAGCTGCAAGGTGAATACGTGATGGTTGTTCCTCAGGAAGAGTATATGCAAGACATTCGGTCAATGGATGCCTATACAATGGTTATGATTGGTCTAAGTGTAGGGATTGCCTTTATCATTGTCCTATTATTGGTGAGCCGGCTAACCTCCCCGATCGCTGAATTGCGAGAATCAATGAAGAAAATAAGAGATGGGGATCTTGCAGCAAACGTTCCTGTGGAAACGACGCTGCCGGAAATTGTTTCCCTTCAAAAAAGTTTTGATTCGATGGTATTGAAAATGAAAGACTTAATACATAATATTCATCAAACAACAGACAGTTTAGCTTCTACAGGGATTAAGCTTCAATCCTCTTCATCAGAACTATTGAAAGAAAATGAGTATATGGTAGAAACTGTGAGAATGGTGAAAGTGGGGGCAGAACAAACGGCGGGTACTTCTGAAGTAAGTGTCAACCACTTCCAAGAAATGAATATGACTGTCAAATCCATATTTATGAAAATGAATTCCGTCTTTGAGAAAACAATGGATATGAACGAATCAGCGGGTGTCGTGGAGTACAAGGTTGATAAAATGGTTGAGGGGTTGAACAGGGGATCCGGCGACTTCAAGCATATGAATAAGATCATTCAAGATGTCAATGATCAATCATCCTCCATCGTCACTGTAAGTTCATTGATTAATCAAATTGCTGAACAAACGAAACTCCTTGCCCTCAATGCCACGATTGAAGCCGCAAGGGCGGGTGAATCCGGTCGTGGATTTGCTGTTGTAGCGAATGAAGTGAAGAAGCTTGCAGATCAATCATCAGATGCTACGAAGAATATTAGTGAAACCATTCATAAAATGGAGTCAATTTCTTTAAATGCTTCCAGGCAATTCGAACAATTTTTCAAAGAATTTCATCACTTCGTCTCAGAAGCTACAGAAACACGAGAATCGTTTGATTTGTTAAAAAATGAAATAGATGGTGTCAGCAGGGATCTGCAAAATATGAAGGCGATTTGGGCTACTTTGAAATATCTCTCCCAAAAGTGGAAGCTTCAACAGAGGCCTTTTCTTACGTGTCACAAGAAACGTTAGCGGGAACGGACCAAATGCTTGCTGCCTTTGTAGAGCAGCAGGAAAAAGTAAGGAATACACATGAAGTAGGGGAGGAACTATTAATCGCCTCTAACCAATTAGCAGGCAATTCAAGATATAAAGTGTACATGAAAGAAGAGTCCCTGTCTCCATTAAGACAGGGACTTTTGCTATGCACGTATTCTCTTTTGAGGAATCTCTTTCACGACTAAGTAAAGAATAACGGTGATCACAAACCAATCCAATATCGGGGCTGCAGGAATATAGGTTTGCAGCATTTCCATTAGGGTAAAAAATAAGGTGGAAACCGTTGCGGAATAGGCTGTCATTCGAAAGCTTTGCCGGTAATTTGCATTCCGTTTAAGGACATTGGCAAACGTAACACCGATTATGGCGAATAGCGTGATCTTCAAGAACATCATTCCGGAAGTGAATAAGTAGAGAAAAAATAAGGCTACGGGAAGGAGAATCCATTTCATACCTATTAAAGAATCTAACAAATCAATTAAGCCATCTTTTGAAAGGGTTGTACTGCCAAATAAAGAATAGGAAGAAGATTGAACGTTTCCTTGGTTAATGACAACGAAGTTCTTTTTCAAAAATGCAATCGTATTTTCATTTTCATCAAGGTTTCTTTCCTGGAGTTCACCCGTACTATCAAAGATAATGGTCATTCCGTCTTTTTCGATTGTAATCGGTTCTATATCACTGGATGACAATGAACCATTCTCTATTGAAAAGGATGGAAATTCAGTTTCCACAGATTCTCTTACATTGTCAATGGCACTGGTAGCAAAAGATATAAATTGGATAGCTACAGGTAATATAGAAATAAGTGCCAGCAGAAAGACGTAACGGATCGTCTTGCCAATTCCCTGAAAGCGGAATGTTGCAATGTCTTTTGGGGAATAGATACTTTTATACAATTGTTGAAATACATTCATTTATATTTTTTCTCCTTTCATACGTACCATATCTATTTTATGCTTGTCTTTCTTCTTCAGCAAGTATCGAACACGTGAACAATTTGTAATAATTACATTTTGTAACGTAATTGTAATAAAAGACGAGTTTTATTAACATATTGTAAATTTGGAGTAAAAAGTATTTACCTTTGCTCTATAATATATTAAAAATGATATGGGGTTTTTGTTGTTTAGTGTCGAAAATTTATGTAGGGGTTGAAAAAATGGAATTAAATTGGCAAGAGATGTTGTTTCAGTTCTTTGGAGGTTTAGGGATATTCCTCTTTGGGATAAAGTATATGGGGGACGGACTTCAAAAGTCTGCCGGTGAACGCCTGAAAGAGATTCTTGATAAGTTCACGACCAACCCATTCATGGGCGTATTGGCAGGTATTTTTGTTACAGTCTTAATACAGTCCAGTAGTGGTACGACGGTTATCGTAGTCGGATTAGTAAGCGCAGGCTTCATGACACTGAGACAAGCGATCGGTGTCATCATGGGTGCGAATATAGGTACAACGGTAACAGCGTTTATCATTGGGATTGATATTGGAGCATATGCATTACCAATCATTGCAGTAGGAACAATTATGTTATTCTTCTTTAAGAATAAAAAAGTACACAATTTTGGACAAATGATTTTTGGTTTCGGTGCATTATTTTATGGATTGGAATTAATGGGTGGAGGAATGAAGCCTCTGCGTTCACTTGAAGCCTTTCATGACTTAACTGTAAGTATGAGTACAAATCCAATTCTTGGAGTAGTAATTGGAACTCTATTTACTGTAATTGTACAAAGTTCATCTGCAACTATCGGTATTTTACAAGAGCTATACAGTTCAGATTTAGTGGACATCCAGGCAGCACTTCCTATTTTATTTGGGGATAATATTGGAACGACCATTACAGCCGTTTTAGCAGCTTTGGGTGCTTCAGTCGCTGCAAGACGTGCTGCAGCAGTCCATGTACTCTTTAATCTGATTGGCTCAACCATCTTTTTAATCATTTTGCCATTTTTCACTAAGTTTGTTCTGTTTTTACAATCTTCATTTAACCTGAATGAACCGATGACAATCGCTTTTGCTCACGGCTCATTTAATATAACGAATACGATTATTCAGTTCCCGTTCATCGCCCTATTAGCGGTGATCGTCACGAAATTGATCCCTGGGCAGGATTCACTTGTTGATTATAACTCTAAACATTTGGATCCAATGTTTATTGAACAATCACCTTCTATTGCTTTAGGACAAGCTAAGGAAGAAGTACTTCGCATGGGTAAATTCGCTGTTAAGGGATTAGAAGAAACCAATGAGTTCTTGAAGTCAAAGAGCTCTAAGAATGCAGAGGCAGCTTATCAAATTGAAGGAGCCATTAACAATCTTGATAAGAAAATCACGAACTACCTGGTTGATTTATCTTCTGCTTCATTATCTGAAAATGAATCCGAGCGCCATTCCATATTAATGGATACCGTACGCGACATCGAACGTGTAGGGGATCATTTTGAGAATATTGTTGAATTGATTGAATACCAGCAGACCAACAAGGTTAAGATTACGGATGATGCAATGAATGACCTTGAAGTAATGTTTAATCTAACAATAGAAACAGTAGAAAAAGCGTTAAAATCTTTAGACTTAAACGATACTGATATTGCAAGGGAAGTAGCTGAAAAAGAAGATCAGATCGATAAAATGGAAAGAAAGCTTCGCAAAAAGCATATTCTGCGTATGAACGAAGGGAAATGTTCGGGACAAGCAGGTATTGTGTTTGTCGATATCGTAAGTAACTTAGAACGTATCGGTGATCATGCTGTCAATATTGCTGAAGCAGTATTGGGAGTAGAATAATACAAGTGCTGACTCATTTGAAATTTGTCAAATGGGTCAGTTTTTTTTATACTTTATGGGAGGTGTTAAAAGATGGAAGTAATCTATTGGAGTATCATTATCGTACTGATGATATTGTCCTTTGTTGGATTGATTTACCCGATATTGCCCAGTGTCGTCTTTCTGATTGGAAGCTTTATTTTGTACGGAGTGTTTTTTAGCTTCGAACCCTTTAGCTGGTTATTCTGGACTGTGCAGGTTCTGTTTGTGATTCTTCTCTTCGGTGCTGATTACATGGCGAACCTCATTGGGGTAAAGAAATTTGGTGGTACAAAAGCAGGGATTTGGGGAAGTACAATCGGTTTGCTTGTCGGACCTTTCGTCATTCCTGTCATTGGAATCCTGATTGGCCCCTTTTTAGGTGCCATCATAGGTGAATGGGTAGTGCATAGATCCAATCTAAAGACCGCCGTAAAAGTAGGCGTAGGATCTGTCGTTGGATTCATTTCCAGTGTCGTGACAAAAGGAATCATCCAAATTGTCATGGCTGTATATTTTTTTCTTGTTATTTGAGGGGGAAATACATTCTTATGACTAGGGATGAAAATATAGGGGATTTTATTCTTGTAAGAAAAAGTGAAGATTAGAAGGCAAAATATTTGAACAGATATAGTAGTTTTGGTAATCTTATACTGAAACGGCCTGAATGCATTGTTCAGGAAACTATACATAGGGAGGAATTTATAATGGCTTACGAATTACCGCAATTACCTTATGCATATGATGCTTTAGAGCCTCATATTGACAAGGACACAATGAACATTCATCACACGAAACACCATAACGCATATGTTACGAAAGTAAATGATGCACTTCAAGGTCACGATGATTTACTAAGCAAATCCATTGAAGATCTTGTTTCTAACTTAGACGCTGTTCCTGAAGGTGCTCGTACTGCAGTACGCAACAATGGTGGCGGCCACGCTAATCACTCTCTATTCTGGACAGTATTATCTCCGAATGGTGGAGGCGCTCCATCTGGAGAGTTGGCAGAAGCTATTTCTTCCAAGTTTGGAAGCTTCGATTCATTTAAAGAAGAGTTCGCTAACGCTGCTGCTACCCGCTTTGGCTCAGGTTGGGCTTGGCTTGTGGTAAACAACGGTGAATTAGAAGTAACAAGCACACCAAACCAGGATAGCCCCCTAATGGAAGGGAAAACCCCAGTTTTAGGTCTTGACGTTTGGGAGCATGCTTACTACCTGAATTATCAAAACCGTCGCCCTGATTACATCGGAGCATTCTGGAACGTTGTAAACTGGGATGAAGTAGCGAAGCGTTATTCAGCTGCTAAATAATTTAAACGTAGGAGGAGAGAGGTTCTTTCAAGAACCTCTCTTTTTTTTGTATAACTTCCCTCCCTTTTTCACAAGATAGGGGTACGTTAAAGGGGAGTTTTTCAAATGAGTAGCTATAAAAAGTTATTAGGCGATATTGATTTAACGAGAGATCTTACTCTGCTACTATTAATTGGCGGATTATATTCATTAAGTATTGCGCTCTCAAACACATTTGTAAACATCTACTTGTGGAAGCAATCAGGTGAATTTATTGATTTAGGCATCTATAATTTAACCGTTGTCATCTTTCAGCCATTAACTTTTATATTAGCTGGAAGGTTGGCAAAGAAAGTAGACCGGGTGATTGTATTACGCTTCGGGGTTATTTTTTTGGCGCTTTTTTACATATCTGTATTGGCTTTCGGGGAGTCGGCCGAAAATTACCTGGTTGTGTTAGGAGCGTTGCTCGGAATCGGCTACGGCTTCTATTGGTTAGCGTTTAATGTACTGACCTTTGAAATTACGGAACCTGAAACGAGAGATTTCTTCAATGGTTTCCTCGGTACGTTATCGTCAGCTGGAGGAATGATCGGCCCGATCCTCGCAGGTTTTATTATTTCCAGATTTGCTTCGTATAAGGGCTATACCATTGTATTCGGTTTATCTCTCCTCCTATTTGCTATAGCCGTTCTTTTGAGCTTCTTTCTAAAAAGACGACCGGCATCCGGAAGATATCTATTCCTCAGAATTCTGGAAGAAAGGAAAAACAATGCTAATTGGCGCTTCATTACGAACGCCCACTTCTTCCAGGGATTGAGAGAAGGAACATTTATCTTCATTATTTCTGTGTTTGTGTTCATTAGTACAGGAAGTGAATTTGCCATTGGTACATTCGGACTCATAAACTCAGGGATCGCATTCGTTGGCTATTACATTGCATCGCGGGTGATTAAAAAAAAGTTTCGGAAAAAGGCCATTTTATTAGGTGGAATTCTTCTCTACCTGTCAATATTCTTGATCGTGTTTGATGTCACTTACACGAAGTTATTGCTCTATGCCGGGGTGATTGCCATTGCGTACCCCATACTCCTGGTACCCTATATTTCAATGACATATGATGTAATCGGAACGGGATGGAACGCCGCTGAAATGAGAATTGAGTATATTGTCGTGAGGGAGATTTTCTTGAATTTAGGAAGAATTGTGTCAGTCCTGGCGTTCATCATTGCCGTCACATTTTTCAACCAGGAAGAGAGTATCCCCATCCTCTTACTAATGCTTGGAGCGGGTCATACCCTCATTTATTTCTTTGTTCGAAAAGTGGACTTGCCCATATAGGATATTTAAGCAAAGAGAGGGAAAGATTTCCTCTCTTTGCTTATGTCTAGATTATCCTTGTATTTTTCTATAAAATAAGAAGGGATGGTCACGATATAAAGATATTTTTACATAGAGGAAGGGTTGGAAAGATTGAAAAGAAATAAGAGAAAAAGAAAGACGCATGTTCCCGTTCGGATGAATCTGCTGTTTTTTGCCGTGTTCTTATTATTTTCTCTTCTGGTTCTTAGACTGGGACTCGTTCAAATAGTGAACGGAGAAAGCTACAAGAAGGAAGTAGAAAGAACAGAGGATGTTGTCGTCAATACAGGTGTGCCACGAGGGAAAATGTATGACCGTTATGGTAATGTGATCGTCGATAATGTTCCGTTAAATGCGATTACGTATACACGTGCAAACAACACCAAGATCGAAGAGATGATGGAGGTTGCTTCCAAGCTTTCTGAGTACATTGAAAAAGATACAAAAGAAGTGACAGAAAGAGACAAGAAAGATTATTGGTTATTAAATAATAAAGAACAAGCAGACAAAAAGGTGTCAGAAGAGGAAATAAAAAAGCTTCAAAACAATGAAGATTACTCTGAAGACGACGTGAACGCGAAAGTGTATCAAATGAGACTAGATCGGATCACAAAAGACGAATTAGCGTCACTGACTGAAAAAGATTTAGAAATCATTGCGATTTACCGTGAGTTCTCCAGCGGCTATGCATTAAATCCGCAAATTGTGAAAAACGAAGGGGTCACCCCGGAAGAATTCGCTGTCGTCAGTGAACATCTCAGTGAACTTCCCGGCATCAATACGACAACAGACTGGAAGCGATCCTACGTATTTGATGATACGTTGAGGACGATTCTCGGGAACGTTTCTTCTTCAAGAGAAGGTTTACCGAAGAACCTGGTAGATTCCTATTTAGCAAAAGACTACAACCGGAATGATCGTGTAGGGAAGAGTTATGTTGAATTAGAATATGAAGATGTTTTGCAAGGTCAAAAGGAACAAATCAAAAACGTCACAAAAGGCGGTAGTGTATTGGAATCTGTACTCGTTCAAGAAGGTCAACGGGGAAAAGATATTGTTCTGACAATCGATATGGAGCTTCAACGTGAGGTTGAAAAGATTATAGAAGAAGAATTACGAAAACAGATAGTGAATCGCGGTGAGTCTCCTAACCTGGATCGAGCTTACGTGGTCATGATTGACCCTAATACAGGGGAAATATTAGCTATGGCCGGAAAACAATATGTAAAGAACCCTGAAACAGGCAAGTACGAGATGAGGGATGCTGCGTTAGGAACCTTTACGTCTTCTTATGAAGTTGGATCGGTGGTTAAGGGTGCCACTGTTTTAACAGGTTACATGACAGGGAACTTGACTCCTGGTGAAGTGCTTGTAGATGAACCAATTAAAATTGGTAAAGATCGACCAAAAACTTCATGGTTTAATCGATCGGGAAGAATTCCGATGTCCGACTTGTTCGCCCTTGAGAAATCTTCGAACTCCTATATGTGGAAAATTGCATTTAGAATTGCCGGAAGAGAATATATTCCGAACGAAACCATGATTAATAATCCACAGGCATTTGACGTTTTACGAAATCATTATGCCCAATTTGGATTAGGTGTGCCAACAGGAATCGATTTACCTGGTGAGTCTTCCGGGCTGACAGGTACCGACACCACTCCAGGTTTCTTACTTGATTTAGCGATTGGGCAGTTCGATACGTATACAACGATGCAATTAGCTCAGTATATCTCAACGATTGCTAATGATGGTTATCGGGTGGAGCCACATATTATGAAAGAAATAAGAGAGCCAACAAACGACCAGGAAAGCTTGGGACCGATTCTGTTTGAAAAAGAGACGAATGTGCTGAATCGCATTGGAGCTACACAAGCCCAGGTCGAGCACGTCCAACAAGGTTTCTATCGTGTGTACCACTATCCTGATGGAACGGCGTATGATCAATTTAAGGATGCACCGTATAATGCGGCAGGTAAATCGGGTACCGCTGAGACGTATGTAGATGGAGAGCTGAACTACAACACGACTCTAATCGGGTACGCCCCATTTGATAACCCTGAAGTGGCGTATGCCACAATGGTTCCTGCTTCTCATATTCAAGCAAGCGGAGTGGCCGATCCTTACGTGAATAAATACATTTCCAAACGAGTGATGGATAAGTACTTTGAACTGAAGAAGAAACGTGCAGAAGAAGTGAAGGACCCGACTTCAGTTAATAAGAAAGTAGAAAACGCTGAAGAGGCAGAAGAACAAATGCAAGAGGAAAGAGAACAAAATAACTGAGCAGACTTTAGCTGATTTCCACGAAATAACTTTCTGGAAATCAGCTTTTTTATGTTGTTTAAGTCTTTTTACTCAAATACAATGAACATTCTTATAATATATACGAAAATATCAAATCGATTATTTAATCATTTTTGTGGGAACTACATAATTTACAAATCATTGTCTAATACTATGTTTAATAAGGGTTTGATAAGGTTTTCTAGGTTCGGGGAAGGGTCTGAAGATGAAGAATAATGTCGAATTTACAAAACCTTTACAAACGGTTAAAACCTCATTAACACTCATCTATTAATCTATTACTCGTAGGACAAAACAACCAAGTTTCTTAGGGGGAATTTAGGAATGAAAAGCTTTAAGTATCTGGCAATGTCAGCAATGATCGGATCAGCTCTTGTATTAGGAGCATGTGGTGCTCAAGGTGGAGCAGAGAATGGTTCAGGAGAACAACTATCCGGCAGCGTAAAAATGGATGGTTCATCGACTGTAGCTCCAATCATGGAAGCTGTTAACGAAGAATATGCAGCTACACAACCTGATGTAAAAGTATCTATCGGTGTTTCCGGTTCTGGTGGTGGATTTGAAAAGTTCATCGCAGGTGAAACTGATCTTTCAAACGCTTCCCGTCCAATCAAAGACGAAGAAAAGCAAAAGCTGGAAGAAGCTGATATTGATTTCACTGAATTCGAAGTTGCTAAAGATGGTCTTACAATCGTAGTTAACAAAGAAAACGACTGGGCAGAAGACATGACAGTCGAAGATCTTCAAAAGCTTTGGATCGAAGATGGAAAGACAAAAAAATGGTCTGATATCAACCCGGAATGGCCGGATGAAGAAGTGAAATTCTATTCTCCTGGTACTGACTCAGGAACTTATGATTATTTCAACGAAGTAATTTTAGAAGAAAAAGATATGGTTAAACAAAACATTCAGCTTTCTGAAGATGATAACGTTCTTGTACAAGGTGTAACGGGTGATAAAAACGCGATCGGATTCTTCGGTTATGCTTATTACCTTGCAAATAAAGAAGAACTTAAAGCGGTAAAAATCGGCGGAGTAGAGCCGAATAACGAAACAATCGAGAGTGGGGAATACACTCCACTATCACGTCCATTGTTCGTATATGCTAAAAACGCTTCTGTTAAAGATAATGAAGCTGTATATGATTTCATGAAATTCACTCTTGATAACTCTGCTGAAATGGCAGAAGCAGTAGGTTATGTAAGTCTTCCTGAAGATAAAATCAAAGAAGCTACTGAAAAATTAGAAGGTCTTAAATAAGTTTTAATCGTTGTTAAGTCAAAATGAAGAGGTGAGAAGCGATTACTTGCTTCTCATCTTGTCATGTGGATGAAAGGGGTTTGCATTATATGGCTACAAATTCAAAAGGATCATCATACTCTGTTGCTGAGATGATTTCACAAAAAAGTGGTAAAGGCTTGAATCGTTCTATTGAAAAGTCTATTCCATGGATCTTGTTTGCAATAGCCGGGGTTTCAGTATTAACAACCATAGGTATCGTATTTACTCTTATATTTGAAACATTTACATTCTTTTCAAGAGTATCCGTATTTGATTTCATAACAGGAACAGAATGGTTTCCTTTTTCTAATCAGAATCCAAGTTACGGAATCATTCCTTTAATCTCAGGAACATTGAAGATTACCGGAATAGCTGTAGTGGTAGCAGTACCGATAGGACTTGCTTCCGCCATTTATTTGAGTGAGTATGCAACAGATCGTTCAAGAAGATTCATCAAACCGATATTAGAGGTATTAGCCGGGATTCCAACGATCGTATTTGGGTTCTTTGCTCTAACATTTGTTACTCCTATATTGAAGTCATTTATACCTGCATTAAGTATATTTAATGCATTAAGTCCTGGAATTGTAGTTGGTATCATGATTATTCCCATGATTGCTTCTCTATCTGAAGACGCGATGTCGTCTGTTCCGAATTCCATACGTGAAGGTGCACAGGCATTAGGGGCAACGAAATTAGAAGTTGCACTTAAGGTTGTTTTACCCGCTGCTGTATCAGGCATTGTTGCATCGATTGTTCTTGCCATCTCCCGTGCAATTGGAGAGACCATGATTGTAACGGTTGCTGCAGGAGCTTCTCCAAACCTCTCTTGGAATGTTACTGATTCCATCCAAACGATGACAGCGTACATCGTTCAGGTAAGTACAGGAGATGCAGGGTATGGAACGACGATTTACTATAGTATTTATGCAGTAGGTTTCACATTATTCTTATTCACGCTTGGTATGAACCTGCTTGCCCAATACATCTCTAAGCGATTCAGAGAGGAGTATTAATCATGAAGTATATCAATCATGAAAATGTCTTAAAAAAGATGTCTTCCAGACTAATGGTGAATAGCGTCTTTAAAGGGCTTTTCTTCCTAGCGACTTTATTTGGCTTAGTCGTGTTATGTGTATTATTATATCGGGTATTCACTCAAGGAATTGGATACTTGGATCTGCAATTTTTACAAAATGTGGGATCAAGGTTCCCTGAAAAAGCAGGGATTTATGCCGCCTTTATGGGAACGATTTGGCTGATGTTCGTTGTTGTTATTGTTTCGTTCATATTAGCAGTAGGGACGGCCATTTATTTAGAAGAATATGCTATACAAAACAAAATCAATAAATTTATCAAAGTAAATATTTCAAATCTTGCAGGTGTTCCTTCCGTTGTATTTGGTCTTTTAGGTTTAACGATCTTTGCCCGGGCCTTTGCCCTTGGTCAAAGTGTACTGGCAGCCGGTTTGACGATGAGTTTGCTAATTCTGCCTGTTATTATTGTTGCAGCACAAGAAGCGATTCGTTCTGTACCAAGAGAGTTAAGGGACGCATCGTATGGTATGGGTGCTACAAAGTGGCAGACAATTACTAGAGTCGTATTACCAGCCGCAATACCCGGGATATTGACAGGAAGCATTTTAGCGTTTTCCCGTGCAATCGGAGAAACAGCGCCCCTCGTCGTTATCGGTGTACCAACGATATTACTGTTTACTCCAGGTTCCATCTTGGATACATTTACAGCACTTCCAATGCAAATTTACGATTGGACAAAACGACCACAAGCAGATTTCCATGATGTGGCAGCTGCAGGTATTATAATCCTGTTAGGCTTACTGTTACTCATGAACTCGATCGCAGTGCTGATTCGTAATAAGTTTCAAAAAAGATATTAATATCGTTTATTTATTGGTTTTTAATGGATGAAGGAGGCTTTCAAATATGGAAACAACAATGGTCAACAACAATAATAAAGGTATGATCAATAGTTCAGTGAGAAAAGAGCCTGTTTATCAGACAAAGCAGCTTAACTTATGGTACGGTACAAATCATGCGTTGAAAAATATTGATTTAGATATTATGGAAAATGAAGTGACGGCCATCATCGGTCCATCCGGTTGTGGGAAATCCACTTATATTAAAACATTAAATCGTATGATCGAGCTGATTCCAAGCGTAAAAACATCAGGTGATATCTTTTATCGTGAGCGTAATATTTTTGATCGGAATTATCGTGTTGAGGAATTAAGAACGAAGGTAGGGATGGTTTTCCAAAAACCTAATCCGTTCCCTAAGTCGATTTATGACAACATTGCATACGGTCCTCGTATCCACGGAATTAAAAACAAAAAAATGCTGGATGAAATTGTTGAAAAAAGCTTACGCGGTGCAGCGATTTGGGATGAAGTGAAAGATCGTCTGAATCAAAATGCATATGGACTATCTGGTGGACAGCAGCAGCGTATCTGTATAGCAAGATGTCTTGCTATTGAGCCGGATGTCATTCTGATGGATGAACCTACGTCTGCTCTTGATCCGATTTCTACATTAAAGATTGAAGAACTGGTTCAAGAATTAAAAACAGAATATAGTATTATTATTGTTACTCATAATATGCAACAGGCTGCACGTATTTCTGACCGCACAGCCTTCTTCCTAAACGGGGAAGTAGTTGAATTTGACAAAACAGATAAAATCTTCTCTACTCCATCTGATAAGCGTACAGAAGACTATATCTCTGGTCGTTTCGGTTAATTCACATTCTAAGAAGGATAACTATCACCAGATGTTTAATTCATACTATTGAAAGCTTAAGTGTTGAAAGAGGAAGGGGTATAATCATGGCAGTAAGAGGACAATTTGATGCAAATTTAAAAGAATTGCAAACCAAACTAATGGATTTGGGTAATATTGCAAAGGTTGCACTTGAAAGAAGTATTGTGGCGTTAGAAGAGAAGGATGTTGATACGGCGCTTGCTATTATCGAAGGCGACCAAAAAGCCGATGATCTGGAAGAGGAAATCAATGATTTAGCCATTCTGACTATAGCTAAGCAACAACCAGTGGCAACTGATTTAAGAAGAATCATCGTTGCTATCAAAATTGCTTCAGATTTGGAAAGAATAGCAGATTTTGCTGTGAACGTAGCGAAATCAACGATCCGCATTGGTAATGAACCTTTGATTAAACCGATTCATCATATTAAGGAAATGCATGCCATAACATCTGAAATGATTCAGCTTACATTAGAGTCATTTGTCGAAGAAGATGTGGCGAAAGCAAAGAGAATCGCTGATATGGATGATAAGGTGGATGACTTATATGGTGAAACGATTGTAGAGCTTCTGACTCTTAATAAAGAAAAGCCTGAATTCACGGCTCAGATTACTCAGCTCTCTTTCGTTTGCCGTTACCTTGAAAGAGCTGCGGATCATTCAACAAACATTGCAGAAGGTGTATTCTATCTTGTGAAAGGTCGTCGTTACGACTTGAATGAATAGACACTACCAGAAAAAGCTGTCCCGCACAAGGACAGCTTTTTTCTATGGAATCTATTGAGTATCATTTTGGTCAATAAATTTAATAAAATGTAATTCATACACCCTCTTTTTATAGCTTCGAAATAAGTAGCTGAACTTCTGTTTTAGAAAGTGCGGATTGTTTTGCGATTTGTTCGATAGGTATTCCTTGTTGATATAACGCAATGACTTGATTTTTTACAACCTCATGAATGGGTTTTCTCACAGGAGCTGTTCTTTTTAAAGGCGCATCGCCATCCACCATCAACTCTTCTTCCAGTACCCGTATTCTTTTCTTTAACTGATAATGCTCCTGGAGAACATTCATTGACAATTCTTCCATGTCTTTTTCAATATCACGATACCGATCCCGTTGGAAAAACGAAATGACTAGTAATAGGATAGAGAAACTTACTAATCCAATGAATAGTAAATCCACTATATCACCTCATGCAGTATTATTCTCCTTTAGTTATAGCATAGATAAAGGCTTATCTCTATAAGATGAAAGGATAAATTTGTGGAAAGAACCAATATTTTGTCGAATGTCATTAGGCAATTGTGAAAGAATCTTGTCGTTCTAAAAATGTAATCGCTTTAATATCATTTCAGCATGATAATTTGTAAAAAAAATGCATGATAAACCCCATTATCACCACGTTTAACAAGATACGACAAAATGCGTTTATTGTAGCTTTTTGAATAGGGTGTTACGATGAATTTATAGATAATTGTCATAATTTTTAGATTGAAATTATATAATATTAGGTTACTCTTTAGGAGGAATTGTTTTGATCACAGAAATCATACGGTTAAAAGAACAAGGAGTGTCATTCAGGAAAATTGCCAAAGAGCTGAATACTACCGTTGGGAAAGTTCAATATCAATGGGTGAAGTATCAGAAGGCTCAGGGAAACTCTACTGTAAATGAGGGTGCCTCTGTAGAAGTGATTGAGCCGAAAATACCGAAAAAGCGGGTAGGAAGAGCTTCCTTTGGAAGAAAGATGCCCAAGCCCCGTGCGAAAAACCCGCGTGCCAATGAATTATCGATCATGTTCTCTACGTCATCCAGAATCTATTGCTATTGGAACATTACTCAAGAATGGATTCGCCATGTGAAAAGCCACTTTAAAATGAATACAGACCCTCAACCTTTTGTCCTTCGTTTATATGATATTACATCGATTTCCTTTAACGGACATAATCATCACTCATACTCAGATTCATATGTTCCTCATACGGAGAGTGATTGGTTTGTAAATGGTCTAAAGGAAAACCGAAGCTACTGTATGGAAATTGGATTGCGCTTACCGTCCGGTGACTTTGTTTCATTCACCCGCTCCAATGTACTCCACACCCCAAGAACGTCCCATCATCAGGAGTATCATAGTATGAAAGAGTTATTTGAATATGAGCAAGGATTAATTAAGGAACCGAAATGGGTGGAGCATGTGAGCACCTATTCGTATTATGTAATGAATCAGGAGGAAAAGGCATGAAAGGACTTTCGGAAGTGATGATATATCCACAATTTAACGAACTGGCTTTTTCACAATGTAATGAACGGGAAGATCTACTTACTTCTATCCTTATCGAAAATAGTGCATTGTTAGATCTTCTGCAGCGGAACGGAGCATCCTCTATACCTGTTGTGATTAACCCTACCCTCTTTTCACTTTTTATGAGTGAAGAGTTTAAGGAGAAAGCTCATTCAATCATTCAAGCCAACCTTCTACAAGCTGAGCCGCATGAAAAGAGTAAATGGCAGCTGATTTATTCCCAATGGTCAACCCATGACATGAATTTCGTACAAGCCTATAAGACTCTGGTGGTTGAAGGCAAAGCCACCGTGATCCCTACGACGGTAAGCTCATTTCCACTAACTCACTACAGGACTCCGAGAGCGATTGAGTCTCAGGTGCGTATGAGTACGTTGTTGTATAAGCGGTATTTCCAAATGGTTCCAAAGGTTTTTTGGTTACCACAGGCAGCGTATGTGCCGGGAATTGACTTATACCTCACTAAGCAAGGAATCGAATACACATTTATCTCCTCCTACTCCTATGAACATAGTGAAAAAGAAAGTGACAGCGGTGTAATCAGAACACCTAGGGGCTTAAAGTTAATACCGGTTTCAGAGGGCAGAATCGGAGCATTGGAAGAGAACGGTCATTCCCTCTCGATTGTTTTCATAGAGAATAGAGAAAACTACGCTGAATTAAAAGCCAGAGAGTTCACACACTCATTAGAGGAGAAGATGGAATCTTCTACTGCTCTTTCCAGAGTGGGTTTTGGATTTCTTGGAATGGAGAAGCAAACCCCGATTCTATCTGATCCGGCCATGAAGAATATTCGAATCATTCATCGTATGGAAGAGAAACTCGACGAACTGTATACATCTGCAGAACCGACAGAGATGACACATCAACTGCTAAGGGAATGGGTAGCCAGCCTTGAAGGTTCGAATATTCAAAATGGCTTGACGTCTGTTCACTTTGACAGCTTACTTGATTTGGTACTGGAAGGGCAGAACGATGAACATTTATTCCTTCATCGTAAAAGGGTCGTTCCATTTCCATCTGATGAAATCCTTGAAGGGCTTTTCGCAGGCAATTTAGAAGAAAAAGCAGTGAAACAGGATTCCGTTCTGATCCTCTCATGGGAATACCCGCCGAATATCGTGGGTGGACTCTCGAGGCATGTGTATGATCTGGCTAATAATCTTGTGAAAAAAGGGAAACAGGTGCATGTTCTTACAACGAAAGCAAATGATGCCCTGTCACTTGAGAAAATGGAAGGGGTTACGATTCACCGTGTGCACCCATTACATCCATACGAAGAAGATTTCTTCAAATGGGTATTTGATTTAAATCAAGCGTTCATTCATTACGCTCATGAACTGATAAGAGATGATAGAATCACTCATATTCATGCCCATGATTGGATTGTGTCCACTTCAG
The DNA here is from genome assembly GCF_059758515.1 of Rossellomorea sp. GQ25. NCBI lineage: Bacteria > Bacillati > Bacillota > Bacilli > Caryophanales > Bacillaceae > Rossellomorea > Rossellomorea sp. GQ25. The sequence goes on along the minus strand of NZ_JCAXEQ010000004.1, from coordinate 14,056 downwards.
CGATGAAACTGAAAGAGTATTATTCGATTCCTCTCATAACGACCATTCATGCTACGGAACATGGACGCAATCAGGGGATTTATACCGATTTACAACACAAGATTCACCGGGAAGAGCAGCTTCTCATTAGTGCATCTGACCATCTTATTGTGTGCAGTGAGCATATGAAAGAGGAAATCAAGAGCTTATTTACTATCGAAGCACCAGTCGCTGTGATACCAAATGGCGTGGAATTAGAGAAGCTCGATCAATCTTCTCCTTATAGCTTTGAACAGCCATCCACTCCGTATTTCTTTTCAATCGGACGGATGGTTCATGAGAAAGGGTTCGACACGATTATCAGGGTAGCCTCACAGTTAAAGAGAGAAGGATTTAACATCTCTTTTATCATAGCAGGAAAAGGTCCGATGCTAGAGCATTATCGTCAAATGGTAGCCCATGAAGACCTGAGTGATTGTGTGTCCTTCATCGGATACATTTCTGATAGGGAGCGGAATGACTATTTGAAAAATTGTTTAGCCGTGATTTTTCCAAGCCTTTATGAGCCATTCGGCATTGTTGCACTGGAGGCGATGGCTTTCCGTAAAGGGGTTGTCGCATCCAATACAGGAGGACTTAAATCAATCGTGAAACATGAACAAACCGGCTTATTATTTGAGCCCAATCATGAACAAAGCCTTTATGGACAATTGGTCTCATTAATTGAAAATCCTTCAAAATCGGAGCAATTAGGGAATCTCGGTTTCAAAATGGCTCAATCCATGTTTAGTTGGGATCGAATTGCTGAACAAACCATCCACGTATACGATGATGTGCTTCTTCAATCAAAAGTGGAAGGCATAAAAAGATGAAGGCCGTGATATTGGCAGGTGGAGAAGGCAAGCGGTTAAGACCCTATACAATGTCGATTGCAAAGCCGATGGTTCCGATTTTGAATAAGCCAATTCTGGAATACAGCATCAACCTCCTAAGGTCATATGGAATTAACGATATTCTCATCACCACTTGTTACAAAAGCGAAACGATTAAAGACTATTTTGGTGATGGGAAACATTTCAATGTAAACATTACCTATCTGGAGGAAAAATCCCCCCTTGGTACAGCGGGAGGGATCTTTCTCGCCAGGCACAGACTTCGTGAACCTTTCCTGGTGTTAAGTGGAGATGCATTCACAAATATTCCAATTGATAAAGTCATAGAATTCCATTATGAGAAAAAAGCGGTTATGACCGTTGTTTCAAAAGAAGTAGAGAATCCAAAAGAATATGGGATTTGTCATACAGACGAAAATCGTAAATTGGTTGATTTTATTGAAAAGCCGAAAGAGTGGGTAGGAAATGAAGTGAACACCGGGGTATATATGTTAGATCCACGACTGCTTGATCGCTATGCTCACTTAGGAGCGAGGGATTTCGGTCAGGATTTCATTCCTCAGCTGCTTACGAACAATGAGGAAGTCTATGTGTTTAAAACAAGTGCTTATTGGAGAGATATCGGAAACCCAGAAGAATATAAATGCGCACGTGATGACCTCATGAGGGGGCAATATTCTCCTCCCTCCTTAAAAAAAGGCTTCCACCACTCTAAAGACTTTATAGAGCCTTTTATCACCAGACTTCAAGTAGCGTGTCCAAATGGTAAGAAACCCATCGTCCTTGCTAAATTACTGGAAACCGTTCCGTCTTCCTCCAGTCAGAAAGAAATCGTTTTTGATCATAGAGATGGTGGCCGAACGAAAATCATCAGTGATCCAAAAAAAGGATTCATCATTTATTCCAAAGCTGACAGACGAAATCTGGCAAGGGAGCTTGCCAGGTATTATGGAAAGAAAATAAAAATCTGGCAAAAGGTGTAGAGGCTAATGAAGGAGAATCCGAATGAAAAGTTCCATATCCAAGGAATAGCCTGGAACAAGAATAATGAATATGTACCCCTTTACTCAGAGAAACTAACCTCTCTTACCGGCATAAGTGTAAAAATTCACGAACATATTGAAGGGTGGGGAGAATCCTTTGCCTTTGAAATGGAAAATACCACAAAAGTAAGCAGGCATCTTAAGGTTTTCTTTCTCATTGAATGGCTCGCTTGTAAAGAAGATGGAGTTGGGGTCTTATCACTATCCAAGGATACGTTCTGGAATTACAGTGGTAAACTTGTTGCCATCACGAACATTGTTTCCTGCGCGGGATCTGTTAAGAAATCAATCTATCCCCTTAATTTGAAAGGCTTACAACTATGGAAAAAATCCCTGAGTAACGGAAGCCTTTACTACTATCCGATCACCAATGGCCTTAATATGATGGTCTATATGTTAGACTTCTCATTCAAGCCTTTTGAAGTGAAACAAGGCAAAGTGTATGCCATTGAAGGTGCTTTGGAAGAGGAGGTTTCAAATATAAGCGATAGAATAAAAAACGGACTAGCATTTCCGAAAGAAAAGTGATATTATAGAAAAGTCGTATGAATAGTAGAAGATGTATATGTTTGGAGGGAAACAATAATGCGTGTAAACATTACTTTAGCTTGCACAGAAACTGGTGAGCGTAACTATATTACAACTAAGAACAAGCGTAACAACCCAGACCGTCTTGAGCTAAAAAAATATTGCCCGAAATTAAAGCGTGTGACTCTTCACCGCGAAACGAAATAAGCAGCCGGATTTTATCCGCTGCTTTTTTTTATGCTCATAACTGTTATATCATCGCATTTACATAGAGAATCCATTAAAATAGTATAGTAAGTATGGAGGGATATTATGTCTAAAAAAGAACTACGGAATCTTCAGCTTCAATCTTTAAAATTAATCGATCATATAGCATTTCAACAAAAGTGTTTTAGAATAGAACAATCACTCTTTGAATCTCCTGAGTGGAAGAAGAGCAACACTGTTGCGGTGACCATTTCAAAGCCTCCGGAAATCAATACGTGGAATATCATCAAACGGGGCTGGGAGGAAGGGAAAACGGTAGTAGTCCCGAAATGTTTTCCAAAAAACCGTGAATTGGTCTTCTATGAGCTTCATGATTTCCATCAGCTCGAACAATCCTATTTTGATTTGTATGAACCAGACCCATACAAGTCGACCGTTGTACATAATGACGCTATTGAATTGATGATCGTTCCAGGTTTGGCTTATACAGAAAAGGGCTATCGGCTGGGGTTTGGTGGGGGATACTATGACAGGTTACTCTCAAGCTATTCGGGTCTGACGATGTCCCTTGCCTTTGTGGAGCAAATGGTCGCTACATTGCCAATCGAATCTTTCGACATACCCGTTGGAACGATCTTGACGGAAAAGGGACGAATCGATTGTGATTAATGAGTATTTCTATCTTCTCCTTTTTATTTTCACTATCGCCATAGTAGGATGGAAAACCAGTAATTTAAGTCTCTCAGGCGCTGTAATGGCCATAATGATAGGCCTGGCTATTGGCTGCTCATATGGGTTTGAGGGACTGTTTATATTAGGCGTGTTCTTCCTGTCATCAAGTATATGGTCTCGCCTTTTTAAGAAAAGCAAGATAGGAATCGAGGAGCGCTTAGCGAAAACGTCCATCAGGGACTGGCAGCAAGTGTTGGCGAACGGAGGTCCTGCAGCCCTCTTTGCCATAATATTCAGTGTGACGGGAAACGAAGTTTGGACACTAGCCTTCATTGCGTCAATCGCAGGGGCAAACGCTGATACATGGGCATCAGAAATCGGTCCTCTCAGTCATAAAATGCCGTTTTCCATCAGAACGTTTAGGAGAGTTCCCAAAGGCACGTCGGGTGCTGTTTCCATCATCGGTACGGCAGGGGCTTTCTTTGGATCTGCCTTTATCTCACTGGCCTCATTGATTATGTTGAATGTCATGGATGTATCTCTCTTCTTACTCCTTCTCCTTTCCGGGTTTTTAGGAAACATCCTGGATACAGTGCTGGGCGCGTTCATTCAGTTGGAGTACCGGTGTCCGGTCTGCGATCTTCGAACAGAGTCATCCGTTCATTGTGGACATCACACAGAAAGAACGAAAGGGCTTCCTCTCATGAATAATGAGACAGTAAATGCTCTGTCGAGTCTTTTTGCAGGTATACTTATGCTCATACTCTATTGACGGTAACGAAAGAATGTATCGTCTCCTTGTAATTTAGTGGGATAAGCTTCTCTATAATGATCCAAACTACTAGCAGGAGGGATCATCATGAACGGATGGACAAAATGGTTAGTGCTGGGCGGTTTGATTCTTTTTCTGATTCCAAATCGTTATCGACTGTTAAATGTACTTCTGGGGAACTTTCTCATTAGGAAATTTGCTGTGAAAGCAGCGATGGGGATACCTGGTATTCGCTCTAAATTTATTCAAGGTGCATTCAGAGGATAACAGTGAAAAAGACTGTAAGGGGGAAAACCTCTCTTACAGTCTTTTTATTTTACAGGTTAAGAAAAGGTTCGGTATAGTAGGGGAAGAATAGGATTTCTTAAAAAAAGAAAGTAGTGGATGATGTGGATTTACGTTATCATTATTTGTTTTGGAAGATAGCTTACCATTTGGTGGAAGATAAACACTATCGAATTCTTAATCTCTCACCCAATCAGGATGAAATATGGCTTGAGAATACCGGGAAGAAAGAAGCAACCATCATTCGAATGGTCCGGAAAGATCTGGATTGGGGAAACTGGGTCAAGCGGGATATGGAATTGACCTCGGTGAATGGGGAGAAAATCAGAAAATCCCTTGGGAAAAGGCAACTTCAAGTGAAGAATATCTATGTCTCCACTTATCCACCTGTAGATGCAGATCCGGATTTATTCCAGGAATCCCTGAACAATCAAAAGACGTCCGTTCAGCCACTTCTTCTTCATGGTGATCAGAGTGTCGAAACGCTTAGGAATGACCCTTTTTTCAATGAAGGGGAATGGGAGCTTCCCCGGGAAGTACTGGATGCCAATGTAGAGTGGATAAAAAACATGACCATGACTTCTTCTTCCAAACAGATACAAAAGGAAAGGCAGCTGTTTGAAAAAGGAAAGCCGTTCTTTACTTATTTCTTCATTGCACTCCAATTGATCATGTTCTTAATTCTTGAACTAAATGGTGGAAGCAAGGATCCACAAACACTGATTGAGTTCGGTGCTAAGTACAATCCCCTCATGATTGAAGGAGAGTGGTGGCGACTTGTAACCCCGATCTTTCTGCATATAGGAATATTGCATTTACTTATGAACACACTGGCCCTATTTTATCTCGGGATGGCAGTGGAGAAAATGTTTGGACGACTCAGATTCATCTTTATTTATATGATATCGGGAATCACGGGGTCTCTAGCCAGCTTCCTTTTTACATCCAATCTTTCTGCAGGAGCCAGTGGCGCAATCTTCGGCTGTTTCGGTGCACTGCTTTATTTCGGTGTATTATATCCGAAAATTTTCTTTAGAACGATCGGTACCAATATTATTGCGGTGATCTTGTTAAATTTAGCCTTAGGGTTTACCATCCCGGGAATTGATAATGCAGGTCATATCGGTGGATTAGTGGGAGGTTTTCTCGTAGCAGGAATTGTCAGCTTGCCGAATGCTCACCGCCCACTGCGTCAATTGCTATTTCTGGTGGGAAGTATCCTGCTTATTGGAGTTCTTGTGTCGAGGGGGATTGGTACAGATCCAACCTCTTGGGATGTTGACACAGTGAATGGCGTGGCTCAAGAAAAGATTTCAAATCAACAGTGGGAGGAAGCGGAAAATATTCTTGTCCCTGTGGTTGAAGAAGGTTCACCAAATGCTCAGACATATTTCTACCTATCATACGCTGAAATCAAGATGAACAAATTAGCACAAGCGAAAGATCATTTGAGAGCTGCGATCCAAGAAAATGTTGAATTTCATGAAGCTCACTACAATCTTGCGTTAATTCTGATCGACTCTGGCGACAGAAAGGAAGCTCTTGTTCATGCCAAAAAAGCCTATGAATTAAATAGGCAGGATGAAAATTATGAAAAGCTTTATAAAGAATTACAGGAGAACACTTAAATGGAAATCTGTTGTTTAAGTAAAGACGCTTCTCCGTTCTTATCAATCAGCAACACGAGAACTTCCTTTCGATCATTTTTCACTAATATAAGTGGGATGGCACTGTCTATTGACTCAATGACAGAGCCGTCCTCTTTTTTTATTCCTAAATAATAGTTTTTATAAAGTCCTTCCCATAGGTTTCCGATTACACGTTCCCATTCTTGCTCGGCGAATCCTTCCAAAGGTTGATTTTCTAATTTAGGAAGTTGGGTTAATGGAAAGGATGTATAGTTTTCCATAGGGATTTGCATGGATGCGGTTGCCTTTTCCCAGAGATAGTCAAGCTGTTGAGAGGTCACTTTGTCCAGTATGTTCTTCCATTCTTTTTCTGCATCTGTACCGGGTTGTCGGAAGGCATTTAAAGGGCTGAAGTTCGAATCAATCACATACAATGTATCTTCAGACATTTTCTGAGCACTTGTAAAATCTGTTTCCGTTTCATGAATTTCAGAATAGTGGAATGACACAGCTTGAAGAAGACTACTTTCTTTTCCCTTTATGGTTGATTCTTCAACAATTTGATCGGTGTCCTGTTCCCATTCGTTCATGAGTCCTTTTAGTCTCCCGTTCATAAATAAAAAGCCGACATCCTGACGTAAATAGGCAGGTGTATCAAGCTTTGAAGATACCTTCCAGTTTACCTCATAATGATCATTTTTCTTCTCGGGTTGAAGCATTAGAATTGTAGTGGCAGATTCATAGGAAACATGTTCATTTATCGGGAAAAAAATAATGCTTTCTTCTGTTTGGGGCTTGTAAACAAATTGAATCCCAAGAGCAACAATGCACATGATGACAAGAAAGGGCATGGCTTCTTTTAGTCTTTGTTTCATTTCGTTCACTCCAGTAGTATGTCCATTTAGTAAATAGTATGAAGCGCAAGATATCAATATGATAGGATGTATGTTTTCTAGCTGCTTTGTCTAGGATGGTAAAGATGGAAATTCATGTAAAGGTATTGGGAGTGAAGGCTATTGACAAATCAAAAGAAAAAGCCTGTCTCTACTCAGATTGAAGAAAACACCAATTATCTAAGGGATACCTTAGCAGTAGACAAAAGCTTTGATGTCATTCAATTGGATCTGGAGTATGCTGAGAGAAAAATGGCGATGTTTTTAGTGGATGGCTTTGTTAAAGATGATATTATGCATTATCTAATGAAGCTCTTGTCGGGACTTAGTCCTGAACAATTAGAAGAAGATACGTTAGAGAAATTATTGAAGACGTACATTCCTTACATAGAGATCGAGCAAGTGGATGATCTGAACCAAGTGATTGACTTAGTATTGGCAGGTCCCACAGCCCTTGTGGTGGATGGTATTGACAAGGTCATTATGATTGATGCAAGAACGTATCCAGTCAGAGGACCTCAGGAACCAGATATCGAACGGGTGGTGAGAGGTTCAAGGGACGGGTATGTCGAGACGATTGTGTTTAATACTGCTTTGACAAGAAGAAGAGTTCGTGATCCTTCTCTTCGAATGGAATATATGCAAATTGGGAGAAGATCAAAAACCGATATAGTCGTCAGCTATATAGAAGATATTGCCGATCCAAATTTAGTCCATAAAATCAAAGATTCCCTATCGAAAATCGACACAGATGGTCTTCCCATGGGAGAGAAGACACTGGAAGAGTTTATTGCCGGGCGACACTGGAATCCATATCCTATGGTCCGGTATACGGAAAGGCCGGATACAGCTGCTGCACATTTATATGAAGGACACGTCATTATTATGGTGGACGGCTCACCGAGTGTCTTGATTACACCGACAACTTTTTGGCATCACCTTCAGCATGCAGAAGAATATAGGAATAAGCCTTCAGTTGGAGCCTACTTGCGCTTTGTCAGGTTTATCGCTGTTTGGAGTTCGATTTTCTTACTGCCGTTTTACTATTTATTTGCCATTCATCCTGAACTATTGCCGGAAGCAATGAGTTATGTGGGGCCAAATGATGTAGGGGAAGTCCCATTATTCCTTCAATTTTTAATCATTGAAGTCGGGATTGATATTCTAAGGATGGCTGCCATTCATACCCCTTCTTCGTTAGCTACGGCCCTTGGTCTCGTTGCTGCGTTAATGATTGGACAAGTGGCGGTGGAAGTTGGTCTCTTTATCAACGAAGTCATTCTTTACCTCGCCATTGCAGCAATCGGTACCTTTGCAACGCCAAGCTATGAGATGAGCTTAGCCAACCGGTTAGTCAGGATTTTCTTATTGATTTGCACTGCATTGTTTGGAGTGTACGGATTTGTTGTGGGTATACTGCTATGGATTATTATGCTTTCAAGAATGAATTCCTTTGATATTCCGTATATGTGGCCATTTATTCCGTTTAATTTGAGAGCATTCCGGGACGTATTCCTGCGTTCGCCTATGCCGTTAAAAAACAGACGACCGCGTTTCCTACACCCGAAAGATCCCGATCGTTAATATCAAGTTAAAGAGATTTTCTTATTGGATATTCCATTAAGGAGGTCTCTTTATTTTTAGATAAGCTACTTTCGTAAATTTTGTTGCTAATTGGTTTCCGCTACAGGGGCTCGCTTTCCGCGGGGCGGGCGGAGAGCCTTCTTGTAGTTCTGTTCCTGCTGGGTCTCGCCCATAGGTTTTGTACAACTTCCAAAAAACATAAATTTATGTTTTAAATAAGTGATTTGTGTACAAAATGTTGAGCGTTCCTTTCCGCTCCAGGCACAAGATTCCCCGGGGAGGAAGTCGAGCCTCCTCGACGTTCCGTCTGTGGGGTCTCGACCTTTCCTCTATTTCCCGCAGGAGTCAAGTGCCTTCCGCTCCAATCCACTCTGTGCTACATTCTTACTGCCTATAAGTATAGATAGATTCCAAATGAATTAAACGATCCTTCGATTTGTCAATGTAAGAAGCCCCAAGGTTCTAAAAAGTCGTAAAAAAATCTTTAGAAAGGCTGTTTTCGTTTAGCTTGAGGTTTTTGTCACAATTAAATTCTCTCACGAACTTTCTTATAGATGGTGAGGGGAACTGCGTAGACTCCGGCGGAAGTACGGGCGTGGCGAGACCCTGTTCGGCTCAGCTGAGGAGGCTCGGCCGAACCTAGCTGCAAGCGGAGCGGTTCCCCTCACCATCTAGCACACCCTAGTTGATAAGGTCATTGCTGATTTTATGTTACAAAACAACAACCTCTATGAAAAGAGCCTAGTTAGTATACTTGATAGCTGCGTATTGAGAAGATAGGAATTTTCACTTATACTTTAATGTGAATGATAGAAAGCAGGGTGTATGATATGAAAACGATTTATGATATCCAACAGTTATTAAAAAGTTATGGAACCATTATCTATGTTGGGCATCGTCTTTCTGACCTGCAACTAATGGAAGGCGAACTAATAGAACTTTATCAATCTCAGCTGATCGACACGCGGGATTTTCAAGCAGCTTTGTTTTTGTTGCGACATGAAATAGAAATTGAAAAAGAAAAACAGGACAGGTGATAAAGATGACAGAAAAATGGTTGGTCGGTGTAGATTTAGGAGGAACAACGACAAAAATCGCGTTCTTGAATAAGTACGGTGAGCTCTTACATAAATGGGAAATCCCTACTGATAAATCAGAGAATGGCAAAAATATTATTGTAGATATAGCTAAAGCGATTGATAAGAAGCTTGAAGACTTAGATCAATCAAAAGATAAACTAGTCGGAATCGGAATGGGTGCGCCGGGACCTGTCGATATGGCGAAAGGGATTATTTACGAAGCCGTTAATTTAGGCTGGGACAAGAATACGCCATTAAAAGATTTACTTGAAATGGAATCAGGTTTATCAGCTGTTATTGATAATGATGCAAACTGCGCGGCACTGGGTGAAATGTGGAAAGGTGCAGGAGACGGAGCCAAGGATATCGTCTGTGTGACACTTGGAACAGGTGTTGGTGGGGGAGTCATAACCAATGGAGATATCGTGCACGGGGTGAAAGGTGCAGGTGGTGAAATCGGGCATATTACCGTTGTTCCTGAAGGTGGGTTCCAGTGTAACTGTGGGAAGACAGGTTGTTTGGAAACGGTTGCTTCTGCGACTGGAGTCGTTCGTCTCGCACATGAAAAACTGGATGCGACAACGAAAACGTCTGTTCTACGAGGGATAAGAGAGTCCCATGGAACAGTCAGTGCAAAGGATATTTTTGATGCAGCCAGAGAACATGATGAACTTGCTCTTGAAGTCATTGATCAATTAGCCTTCTATTTAGGGTTGTCCCTCGCAAATTTAGGAAATGCCCTGAATCCTGAAAAGATCGTCATTGGTGGAGGAGTGTCCAAAGCGGGTGAGATCTTATTAACCCCGGTCGTGAAATATTTCAAGCAATTTTCATTTCCTACAGTCCGTACTTCAACAAACTTGAGCATCGCTACACTTGGAAATGACGCCGGTGTGATCGGTGCAGCCTGGTTAGTAAAGAATAAAATCTGATAAAAATAAGTTGCATAATTATTGGGGAAAGAGCTTTCCTGTAAAGGAGGGTTCTTTTTTCTATGATTCTACTAAAGGTCGCAACTAGTCTTTATGACCCAGGGACGTAGGAACTGTTTTGAAAAAATATAGTTATTTTGAAACTTTCAACGGTTTCAATCGTCTAATAGTATGGGTAAGAGAATAAGACTTAAATAATCATTGTACATGATCGATGTGAAATGGAGTTTGACGTTTTGTAAAAAAAGTATTAAGATAGGTCAAGGTTGACGCCTGGTATTACCTAATTTTACCAATGAAATATTACATGAATTTGTTACATACGAATGAACCGTTTGTAGCAAGGAGGTTGATTAAATGAAATCGAAAAAGACACCAAAGGCTTCTCTTATTATCATCGCTGCATTGCTCCTTTGGGTTAAAACGTACATTGTCTATAAAACTAGTTTTGATATAAAGATAGAGAATACACTCCAAGAACTTATACTCTTCATCAACCCACTAAGTTTCTTACTTTTTATCTTCGGAGTAGGATTACTTCTTAAGAAGGATAAGTCTCGCACCCGCTATATTATCGCTGCCAGCTTCGTCCTTTCGTTTATTCTATACGGAAACGTTGTTTTCTATCGATTCTTTGATGACTTTTTGACACTCCCCGTCCTGTTTCAAACAAGCAATTTCTCTGATTTAGGTACGAGTGCCAGCGCAATTATGAGCTGGAAGGATTTATTCTATTTTACAGATGTCATTGTGTTAATTCTTATCATCAAGTTAAAGCCAACATGGTTCTCTCTGCAAAACTACAGCAGAGCCAATCGACGTGCGTATTTCCTGGTTGCCACGGCCCTTGTTTTCTTTAACCTAGGCTTGGCGGAATCGGAACGACCACAACTGCTGACAAGAACGTTCGATCGTGAAATGTTAGTAAAGAATATTGGAACGTATAATTACCATGTGTATGATATTTTCTTACAATCAAAGTCTTCCGCTCAACGAGCAATGGCAGACGGCAGTGAACTAGCGGATATTGATAATTATGTTCGCGCAAGTTATATCGAACCTGATAAAGAAATGTTTGGTGTGGCAAAGGACAAGAACTTGATCATCGTATCACTTGAATCACTACAGAATTTTGTCATTAATAGCGAAATGAATGGTCAGGAAATTACCCCTTTCCTGAATGACTTTATTGGTGAAAGCTATTACTTCAATAATTTTTACCATCAAACTCAGCAAGGGAAAACGTCTGACTCAGAGTTTTTACTCGATAATTCCCTTTACCCATTGAACCGGGGAGCAGTATTTTTCACTCATTCAGGAAATGAGTTTGAATCCATGACGGAAAAGCTTGGTGAAAATGGATACTATACAACCGCTATGCATGCAAACAACAAAAGCTTCTGGAATCGTGACATTATGTATGATTCCTTAGGATACGAACGCTTCTACTCTTTACCGGATTATGAGGTAACGGAAGAGAATTCTGTTAACTGGGGTATGAAGGATATCCCATTCTTTGAGCAATCTGTTGAGCATATGAAAGAGATGCCTCAACCGTTCAGTACGAAGATGATTACATTAACGAACCATTATCCATTCACATTAGATGAAGAAGATAAGCTTATCGACCCTTACACATCCAAAGATGGTACGGTCAATCGTTATTTCCAAACTGTTCGTTACATGGATGAAGCTGTAAAGAACTTCATTACAGACTTAAAGGAATCAGGTTTATATGAAAACTCTGTTATCGTGATGTACGGAGATCACTATGGTATTTCTGAAAACCATAATAAGGCCATGAGTCAATATTTAGGTAAAGAAGTAACGCCATTTGTAAGCACACAGCTTCAACAGGTTCCAATGATCATTCACGTTCCTGGACAGGAAGGGAAGACCATTTCTAAAGTTTCAGGGCAAATTGACTTAAAACCAACGATTATGCATCTTTTAGGAATCGACACGAAGGAAGATATCCAGTTTGGTTCTGATATATTCTCCAGTCAGCATGAAGATCTGGCCATTCTGCGTGATGGTCGATTCATCACTGAGGACTATGTTTTTGCAGGTGAAAAGTGCTGGAATAAAGAATCCGAAGAAACAACGGATATGAAATACTGTGAGCCATACAAAGAGCGTGTAAATGAGGAGCTGGAATACTCCGATAAGATCATTAATGGAGACCTCCTTCGCTTTTATGGTGAAAACGAAGACCATGATGAATAAGTAAGACAGAGCTTGCGAAGAGATTCGCAAGCTTTTTTTGTCATGAATTATAGAACCATTCATACATGTAAGTAAGGACGTATGAATAGGGAGGTTCCTTCATGAAAGTGAAAGTTCGTAGTGGCGATTCTTTTTGGTACTATAGCCAGCTGTTTTATATTCCAATCCAATTAATCATTGATTCGAACCCTTCTGTTGATCCGAATGGATTGAAGATTGGTACAGAGATAGAACTCCCTGGATTCAGAAAAGAAAACCATACAATTAAACGAGGAGATTCCTTTTGGACGCTTGCCGAGCAGCGGAATATTGGAGTAGACGCCTTACTCCTATTGAACGAAGGAGTTAATCCTAACCGTTTACAAATAGGGTCAAGCATTTTTCTGCCATCAAGAGTGGTATATCCGATAGTCAATGGGAAACAAGCCTATAGCTCTAAAACATTCGAAGAAGATGTGAAAAAATTAAAAGAGGTCTATCCGTTCATCAAATTAAACTCGGTCGGCGAAAGTGTCCTTGGAAAAGATCTCATTGAAATGAGAGTTGGAATAGGAAAGAAAAAGGTTCACATAGATGCATCTTTTCATGCAAATGAATGGATAACCACTTCCGTATTAATGACGTTCATTAATGACTATTTATTATCGTTAACGAATGGAAATCTTATGAGAGGAATTCAAACCCTCCCATTATATGAAGTAGTGACAATATCGTTTGTACCTATGGTTAATCCAGATGGAGTAGATCTCGTTTTGAATGGTCCTCCGAAAGACAAACGAAAAGAATTAATCGAAATCAATCGGGGAAGTTCCGACTTTACAGGCTGGAAAGCAAATATAAGAGGAGTAGACCTGAATAACCAATTCCCTGCCAAGTGGGAGGTAGAAAAAGAAAGAAAGGAAGAAAAAGCACCAGCTCCGAGAGATTTCCCAGGATATAAGCCTCTTTCAGAACCTGAAACAGTCGCTATGGCAAAACTGGCCCGACAGGAAAAGTTTGACCGGCTGCTTGCCCTCCACACTCAAGGGAAGGAATTTTACTGGGGCTATGAGAGCTTAGAGCCGCCCGAAGCTTCAAAGCTGGCAGAAGATTTTAACATAGTAAGCGGGTATGAATCCGTAAGGTATGTGGATAGCTACGCGGGTTACAAGGATTGGTTCATTAAAGACTTCAAGAAAGCGGGGTTTACCATAGAGTTAGGAAAAGGAATAAATCCGCTGCCCCTCTCTCAATTCAACGAAATCTACCAAGATATGCTCGGAATCTTCCTCGTGTCCATCTATCGTTGGTACTAACAGAAGCGAAGCCGCCGCTGGATGAAATAAAAGCGGAGGC
>NZ_JCAXEQ010000031.1:0-206 GCF_059758515.1 Rossellomorea sp. GQ25 | reverse complement strand
GCCTGGCGACGTCCTACTCTCACAGGGGGAGATCCCCCAACTACCATCGGCGCTGAAGAGCTTAACTTCCGTGTTCGGCATGGGAACGGGTGTGACCTCTTCGCCATTGTCACCAGACTATTACTTGTCTCTTTTTAAAGGACAAGTACTATTATATCGCGTAGATATAATTTTTCAAGGCTTTTTTTATATTTTCGTATAAAATT
>NZ_JCAXEQ010000030.1:0-244 GCF_059758515.1 Rossellomorea sp. GQ25 | reverse complement strand
GCGCCCGTAGCTCAATTGGATAGAGCGTTTGACTACGGATCAAAAGGTTAGGGGTTCGACTCCTCTCGGGCGCGCCATATATTTCGGGAAGTAGCTCAGCTTGGTAGAGCACTTGGTTTGGGACCAAGGGGTCGCAGGTTCGAATCCTGTCTTCCCGACCACTTCTTTGGGGCCTTAGCTCAGCTGGGAGAGCGCCTGCTTTGCACGCAGGAGGTCAGCGGTTCGATCCCGCTAGGCTCCACCA
>NZ_JCAXEQ010000003.1:0-519977 GCF_059758515.1 Rossellomorea sp. GQ25 | reverse complement strand
GCTTGTCCGCTCCGCTCTGAAGCGACTTTACTAATATAACATATCTTTCATTCTCGCGTCAACAACTTTTTACACTTGTTTTTTCGATATGTTGTTTGCTGCATCAGCGACGTTTATAAATATAACATGCTGTTAATGTTATTGCAATATATTTTTAAGAAAAACTTCAAAACTTAATCAATCACTTTTGTTGTTCTGTTTAACAGTAAGCCTTCATATACATTATTACTACGCATTCCTGAAAGGAGATCTTTTATTTATGCTTACCAACGTTGCCTTATCTCTATCTTTCATCATGGCTGTGTATCTGTTTGCGTATTCATATGTACAAGCTCTTAAGATAAGCGAAAGCACTGCACCTGTAAGAGGAATAACCTTCATCTTTTCAGTCGTCATGGCGTTTGTGTTTTCTGGTTTTACATACGTATTCTCTTAAGTGAAAGGATCTGTTAACGTTTAGTGTTGAGAAAAATTAATAAAGGAGTAAAGGAGCGAAATGAACGCTTCCTTTACTCCTTTTTAATGTAGTTCCAGCAGTAATCCTTCTTCCTGGTGCGACTCACCACCAATCATTAATACCTCTTCCTTAATGAGTGTAGGCTTTAAGGCATAATAGAAATATTTCGATGGATTCTCTTTCAACACCCAAATCCACATAGAGTTGTATCCTTGTTCTTTAAGGCCTGTAGCGGCAATTTCGAAGAGATCTTTCCCGATACCTTTGCCTTGATATTCCTCTAGAAGATAAATGGCATGCAATTCCCCTTCGTACTCCCCTGAACGCTCTTCCCCAAATGAAACAAAGCCGATGATATTCCCATCATCCACTTCACATACATATGTATGATGAGATTCGGAAAGAATTTGCCTCCATTTTCGTTCTCTTTCTTCTATTGATAAAGACTGAAGATATTCGTGCGATACGATTCCTTCGTACGTTGTTCTCCAGCTATGGACGTGTACGTATGCTAACCCGGGAGAGTCTTGAAAGTTTGCCTTTCTAAAGCGGAAGTTCTTCGCTCTTTTTCACCTCGTTGACTTTTTTGACCATCTTTTTTAATTTCCTTTCTTCTATTAAGAAGAAGGTAACGCCGATGATAATGACAAGACCGCCAACCACTTGAGTCATCATCACTTTTTCGGCTAAGAGCCAATAAGCAAGGATTGAAGCGCCGATTGGTTCAAAGAGGATAGCCATAGAGATGGTTGAGGTGCTTAACCACTTCAGGGACCAATTGAATAATGAATGACCTAATAGGGTCGGGATGATGGCAAGTAATAGAAAGTAGATCCACTCCTCTTTCGGGTATGGCCCAAGGCTTTCGGAACGCACCATGACATATAAGAATAAAACGACTGAGCTTATCGCATACACCAAGTAAGTGTAGGTAATGAGGGATAGCCGTTTCCTTATGGTCTGCCCGAATAACAGGTATCCCGTTACAAGAGAGCACGCCACCAAGGCTAAAATATCTCCCCATAGCGCGCTTCCGCTTATTTTAAAATCTCCCCAGCTTATGATGATACTCCCGCTAACAGCTAAAACTGCCGAGATGATGGCTCTACCTGTTATTTTTTCCTGAAAGAACAAGTAAGCCCCGATAAAAGCGAATAATGGCTGCAATGTGACGAGTACCGTAGAACTGGCAACAGAAGTATAGTTTAAGGATTCAAACCAGAGTATGAAGTGAAAGGCTAGAAAGACCCCGGCTAAAAGTGAAAACATCCAATCCCTTAGAGTAATAACTTTCAGTTCCTTCACATACTTTAAGAAAAATACAGGGGACATTAATAGAACTGTGAAAAGCAACCGGTAAAAGGCCAAAACACCTGCTGGTGCACTCGATACTTTTACCAGGATGGCAGAGGTTGATACGGAGATGACTCCGATTGCGAGTAATAGATACGGATTAACCTTTGTGTCTGACATGACAAACCTCCTGATATGTATTCGTTGCTCCTATTTTATAATCAGCAGGGTTAAATTACTACATGAATTTTCAGGGATACACGTAGAACTGGAGGGGGCTTAATGGAACTTTTAGATACGACATTGATGATAAAGCTGGGTGTATCTGCGATATTAGGGTTAATTATTGGGCTGGAGAGAGAATTAAAGCGAAAGCCTGTAGGATTAAAAACGTCTCTTGTTATATGTATTGTGAGCTGTTTATTAACGATTGTCTCTATTGAGTCTGCTTATATTTCTGAGGGATCGGATAAAGTAAATATCACGATGGATCCTTTGCGACTGGCAGCTCAGATTGTTTCAGGGATTGGTTTCTTAGGGGCAGGTGTCATTTTACGAAGAGGGAATGACAGTATTTCCGGGTTAACGACAGCAGCTATGATCTGGGGAGCAGCCGGGATCGGAATTGCTGTTGGAGCCGGCTTCTACATGGAAGCTACAGCAGGTGTGATCCTCCTGATTGTCTCCGTTGAAGTGGTGCCTATTATTATTACGTATTTAGGTCCGAAACGTTTGAGGGAAAAAGAGCTTTCCCTACGTGCTACGATCTTGGAGAAGCAAGAGATCAAATCGATTATTGAAAGAATTAAAGCTGAAGAAATTTCTATTGAAAATATTCGGATCAAAGACTTAAAGAATCAGCAGCACCTTTTGGAATTGAAAATCATTGTGGACTTCAGAAAAAAAACGGTAGACATATACTATACGATTTCAGAAATCGAAGGGATAAAAGATGTAGAAATTGAAAGCTTATAGAGGATGGAGGAATGAGGACGCGGGGACACCCTCGTTCCTTTTTTATTTTTTGTGAAGCTGGAAATTTTTCACACATTCTAAATCTTGGACAACTTCCAGTACTTCATTAAACTGAAGTGCACTTGGAGTTAATATAAGAAGGGAATATTTAAAGGCATCCACCCCCTCCATTTCATCTCCTTCTTCAATTTGGTATTGAGTGATCTCGATTCCATGATCATGAAGTGCATCATTTATAGATGTGATATTACCCTTCCCCTTTTGCACGACCAGACTAAGGAGAAGCAGCTTCTTATGCTTCACTTTTTCCTTATAAAATCTTTCCAGGTTATTCAAGAAAAATAACGTCACTACGATCACCAGTGTTGTAAAGATAGCTAAGTAATACATGCCAATGCCGACCACCAGCCCTAAGCCTGCAACGACCCAAATACTGGCGGCAGTGGTTAAACCTCTAACCGTCACTCCCCCATGAACCATTATCGTACCCGCACCGAGAAAGCCGATTCCGGAAATAACATAGGAAGGAATCCGGCTTGGGTCAAAACCTACCAATTGAGGGTGTTCGTCTAAAAACGGTTCAAACCCATATAACGAAACGAGCATTAATAAACAGGAGCCGACACCTACAAGTATATGAGTGCGTAAACCAGCAGGATGATTTTTAAATTCCCTTTCAATACCAATTAGTCCGCTTAGTAAAACAATTAACATAATCCTTATAAGAGCAGTGTAAAACTCATCTGGAACTTCCAGAAATTCCATCATCTCCATCGTCGTCTTTCCCCTCTCAATCTTCTACCTATACTTTTAACCTGGAATGAATCTTTTAAAACTTATTGAGTAAAAAAAAGGACCAGGTGATGTTCACCCGGTCCTCTCAAGAGTTATTTAATTGGCTTCTTTAATAACCCCACCATCACCGCTGTAATAACAGATCCAATCAGTACTGCTAACAGATATAAGAACGGATTCCCTTCTACTACCGGGAATACGAATAATCCACCGTGCGGGGCAGGTAAACCAATCCCAAAGAACATCGCTAACGCTCCTGCAACCGCTGAACCTGTCACAATAGAAGGGATGACCCGGAATGGATCGGCTGCAGCAAACGGAATTGCTCCTTCTGTAATAAAGGATGCCCCCATAAAGTAAGCCGCTATACCCGCTTTTCGCTCATTATCATTGAACTTCTTCTTAAAGAATGTTGTGGCCAGGGCCAGCCCCAATGGCGGCACCATACCTCCGGCCATGATGGCAGCATGAGGAGCAAGGTTTCCTCCTTCAATCATGGCAATCCCGAATGTAAAGGCCGCTTTGTTGATCGGACCTCCCATATCAACTGCCATCATTCCACCAAGAACAAGTCCTAGTAAAATCAGGTTCCCTGTTCCCAATCCATCCAACCAGTTTTGAATACCCGTGTTGACTGCACTTAGAGGCTCAACCAGGAACTGAAGCATGATGAATCCAGTAATGAAAATTCCCAGCAACGGATAGATCAATACCGGTTTGATCCCTTCCAATGACGGAGGGAAATTGTTTGTTAAACGCTTGATTCCGAGAACCACATAACCCGCTAAGAAACCGGCAATAATTCCACCTAAGAACCCGCTTTGACCAGTTGCAGCAATCAATCCACCCACCATACCAGGGGCAAATCCAGGTCGATCTGCTATACTCATGGCAATGAATCCCGCTAAGACAGGAACCATTAGGTAGAAGGCATTATCTCCGCCTATTTTCATTAGCATGGCGGCAAATTCATTGTACTCAGGAGAATCAGGATTCGCTGACTGGATGCCGAATAAGAACGAGATCGCAATCAGGATACCTCCACCTACAACGAATGGAAGCATGTTGGAAACACCATTCATCAGATGCTTGTAAAAGCCTGTCTTTTGTTTTTTCTCAGGACCAGCTTGAGTCTCACCAGATTGCTCTCTCCCTTTATATAGAGGCGCCTCTTGTTTCATAGCCATATTCAATAATTCTTCAGGCCGTCTAATCGCTTCTGCCACAGGTACTTCCATCACAGGCTTCCCTTTGAAACGATTCATTTCCACTTTAGTATCGGCAGCTACGATTATAGCTACAGCGTTTTCAATTTCTTCAGAAGTTAAGACGTTCTTTGCTCCACCAGAACCATTCGTCTCTACTTTTAGATTCACACCAATTTCTTTCGCTTTGGCTTTCAATGCATCTGCTGCCATATACGTATGAGCAATCCCTGTAGGACATGCCGTGACAGCCAGGACCTTTCCTTCGTTAGTGGAAGTTTCAGCAGGAACCTCATCCTCGTCTTCTTGATCATGAACATTAATAATCTCTAATACTTCTTCTTTTGATGAAGCATTCAGTAACGCTTTGCGGACATCGGAGTCCATCAACATAGAAGAAAGACGGCTTAACGCTTCTAAATGTGTTTGATTGGCCCCTTCTGTTGCTGCAATCATGAAGAACAAATGAGCAGGAGTCCCATCGAGAGATTCATAGTCTACTCCTTCTGCTGATTTTCCGAATGCAATCGCAGGTGCTTTGACTGCCGATGTTTTCGCGTGTGGAATGGCGATTCCTTCCCCAATACCCGTTGTGCTTTGAGCTTCACGATTAAGAATCGCTTGCTTAAATTCTTTAGGGTCCTCTAGCTTCCCACTTTTATCTAATACGGAAACCAATTCATCAATAACGCCCTTTTTGGATGTAGAAGATATATTTAGCTGGATCGTATCTTTCGTCAATAATTCAGTAATTCTCATGTTTGTTCCCCCCTATTTTTTCGTAATTCGAATTTCTTCAAATAAGCTTTCCACTTTTTCCAATGAACAAAGTCCGATTGAATAGGCTGTAGCAGATCCGGCAGAGGTTCCTAAGCGGAATGCATCCTCGATACTCCAGCCCCTTGATAACCCTGCAAGAAAACCGGCAACAGTTGAATCCCCTGCTCCGACTGAACTCTGCAAATCTCCTTTTGGCACGGAAGAATACAATACTTTTTTATCCGTCAGTAGGAGTGCGCCCTTTTCCGCCATTGAAACCATCACGTTTTCGACTCCGCTCTCCTTCAACTTCTTTCCGTAGTGAACCGCATCATCAACTGACTCAATCTTCACATCAAACATCTCCCCCAGCTCATGGTGATTCGGCTTGATCAAGAAAGGATTCAAAGATAGAACCGGTTGAATCAAGTTTTTCTCAGCATCGATAATTACTTTCGTCCCTTGTTTCTGACATTGTGCAGCAATCTCCTGATAAAACGATTTAGGCACCGATCCTGGTATACTCCCCGCCAGAACGATCATGTCTTCTTCTGTTAATGAAGAGATTCGCTTAAGTAACTGCTGTATATGTTCCTCACGAATCGACGGTCCACTACCATTGATTTCCGTTTCATCATTAGCCTTAACCTTTACGTTAATCCGTGAAGCTTCTTCAACCTCTACAAAGTCAGTTTGGATTTTCTCTTTATTTAAAAATTGTTTAATGTACTCACCAGTAAATCCTCCGGCAAACCCAAGAGCAACGCTTTCTACATTCAGTACATGTAAAACACGGGAGACATTGATTCCCTTGCCTCCGGGGAATGCACTTTCTTGCGCACTTCGGTTCAGACCGCCTTTTTGGAAGGAATCAAGCTCCATAATGTAATCGACAGAAGGGTTTAGTGTTAAGGTATATATCATGGTGTCACAACCTTTATCGTAGTTTGTTTCTTCATTGCCGTATCCTTTTCGTCATCCAGTGCGTTCGTTATAATCATGGCTTTATCGAGATCCACAATTTTGCTAAAAGCAATTTCTCCAAACTTGGAGTCATCTGTTAAGAACATGGCTTCTCTTGATAATTCAATGGCCACACGCTTTACTTGAGCCTCCTCGGGATCCGGCGTCGTGAATCCATACTGAGCATGAACTCCGTTGGCTCCCATAAATGATTTATCAAATCGGTACTGACGCAGGGATTCCACGGCTCCACTTCCGACCATCGCTCTTGTCACCGGCTTTACGTATCCGCCGATCATATACGTTTTAAAGCCTTTTTGAATGAGTGCGTCCACATGGGTCAACCCATTCGTTACGACCACAATATCCATTTGCGGAAGATGGTCTATGAGACTCAAGGTCGTCGTACCGGCATCCAAAAAGATGCAATCGCCCTCTTCTACCAGGGAAGCAGCATATTGACCGATGGATTGCTTTTCATGAAAGCTTTTGGATGATTTTTCAGAAACGCTCAGTTCCTTCAATTTCCCCTGTAGCCTCGCAGCTCCACCGTGGATACGTTTCAGAAATTTCTCTTGCTCGAGCTGTGTTAAGTCCCGGCGAATCGTTGACTCAGAAGCATGCGTAACATCTACAATCTCTTGGATTTTTACCGCATCTTTCTCCTTCAATAACTCTAAGATGATCCGATGTCGTTCCTCCGTTAACATAGCATTCTCCTACTTTCTCCGATTCTTGTTACTTCTATTATAATGAGAACGGTTTCAAAAATCAATCATTTTCAACCAAAAATAATCATTATCTATCATTAATCAATCAAAATCGATCAGTTATGACCTGTTAAGTTTCTCGGTTTATTCAACTGTTGAATCCAAATCCTCAGTGAATCCAACAACCCACAAAAAAAAGCAAGCTCCATCTCACCGAAATCGGTGGATGGAGCTTGCTTAAAGTTACTCATTTTATTCGTGAGTTTCTTCGTGTGAAGCTTCAGAGTCTTCTGAGCTTTTTGGATTTGGATTATTATACTGATAATCTGAACGATCTATCGGTTTGTATCCTTCAGGTTTATAGAAGCGTAGTAGATCTTCATAAACCACTTTATCGGAAAGCTCTAAACGTTTGTTTGCTTCCTTACTTGCTTCTTCACATGCCTTGTTTCCTTCTTCTACAGGTTGACCTGTTTCATTATCGTAGCAGACTCCTTTAATTTCAGAGTACTTATCTGTAATGACATCACCATTACGGAAAGGTACGATTTGCTTGCGCTCTTCAGAAAGCAGGTCTTGACCAAAGCTTAGATAATCTTTTGTTTCTACTCCCAGAAGGTGCATAATCGTAGGGCGAAGATCAATCTGTCCACCGTACGTATGGTTAACTCCACCTTCTGCACCAGAGTTAAGAATCAACAATGGTACACGTTGCAGCTGAGCACTTTCATAGTTATCCACTTCTTTACCTAATACCTCGGACATCGCCTTATTATGGTTATCAGAAATTCCATAGTGATCACCATAAAGAACAATCATTGTATCTTCGTATAAACCTTTTTCTTTTAAATCATTCACAAAGTCTTCCAACACTTGATCCATGTAATGAGACGTTTGGAAATATCGATCGACTACACCGTTACCTGTTTCACCCTGAGGGAAATTAGCATCTTCCTCATGGCGGTCAAACGGGAAGTGATTGGATAACGTAATGAATTTTGTATAAAACGGTTGTTTTAAACTTTCCAGCATCGGAATTGAATCTTCAAAGAACGGCTTATCCTTTAAACCATAAGGAAGCTGTTCTTCTGGATTACTCATATCATAATACGTTGCATCGAAAAATTCGTCATACCCCATTGAACGGTACATCTCAGAACGGTTCCAGAATGTTTTGTAGTTACCGTGGAATACCGCTGACGTATATCCTTCTCCCTTTAGAATCGAAGGAGCTGATTGATACGTGTTGTTAGCATGTGTCATGAATACAGCACCTTGAGGAAGAGGGAATAATGAATTTTCAATAATAAACTCAGAATCGGATGTTTTCCCCTGACCTGTTTGGTGGAAGAAGTTATCGAAGTACATCGCTTCTTTACCATCCACTAGAGAGTTCAAGAATGGTGTAACTTCCTCTCCATTTAACTCTCTGCCAATCATAAATGTTTGCAGGGATTCCATGGAGATGTAGATAACGTTTTTCCCTTTTGCTTTGCCAAAGTATTCAGGATTTGGATCTACTTTATTTGCTTTTACGTAATTTTCAACTTCTGAAACTTCATTACTGTCAGCCATAGCACGTTTAGCAGACGTTTTAGAGTTTTGAACAATATCATAAATCGTAAAGTTGTGAGTTCCAAGATACTTCACTAAATAGTTACGGTCAAAACTGCGCGTCAATAATTCAGGACGATCAATGTTTGCTAAACCTAAGTTCAATAAGAACACAAGGACTGCAGATGTCATGACCGCAAATACTGAACGGAAACGTAATTTTTCCTGCGGCTTCACTTTCTTAAGAACCATTAATCCAATAATGATGAATAGATCTAAGAAATATAAAATATCGATCGGACTGATTAATTCAAGTGCACTGCCACCAAGACCGTTATTCGTTTTCGCCTGTAAAATTACAGGTACTGTAATAAAGTCATTAAAGAATCGGTAGTACACGACGTTTGCATATAGAACGAAGGACATTAACAAGTTAATAACGATAAACGCAATATATCGCCCTTTGCCTTTCCAGAATAATGCGAAGGCAAAGAATAATAGGGCAGAGCTTAATGGGTTAAAAAATAAAAGAAAATGCTGAAGCGCATTTTGTATTCCCAGGTTAAATTCTGCTAAATATACGGCATAAGTCTTAATCCAAAATAGTATAACGACTGTAAAGAAGAACGATAACTTCCCAGTACGCATATCTTCAAACTGTCTTTTTAAGAAGTTCATACTTCATCACCTTTTTTAAGAATTTTTTTGAAGCGTATATAGATAAAGTTTTATTAAAATTTTGTTTAGCAAATGTAAATTCATTTGAATCAACAACGAGTATTATAACAAAAAATAATTTCATGTGTATAACATTTTGTTGAGATTCGTAACAAAAATATTTCATGAAAATTCGACATTCCGTAAGAACAGGGGGAAGAAAGCTTGAACTGGCAATGCTTTGTCCTTTTTGAACGATTCGTGAACGACCCATACTTTCCCAATATTGTGGATATATATACTAGAAATGTTAATAGTGTTTGTAGATGGTTTACTCAGTGTAAACTTATTCCGCGGAATTTCTTATATAAACCTATAGATACCATGAAATTTTCACCAAGTTCGAAATCCTGCTACATCTTTACTTTTTCAAAGTCAGTTTGCACAGGTGGATCTTTTCTTTCATTAAAGGGACGATAAGCCGCTTTGAATTTCTTTTTATAATAGGGTCGCCGCTCGATGCCTGAACATATCCCTCTATCATCAATGAAATAGATAGCATTGTGGCAGAAAAGAAAAGAAATCGGTGTCAGTGGAACCCACGGTGCCCCTTGAAGGTATCGGAAGGAGTCCCCGATCAGTCCCGACCATTCGTAGGTGATGGATCTTGGAGGGTCTTTGATCATTTGATAGTCAACTTCGGTTCCCCCGAGGAACAGGGTCAGTAATCCTAAATGAATAAAGATGATCAGGGTCTGCATGAACTGCTGTCCAAATACGATCATCTTTCATTCCGGGTAGAATATGTTTGAAAATGATCCGCCATTTTCCCGCTCCAAGTGTTTTCGCACACATAATGAATTCCTGTTTGTAGAGCATAGAGACTTCGTTGCCAAACAGAGCCGACAAAATGGGCACAACAAGGAAGGTCAAAATCAATATTTCAATGATGAAGCGTTCAACAATAGAGTTAGGAAACCCACCAAACGGTTCCCAAAGAATCGGTTCCAATAAAAAATAGGCAAGAATCGTTAAGGGAATATAATGGAAGGAATCAATCCAGCCATTGATGTATTTCTTATATTTCACCAGAAATGTCCCGAGAATGAAGCCGATCGGGATCGCTATTAATACACGTAAAAAGGCGATCACTAATGCGGTTAAAATCGTGTACTTTGCCCCGATGATGATCTTACCGAGCATATCAAGCCCCAGGGGATCGGTTCCAAATGGAAATAGCCATTTTGGTGAAATCGGCGAGGATTCCACGACAGTACCTTCAACACTAATGAAATACAATCTTCTTACTTCATTCCCCCACACCAACGAATACATAAAACTAGACACAAGCATGAGGGCTATAAACGTAAATATGATAAGAAATAATGGATTTTTCCACACACTTTTCTTCATATTATATTTCCTCTCCCTTATTCGCTTTTTTAGAGAGAACGATTTCTCCCACTGTGTAGAAGGCAAACAAAGGAATGAAAATGGAAAGAACCGCAATGGTAAACATTTTCGGCTGTAACGTCGACTTCAAGAAGCGGGTTATTCCGGCTATATTGAATAGCAGCTCCATCACAAATAAATTAGAGAGCATAAACCAGATGGTCTTTTTTGATTGAAAGAACACGGAGATAACCGCATTCCTTAAAATATGAAAGGTCAAAATCACCAGTTTCCCGAGTCCAATGGCTCGTGCCAATGTGACATAGTCTTTTCTTTCTTCTGTCTCAAATGAAAGAATCGAAACCCTAAACAGCTGAACAGTGGGCAAAATCGCCAAAACCAGAACTGGCAGAAGAAAGGCGCGTTGCATATCAACTGAAGCAATTTCAAAAAATAGTATCCCTGTTTGTTTATATAGAGAGAGGACAAGTAATTGAGCACTCAGGATAACCAGCACATCCGGAACTGATTCGAATAAATAAAACAAAAACTTGATTCGGTTTTTTTGAGAAAACAACATGGTGAGGATCGTGAGGAGTATACTTAAGAAGCTGGCCAGAAGAAAGGCAGAAAACAGCACTAGTAACGAATAGGTGATCGGCTCCCATAAATAAGGAAACAAGTCGCGTTCCTTTTGGCCACCGATAATGACATATGTTAAATCCCCCGGGTGAAACAGGGCAAACACGATTTCTTTAATGGATTGCCAATATGCCTGCAATCTCAATTCACGGTGACCGATTCCGGAAAGAAGAACCGGGAGTCCCCCGAACAAAATAATGCCTACGATTGATAAGAAGAATTTGAGTAAAATACCGCCAATACCCCTCAATGGTTTGGCCTCCTGTTGAATTAATTATTTATAATAGTATCATAGATTACCGGTTTTTATACATATTTTTCCTGTTTTCAATAGCTCTTTTCGCAAGGCTGTTTTCGTAAACTTTGTTGCTTATGAAAAAGCGAGTAGTGGTTGATTTCCGCTCCAATCAACTTTCTAAGCATGCGTTTTTAATAAGAGCTAAAATAGAAACAATTAATTTTTAGAAAACAACCACTTTTAAAGAAAGTCTTTTAAGCTCT
The DNA here is from genome assembly GCF_059758515.1 of Rossellomorea sp. GQ25. Classification (NCBI taxonomy): domain Bacteria; kingdom Bacillati; phylum Bacillota; class Bacilli; order Caryophanales; family Bacillaceae; genus Rossellomorea; species Rossellomorea sp. GQ25. The sequence goes on along the minus strand of NZ_JCAXEQ010000003.1, from coordinate 508,074 downwards.
GTCACGTAAATCTCTTATAGATGGTGAGGGGAACTGCGTAGACTCCGGCGGATTTTGGTCGTGCCGAGACCCCGTTCGGCTAAGCTGAGGAGGCTCGGCCAAATGCTAGCTGCAAGCGGAGCGGGTTCCCTCACCATTCAGCACACATTCATTGACAGATCCCTGGCAGATTCAATGGTATTAAACAACAAACTTTAAGAAAAGAGCCTTTTCAAAAGTCTCCAAAACCCAAAAAATGACCGAAGTCCCCTAAAGGACTCCGATCATTTCAGATTTAGACTCTAGAAAAGTTCATTGAAGACAAACGTTTCGACTCTTTCACTATTCAATGATTCTGCGGGCAGTTACGTAATTTTCTTGATACCAGCTTCTATCCAGGTTTCGCTTAACTACCCCCACGTTTTTGCCGGCAGACATGATTACTTCATTGTTGCCTACGTAGATCGCGGTGTTAACAATTTTTCCATTACTTGAAGAATTCGAGAAGAACACTAAATCGCCTTTCTCCAATTGGGATTTGCTGACACTTTGGCCTTTTGTTGCTTGACCTGCTGCCGTTTTATCCTGAAGATCGATGCCGTTCTGTTTAAATACATAATAAGCAAGTCCTGCACTGTTGAAGCTCATTGTACTTTCATCATAAGAATATCCATACTGAGCCTTACCCATTAGATCTTCTGCCAGATTTGAAACTTCTGTGCCTTTATTTGGGGCAGGGGCAGGCTTGTCTTCAGTGTTCTCTGGTTTTTCTTCGGGTGCTGCAGGTTGAACATCAGTCTCTGTTTCAGGTTTTTCCTGAGGGACAGAAGGTGCTTCAGTTTCTGTCGTTTCAGTATTATCTTCTGTATCAGCTGCTTTCACATCAATCACCCGGCGCGCTGTAACATAATGTTCGTCGTAGTAGCCGTTAAGAATAACACTCTTCTTGATTCCTGATTGAGAACCTGCAGCGTGTACGATTTGATCATTCCCGGCATAAACACCTACATGAACAATCTTTCCGTTACTTGAATTATTTGAAAGGAACACAAGGTCACCTTTTTGAAGGTCTTGACGTTTAACCGGTTCACCCAGTTTTGATTGTTCACTGGCTGTTTTTGATTTAAGGTCGATTCCTACTTGCTTAAACGAATAATAAGTCATTCCTGCACCATTGAATGTCAAGGTTTCTTCATTATAAGGCGTGCCATAGGAAGCTTTTCCAATTAAACCTTCCGCAATTTCAACTACTTTTTCTCCAGTTGATGAAGCTGCTTGATCAAACATAAAGGAAGGAAGTACACGGCGTGCGGTTTTATAGTTTTTCTGATAATATTCTTTTCCGTCTAAGTCTGAGATAAGAATATCATTCTCTTCGTCTGCCATATGAATGATCTTGTTATCGCCTATATAAATTCCATTATGAGTAACGGGATCATTGTCATTGGGATTTGAGTCAAAGAAAACAATGTCTCCCTTTTGAAGCTGATCCTTTGGTATATACTCACCTAATTGTGCCTGTACGTTTGTATCCCTTGTAGCAAGGTCGATACCGTTCTGTTTGAAGGCATAGTAAATGAATCCACTGCAGCCAAATTGATGTGGCGGATTATAAACATACCTTTCATATGTCGCTGTACCTATTAAACTTTTTGCAGTCGATATAATATTATCAGCTTTCTGCTCTACCTCAGATTGTTGGGGAGCTGTTGCTGCATTTGCTTGCTGCACAAGCGGAATCGACACAGAGCTGAACGTCAAAGCAACTGTGCAAACCGCTGTTGTCATTAATTTCTTCATCTCTCTACCTCCTGTGAATAAAGTGAAATTTTCTAATATTTATCCACAGAAAGTATAACATTGATTTTCACCCGAAAACGGATGTAATAATTGCCAAGGATGCTGTGTCATACGTAAAGGGGTAAATTAATAGGTCTTTATCCCTATCTGTTTACTCCTTCACTTTAAAAGACCTTGCAAGCCCTATTAATTCTGTATCCATCATAGAACCCTTAACTAAAAGAATGGTTTTTTCATCTAGCAGACTTTCAACATACTCCTTTACAAGGGGAAGAGAAGCTGTTGTATACACTTTTCCTTTAAACCCATACTTTTTAGCCTGATATGCTAAATGCTTTGTATTTTCACCGACTGCAATTAAGATATCGATTTTTGTAGATGCAATAAATTTTCCTAAATCATGATAAATTTCCCTTACATGACTCCCTAAATAGGCAATATCACCTAATAATAAGGCATTTGTTTTATTTGTTCCCAGAGTTTCAAGTACTTCAATGGCTGCAGCGACTGATGTTGGATTTGAGCTCCACGTATCATCAATGATCGTAGAGGCATTGATACCCTCTTCAACCTGGAGATGCCGTTCCAGATTTTCAAACGTCCTCATTCGTATAACAGCCGCCGTAAGGTTCAACCCGATTTTATGGGCTGCCGCAAGAGCAAACAGCGCATTGTAAATCTGATGCTCACCAAAGCACGGTAAATACGTTCTATATATCTTTTCTTTATGATGCAATGTAAAGGACATTCCGTTCTTTTTGTAAACAATATCACTTGCCCTATAATCAGCACTTTCACTTGTTCCACAATACAAGATATCCCCGGTGAAACCTGTGAGAGACATTTTTTTTGTGTTTTTATCCTCACTGTTTAATATAAGGATGCCATCCTTCCTGACACCTGATACGATCTCGGATTTTGCTTTAATATATCCGTCTAACGTCTTGCACTTATCCAGATGATCGACACCGATCGTCGTAATGATTCCAATCGTGGGCTGAAACACCTTGCAATGATATTGAAGATTACCCGGACCGTTCAGACCCGTTTCAAATACGGCAGCATCTGTATTTTCATCGATTCCCATGAGATATTGGAAGGATTTCCTGGTGGCATTCCTGCTTCTGATGGTAGATTGAATAGAATGTGTGGAAGATAAAAGGTGGGAAAGCATCTCTTTGGTAGTGGTTTTTCCACAAGTACCTGTAACCGCGACAATCGGCAGTTCAAATAAATTCCGGTAATACCGGGTAAAAGCCCAGAAGGCGTCATCTGCATCTTGAACCCTGATCATACCGGCAGCTTCTATATTCTTCATTTCTTCATCGCTTTTATCGGTTACGATGACATAAGGCGAATATCTTTTGGCCTTATCAATGTGAAAGGCTTTGCGTCTCTTTAAAAAAATTAACGTATATTTCTCTTTTATTCTGTGTAAGTGTGAGACCATCACATCCTTCACGATGAAATTCTCATCCCCGTATACGAGTTCTCCGTTCATCACACCGATTAATTCTTTCAGTGGCAGAGGTTTCATTGTCTCACTCCTGCCCTAATGTAATCATTCATCATACTGCTTCCTCTCCATTTCACCTTTCTTGATCATTTGTTCTTTGAGGCCCATTAGATCATTATCTGTATTTGAACACTTAAACAAACATAAACTATCAGGTGATAATAATGAGCTGACCTTTTGATAGACGTCTTGTATATTTAAATATGGGTATACTTGGATGTTCGTGTTTTTTTCTGCTACTCTTTCTGCGACTTGTTTAGCGTTAGGTCCATAGGTTATCAGAACATCTATTTCTTGCTCCGAGATCATCTCCCCAACTTCTAAATGAGTTTTTGTCGTGTGATCTCCCAACCGGCCGATATCTCCGATCAACACGATCTTTTTCCGGTCGTACGCAATGGATTGCAGAACTTTCAATGCTTCTTTTAATGCTCCGGGAGTTAAACTCCATGAATCATCAATGATAGTAGAATCATTGATCCCTCGCTTCACTTGTAGGTGTTTTTCCAGTACATTAAACGATTGTAATGCGTTGATGGCATTGGGGATATCCACACCCACATCCATTACAGCCCCGATCGCTGCCATTGCATTATAAGCCTGATGCTCACCGAGGCAAGGCAGAACCACGGGATATTGTTTATATTCATATGTCATCGTGAACTTGGTTTGACTTGAATCTATTTTAATATTAGTAGCTCTCAAATCTGCCCCTGCAGATTTTCCAAAGGAAACCAGCTTCCCCTTATAATCTTTTAAAGGAAGTGTTGCTATATTTTCGTCGTCTCCATTTACCAGTAAAGTCCCTTTATTCTTTAAACCTTCAATGATTTCTCCCTTTGCCGCAACATATTTTTCTAATGTTTTACATTTATCCAAATGAAAGATTCCTATGTTCGTGATGATTCCGATGGTAGGCTGGAATATATCACAATGATATCGAAGATTCCCGGGAGCCCCCAAGCCGGTTTCGAAGACACCAACGTCTGTATCCTCATCGATTCCCATCAGGTATTCGAAGGACTTCCTTGGCGCATTTCTGCTTCTTGCAGTGGACTGAACGGAATACTGTTTTTTTAAAATATGAACAATCATGTCCTTTGTCGTTGTTTTACCATTGGTTCCAGTAATGGCAATAATGGGAATGTTGAATAACCTTCTATAATATTCAGCAAACGAAAATATGGCCTTTCTGATATTTTCCACCTCAATCACCGCAAAAGCTTCCTGATATTTCTCCCCACTATTCCTTGCATCACTAATGATGACAAACGGTTCCAGAAGTTTTACTTTTTCATAATTGAATGGCTTCCTTCTATCTAAAAAGATCATTGTATGGCTTTGGAAGATGGTATGGAGATGATAAATGACTGCATCTTTCACTACTAAATCCTTTGAGCCATGAACCAGGCGTCCTCCCACCACCTCTATTACTTCCTTTAGTTGTAAACTTTTCACCCTTCACCCCTCCCTTTTCCATTCTTACTCAGATTCCATCAAGCGTTTTCTTAATCTCATCAAGGGTCTACTGCCGGCCCGGCACTTCACCAGTAAGTATGTGCGTTCATCCAGATGATTCAATATTGTTTTTTCCATCCCCTTTATACTGGTAAAAGGATACACGATGATATCTTGACTCTCCATTGCTGCCTGCTCCGCCAAAAACTTCGCTTTCTTGCCATAAGTGATTAGGACATCAATTCCACATTCCACCACGTATTTCCCGATTTGCTTGTGTACATCTTTTGTTTCTACGCCAAGCCTCTCGATATTTCCGATAAGAGCAATCCGCTTCTTACCTTTTCCTATTATTGAAAGTGTTTTAATGGCTTCCCTTAAAGAGGTAGGGTTGACGTTCCAAGTATCATCGATGATGGTTGAACCGTTCAGTCCTTTACGCAGCTCAAAATGTCTTTCTATATTTTTAAAGGTACTTAACCTTTTGATCCCCGTTTCAATGTCTACCCCCAGTTCCAACGCTGCCCGTAAAGCAGCCAATCCATTGTAAACGTGATGCTCCCCTATTTCAGGGATAAAAGCAGGGTATTCTTTGCCGTTTGCTTGTAAGGTGAAACGAGTTCCTTCTTCACTGATGAATATAGAGACTCCCCTGAAGTCAGAATGCTTATGGATACTGAAATAATGAACGGTTCCTTTATACTCCTCCAAGCTGATTTTAGAAATATTGGGATCATCAGCATTCAGCAGTAGCGTGCCTTTATTCTGCAACCCGTCAAGCATTTCCGCTTTAGCTGCAAGGTATCCTTCGAAGGTCTTACAGCGATCAAGATGGTAACTTCCGATGTTGGTAATGACCCCAATATCCGGTTGATAAACCTTACAGTGATAGCGTAGATCACCCGGTCCTCCCAAGCCTGTTTCGAATATCCCGACGTCTGTGCTTTCATTTATCTTCATTAGGTATTCAAAAGACCTATGAGGTGCGTTATCATTCCATTCTGTTGAAGTGACAGAATGATTCTCCTTCATAATATGAGTAAGCATCTCCCGGGTCGTTGTTTTTCCGCATGTCCCTGTGATGGCAACAATCGGGAGAGAGCATATCTTCCGGTAGTCTGTTACAAACTTCATAAAGGCTTCTCTTACATTTCTTACTTGAATGATGGTCAACCCCTCAGCCCCGTTTACAGCATCTTGTTCATGATCCGTAATCACGGCACATGGAGCATTTCTTATCATTCTCTTCCATTTTTTCTCACTGATAGCCTTCCTTTTATCAATGAAAACCAGTGTATGACTCTTCTTTAACTTATGCTGATGGAATATAATCGCATCATGGATATCCATATTTTCAGATCCGCTTACCAGCCTTCCACTCAATAGACCTCTGATTTCCGTTAATTTCAGCGTAATCATTTCGTTCCTCCTGCTCATCTAATGATCTACATACATCAAAACATCTGTATATTTCCTTGATCTGCTTTCTGTTTTCTTAAATCCGTAAGATAAGAAGCATTCTAATGACATCTTCGTACAGGAAGCTTTAATCTTTCTCACATTGAAATTCTTCACGTAGTCCAATCTCGTTTCAAAAAGTTTTCGGTAGATGCCTCTCCTTCTGTATTCCCCCCGTACATAATCACTTTTAAAAACCGCTTTTCCATGCTTCTCTCTTATATAACAAGAAACAAAACCAGCCATTTCTCCATCCACTTTTGCACAAAACCATACAGAGCCCGGTACGTCATTAACCCTCATTCCATCTTTACCAGCGAGTAGAATAAGAGGCTCTAGCTCCTTATATGTGGATGTTTCAATCGACATATTCATGGGGATACACCTCTCCTAATCTGTTAATCCACTTCTATATATTAATGTATGTACAAGTTTTCACTGAGGAAACGGCTAAAGGCTATATATATAAGGCTGTTACCACAAGATTGCTCGTCCTAGTGATTGTCAACTCCTGAGAGAAATCGGCTGATTCGAAAAGCGGATGAGGTTTGCAAAGTCATTCGCCAGTGAAATTGCATCATTTTGTCCTAAAGGGACACTTGTCCATAGCAGAATTACCTTCCCTTGAATTAACTATAGAAAGGAGGCTATGACTACATGGGAAGTACTATACTTTCTTATAGAAAACTAGAAGCATTAATAGAGAAGAAAACCAAACAATGTCCATTTCTTTCCCTCTCCTCCATTGGCATGTCCATTGAAGGGCGGGACATTTGGTGTGTTACGATTCAAAAGCCAGCCCACTCTGGAACCAAAACAGTTCAAAACAGGAAAAGTTATTTAGGATCACGAAAGAAAACTCCAATCGTCATTACCGCTTCCATTCATGGACATGAAGCCACCGGATCGATAGCTTTACTGCGTTTTTTGAATAAGATTCAGAAAGATGACGAAAGCACGAAATGGCTGGATGATTTGATCGTATTTTGTGTCATTTGCTGTAATCCGGACGGATATGTGCATAAGACCCGCTATAATGCAGAGGGCTTTGATATAAACAGGGATTTTATTACACAATCACAGCCTGAAACAAAGAGTATCGTCAACCTGATTGTGAAGGAAAAGCCGGTAGTCGTTTTGGACTTGCATGGGTATGTATGGAAAAACCCCTCTCACATTGGATTGATCGAACCCTGTACCCCACCTCACAATCCGGCTTATGAATATGATTTATATTTGAAGGAGGCACTCCCTCTTGCTCAGTGCATGGAAGCTTTTCTAATTGCAGAAAAAGAAACGTTTTCTTCTAAGAGGTTTAAGTCGATAAAAGGGACATACATTCCTTACCGTGATGGAAAAGGTGGATGGGATGACTATAGTCCATATTGCTGTTCGATGTATTCGATGCTGCATGGTGCGATTGGGATTACCCTTGAATCACCGAGCCGTTCAGAGGATGGCATCACCTGGATTCTTTTAGCTCTTTCAGCTGCTCTTACCCATATTTCAAAGCACAGAGAGGAACTAAACAAAAATCAAGCTGTCTTTTTCCAGCGTGGAATCAAGAATGTTCATCCCACTCACTCATCGGGCTATTTCCCCAAATACTACGTACTGACAGAAAAGAACGAACGTTATTCAGGCTTCAGCAAACTAACGCGACATCTCCAGAAGAATGGAATAAAGCTATACTCCTCTACAAAAGGTTTCACGTATGAAGGACATTCATTTCCAGCAGGCACCACCATCGTTCCAATGAATCAAGCAAGTGCGAATTTAGCTTACTGTTTCCTCACGAAAGGGGAAGATCTCTCGTCAGGACCTGAAAGAATTTCTGAATTTTGTGCCTGGAGTCTACCGTTAAGCTGGGGAGTCAACTGTCACCCTGTATTTGAAAAGGTAGATGCAGGTATGAAGCCTTTTAACTTAATGGAGAAAGACTTTATATTTGAAGAAACAGTCTCAAGTACACCTGTTTCTGTGGGGATTCTAATTGATGATGGCCTTTTTCATAAAAAAGCTCATTCAGGATTGAAGCTTGCTCTGCAGCAAATGAATATCCCTTTTCAGGAATTAAGAGCGAAGGATTTGGCTTCAGAAAGTGCGTTATCCTCTGTGAATGTTCTTGTTTATAACGGGTATGAGCACTTATTTTATCCACCATCAAAAATAAGAAGCCCTTACCGCGATTTCGTACTCGATTCCCCTGCTCAACAAGACGCATGCCGTAATAATCTTCATGACTTTTTACGAAAGGGTGGAAAAGTGATTGGAATCGGTGCAGGTGCTTCTAAAGCCTTGTCCTCTATTCTTGAATTAAGTGAAGCTGAGGTTCATTCGGGCGGTTGGAATAAAAATGCATTATTGCAGATCCACTATAAGAACCATCCCATAACCAAAGGATATCACGCTGAAGATACCGGTTTTGTATACCGGCCAGCCTGGTTTACGAATACTGGCAAGATGAAAGTGGTCGCAATATTCAAGAATGATCCTGATTCGTTACTTGCAGGCTACTGGCCTGATTATCATCAAGCACAAGGAAAGGCTGCCATCATTACCAGCCAAACAGGAAATGTCATTCTCTTTGGGTTGGAGATTTGTTACAGGGGACATACAAGTTATCTCTATAGACTTTTATGGAATGCCATCTATTCATGAATTCAAACAATGAATAGTGTATGTAAAAAAGGCTATATACCTAATTACAAGTGTCGTTCCCTCAACGGGATGACCATCATTTACTAGTAAGGAAGAAGATATTTTAAGGAGGTTAGTCAATTGATTCGAATTGGAATGCTGCACCACCGAAAGCATCCTGATAGTGTTATTAAATCATACGCTTATGCAGCTGTTGCCAAGGCAGAAGGAACGCAGATGGTCTATTTTTCTCCCCGGGGAGTAGACTTTATAACAAAAACCATTTCCGGATTTGAATATAAAGACGGAGAATGGGTGAAAGGAACCTTTCCGTTTCCTCATGTTATCTATAACACAGGAAGCCCTGAAAAGCTCGCTAAATCCAATGACGTGATTCAGGAACTGAAGAGGAACATTCCATTTACTACTCATTCGATCGGCAATAAAATGGCGGTTTATAAACGACTGATGGAAGCTGGAGAGTTCACACAATATTTGATTCCCTCAGAGGTAGTAAGAGGGACGAATCACTTCTTTTCTTTTTTGGAGGCCTATCGCAAGATTGTCTTTAAACCTGTAAACGGACGTAAAGGTAAATCGATCATTTATATTGAACGTGTCGGAAATGATTTTAGAATGTTATTAAACACGGACAATCACCTTTATTCTTATGATGAATTAAAAGCATTTGTTTCAGCTAATATTGAAGAAGAGGAATTTCTCGTACAACCTTATATCAATTGCCGGACAAAAGATGGAAGCGTATTTGACTTTCGACTTCACGTTCAAAAAGACGGTGATGGGAAATGGGTCATTACCTCTATCTATCCGAGAATCGGCGCACCGGGAACGATTATCTCGAATATTAACAACGGTGGTTCGATGAATTATCTGGTTCCTTTTTTGAAACAGGAATTTGGAGATCATGATTACTTTAATATTAAGCGCTATTTAGAAAACTTTTCTCTGCTCCTTGCCCGGCATATGGACGAATTGCAAAAGGAACATTATTCAGAAACGATTGATGAGCTTGGAATTGATGTTGCTTTAGATGACCTGGGGAAAATATGGATCTATGAAGTGAACTGGAGACCAGGATGTCCCCCGACCTTTTATCTTGAGATGGATGTTGTCAAAAACACCATACAATACTGCATCTATTTAGCCAAGAAAAAATCCAAGTAAATAATGAAAGGAGGATTACTATGGATAAAGATTTCTCCGTTGAAAGACCAATCATTGCTGTAACCGGAAGTTCAGGCAAAACAACAACCAAATCATTCATCGCATCGATTCTCAGAACCCGCTGGATCATCTTTGAATCCAGTGATTATTGGAACCGGACCGATCATACAGAAAAGCACCAGGATGAAATCAACTTCATTCACCGGGCCATCGTACTGGAATATGGAATGGCGTTTCCCGGCGTAATCAAAAAGCACTGCAAGATTATCCAGCCTAACATAGGAGCGATCACCAATATCGGTACTGCCCATATCGGCAACTTCAATGGCGATATCAGAGGAATAGCTGCAGCTAAATCGGAGCTTATTAAGGGAATGGATCGTGATGGCCATTTATTCTTGAATGGAGATGACAAGAATTCAAAGCTTCTTCATACTAAGAATTTCACAGGAGTACTGAAGAAGGTCAGTATTCATTCCCCTTCTGATTACCAGGCAAAGAATCTGCGCTACAGCGTGGAAGGTATCAGCTTTGACCTTATGCTGTCGGGTAAATCACATACCTTTTCCATTCCATACCATGGAGAATTTCATGTTTACAATGCCCTTCTGGCCATCGCCATTGCGGACCTTCTCGGCTTTAAGCCTGAAGAAATTAACCAAGGCATGAATGAAGTTAAGAAACCAAGGCACAGGCTTGATGTTATGCAGCTGAAAAACAACATCACGCTGATTGACGATACGGTCCATGCCTTTCCGGATGCCATGAAAGGCGCCTTGGACGTACTTAAGCAATTGGATGGCGAAAAGAAAGTGGCAGTCTTGGGAAGTATGGCAGGCTTTGGAGACAAACATGAAGCAGTTCACAAAGAAATAGGTAGATATGTTGCTGAAAAAAAGATTGATTACCTCTTTACCTATGGCAACCTTTCCAGAAACATTGGAGCTGGCGCCAGGGAAGCTGGAATGAATAACCAGCGAATCTTTCACTTTAACCGACATTCAATGAATGAATTAAATGCGAAACTAGAAAAAATCATCCAACCAAACTGGACCATTCTGATTAAAGGAGCCAGCGGCCTGGAGATGGTGGATACGGTGGAGTATTGCAAGAAGAACTTTGGTTAATAGCCCGAATAAAACAGCCGTATACCCGATTGAAAAAAATCATAAGCGCGAAGAAATTATAGCTAAAATGAAACGCCTTGTTTCAAGCCGAAAAAGCTTAAACAAGGCGCTTTTATTTACTGGGTAAACCTATTTTTGACCGGAACGTGAAAAAGGGAGGAAAATGGACACCCTCCCTTTTTCTTATTTAATGACCCTTGTAATTTTTTCCCTTGGAGACTCTTCAATCCAAAACTGAATTTCCGATGCTGCCTTCTTCGCGTTCGCCTCAGCTTCTATTGCTGTATTTCCAACAGCGGTTACATATGCATATCGGTGTCCCATGGACAACGGCGGTGTAATCACTGATCCTTTACGGGGCTTGACGTAAACCTCTACAACACCTTGGGAAACAAGGGCTTTATTTTTTCCTGTGACTTTCTTCAGCGTCCCTTTTTTTTCCACAGTCACGTATTGCATGTATACATTCTTTTGAAACTTAGGCGTTAAATCCGGATCTTTTCCCAGCGCCATTTTCAACATTTCTTCGACCAGATTGATTCCATAGGCTGCTTTGATCATATTGTTCATTCCGGCACCTGAGATACGCGCATTTATTTCAATCAACTTCCACTGATTTCCTTTGCGGCGAAGCTCCAAATGACAAGGGCCGGTCTCGAGCCCATGCTTTGAAACGATCTCTTTTATCGCTTTCATCAGGCCATTAGAGAATTTCACCCCTTGATTCAGTAATAATTTATAACCCATCACGATAAAGCGTCGAGTATATTGAATATCCTGTTTGATCACGGCCATAATATGAACCTTCCCTTTGTGAACCACCACTTCCACCAGATACTGAGGTTCCGGGAGGTATTCCTCTATTAATATCGGCTGATTTTTATAAAGGGTAGTCAACGTATTATACCGCTTCCGATACTCTAATAGATTTCCAACCTTGTACACATCTTTTGAACCCGTAGAATGGGGGGATTTCATGACCAGAGGAAACTTATTCTTAATTTTCGGTTCTAATGCCTCACTTTCCTCCTTTGTTGCAACCGTCCAATATGCTGGAGTTATCAATGAGTTCTTCAGCAGTTCCCGTGATTGAATTTTATTTTGAATGTTTTTCATTCCTTCAGTTGAAAAATGATTTAAATTAAATTGATCAGCAAGTGTACATGCTGTGTAGCTATGCGGATCGACATAGCTCACAATAGCGGAAACTTCTATCCCTTTCAAAATCAGGGCTTTTACTTCCTTTTGCAGTACATTCATATCACTGAGATCACATAATTTCATGAAATGAACATCGGGAAATTCCTCCCGCTTTGCCACAAAGTTAGGTCTTTCAGTGAACAGGACGGTATAAAATCCAAGTCTGTCTGCCGTCTTAATTGCTTCCCTGCTTGAACCTGACTTAGTCGTTTCTATAAAAATGATAGACTTCATTCAAGGTACGCTCCTTCATTTATATTCTCTTTCAAAGCTCAATTGGGTACGAGCATTGCATTACTGTACAGTTTATTCTGTTGATACTAGGGGGGTGTAGGCTAATTCAATGATGATCCCCCTAAATATTTTATGTATGTGAAAGGCTTCTTCCCTCCTATTCACCTTATGCTCGCAGGGGCTGATCACGGCTTCCATTTTTGACAGAAGCCTAGCAAATTCCCTTCCAATCATCAATGGCTTCCATTAACATAGGTAACCGGCGAAAAGCTATCATTTCCCTAAGAGACTCTCTGTATAATCTTTTGTCGAGGTTCGTCCAATTATCTGTTTTCACCTTTAGTTGCCCATACTTATCAAAAAACAGCTCATATACTGAGTAGAGACTAAACACATAAAGGAGCTGCTTTTTCCCCATGAATAAATACATCATCTATATAGGTACAAACCAATCAGGCTCCTCACGGGACGGTATTAAAGCAGGAAAAAAAATGGGCTACTCTACTATTCTATTTACTAACAGCAGGAAATTTATAAGAGAAAGAGAACTCTTTCACGATGTCGACGAAATGTACGAAGTAGATTTAAGGCATGAAGAAGCAATCAAGAGAGAAATTTCTATACTTCAGCAGAAAGGAAAGAAAATAGCGTGCATCATTAGTTTTCTCGATTCTTACGTTTATGTAGCGGCCCGACTTTCTAATGAATTCTGTGGAACTGAAATTTCCTTAGAACCGATTGCTGATTGTATGGATAAAACAGTGCTCCGAACGAAACTGACAGGAAAAGAATATTCTTCCGATTTCATTAAAATGGAGCCTCCCTTTTCTAAAGAGGGTGTAAAGACCTTTTCCTATCCTATTGTATTAAAATCACCGATTTCTAACGGGTCAAAAGATGTCCTCCTTATTCGTAATGAGGATGAGTTGTCATCAGGCATAAAAAAATTAAAACGTAAAAAACCTCCAAGCCTTCTTGTAGAAGAATACTTAGAGGGACCTCAATACTTAATCGAAGTGGTAATCAAAGAACGCAAGCCCGTGATTACAGTGGTCATCAAACAGCAAATCAACTATCATAAACGATTCATTGTCACCGGATATAGTGTTTCACCCATATACCATTACCCGGTACTAGTCAGAAAGGTTGGAGAGATTGTTAATGACCTGGGGTTTGTTAACGGAAGCTGTCATTTAGAAATGCGGCTGGTAAAGAATAAATGGAAACTCATTGAAGTCAACCCCCGAATCTCCGGGGGAGCAATGAACAAAATGATAGAAGAAGCATATGGACTGAGCATAGTGGAAGAAACGTTAGGGGTATATCTTAGTAAACCTCACCATAGCGAACGCAAATGGGAAAAACATATCTACACCTACTACATGACAGTCAACAAGACTGGCAAGCTGTTAAAAGTGATTGGCAAAAACATGGCAGAAGAACAAGAAGGTATCATTGAAGTATATATAAAACCAAAAAAAGGAAAAACACTTCGCCCTCCAACCTCCATGGGACATCGTTACGGGTATGTAATGGCGAGCGGTGAATCCGTGCAGGAATCAGAGAGACGTGCAAAAGATGCCTCTAAAGGCATTCAATTTTTTTTAGAAACAATCTAAACCATTATATATGCACTACACCACTTTTACAGACAAAAATACACTAATGATTAGAGACAGGTGAAAGGAGGATTTGAGGCGATGATTTGTCATCACGAAAGCTGTATATGCGAAATCCTGAATGAATTATTACTGGAACAATTTCAATTGGCTACTCAAAAATTTACGTTCATTTGTGAGTACGACAAGGTAGACACCATTCCATTTATTATATATACAAAGGAAGATAGCGAGCCGTTTCGAGCACAATTACACTCCAACTGCACCATATTCTTTAAGATCATCGATATCGATGATGGCTGTGCAACACTGCGGTTACTGGCCGGAATGGATATAGACGGATACATTACCGACGATGTCGATGAGTTATTTGCCCTTTATCAAACCGACAAATGTATCAGCATTAACTGCAACTGTTTTCTCGGAATTCAGCCCCTTCCTCCGAAATTCGTCAACCGGAAACTTCCGGATATCGATCGGGTAGGCTCTAAAGGAAGCGGTTCAAGTGGAGAGCGGGGCATGGGTCCTGAATATGGTTCGGAGTTTGATCGGGAGTGCGATCATAAGTAGGGGTTGGGGTTGAATCTGATTTTTGGGTTTGGCTCTTTTTATGGGGTGACTTGAGCCCAAAGCAAAGACTCCAACCACCCCTATATCCCTTAAATGCGGGACAATCTGTTCAATACAAACTTCTCAACTACTTCTGCTACGCCATCTTCCATATTAGAAGCTGTTACAAAATCTGCCTTTTCTCTAATATCTCCCGGAGCATTTCCCATTGCGACGCCAAGACCGGCGAATTCAATCATGGCAAGGTCGTTATAGCTGTCTCCGATGGCGATGACCTCTTCCGCTTTAATGCCCATTGGCTTGATCAGGTAGTCAAGGCTTGCCCCTTTCGTCACGCCCAGCTGCGTAAATTCCAGGAAGTATGGTTTAGAGCGCATTACACTCAGTTCACCTTCCAGTTCAGTTTGAAGTTTTTTCTCGACCTCTACCAAACGAATGGCTTCTTTTAACATGAGTGCCTTTACAACAGGCTCGTTAATAGCCTCTTTAAAGCTTGGAACGACCTTTACAGGCAGCCCTGTTAATTCACTTTCAATAGAAGCAAATTCATTTGGTTCTTCTACAACAATCGCATCATTAGCATATGTCAGAATGCCAACGCCTTCCCGTTTACTCAAATCATATAGGCGATGAACGGTTTCAGCTGATAGTGTTCGACTGTATTTCTCTTCGTTTGTCTTGCAATCTATTATTTTCGATCCATTGAAAGAAAGAATATAGCTTCCGTACTGATCCAGCTTCAGTTCTCTTGCAACCCACCTCATTCCAAATGTCGGGCGGCCGGATGCCAGAACAACTTTCACTCCTGCTTCCTGTGCTTGAAGTAAAGCATCTTTTGTACGCCCCGAAATTGTTTGGTCATCTCGTAATAACGTATCATCTAAGTCTAGTACAATCATTTTATAATTCATCATGAAAAATCCTTTCAGGAAATCCAATTTATATTATCTTACTATAACATCTATCTATTATTAAGAGGCTCTTTTCTTAAAGATTTTTGTTATTTTAGAGAAGAAAATAGTAGTTGATTTCCGCTACAGGATGCTCGCTTTCAATTGACAGAGCCTTGGCAGAGCTTATGTAAAAAATAACAATCTTTGCGAAAAGAGCGTAGTAAGAAAAAGAAAATAGACCACCAAAACGGCGGTCTATTTTAAGTTTACATGGTCCAGATCCCATTTTCTAATGGTAAATCGAGCCTGATTTGAAGCTCCGAAACGTACAGTATCGTTTTTTGGTGATGGATAGAATCGGGCTGTAAACGTTTCTTCTCCTTCATTTATAAATACTTCAATGGAAGAAGTGTCAACAAACAGTCTTAATGAATTCAAATTCATCACTTTACATTGCCGCTTCTCTACCACTCCATTAACGTAGCTTTTTCGCTCAAGAGTCACCACTTGTTCCCCGGTAGAATAGACGAGTCTTACACCATCTCCAATGGAAAGGTCAAACCATCCTTCAGAAAGAGACAGATCCCCGATCTCCAATTCAAACGCTTTTCCGTTTACACCATTGAGTTCTCGGCTTTCTTTATCCAATTCAACCTCGTGTTCTATAGCTTCTCCGGCTCTTAAATCCCGCAATTCTTCAAGAGGAACCTGTCTCACCTTATCGTTCACAAGCTTCATCTCCCGAGGCAAGGTCATCGTATGAAGCCATTTATGTTCAATGGTAAGATGATCCTGTTCATTTTGATCAGGTACACTCATCCAGGCAAATAGAATACGGCGTCCCTTGTCGTCGACTGTCGTTTGTGGAGCATAGAAGTCAAAGCCGCGGTCCAATTCTTCGAAATCCCCATGTTCAAACGTTCCTGCAGCTGAATCAAAGTGTCCGGCAACATAGCCTGCCTGATACACATTCTGATACTTCATTCCAACACCTTCGATTCCCTGCGGAGAGAAAACAAGGATGTCCTGATCTCCCAACTTAAAAAGGTCAGGACATTCAAACATATAACCGAAGTCAGCAAGCTTGCCCCCGCCTCCACCTGCAAGGACACCCCGATACTCCCAATCAATTAGATTCTCCGATTGCAACAAAGCGACAGCCCCTTTTAACTCTGTTGTCTGTGCGCCTACGACCATAAAATACGTTCCATCCTGTTCCCACACCTTGGGATCGCGGAAATGGGCTGTAAATCCTTCCGGTAAGTGAACGACGGGACCTTTTTTGTCAAAATGAATGCTGTCTTCCGAAAGAGCTAAGCACTGATAGGATTCCCGATTCCCTTCCTCGTCCTTCACATTCCCTGTATAGTACGCATAGATTTTCCCGTCATGCTCAATGGCACTTCCGGAATAACAACCGTTTTTCTCAAACCATTCCGATGGAGTGAGGGCGATTTCTTCATGGTTCCAGTTGACTAAATCCTTTGAAGAGTAATGACCCCAGAACTTTGCACCATGTCCGGTTTTAAATGGCATCCACTGGTAATACAAATGATAGACCCCTTTGAATTGGATAAATCCGTTCGGGTCATTCAGCAATCCCACAGGAGGCATGAGGTGATAATGAAGACGGTAGGGGTCTTTCTCTACGACATTTTTGTGTTTTTTAATTTCCTCATATGCTTCTTTTCGCAGCTGTTCATCTTTTGTCATCGTCCTTCACCCTTCTCTAGATGATGGTTTATTTCTTCTAGAGTAGGAAGAGCGGTCATCGCCCCTTTTGTTGAGGCAGCAAGTGCACCGGATACGGCTGCAAATTGAGCCATGCGGGCTGCTTCTTCTATTGATAAGGATGCAACATTCCCTTTGTATTCATGAAGAGAATAGAGAATCCCAGATACAAACGCATCCCCGGCCCCCGTTGTATCCACTGATTTCACCTTCATGGCAGGTATATACTGACGAGCATCTCCTACGTAAACATAGCTTCCTTCTGCCCCCATCGTAATAATCAAGAAAGGAATATTGTATGATTTTAGTTTCGCTACCCCTGCTTCAATCTCTTCTTCACCAGTAATAAATTCGAGTTCTTCCTCAGAAATTTTCAAAACATCCGCTTCAGAAAGCATGCTCTTAATCGTTTCTCGGGCATTTCCCTCAGAATCCCATAATCCTAATCGTAAATTCGGATCATACGAAACCAATAAACCATTCTCTTTCGCTACTTTCACAGCATGATGCGTCGCTTCCTTCGCTGGAGAGCTGATCATAGAGATGGAACCAAAATGAAGGATTTTATGGGAAACGAAATCCTCTTCGTCTATATCATTCACTTGGAGAAATCGGTCCGCACTCGGATCAATATAAAAGTCAAAGCTGCGCTCTCCGTCTTCTCCGTTCGTTACAAATACCACTCCCGTACGGACATCAGGAGATAAAAGCATTTGATTGGTCCGAACACCATATTCCTGAAGGGTATCTTGCAGGAAATTTCCTAATACATCCTCTCCCACTTTTCCTAAAAAGGTAGACCTCGCGCCTAATCTAGCCAGTCCAACAGCCACATTGGCAGGAGCTCCTCCGGGACTTTTTTGAAAGGTAGTATTTTGTTCGTCTAAAGGGATGAAGTCTATCAGTGCTTCACCCAGTGAGATAATTCCCTGTTTCATATCGAGTTCCTCCTCGTTCCATTCGGTTCTACTTTAAATATAGCAAATCCTTACTAGTCAGGTGACTAGTAAGGATAAAGATTCTATTTATTTTGTTTCTTCTTTCCAACCCAGTAATAAGGTTGCTACAAATGCTCCTGTTACAGCGATGACAAATCCGATTCCATAATTAAGTGGGTCTTGAGCGATCGCAAACATCGGAATACCCGTTAGTCCTATTCCGTTGGCCATCACTTGAGTGAATACCACGTAAGCTCCTCCAAGTGCTCCACCGATGGCTGCTCCAATAAATGGGCGGCGATGCTTTAAGTTAACCCCGAAGATAGCCGGTTCTGTAATTCCCAGGAAAGCAGAAACGGCTGCCGGTACGGCAATTTCCTTCGTTTTCTTGTTTTTCGTTTTAAAGAAGACGGCGAGGGTTGCCCCACCTTGTGCAACGTTGGCCATCGCCCAAATTGGCAGCAAATAGTTTCCGCCGATGTTTGATAACAGCTCAGCCTCGATGGCATGAAAGCTGTGATGAACACCGGTTAATACGATTGTTGAATACAATCCACCAAAGATCAGTCCGGCTATCGGACCAGCTGTGTTGTAGACAACATCCAGAACCGTTGTGATTCCGTTACCGAGAATTCTTCCAAGTGGTCCAACGATAAGCAGGGCGGTAAATCCTGTGAAGATGACCGTCAAGAATGGTGTCACCAATAAATCAACGGTATTCGGTACAATTTTGCGTAAGCCTTTTTCAATCTTTGCCATTAAGTAAACGGTTAAAAGTACTGGAATAACCGTACCTTGGTATCCGAGCATTTCTACGCCAAATCCGAAGAAATCAAGGGTTGATGGCTGTGCATCAGCAAGACCCCATGGATTTAATAATGAGGGGTGGGTCATGATCCCCCCGATAACAGCACCTAAGTAACCATTCGCCCCAAATTCCTTCGCTGCACTCATCCCGATTAAGATCGGTAAAATGATAAAGGCTGCAGAAGAGAACATGTCCAACATCACGAATAGACCGCTTTCAGGATCGACCCATTTATACGTTCTTATCAGGCCAAGGAGCCCCATTAACATCCCAGCCGCTACGATTGCCGGGATGATGGGTACAAATATGTTTGACAGTGTACGGGCAAAACGGGCAAATGGGTTCATCTTCCGTTTTGCTGCATTGCTGTGAGACTCACCCGTTGGTGACTTATCTTCAACTGATGCTCCAACAAGAGGGCCGAAATGTTCAAATACTTTGTTTACATTCCCTGTCCCGAATATTATCTGGAACTGACCGGAGCTTGAGAATGCCCCTTTCACACCATCCAATTCCTCGATGGCACCTTTATCTATCTGACTTTCGTCGTCAATCACAAGACGCAGACGCGTCGCACAATGAGTGGCACTTACCACATTATTCTTGCCGCCCAATAACGGGACAAGCTGTTCTGCAACTTCACGATAATTCATCCTGAATCCCTCCTATTTTTTCAAAAATATCAATAAAAAAAGACCTAGTACCCTTAAGAGGATAGAGGTAGGTCAAAGAGAGACGCTTACCATTATCGTCTTAAAGATTCTAGGTCTTGCCTGCATGATCAGTAACAATCCTACTGTATGAAATTGATGAGTTTATTCTACAATATGAAAACGTTACCGTCAACCATTTACTTTAAGAGGCGTTGAATATGCAGAGCGATATACGCAACCTCTGAAGGCGGGAAACGAGTGCTGTATTCTTCTTGCAGATATTTTGTGATTCCCTTTGAGCACTCGTAAGCCCTTTTGTATTTCATCTGAATGAGTTCAAGCATGTCTTCATCGATAGGATCAAACTGGTCTCCCTGCTCAATCCGATTTAGCGCAAAACGGAGATGGGTGATCAATCGTTGATAGTTGATGCTCGACTCTTCTACTTCTATGGAAAGAATCGACTCTACCTGCTCGACAAAATCTCTCAGGATCGTTGCATGCTTCAACGATTCGCTCATTGACGGAGCATCCATCTTCGCCGTATGAATATGAAGAGCAATATGTGCCGCCTCATCATCAGGAATTTCGATACCGAGTTTCTGCCTGATCTCTTCTTTTGCCCACACCCCGACTTCATATTCCTTTTTATAAAGCAGCTTGATTTCGTTTAAGAGCTTATTTTGGATGGGAATTCCTTGCTGCAGTCTTTCAAGTGCAAAGGAAAGGTGATCCGTCAGTGCGATATGAATATGATCGCTAAGAGGGGCATTTAAATGTCCCTCTGCATAGCTGATGATGTTTTCAGCGATATCAATATGTTCCTCCGGCAAGGTAGCCAGTAGCTGCTGGAATTTCTCGGAGGATTGCTCATGAAGGACAAAAATCTTTTCAATTTTGTTCTTGGGGATGATATCATTTCGCTTCTTCTGAAAGGCAATCCCGCTCCCCATCACAATTTTCTCCTGCGGCCCGTCCACCACTACAACAGCATTGTTGTTTAAAATTCTAAAAATACGCATAGATGTCCTCCGTACAGTTCATTACTCCTTATGTTACCATGATTTAGCGTAAAGATAACATGTAAAGTGTGTAGAGCAAAGATTTTCAAATAAGAGTGGAAATAAATGTTATTATAGTCTTATCTAAAGAGTCAGGAGTGAATTTCATGCTGTTCAAGTTAAGAATCCTTTTTTCCACAATCGCTATCACTTTTGCCCTGTACGGTTTATTAAGTGATAATCCACCTGAGTTCATTACGACCATCATGTTTCTTTCTTTAGGAGCCACGCTTTTAGTTATGGGACTTTCAGAGTTACAGACAAAAAGAAAGTCTTCAGCCTATTTATCATTTATTGCAGCAGCATTTGTCGGATTTGTCAGTATTTATTCCCTCTTCTAAGGCGTTCATAAAAAATATGATATGCTGAAAGAAAAAAAGAAAGCGGGAAAAAAATGATTTCTACATACTTTGAAAAAATCCAGGAAAAGTTACATGTTGTTCAAACCAATGAAGCTGAAAAAATGGCAGAACTTGCTCAAAAGATTTCTTCTTCCATTCAAGAGGGTGGCATCATCCAGCTCTTCGGATGCGGTCACTCTCACATCCTCGGAGAAGAAGTATTCTACAGAGCAGGTGGACTGGTTCCGATCAACCCGATTTTGATAGAGCCACTCATGCTTCATGAAGGAGCCGTACGATCTTCTCAGTTAGAAAGAGCAAAAGGGTATGCGAGTGAGTTTATGAATGCGCAAGATATTCAGCCTCATGATGTGGTGATGGTTTTCTCCACATCAGGAAAAAATCCCGTTCCCATCGAGGTAGCTCTTCATGCGAAAGAAAGGGGCGCTTATGTTGTGTCCATCAGTTCCTTTGATTACGTGAAGAAGGAAACGTCCCGACATCCCAGTGGAAAATTTCTGAGTGAAGTAGTTGATCTTGCCATAAATAATCACTCTGTTATAGGTGATGCAGTACTGACTGATCCAAGAGTGTCTGTTCCATTCTCTCCATCTTCAACTGTCATCGGAGCGGCGATATTGAACAGCGTCATGGCAGGTGCCATTGAAAACATGGTAGTAGACGGATTTGAGCCGCCTATCTTCATCAGCGGAAACGTGGATGGGGCAGATGGTCATAACAAAGACTTAATCGAAAAATATCGTAAGCGTATTCCCCTGTTAACAAAAGGATTATAGAGAAAAAGAGTAGGAGCCCTTTATATAATAGGGTTCCTACTCTTTTCACAGTCTGTCCAAGTTGATTTTAAATTTATATTTATCAGCTCGATAAATCGATCGTACCAACTCAAAAGGGGTACCGTCTTCCAGAAATGAATCCCGTTGGATGAGCAGAACCGGCTCCCCGCTCTTCACCTTTAGATGCTTCGTATCCTCTTCCGTTACAATTGCCGCTTCCACTGATTGCGTGGCATGACTGATGTGAAGGTTCAGCTCGCTTTCAATATAATGGTACAGTGATCTTTCCAATATTTCCTGGTTCAAACCAGGCAGCAGCTTTACTGGAATAAAACTTGTTTCCAGTGCCATCGGTTCACCATTCGCGAGACGGATTCGCTTCATTGTGTACACAAGCTCTTCTTCCTCTAACGAAAGAAGTTCCTGAATATCGTCTACGACCGGAGAAATTTCGAAATGCAGTAACTTATTCCCGGGCTCCAATCCGCGACTCTTCATGTCTTCACTGAAGCTTGTTAATCCTTGGAGGCTTTGTTCAATTTTCCGATGGGAGACGAATGTCCCACGCCCTTTTTCTCTATATAACACATTTTTATTCACAAGATTGGTAATCGCCTGTCTCACGGTCATCCTGCTGATTTTAAACGATTCAGCAAGCTCCCTCTCAGACGGAAGGGCATCACCCGGTTTTAGCTCTTCAGACTGTATTAAATGTTTAAGGTGTTCTTCTAACTGATAATACAAAGGAAGAGGAGAATTTTTATTTACCACGAACGCTTCTCCTTTCGATACAATGATTTATATTTTATTTTATAATATACACCATGTTTATAACAGACAATTATCCGATGTCTATATGAAAGTGGCAGACGGGTTTTGCCAAATACGACAAACCCGTCTGCCCCCTCCTTTATTTTAACTTTCTCAACTCATCTGCAACAAATTCCACATCGGTCCCTACTATGACTTGAAGGTTTTTATTGTTCACCTTCATCACACCTTTAGCCCCATGTGCTTTTAACGCTTTTTCATCTACCAGTGTGACATCATTGATTTGTAATCGTAATCGTGTGGCACAGTTGTCGATAACGGCCAGGTTTTCTTTTCCACCAAGATCTTTCAGAAAATGTGTGGCCATTGTTTCATATTTACTATTTCCGCCTGAGTTCTCATCTGCTACTACCACATCTTCATCATCTTCACGACCTGGTGTCTTCAAATTGAACTTCTTGATCAAGAAAGTGAATACGAGGAAGTAGATGATTCCATAAAGAATACCTACTCCTAATAACAGCCAAGGTTTTTGACCGATATTGAAGTTCAAGATGTAATCAAAGGCACCTGCTGAGAAACCAAAACCGTGGTGGATGCCAAGCACGTATGTGATGACCATGGAACTTGCTGTTAATACAGCATGTATTCCATAAAGAACAGGAGATAAGAACATGAAACTGAATTCAATTGGCTCGGTGATCCCTGTTAAGAATGAAGTGACGGCTAACCCGATTAACATTCCCGATACATTGGCACGTAAATGCTTTTTCGCTGTCACAATCATCGCAAGACACGCTGCAGGGAGGCCGAACATCATGATCGGGAAGAATCCAGTTTGGAACGTTCCAGCTGTCGGATCCTTCGCAAAGAAACGTGGAATATCTCCCTTCACAATTTCTCCTGCTGCATCTTTAAATGTTCCAAATTCAAACCATACAAGTGTATTCAACACGTGATGCAGCCCGACTGGAATCAAGAGACGATTCAGTAGGCCGAACACACCGACTCCCGTGGCTCCGGCACCGATGATCCATTCACCAATGGAATTGATCCCACTCTGGATTGGTGGCCAGATGATTCCAAATATCCCTGCGAGTACAACCATGGACGCAGCGGTTACGATCGGAACGAAACGTCTGCCCCCGAAGAAGCCCAGCCAGGCCGGAAGTTTAATATCATTGAAACGGTTATATAATAAACCTGCCACGACCCCGGATATGATCCCGCCAAAAATCGCCATGTTGGAATCCGGATCAAGGGCTTTTAACCCGCCCGTTAATACCAGGTAACCAATGGCTCCGGCTAATCCAGCCGTACCATTTCCATCTTTCGAAAATCCGATTGCCACTCCGATGGCAAAGATTAAGGCTAAGTTTTTAAATATGGCATCTCCTGCTTCGGACATGAACGCGATTCCTAATAAGTCATCCTGACCTAAGCGCAGCAATAATGCAGCTGCAGGAAGCACAGCGATTGGAAGCATGAGCGATTTACCGATTCGTTGTAAGAAACCTAACATTTTATTCTCTCCTTTTATTTCATGTGAAAGCGTTTAACAAGGCAAATCATATCATTAAAAAGGAATAGATGTCTATACCAATTTTATGAATATAAATTGAGATTTGATGAGTTAATAAGTAAGATTAAATTTAAATTAAAAATTACACTGTCCAAATATAAACTGGTATAGACATCTATACTATCCGGTGTTATTGTAGAAGTGTAAAGTACTCAAGGAGTGATATGAGATGACCTCACATACAGAAAAACTTCTTATCCTAGATGGAAACATCTATGCAGAAGATACAGTATATAAACAAGGGTATATCAAAATAGAGTATGGAAAGATAACCGAAATGGGTGACCGTTCCCAGTTAACCCATTCAGAAGAGTATAAAGTGATTTCTCTTCCCCATGGGTATAGTGTTGTCCCAGGAATGATAGATATTCATATTCATGGAGTAAATGGAGCCGACACTATGGATGCGACGCAAGAAGCTCTTGATACGATGACCGGGACACTTCCGAAAGAAGGAACCACGAGCTTCCTTGCGACAACCATGACGGAAGGATTGGATGCAATCGAAAAGGCATTGAAAACGACGGCTGATTATATGACTAGGGACCAAAAAGCTGGTCAGGCGGAAATTCTGGGCATTCATTTAGAAGGTCCGTTTATTAATACTGACAAAGCAGGTGCTCAGCCTCTCAATCTAATTCAAAAACCGAATGTGAAATTGTTTAAACACTGGCAGGCCCTATCTCAAAACCATATAAAATTAGTCACACTTGCTCCCGAACTTGATGATGACTACGAATTGATCCGTTACTTAAAAGAGAATGGGATTGTTGCTTCAGTGGGGCATTCCAGTGCTACCTTCGATCAAGTCGGGGAAGCCATCGATGCCGGCTTGTCCCATGTTACCCATCTATTTAATCAAATGTCGGGACTTCATCATCGTGAGCCTGGAATTGTCGGAGCTTCCTTCTTACGACAGGAATTAATGGTGGAAATAATTTCAGACGGCATCCACGTTCGACCAGAAGTGATTCAATTGGCCTTCAATCAAATTACAGACGAGCGATTAATCCTCATCACTGATTCCATGAGAGCCAAGTGCTTGAAGAATGGCCAGTATGATCTTGGCGGCCAGATGGTGACGGTTAAGGACGGGAAAGCCTTATTAGACGAGGACACATTAGCAGGAAGCGTACTGAAGATGAAAGATGCCTTTACAAATATCCAGGAATTCACAACCGGGGATTTGAGAAGTGCGATCAAAATGACCGCTGAAAATCCTGCCAGACAATTAAATGTCTTTGATCGAAAAGGAAGCCTTGCTCCCCTGAAAGATGCAGACATTGTCATATTAGACAAAAACAAAGATGTATACACAACGATTTGTAAAGGAAAAATAGCCTATATTCGAGAGGATGATACTCATGAAACTAATTGAAGTGAAAGACTACCAGGAAATGAGTCAAGTCGCTAAAGACTATTTATTATCCAAGGTAAAAAGCTCTGAACAACTGACACTGGGATTGGCCACAGGCGGAACACCACAAGGTCTTTATGAGGCATTAATAAATGACCATAAACAGAACAGGACTTCCTATCAACATGTATCTTCATTTAATTTGGACGAATACATCGGATTGTCCGGTAAACACCCTAACAGCTACTACCATTACATGAATGACCACCTATTTAAACATATTGATATTGAATCAGAGAACACCCACATTCCTTCTGGAAAAGCAGTCGACCTCGAAAAGGAATGTGAGGCATATGATGAAAAGATCCGTTTACATGGAGGAATCGATCTTCAAATTCTGGGAATCGGCAGCAACGGACATATCGGATTTAATGAACCAGGTACTTCTTTTGATTCTAACACCCACATTGTCGAGCTTGCTCAGTCTACACGTGAGGCAAATGCCCGTTATTTTGACTCGATTGATGAAGTACCTGCACAAGCCATTACGATGGGGATTTCTACGATTATGAAGAGCAAAGAAATCCTTCTGCTTGTTTCAGGTGAGGCTAAACAAGTGGCCATGAAAAAGTTAGTTGAAGGAGAAATCTCTGAGAACTTCCCTGCTTCTATCTTGAATCGCCACGAACACGTCACGGTGATTGCCGATAAAGAAGCGTTGGCAATGGTGAAAGGTTTAGAGTTGTTGAATAGATGAAAGGATGAAGATGTGGAGTGATCAGATTTGGTTCACATCTAAAAAGGCTTTGAACCATTGGTTCGAAGCCTTTTTAAATCGTTTCACATTCCAGTACAAAAAAAAGCAAAAAAATGATTGACGAATGCCGGGTACTTTTTTATAATTAATCATGACCGATTCACGGGGCATTAGCTCAGCTGGGAGAGCGTTTGGCTGGCAGCCAAAAGGTCAGCGGTTCGATCCCGCTATGCTCCATACCAAAAAAACCTTGGGATTATCCCAAGGTTTTTTCTTTATTCGTTTTTTCTTTTCAACCTCAACCGGGAACTTCCATGATATACTTTCATGTACAAAGGGGTTGAAAATAATGGAAAAATATCCAGTTTTAGAGACCGAGAGATTCATACTGAGACAGCTCACTATGAAAGATGTTGATTTTCTTTATGAGCTTTACACTTCTGAGGACGTGCTCCGCTATTTTGGCATGAGTCCGATCGAATCGAAAGAAGTGGCTGTCAGTATGGTAGAGAACTACGATAAGCACCTTGAAACAGGCGGTCCCATGCGCTGGGCGATTGTGGAGAATACCACTGACAAAATACTCGGTACATGCGGATTTCACGCCATTTCCAAAGCCTATAAACGCTGCGAAATAGGCTATGACTTGAGTCCCGGACATTGGGGTAAAGGTATCATGGGAGAGGCACTCTCTCCTTTACTTACCTATCTGTTTACAAATAGAGGAATGAACCGTGTAGGGGCAGTGATCGTCCCATTTAATAAAGCTTCTTCAAGAGTGATTGAAAAGCTTGGTTTCAAACAGGAAGGATTACTCAGAGAGTATATTCTTCAAGATGACCATAAATATGATGCTTACATGTACAGCTTGTTAAAGAAAGAATGGCTTTCATAGTTATGAGAAGAACCTGAATAGGCAATAATGGTCAGTGCAGATGAAAAGGAGCTGGTAGAATGGTACAGCAGATGTTTCAGGGATTTTTGCGCTGGCCTTTAGTTGTTCGGATATTTATGATTGCGATTACACTGATGCTCTCTTTTGGAACGATTATTCATTACATAGAGCCCGATACCTTCCCTTCTCTATTCGATGGGATCTGGTGGGCGATTATTACGACTTCCACTGTGGGTTATGGAGATTTTGTTCCTACATCGTTTGAAGGCAGACTGATTGGCATAATTCTCATTTTAGTAGGTGCCGGTTTTCTTTCTACTTATTTTGTCATGCTTGCAGCCGAAACGGTCATGACACAAAATGCTTATTTGGAAGGCAAAGCAACATTCAAGGGGAAGGATCATGTTGTAGTCGTAGGGTGGAATGAGCGGACGCGTGAAGTGATTAACCAACTAACTTCCCTGCAGTCCCAATGTGATATCATTTTGGTCGATGAAACCCTGCAAAAGAATCCATACAATAATAACCATATCCATTTTGTTAAGGGAACCCCTTTTAGAGATGCCATTTTAAAAAAAGTAAATCTCCATGAAGCATCGATCGCCATCATTACCGCTGATCAAAATAAAGATGAGATAACGGCAGACATGAATTCTGTCTTAACTCTTCTTGCCATTAAAGGGAATCACCCTGATTTATATACGGTCGTTGAAATCCTCCAGAAAGATCAAGTAGCGAATGCCGAGCGGGCAGGAGCCGATGAAGTGATTCAAACGAATATGCAAACAAGCTATGTGATGATGAACAGTATCATTTCTCAAGGGATGTCTAAAACCATCTTAAAATTATTGAATCATTTAAAAGGAAACAATTTAAAGCTGATACCTGTTTCAGGAGAACACATCAATGAGAGCTTTCACTCGTTAAGTACAAATCTTTTAAAGAATAATATCATCCTTTTAGGCATAAAAAAAGGAGAAAACACGACTGTGAATCCTCCTTTGACGACTTTGGTTGAAGAAACGGATGAGCTACTTGTGATCTCTAGCTAGAGAATAGAACGTTCTCCAGCTCTTTTACAAGGTCTTTCCCGACTTCAATATACTCTTCCGGGAAGCTTGCATCAGAATCTTGTGGTTCAGAAAATTGATTGACCGAGCCTGAGAAGGTTCCGGTTGATGCGTAATCGTCCAAGCCACGCTTGTATTTATGAGAGAGAAGGAACGGTTTACCGAATTCTACCGTGGCCCCCCTTGAATCCAATTGTCCGTCAACAGACGTAAACGGTACTCTCAAATACTGGTAACCCACTTCGTCATCAATTTTGTAATCGAAATAGCCGTGATCATAATCCCAATTACCACCTATCGAATATCCAAGCGGCTTTAATAGCTGTTCAAGCTTATACAATTGGTAATGCCGTCCTTCAATGTTAGATGAAAGCTCTATCACGTGGATCCATCCCCTTTCTTTTAGGGATAGTTTCTCCTAAAGTGAAAGAAAAATGTAAAAAGAGCACTGAGATTTCCCTCAGTGCTCAATCCTTATTTAAGACGTTTTTCAAGCTCCGCCTTCTTCTCTTCAAAGCCTGGTTTTCCAAGAAGGGCGAACATATTTACTTTGTATGCTTCCACTCCCGGTTGATCAAATGGATTCACACCAAGCAGGTATCCACTCATCGCACATGCTTTCTCGAAGAAGTACACCAGGTAACCGAATGTGTATGCATCCATTGCAGGAATTTCTACGATCAGGTTTGGTACGCCACCATCTGTATGGGCAAGCAATGTCCCTTCAAACGCTTTATTGTTTACAAAATCCACTGTTTCACCGGCTAAATAGTTTAAGCCGTCCAGATCACTGTCCGCCTTCTCGATTTTCAGCTCATGACGAGGCTCTGAAACCTTGATAACCGTCTCAAAAATGTCACGGCGTCCTTCTTGAACATATTGTCCAAGAGAATGAAGATCCGTTGAGAAGTTAGCTGAAGAAGGATAAATCCCTTTTTGGTCTTTCCCTTCACTTTCACCAAACAGCTGCTTCCACCATTCCGAAAAGTATTGTAATCCAGGCTCATAGTTAATGAGCATTTCGATTGTTTTTCCTTTATTATATAGGGCGTTACGGACCGCTGCATATTGATAAGCAGGGTTTTCGGACAGCTCGGATTTGCCGAAATCTTCACGGGCCTGTGCAGCACCGTTCAGCATCGTCTCGATTTCCACTCCGCTAACAGCAATCGGAAGCAGCCCAACTGCTGTCAGAACAGAATAGCGACCGCCGATATCATCAGGAACAACGAATGTTTCATAGCCTTCGTCAGATGCCAATGTTTTAAGGGCACCCTTCGATTTATCCGTTGTCGCATAGATGCGTTTGCGAGCCTCTTCCACCCCGTACTTTTCATCCAGCATTTTACGGAAGATACGGAAAGCTATTGCTGGTTCAGTCGTAGTACCGGACTTCGATATCACATTGATGGAGAAATCTTTTCCTTCAAGAAGGTCCATTAAGTCTCTCATATATGTGGAGCTGATGTTTTGTCCAACAAACAGGACTTGTGGAGTGGAACGCTTTTCTTTCGGAAGAGCATTATAGAAGCTGTGGTTCAGCATTTCAATCGCCGCACGGGCTCCCAAGTAAGATCCACCAATACCGATGACAAGAAGGACATCGGAATCATTTTTAATTTTCTCTGCTGATTTCTGAATGCGGGAAAATTCTTTTTTATCGTACTCAACAGGAAGGTCGACCCATCCCAGGAAGTCGTTTCCTGCACCAGTTTGTTCATGTAACGAGTGATGAGCAACCTTAACGGCATCACTTAAGTATGTAAGTTCGTGTTCTCCAAAAAACGATAACGCTTTTGAATAATCAAAACGAATGTGTGTCATAACCATCCTCCGATTAAAATATTTTCTTCTATCTCACTTTATCGAAAGCTGACCCGAGAATCAAGAAAGCTCACTTTATGTAAGCGTGTTCATTAAAAACTTTTTTCAACAACCGTACTCACCCGCTTATATTCCCCTAATTATGGTTCAGCAAACCAAAAAGAGGGACGGACCTTGTTCAAGGTCCGTCCCTCCCAATATCGTTTTAAAGGGATGCGCTCAAAATAGCAAGAACGTCGTCTTTGTTTAATTTATTGAAGTTACCAAATTCGCCGTTCACCATCGCTTTGTCGGCCATCAGGTCCAGTTGACTGTCGTCGATATCATAATCAGCTAAGCGGGACGGGGCTCCGATGCTCGTCCAGAATCCACGAAGCTTTTTGATCCCTTCCAGTGCCACTTCCTCTTCTGGCTTACCAGCAGGGTCGACATTGAATACTCGTTCTGCAAGTTGAGCAAATCGTGAAGGATTCACTTTCAGGTTATGCTTCATCCAGTTAGGGAATAGAATCGCGAGTCCACCAGCATGCGGGATGTCATATACGGCTGATACAGCATGTTCAATATTATGACTAGCCCAGTCACCGTTGTAGCCCATTTGCAGCATTCCATTAAGGGCGATTGTTCCAGAGTACAGAATAGTCTCACGAAGCTCATAGTTTTCAAGATCATTGATCAACTTCGGAGCTGTTTCGATAACCGTAGTTAGAACAGACTCACACATACGGTCCTGAAGTGGTGTGTTTGTTGCATTATTGAAATACTGCTCAAACACATGACTCATCATATCCACCATACCGTAGATGGTATGATCTTTCGGTACTGTGAACGTATTTTCCGGATCCAGGATAGAGAATTGCGGGAATGTCACCGGGCTACCCCAACCATATTTCTCATTTGTTTCCCAATTCGTGATAACAGATCCTGCATTCATTTCTGAACCGGTCGCTGCTAGAGTCAGGACTGTGCCGAATGGAAGAGCTTCTTTCGCAAAAGCTTTCTTCGTTACAAGATCCCAGGCATCACCATCATATTTTGCACCTGCAGCAATTGCTTTTGTACAGTCGATGACACTTCCGCCACCGACAGCTAAAATAAATTCAATATTATTTTCTTTACTTATTTCTACACCTCGTCTGACTGTGGAAAGACGTGGATTCGGTTCTACTCCGGAAAGTTCAAATACTTCGCTGTCAATATCTTTCAATACAGACATTACCTGATCGTATAACCCATTACGCTTAATGCTTCCGCCACCATATACGACAAGCACTTTTTCACCATATTGAGGTACCAATTCTTTCAGTTGTTCTACTTGTCCTTTTCCAAAAATCAATTTGGTAGGATTGTAAAAAGTAAATTCATTCATTATTTGTTACCTCCTTGTATTCTATAAGGGTCAAATAATTTCGTTACCCAAAATATCTTCAAGACATTTCCTATTATCGAATATATCATCCACAAAATGCAATGAACTTGCACAAGGAAATTTTGAAATAGTGAAAGTGAATAGGATTAAGAGCAATGGGAAACTTATAAATGATCCATTCAATAAGGAGGATAACAACATGAGTGCAATTCAACGTATTGCTTTGGTTCTAACCATTATTGGTGCTGTGAACTGGGGACTTATCGGCTTCTTTCAATTCGATCTTGTTGCAGCCATCTTTGGTGGTCAAGATGCCGCATTATCCCGAATCATTTACGGTTTAGTTGGTATTGCCGGTCTCATTAACCTTGGACTGTTATTTAAACCAACGGAAGAGCTTGAAAGAGAACCTCATACTGAGCCAACAAGATAAATGATGCTCAGTAGCATCAAAATTAACGAGGATTACACTTCGATCCCTCGCTTAAAAAGTTAAAAAGGTGACCCATCCTCTGGGTCACCTTTCTTATTTCAGCAACTTCTTAATGATTTGCATACCAAATCTCCCGCTTGGATAACGGAAGCTTAAGTCAAACTTGGTCGTCTGTTTTAAGATGCTCTTGTAATGTGAAAAGGTTGAGAAGCTTGATTCTCCATGGTAATTTCCAATCCCACTCTCCCCCACTCCTCCAAAAGGAAGATATGGTGTAACGATGTGCATAAGTGTATCATTTACACAACCGCCACCATAGGAAATCGATCCGTTAATTCTCTCTTCTGTGATTGGATTGCTTGTAAACAAATAAAGGGCCAACGGTTTCGGCCGCTCTGACACAAATTCAATGACCTCATCAAGCTCCTCATATTCTATGACCGGGAAAACCGGTCCGAATATCTCATCCTGCATCACCGGTACAGTAAAATCTCTCGGCTTCATTAAAGTCGGTTCAATTTTTAAGCTCCCAGGGTCCACATTTCCCCCTAAGAGGATTTCTCCATCTTCCAAGTAGCTTGTTAAACGATTGAAATGACGCTCATTTACAATCCGGCCAAATTTCTCACTCTTTAATGGTTCTGTTCCATAAAATTCAATAACCGTTTTCTTAAATTCAGTGATAAATTCATCTTTCTTGCTTTTATGAATAAATAGGTAGTCAGGAGCAATACACGTTTGTCCGGCATTCGTCACTTTACCGAAGGCTATGCGCTTGGCAGCCAGAGGAATATCAGCCGTTTCATCGACGATACATGGGCTTTTCCCGCCCAATTCAAGAGTAACGGGAATCAACTGCTTTGCCGCTGCTTCCATCACCACTTTTCCGACTGGAACGCTCCCGGTAAAGAAAATATAATCGAATGGCTGTTTCAGGAGATGCTGTGTCGTTTCCACTCCTCCTTCTATCACGAAAAGCTGTCTTGGGTCAAAATGAGTATTGATCATTTGCGCTAATAAAGCTGATGTAGAAGGAGTTAATTCTGACGGTTTAATGATGGCTGTATTCCCAGCTGCGATCGCTCCAATAACAGGGGCAAGCGCAAGCTGAATCGGGTAATTCCAAGGTGCGATGATCAATGTAACCCCGTAAGGCTCCGGGATGGTATAGGCTTTTGAGCCAATATGTGTTTTCGCCATCTTGACCTTTTTAGGTTCGGCCCATTCGTCGATATGCTTCAATACGAATCGAATTTCTTCAAGTAGTATTCCGATTTCTGTCGCATACGTTTCCATCTCGGATTTATTTAAATCTTTTTTCAATGCATCGATGATTTCTGCTTCATGATTTTTTATGACTGTTGAGAACTTCTCTAACAAGTCTTTTCTATATTGTAGTGGCCGCGTAACCCCGGACTTAAAAAATTGCTTATGATGTTGAAGTGTAGACGTCACTGCTTTAAAAGATGTTTCTTCTAAGATCATTTCAGTTGACACATGAATCCCTCCAAAACATTAATGTTTAATAGTTTAAACATAGGAACGTAAATATCGTACGATGATTTGCAACCGTTGTCAATTTCAATGATTTTACCCAAAATCTATGCACTCTAATCATTTCGTTACTAAATAGATAATTCCTTTACAAACTGAAAAAGAACGTACCCTCAATAAATTGAGAATACGTTCTTATTTTATGCGATCGTTACACCCAACCTCTGAATCTTGAGGCTTCAGCCATTTTGCGTGCGCCGACCATGTATGCGGCGAGTCGCATATTCACTCGACGATTCTGAGATGTTTCATATACATTGTTGAAAGCTTTGACAAGTTTAGCATGAAGCTTCTCGTTTACTTCTTCTTCTGTCCAATAATACCCCTGATTATTCTGAACCCATTCGAAATATGAAACCGTCACTCCACCCGCACTTGCTAGTACGTCTGGAACAAGCAGGATTCCTCTTTCAGAAAGAATTCGTGTTGCTTCAAAGGTAGTCGGACCGTTTGCAGCTTCTACCACAATGGATGCTTTAATATCATAGACATTCTCTTCAGTGATTTGGTTTGAAATCGCTGCAGGGACAAGAATGTCACACTCCAGTTCCAGCAATTCCTTATTTGAAATCGTGTTCTCAAATAGTGTCGTTACTGTACCGAAGCTATCCCGACGGTCTAACAGATAATCAATATCCAAACCAGCCGGATCATGAAGGGCACCATGGGCATCGGATATGGCAATGACCTTTGCACCGGCATCGTGCATGAACTTCGCTAAGAAACTGCCGGCATTTCCAAAACCTTGGATGACGACGCGTGCACCTTTGATGTCGATGCCACGTTTCTTTGCAGCTTGGTCAATACAGATGGTAACACCTTGAGCTGTCGCCTTTTCACGGCCTTGTGAACCACCAAGGACAATCGGTTTTCCTGTAATGAATCCTGGTGAGTCATTTTCACGAAGACGGCTGTATTCATCCATCATCCAAGCCATGATTTGTGAGTTTGTGTACACATCAGGTGCCGGGATATCCTTTGTAGGGCCAACAATTTGACTGATGGCACGAACATAACCGCGGCTTAGCTTTTCCAGTTCAGTGAAAGACATCGTTCTTGGATCACAGATGATCCCGCCTTTCCCTCCGCCGTATGGTAAATCAACAATTCCGCATTTCAAGCTCATCCACATGGATAAAGCCTTTACTTCCTCTTCATCCACTTCGGGATGGAATCGTACTCCGCCCTTGGTAGGTCCGACTGCGTCGTTATGTTGTGCACGGTAGCCCGTAAATACTTTGATACTGCCATCGTCCATTCGAACCGGGATCCGAACCGTTAACATACGAATCGGTTCTTTCAGAAGTTCATACATTTCTTCCGTATACCCTAGCTTGGATAAAGCATCATTGATGACATGCTGTGTAGAAGTAAACAGATTAAGGTTTTCTCCCATTGTAAACATTCGCCTCTTTATTATGTGATCTGAAACGTTGTAATTGTAACATATTACCGTATCTTAAACCATTGACTTGGGAAAGAAATAATTTTTATTTTCATGCATTCTTGCGTCTGATTTAAGGAAATTTCTTCTTAAGAAATCTTGGTTGTTTTCAAAAATCCCTTTGCTATTTCACAGAAGATAGTAGTAGTTGATTTCCGCTACAGGATGCTCGCTTTCCGCGGGGCGGGCGGTGAGCCCCCTCGGCGCAAGCGCCTGTGGGGTCTCACCTGTCCAGCTTTCCCCGCAGGAGTCGAGCACCTTCCGCTCCAATCTACTTTCTTAGCATCAGTTTGATTCAATAAAACTCATATAAGAAAATATCTTTCAGAAAATTGCCTTAAGATAATACTTTTTTGATTCTTTCGATTGCCCAATCCAGGTCTTCTTGTGAGATGACAAGTGGTGGAGCAAAACGAATGACTGTATCATGTGTTTCTTTACAAAGCAGTCCTTCTTCTTTCAGTTGTTCACAGTATTTACGGGCTGGTTCTCTCAGTTCCACTCCGATAAATAATCCGCTACCACGAACTTCCTTAATCATAGGATTATCTATCTCACGAAGTTTACTCATAAAGTATTCTCCCATTTGAAGAGAACGCTCTGCCAGGTTTTCATCAATCAGTACATCCAATGATGCGACGGAAACCGCACATGCCATTGGATTTCCTCCGAAAGTAGAACCGTGGGAACCAGGGTTGAATACTCCTAATACTTCTTCATTGGCCACAACACAAGAAATAGGGAACACTCCGCCTCCAAGTGCTTTTCCTAGAATGTACATGTCAGGATCAACATCTTCCCACTCACATGCAAACATTTTCCCGGAGCGGGCAAGACCTGCCTGAATTTCGTCTGCAATGAATAGAACGTTGTTTTCTTTACATAATTCATATGCTGCTTTCATGAAGCCTTTAGGAGGAAATACAATCCCTGCTTCCCCCTGGATCGGTTCGATAAGGAAAGCCGCTGTATTTGGAGTGATGGCTTCTTTTAACGCATCTAGATCACCGTAAGGAATCAAGTTGATTCCTGGTAGCATCGGGCCGAAACCACGCTTGTATTCTTCTTCTGAAGAAAGGGAAACAGCTGTCATCGTTCTTCCGTGGAAGTTCCCGTTACACGCGATGATTTCCGCACTGTTTTCTGGTACACCCTTCACATCATACGCCCAGCGGCGAGCTGTCTTGATCGCCGTTTCCACTGCCTCGGCACCCGTATTCATTGGAAGAGCCATGTCTTTACCAGTCATCTTACAAATCTTCTCATACCAAGGGGCTAATTGGTCGTTGTGGAACGCACGTGACGTCAGTGTCACACGGTCTGCTTGATCTTTTAGCGCCTGGATGATCTTTGGATGACGATGTCCCTGGTTGACTGCTGAATAAGCGCTAAGCATATCCATATACTTATTGCCTTCTGGATCTTTAACCCATACACCCTCCGCTTCTGAAATGACGATTGGAAGTGGGTGATAATTTTTTGCACCATATTTTTCCGTTTGTTCAATAATCGAATGAGTACTTACTGCCATATAGGTTCCTCCTTACGTAATGAAAAAAAGAATAATTGTTAATATACAAGGATGGAGCCCCTGTAGACAAAGGCCCCTTCCCGTTTCATACTCTTAAAGTGTTTCTGATGTTGTTTTTGCTTGAAGGTGAAGAAGAAGATAATCCGGTCCGCCCGCTTTAGAGTCAGTACCTGACATGTTGAATCCACCAAATGGTTGATATCCAACGATTGCTCCTGTACAGCCTCTATTAAAGTATAAGTTTCCAACATGGAAATCTTCACGAGCCTGTTCGATCTTCGCACGGTTATTGGTGATGACTGCACCGGTTAAACCGTAGTCTGTGTTATTCGCGATCTCAAGCGCATGATCGAAGTCTTTTGCTTTCGAGAATGCGACAACCGGTCCAAAGATTTCTTCTTGCATCAAACGAGCATTTGCATCGAGATCAGCAAAGATTGTTGGTTTTACAAAGAAGCCTTTTGAATTATCTCCTTCTCCACCAATCATTAACTTACCTTCTTCTTTACCGATTTCAATATAGCTCATGATTTTATCAAATGACGCCTGGTCGATTACAGGACCCATGAAGTTATCACGGTCTGTTGTATCTCCAACCGTTAATTCTTTCGTTAATTCCACTGCGCGCTCAAGTACTTGATCGTAAACATCTTCTACAACCACGGCACGTGAACAAGCAGAACATTTTTGTCCAGAGAATCCGAATGCAGAAGCAACGATTGATTTAGCCGCTAATTCAAGATCTCCTTCACTATCGACAACAATCGTATCTTTACCGCCCATTTCAGCGATAACGCGTTTCAGCCATTTTTGACCCGGGTTCACTTTTGCTGCTCTTTCGTAGATACGGATACCAACGTCACGAGAACCTGTGAATGAAATAAAACGTGTCTTTGGATGATCAACCAGGTAATCACCAACTTCAGCTCCACTTCCTGGAACGTAGTTGATTACCCCTTTCGGAAGACCTGCTTCTTCTAACACTTCAATGAATTTCGCTGCCACAACAGCAGTCGTTGAAGCTGGTTTAAGAAGAACCGTATTACCCGTAACGATTGCTGCTACAGCTGTACCAGCCATGATCGCAAAGGCAAAGTTCCAAGGTGAGATGACAACTCCGACTCCTAGTGGAATGTAGTTGAATTGATTGTATTCACCTGGACGGCTTTCAACAGGGAACCCATCTTTCAAACGAAGCATTTGACGAGCATAGTACTCCATGAAGTCGATTGCTTCTGCTGTATCAGCATCTGCTTCATTCCATGGTTTACCTGCTTCTTTCGTTAGTAAAGCAGAGAATTCATGCTTACGACGACGAACAATAGCAGAAGCGCGGAAAAGAATATCTGCGCGAGTTTCAGGCTTCACTTTACGCCAAGTTTGGAATGTATCATAGGCAACATTCATCGCTTTTTCAGCTAAATCCTGATTTGCTTTCGATACACGTCCGATGATTTCTTCTTTGTTTGCTGGGTTTACAGAAACCAGTTTATCATCAGTTGTTACTCGCTCTCCGCCAATCACTAATGGATAGTCTTGACCTAAGTAACTTTCTACTACCTTTAGACCTTCTTTAAATGCTTTCTGATTCTCTTTCTCTGAGAAATCTGTGAATGGTTCGTGTTTGTAAGGAATCATTTGGGCATTTCCCCCTTTATACAAAGATTTTTTATTCATCCTCGGAGTGACGAGGTTAGTTAACAGGTATGCAAAAAATATTTGCATTTAGAAAACCCTTACACTTATAATAATGCAAAAGATAGTTGCATTTTTCAAGAGTTTTTTAAAATTTTTTTATAATTCCATTCTTTTTGCGTATTCCTTTGTTACTAAGTCCTAAATCAAACAACGAACGGATGGAAAATTTGCGCAAAAAGAAGACTATAGACGATACGTTTTGCAGTAAGATCTAACAAAAATGAAGAGGAGAGATACAGCATGCAGGAATTTGAAAAGCGTTTGTTTATGTACGAAAAAGTCGCTGAACATCTCGAATCAGGCGTTCATGTCATCGATTCTACCGGGAGAACCATCATCTACAATCGTAAAATGCGCGAAATCGAAGGCATGGAAATTGAAGACGTCCTGGATAAAAATTTGCTGGATGTTTTCCAATTTCATTCCGAAGAGGAAAGTACCCTACTTAAAGTTCTAAACACAAAGGAACCTACCCTCAATGTGAAGCAAACTTACTTTAATATAAATGGAATTGAAATCACCACGATGAACGATACATTCCCTATTTTTCATGATGAGGTGTTAATTGGAGCGATTGAAATTGCCAGGGACATCACCAAACTCGAAAAAGTGATGAGGGATCATATACATAAGCGCCCCAGCAGCTTATTTACCTTTGATAGCATTATCGGTCAGCATCACCGCCTGCAGGACGCAGTCGAAACCGGAAAGCGGGCGACAAGGACTTCTTCCCCTGTGTTAATCTGTGGTGAAATCGGGACTGGCAAGGAGCTTTTCGCACAAAGCATCCATAACGACAGCGCCCGTGCCAACCGTCCCTTCATCACCCAGAACTGTTCATCATTACGTGATGATATGCTTGAAGAAATCCTATTTCATGAGGAGCGAGAAGGCAGCAACCCGGAAGATCACCGGCCCTCCCTCTTCCAACAAGCACAGGGAGGAACACTCCTGCTCGACGAAATCAACTCCTTAGCCCCTTCCCTCCAGGAGAAGCTATTAAACTTCTTTTCCCGAGGGACGGACCTTCCATACGATGTACGGGTGATGGCGACGGTGAACGAGGATCCCATCGATGCCATCGCAGAAGGACGGTTATTGAAGGATCTCTATTACAGGCTGAGCATTGTGTCGATCTTCATCCCCTCTCTCCGTTCGAGAAAGGAAGATTTACCGGAGATCGTGAACTATTTCATTGACCAGTTCAACCACCATTTCGCTATGGGTATTAAAGGGATTTCGGATGAAGTGAGTGAAATTTTCCAGCAGTATGATTGGCCAGGTAATGTGAGGGAGCTTGAGCATGTTATAGAGGGTGCGTTTAATCTCGTTGGCTTTGAAGAGGAGATCGGTTTCAATCATCTTCCATTTGGTTTCAGGCAACGCATCCACCACACAGTTGTCGGAGAAGAAAGCCAGGATGAATCGGATTTTCTCTACCAATCCGGAACAGAGATCAAACCGCTGGAGCTTTTCGTTGAAGAAGCCGAAACCTATTATATTCAAAAATCATTGAAATACCATGACTTTAATATCACCAAAACGGCGAAGTCCCTTGGGATGAGCCGGCAGAATTTGCAGTATCGAATTCGGAAGTACGGGATCGAACGGAATTCGTTTTGATGGTGGTGGCCACTTTCTCTTTTTTGAGGGAGTGGCTTTTTGTTTTTATTGGGGGATGGGTTGGATGGGGTTGAATAGCGGCGAAATTTGTCGCAATTGGAAGAACGATCGATATCCTGAAAATACGGTTGATAAAATGAAAGTTTGGTTGATATATTGCTATGAATGTCGATATATCCTGATAACGGTTGATAGTATATCTCCATAAATCCACACACCTTCCACCTACCAACTATAAAAAAGAGCACCACCCCTTTCATCCGTGCACCTTCACCGACAAAAAGACCAGTACTCATCCATATTTATTTCATATGCTGCAAATAAGGCGTCAAATCCACCCCAATACGTTCCGCCAGCTTCTTACCAAGCTCTACATCTGCCCGGAAGAAATTACACACTGCGCGCAGGGCAATTCTTTCGTTGATTTGTGATAATTCACTGGAAATATTCTTCACTACTTGCGCTTTCACTTCATCCGAGTAGCTTCTGTAAATGCTTCCAGCCTGACCAAAGTCATCTGTTTTCTGGATCTTCTGTCTTCCTCTTTCACCCGTCATCGGCTGATGTATTTCCGTATATCCCGCCACTTCTTTCGGTGTATCATCGAAGCTGTTCGGCTCATAGTTTACTGAGCCCGTCTGCTGCTTGAATGGCATATGTCCGTCCCTCTGGTTATTCGACACTTGAGCAAATGGACAGTTGATCGGGAGTTGCATGTAGTTGGCGCCGATTCGATAACGCTGTGTGTCTGAATAAGAGAATAGTCTACCTTGTAACAACTTATCTTCGGACGGAAGCATTCCGTTCACCAGCACTCCAGGATTGAAGCCCACTGATTCCGTTTCCGCAAAGATGTTTTCTGGATTTTCATTTAAAATCATCGTACCGACAAAGTGAGATGGAATGTCATCCTCCGACCAATCCTTCGTTGGATCAAGTGGATCGAAATCAAAGGCATCCATATCCATTGGATCAAGAACCTGAACATATAGATCCCATTCCGGGAATTCCCCTTTTTCAATTGATTCATATAGATCACGGCTTGCATGGTTAAAGTCTTTCCCTTGAATCTCAGCTGCTTTTTCCGATGAAAGATTCT
The DNA here is from genome assembly GCF_059758515.1 of Rossellomorea sp. GQ25. Lineage (NCBI taxonomy): Bacteria > Bacillati > Bacillota > Bacilli > Caryophanales > Bacillaceae > Rossellomorea > Rossellomorea sp. GQ25. The sequence goes on along the minus strand of NZ_JCAXEQ010000003.1, from coordinate 467,059 downwards.
CGATCCCTTGCTTTGGTTTCCAACTTAACTTCACATACACGGTATTCCCGGCGGCATTCACCCATTTATATGCATGGACACTGGATCCGCGCATTTGTCTATAGTTAGCAGGAATCCCTTCATCCGTATAGAGATGAACAAGCATATTCGTTGATTCCGGAGTCAAGGACATAAAATCCCAATATCTCTCAGGTTCTTGGATATTCGTTTGGGGATTCGGTTTTAAAGAATGAACCATATCCGGGAACTTCATGGCATCACGAATAAAGAAGACAGGAAGGTTATTCCCGACAAAATCCCAGTTCCCTTCTTCTGTATAAAATTTCACGGCAAACCCTCGGGGATCCCGTAAGGTTTCAGGAGAATGCTGGCCATGGACGACGGTGGAAAAACGGGAAAATACAGGTGTTTCTTTACCAACTTCTTGAAAAAGTGCGGCTTTTGTAAATTTTTTCATGCTGTTTTTTGTAATGAACACACCGTGTGCCCCAGCACCACGTGCATGTACGACTCTCTCTGGAACTCGTTCACGATCGAAGTGAGCCAATTTCTCAATTAGCTGATAATCTTCAAGCAGTGCAGGTCCTCTTTCCCCAGCTGTAATTGAGTTCTGGTTATCGCCAATCGGGGCACCTTGATTCGTTGTGAGTTTTCTTTTATCCACTAAAAACACTCCTTTAGATTATAATTATTATTAAGTGATTATAGTTTTATTTTAGCTATTTGAGAATGAAAGTCAATCACAAATTATAATTATTTTAAATTAGTAATCATTAAAAATAGTGAAATCAGGCATAAGTAAAGAGACAACCTATACAATAGGTTGTCTCTAACAAATATTATCGAGTTCGGAAGAGTAGAACCAAAACCTTCACATTGATGGTTTGATCAATTTAGAATCCGTGATAAAGCGTACGCCTTCCGTTGATTCCAAAGAGAACACTCCTCCCCTTCCTTCTTTTACATCCAATATGATCCGGAAATGCTTCCAATACTCATATTGTTGTTCGTTCATATAAAAAGGACAGTCGGCTACAGTACCTACTAATACATCACTGTCACCGATGATCAAATCATCCTGACTTAAACACATAGGGGAACTGCCATCACAACACCCTCCAGACTGATGAAACAGGAGGGCACCGTGCTTGCCTTTTAACGTTTTAATCAGTTGAAGGGCTTGTTCTGTTGCCTCTAGTCGTTTTTCCATTTTAGAAGAATCCTAACGCTTTAGGACTATAGCTAACTAGTAAATTCTTCGTTTGTTGATAGTGTGATAGCATCATTTTATGATTTTCACGACCGATACCGGACATTTTGTATCCACCGAATGCCGCATGTGCCGGGTATTGGTGGTAACAGTTAGTCCATACGCGTCCAGCTTGAACCTCTCTACCGAAACGGTAAGCCGTGTTCATGTCACGCGTCCATACACCTGCTCCAAGTCCATAAAGAGTATCATTGGCGATTTCAAGGGCTTCTTCTTTCGTTTTGAAAGTTGTAACGGAAACAACAGGGCCAAAGATTTCTTCTTGGAAAATACGCATTTTGTTGTTACCTTTGAATACAGTCGGCTTTACATAGAAACCTGCTTCCTGATCTCCATCCAGTGTATTTTGCTCACCACCGATGAGTAATTCCGCTCCTTCTTCTTTCCCAATTTCAATATAAGAGAGAATCTTATCCAATTGTTCTTGAGAAGCTTGAGCACCCAGCATAGTATCTGAATCTAACGGGTTCCCTTGTTTGATTTGTTTCACGCGTTCAATCGCACGTTCCATGAACTGATCGTAGATCGATTCTTGGATTAGCGCTCTTGAAGGACATGTACATACTTCTCCTTGATTAAGTGCAAACATTACGAAACCTTCAACTGCTTTATCAAGGAAATCATCATCCTGATCCATTACATCTTCAAAGAAGATATTAGGTGATTTACCACCAAGCTCCAATGTAACAGGAATAATGTTTTGAGAAGCATATTGCATGATCAGGCGACCTGTTGTCGTTTCACCTGTGAAGGCTACTTTTCCAACACGCTTACTTTGGGCAAGGGGCTTCCCTGCTTCTACTCCAAATCCTTGTACCACATTCAGTACGCCTTTAGGCAGCAGGTCTTCAATCAGTTCGACAAGAACCATAATCGAAGCAGGAGTTTGCTCAGCCGGCTTCAATACAACACAGTTTCCTGCAGCAAGGGCAGGTGCAATTTTCCATACCGCCATCAGAATAGGGAAGTTCCAAGGGATGATTTGGGCTACAACCCCGATCGGCTCATGAAAATGGTAAGAAACCGTATCATTATCAATCTCTCCAAGAGAACCTTCCTGTCCTCTGATACATCCTGCGAAGTAGCGGAAGTGATCAATCGCTAATGGCAGGTCCGCCGCCATTGTTTCACGAACCGGCTTTCCATTATCCCACGTTTCCGCCACTGCTAGCATTTCTAAGTTTTCTTCCATACGATCCGCGATTTTATTTAAGATAATGGATTTTTCCGAAACAGTGGTTTTACCCCATGCGTCTTTTGCTGCATGCGCCGCATCTAATGCCTTTTCAACATCTTCTTTATTCGACCGGGCAATTTTAGTGAAAACTTTCCCCGTAACAGGTGATACATTTTCAAAATATTCTCCACTTGCTGGTGCCACATATTCTCCACCAATAAAGTTCTCATACTTATCTTTGAATTGTACCAATGAACCTTCAGTATTCGGATTATTATAAAGCATCTAAGATCCTCCTGTATTTATGTATTGATTAAGCGCTTTCATTTTCATTATATGCCATTTATGAGGTACGGACAAGTGTATTGTTTAAAAATTCTTTATTTTTCGTTAATTCACGATATATTTTTGGCAGAGAAAGTAGCAACAAACTTTACGACCTAAAAAAAGACAACAACCCTCTTCATGAGGATCATCGCCCTGTCCGTAGACTAATTAGTATTACTGTATACTTTCGAGATCACGATATCTTCATCCGTCATAATGTGCCCATGACTTTTCTTTAGTGCATCCTCCAGATGGTCAGGCATTTTCTCTGATTCGTACGCACAGACGATGGTCAGGTTATGCTCATGAACGACTTTATCCGTATCCGTCTCTGTTTCGAACCACTCGATGATGGAAGATGGGTCTTCCAATGTACCCCATTCCACATTTGTCCACGAACGAAAAGAAATATCGTTCTCTAAAAATGGGGTAATGGATTTCGTTAATTGTTCATAAATGGCTGGAGGATGGTAACTTCCACTCGATTGATAAAAGTCAAAGTTACTAATAACGTGAATCCTCTCTAATTGGCTGCTTGTTAATTGATTCTTCAGCTGTTTAAGCAGTACATTCAGATTCCTCTCGTTCTCAATCAGAACAACCGAATCCCCCTTTTCGATTCCCTCGAGAACATACGCAATGGCATTTTCTAGATATCGGTTTCGATCATTATAAGAATAGAGGATATGAGTACATTGATTTTCATTTAATAGATTCCCTATTTTTTCTTTCAATTCATCCCGCCTTTTAACTGGGTTTTCCAATTATAGTATAGGTTCTCTAAGATAGAGTAGAATAACTCTTTTTCAAAAAGGTTTAAAAAAAGACCGCCCTCCAAGAAAGGCAGTCTTCTTAAAAATTTTATTATTTCTTGATTAGATCTTTTCGTTCTGATTGCTCGATCCACTCTTCAAGCTTGTCTTTAAGAGTGTTGAAACCTGCTGGAGTTGTTTCTTCAGCTGCCGGTTTTACACTTCCTTGACGACGAGGTTTTTTCGCTGCTGCCGGTTTAGCTTGAGGAGCAGGAGCTTCTTCTGTAGCACGGATAGAAAGGCTGATCTTACCAGCTGATTCGTCCACTGATAATACTTTAACCTTTACTTCGTCGCCTACTGAAAGGTGCTCGCTTACGTCTTTAACAAAGCCGTGAGTAATTTCAGAGATATGAACTAATCCTTGAGTTTCTTCGTCAAGTGCAACGAATGCACCGTATGGTTGAATGCCTGTAACTTTACCTGTTACGACAGTTCCTGTTTCGAATTTTGTAGTCATGGTAACACTCCTAATATATATATTATTTTTCTCTTTTACACGCAATTGTAGATTATATCATAGAATTCGGGATTCGGCAAAAGTTTATTCTGTCAGATCTCTGTTACAAACCCCATTTTTCTTCGATTTTCCACCTATAATTGCTTTCTCACTAGTTATGCTTCCCAATTATTAAAATTATTAAAACAGTGTAAACTTAGCACTCTTTATCAGTCTTTATATAGTTCTTCTGTCTCTGAAGATAAAATGACCGGTGTCCTCTGATCCCAACGATCTGGCTTAACGAAATTTTCACGTCTTAACTCCTCATATACCTCTTTCAGATGAAGGGATGTTGTGTACTCTGGGTACTCTTTCAGTATATATCGGTAGGTTTCTTCTACATGTGATTTCAATTCCTCACTTTCGTCAAAAATCGGCTGGTACACACTTCCATCTACAAAGTATTGATAGAGAAGATCGTATTCATGCTTCACTTCTACCCTGAATCTTGAGTTATCCGGCATTTCCGTTAACATCTTTTCGTAGTCCATCAAGCGATCAACTGCTTCTTTCCATGTTCCTGTAAATTCACCTGCTTTAATGACTGGGTCAAACCGGGTAATCATATACAATTCATATCCTTCCGGTAAGGCTTTATGATTCGTGATCATCCTGAAGTACTCCACATCTAATGTAGTTTCAAGCCTGTCCGTCTCACTGTTATACGATAGCTTAACAGCATTATTGAATATCCCATCCCGTAACATCGATAACTTTGGGGGATAGTCGTTTTTCAAAAGATTGAACTCCTGCATATTGAACTCTCCATTCTCAACATGAGGCTTCCAATATTTCTTATAATCATTCAGCACGTCCTCATATAATGGGAGGACATCTTGTTCCTTTTCAATAAAATCAGCAATCCATACTTCTGCTTCTTCCTTCGTTAAAGGAGCTTTCAGATTTTTCATCATCACATCAGGAGTAGCCAATATCTGATTCAACTCCTCTCCCGCTCTCTGGACCCACTCCACTTTTCTTTCATTTGAGAAGTCCCGCTTTGGAATGGACTCAATATATGTGAGATGCCTCCCTGCATCCCGGGCGATTCCAGTCGAATTAAATAAGTCTTCCGTAAACCCAAGCCGCTCCATTGCTTGAGTTTTCCTTAAATCATATTGAGCTTTCGCATCTTCTATTTCCCTTTGAAGTCGTTGATCAGCCTCACCAGCAAAATCAGCTTGATTCCCATTCTCTCTTCCTGGTTCATCCATCGTAAGCTGCAGGATGAGAACCGCACCGATAAGAAGTACACCAATGAAACTTGCGACGTATGGCCAATGAATAAGTGGTCGCTTCTTTTGGGATTTTCCCTCTTGTTTTATGGCTTGTATAATGTCTGAGGGGTTGGTCTGATCGGGAATTTTCTTATACGATTGATTCAATAATTCCATGCGTTTTTCAAGCATCTTGTCATCCATTCAATCTCCCCTCCCTTTTTTCAGCCTCTTCCAGTTCTTTTTTCAACAGGGTTTTTCCTCTTAATAGCCTTGTTTTGACAGTAGATAAATGGATTGACAGTATTTCAGCCATTTCTTCATACTTCTTCTCATGAAAATAAAAGAGGATGATTGGTATTTGATATTTACCATCCAGCTTTTGAATGCATTCGTGGAGCATACGATCCTCTTCCTGTCTCAGGATACGTTCTTGAGGAGTAATGACGTCTTCTGAGGGTTCATTCCCGATTTTTTTCACTCGATTGATGTGCTGATTTTCTTTTCGTTTAAAATCCCTCGACACATTTAAAGTGATTTTATAAAGCCAGGTTGTAAACTTCGCATAAGAGAACCCGTCCAGAAACCGGTATACACGAATGAACACTTCCTGGGTGATATCTGGTATATCCGCAAAGGAATTCCCCATCTGATAGGCAAACCGTTCAACGACGGGAGAATAATAAGTGATTAAATGGCTATATGCCTGCAGGTCTCCTTTTTTTGCACGCTCGATCAAGTGCTCATCTTCCACTCGTGTTTTCCCCCTTTCTCTTTGAATCTCTCATTTATGTAACGATTATGAAGTGGATTTTGTTTCATTTATTTACAATTGAATCCATTCTCGTGAAATTGACCACAAAAAAAAGCCTGACCCAATGAACATCGGATCAGACTATATATTCTTAATGGTGATTGCTTTTTTCTTTTTCTGCTTTTGGATGAACGGCACGGCATATAACATGAAGGCTGCAATGTGGGCGAATGCAAGGTTTGCAACAAACAGACTCCACAGCGTCACATGTCCCCATCCTCCAAGTTCCGGAACGGCTACGTAATAAATAAACGCTGCCCATAAGGCTATAACAAATGGGATATGAAGAACCGCCCATTTACGATGTTCAATCCAAAGAAATAGCGGAGTAGCGGTTGCGATAAAAAGATAAACAAGAAATACATCCATGATAAATTCCTCCAATCGGGTAGTAAACGCTTTCAATTATGGCGAAAAAAAGAATAATTTGTGAACGTTTTGTTACAATTAGTATACTACATTTTAGAGAAATTTCCAGCCCATTCATCATGTTTTTGACTACTTTTCTAGAAATTAGGTTAATTGTAATGTTTTCAAACGTTTTCACACATAATAAATGGAAATACATGTGGCCATATTGTTCGCTAATTACTTATAGGATGGCATTCAAGTTCATATTTCTTATATATTGAAAATTTAAAAATCCGGTGTACAGAGCGGGTAAAACATAGTACGATTGAAAAATCTTATTTTTTCGAAAGGAGGATCTTATGTATGGCCAAAAAAGAACAGTGGACTTCTAAGATTGGTTTCATTCTGGCGGCTGCCGGTTCTGCTATAGGGCTCGGTGCCATTTGGAAATTCCCGTATATGGCAGGTGCAAATGGAGGAGGTGTCTTCTTCTTACTCTTTATTCTTTTTACCGTTTTGATCGGTGCTCCCATTCTTCTGGCAGAGTTTGTCATCGGACGACGGGCGGGAGCCGACGCGGTTACTTCCTATAAAAAGTTGGCGCCTCAATCTTATTGGCATTGGATCGGCTATTTAGGAACGGTTGTTTCTTTTATCATATTATCTTTTTACAGTGTTGTGGGCGGATGGATCCTTTCTTATTTGGCCCGGAGTGTGACTGGCTCTTTAATCGGGAAAACTCAAGAGGAATACGGAGCCTTATTCGTAAGCATCATTGCAAATCCAAAAGAAGTGCTGATTGCACAATTTATCTTTATTGTGATTACAATCCTTGTCGTACAAGGCGGGATCCAAAAAGGGATTGAACGGGCAAGTCGCTATATGATGCCGGCATTATTTATTTTATTTATAATTTTAGTAATCAGGTCCCTTACCTTGGAAGGTGCGATGGAAGGTGTCCGCTTCCTGTTATTGCCTGACTGGAGCTATTTAAATGGGGAAACGGCATTACTTGCGTTAGGACAAGCGTTCTTTGCACTTACGGTCGGACTTTCTGTCATGGTGACGTATGCATCTTATCTTTCAAAAGAGGATAGCATGCCAAGATCCGCCATCAGTGTATCCGGGTTAAATATCTTTATCTCATTACTGGCAGGATTGGTCATTTTCCCTGCTGTGTACGCCCTTGGTTTCCAACCGGATGAAGGACCAGGAATTGCCTTTGTGGTTCTTCCAGCGGTGTTTAATGAAATTGCATTCGGTGGCATTTTCTTAACTGTGTTCTTGATTTTACTGTTGTTTGCAACCCTGACTTCTGCTTTCTCCATTCTTGAAATCGGAGTCGCGGCCCTATCGAAAGGGAATCAATCGAAACGTAAGCCATTTACATGGTTAATCGGAATACTTGTTTTCTTTGCAGGCATTCCAAGCGCACTTTCATTTGGAGTATTCGATGATTTCCTCATTCAAGGAAAGAACTTCTTTGACTTTGCAGATTATATAACGAGTAATTTCGGATTGCCGATCGGCGCCTTATTAATAAGCATATTTGTATCTTATCGATTGAAGCGGGAAGACGTATGGAACGAACTTAAATCAGGATCTTCCATATCACCAGCATTATTCAACAGCTGGATCTTCCTTCTCCGCTATATCGTACCAGTAGCCATTTTACTTGTATTTTTATCCTAAATGAGAGGTCCGTCCGAGACGGACCTTTTAATTTTGGCTATTTCATGGTCTTGGTCTTGGGTAGACAGTTGAATTTTGAAAAACGAAGCTGACGACTGGTATGGTCTTGGAGCTCCTTTTTTATCCAAATCCTTCTCCTTTTTATCCTACAGAACTCTTTTGATAGAATTTTGAAGGGGAATAGGACCCTTTTAGTCATTTAGATTACAATTAACAGGGTAAAGTGAGGTTCATGGAAGGTAGAATCAGCCACCTCCCTACTTTATGAACCGCTTTTAGTTAGTTATGAACCGAGTTTGGATTTTATGAACCGGAATTCCGATTTATGAACCACTTTTTCATACTTATGAACAGCTTGTCGAATATTCCTGATCATTTTGTCGAAATTCCACCGTTTACTAACACAAGTCCATATCCCTTTACTTAGCACGAACATTCACAGCTACAGTAAAAGCCTGTGGCCGTATGTATCGGATTAAAAGACTTAGCAAAAGAATCTTTCATTATTAACACTTTGTTCACGACAATGCGGGCTATTTTTTTCCAAATGGTGATAAACTGTAGATATAAGGAAGGTATTCTATGGGGAGGGACTTTAGCATGTCACACTTTGGTGAGAATTTAAAACGGGTACGCGAAGAGCGCAAGCTATCTCAACAGGAGCTTGCTTTAAGGGCCAGATTAGGCACAAAGACGATTGAAAAGTATGAATCCGATCTTCAGATTCCTGATACACAAACGATTCTAAGGCTTTCAACTGTACTTGATATACCCGCTTCTGAACTGCTGGAAAGGGAAGTGAAAGATCATCCTCTAACAGGTGTTGACGCTGAAATGGAACAGCTGATCAAAGAATTGGGACCAAAACGAACAAAGCTGATCCTCCGCAAGGCGAAGGAATTCTCTGAAGAAGATTTCCTTCGTGTGATGCAAATATTGTATGAACTGAAATATGAAAAGAGCGAACGCTAAAAATTTTTTATGAAATGATGTATGGATAGTGAAAAAAGGGGTCATACTGAAAATAAGCTTTCTAAGTATTCCCCCTTTTGTTTTCATTTGTTGGACGATATTTTATCGTCCTATTTTTTTTGCCCAAATAAAAAGGGTGCCAGGCACAAAAGCATTTGTGCCTGGCACTCTTCATTTCCTAACTATGAATGATTCTCTACAAACCGCTTCATCCTTTTCACGGCTTCCTGCAGCTGTTCCATACTTGAGGCATAAGAACAACGAATATATCCTTCTCCCCCTTTACCAAACACATTTCCGGGTACAACCGCAACTTTCTCTTCCATAAGAAGCTTTTCTGCAAATTCCTCTGAGGACATCCCTGTTTTTTTAATGGAAGGAAAGGCATAGAATGCTCCTCCAGGGGTGTGGCAGGTTAATCCGAACTCATTTAGGGAGTCAACAAAATAGTGTCGTCGATGACGATAGCTTCGCTTCATCTCCATCACATCATCCATTCCTTTATCCAATGCCTCTACCGCAGCATGCTGAGCAGGGGTGGATGCACACATCATGGCGTATTGATGAATTTTAAGTAAGGATGAAGCGATCTCTTCAGGAGCACAAATAAACCCCAGTCTCCAGCCCGTCATGGCAAACCCTTTTGAGAATCCATTGATTACGAGGGTTCTTTTTCTCATGTCCTTTAAAGAAGCAATGGACACGTGGCGATGATCATAAGCAAGTTCAGAGTATATCTCATCTGAAAGAACAACTAGATCATGCTTTCGAATCACCACTGCAAGCTCTTCTAAATTTTCTCTTTCAAGGACCGTCCCTGTTGGATTATTCGGCGAACAAAGTAAGACGGCTTTTGTACGCGGAGTGATGGCGGCTTCGAGTTCTTCGGCTGTGACTTTGAAGTCATTTTCCGGCTTGGTTCCGATAGTTACAGCTACTCCACCTGCCAATTGAACAAGAGGTACATAAGAAACGAAGCCAGGTTCCACCACAACGACCTCATCTCCTTGATCAATGATTGCACGCAAACTGATATCAAGGGCTTGAGAGGCACCAACCGTCACAATGATTTCGCTTTTCGGATCATAGTCAACGGAGTAGCCCTCTTTCATATACGCAGCAATCTTCTCCCTCAGCTCCAGTAGGCCAGCGTTCGCTGTATAAGAGGTGTAACCTTGCTCCAAGGAAAGAATCGCGGCTTCCCGCACCGTCCAGGAGGTAATGAAATCCGGTTCCCCAACCCCTAACGAAATGACCCCTTCCATATTTGCTGCCAAATCAAAGAATTTCCGGATACCGGAAGGCTTTAAGTTTTTCACAGATTGAGATATGTAAGATGTCTTTGTTTTCATGGAGACACCACAATTCGTTTATCTTCACCATGATCACCAAAAATGGTTCCGTCATGTTTGTATTTCTTCAATTGAAAATGGGTTGTTGTAGATAAAACGGAATCCAGAGTAGATAGCTTTTCAGAAACGAATGAAGCTACTTCATGCATGGTTCGGCCCTCCACCGTTACAGAAAGGTCGTATGCCCCCGACATTAGATAGACGCTTTTCACTTCTTTGTAACGATAAATACGATGGGCCACTTCATCAAATCCCACTCCCCTTTTCGGAGCTACTTTCACATCGATCATCGCCGTTACTCCTTCATGACCTTCTACTTTGGACCAATCCACAACGGAACTGTATCTGACAAGAACATTGTCTTTTTCAAGCCTTTTAATCGCATTCTCTATTTCCTCTGTTGTTACTTGAAGCATTTTCGCTATGTTCTCTGTGGAAATCCTGGCATCCTTCTGTAAAATCCTTACTAAATCAAGCTCCATTTCTCTTAGTTGCATTCTGCTTCCTCCTCATCACCACTAAATGGTTTTATTATATCAGAAGTCACTGTTATGAAAAGAGGGATCATCAATTTAAGTTTATTTTCCCCATTACATCCATAATTACAATTGGATATGAGACAACTTTTGAATCGAGGTGTTAAATACAGAAATAGGGGTAAAATATCTGTAAACTGGTAGAGAGGAGTGACGAAGTATGCAAGAACAAGATTTTGCAAAGGTTGTTCAGGTGAATGGTGCCAATGTTTACTTTGAACATCATCAGCAACCTGCAGCCACTGAAACCTTCGTCCTTCTTCATGGATTTCTATCATCAACCTTTAGCTTTAGACGGCTTACTCCTCTTTTGAAAGAAAATTATAATGTCATTTCCATCGATCTGCCTCCCTTTGGGAACAGCGAGAAAAACAATCGATTTATCTATTCTTACGACAATCTGGCCAACACAGTTATCGCCTTATTAGACCACTTGAATGTTAGCAATGTCCACTTAACGGGTCATTCAATGGGTGGTCAGATCGCTTTGAACGTGATGAAAAAAGCACCTTCGCTAGTCGAAAAGGGTGTACTCCTGTGCAGTTCCGGCTATCTCAAGAAAATGAAGTGGCCTGTCACGATGCTAAGTTATATTCCCTTTTTCCATCTGTATGTAAAACTGTGGCTTACACGATCAGGGATACGGAATAATCTTGAAAATGTCGTACATGATTCAAAAATGATTGATGATGAAATGATGTTCGGGTATCTGAAACCATTTTTGGAGGATGATATTTTCAAGGCATTGACAAGGATGATTCGAGATCGTGAAGGAGATTTAACTGGGAGCGATTTGCGCAACATTCAAACACCTTGCCTCCTTGTTTGGGGAGAACATGACAGAGTGGTACCTTTATCCACAGGACATAAGCTGAAACAGGATATCCCGAACTCAAGGCTGGTGGTTTTAGAAGAAACCGGCCATCTCGTTCCTGAAGAGAAGCCTGAAGAAGTATTGGAACACATTCATCAATTTGTATCCGCCCCTCTTGAAGGAATTACAGAGGATTCTCAGACACAGCCGCTATATAAAAAAGGACTTTCCCAAACGCTCTTATCAGAAACGTAGGGAGAAGTCCCTTTTTTATGTTAGATGTTAAATCGAACACGATCCGCTATTTTTGATTTGGATCAGCTTGTATGACATCTGGAGACAATCCTCCATTGGTATCCATTCTTCAAAGGAGAATTCATAAATTCTCTGTATTTCTTTCGCAAGGATATTCGGGTTGTCCTGGTCGTGAACCGCTCCGATCACGTCAGCGATTTCAGTGTCATACCCTTCCCTTCCAATCGAAAAAGGATCCCACTGTTGGAGAGTTTCCACGAGTTTTTCATTTGTTTCTCTCATATTCATTACGATCACCTATCACTTATAGTTTCTGTTATCAAGGATAAACGATAAACAAATAATTTTCATCTTTTTCGATTACATCATATGATTATATTAACCATCACATATGAGAAAGGGGACAAATCCGTGAGTAAATTCGAAGAAATCATTAACCGAAAAGGGTCTTCCTCCGTAAAGTGGGACCTGACGAAGACGGTGTTTGGAAAAGACGATGTTCTGCCCATGTGGGTGGCAGATATGGATTTCCTTCCGCCACAAGATGTGTTGGATGCCCTGCAGGATCGACTGAAACACGGGATCTTTGGTTACACCTTTGTTGGAGATGACACGGCAGCAAGCATTAAGGAATGGGTCCACAAGCGTCACGGCTGGGACATCGAAAAAACCTGGCTCCAATATAGTCCAGGAGTCGTGCCGGCGATTTCAACCATTATTCAGGCACTTACTGTTCCGGGAGATAAAGTGCTCGTACAATCCCCTGTCTATACACCCTTTTTCAGCCTGGTGGAGGACAATGACCGGGAAATTGTAAATGCTCAACTGGATTATGATGAAGGAAGCTATTCTATCGACTTTGGTGCGTTTGAGGAATCCTTAAAAACAGGTGTGAAGCTCTTCTTATTATGTAATCCACACAATCCGAGCGGACGGGTATGGAAGAAAGAAGAGCTAATGAAAATAGCTGAATTATGCCATCAGTACAATGTCGTGATCGTGTCGGATGAAATTCATTCAGATCTGGTTTATGAAACTGATACCCATATTCCACTGGCATCTCTTAATGACTCGTTCAGAGATATCACCATCACGTGCATCGCACCAAGCAAAACCTTTAACCTTGCAGGATTACAGGCTTCAGCCATGATTACTCCCAATCCGGATCTCCGGGAAAAAATCGCCGCCATTCATAAAAAACAGGGCTTCTTCACTCTCAATACGTTTGGGATTGTCGGAATGGAAGCAGCCTATCGCTTTGGTGAAGCATGGCTTGAAGAAATACTTGCGTACCTGCAGGAAAACGTGAGAGTCACGAAGGAATTCATTGGGAAGCACTTGCCTGATCTCCAATTGGTGGACCCTGAAGGAACATATTTGCTCTGGATAGATTGTACAAAGATGGAACTCTCTGATGAAGAGCTGAAGGAACGTCTATTGGATAAAGGAAGACTCGCATTGGAACCCGGAACGAAATACGGACCAGGCGGGGAAGGCTTTGTACGTATGAATATTGCCTGTCCACGAGTGACGTTGATGGATGGGTTGGAAAGATTACGAAAAGCTTTAAGCTAATTTTAACTACGGGAAGATGCGACTTTTGTCGGCCACTCTTCCCGTTTTTTGTTTTGTAGGGGAAGGTCATCGCTTTGATCGATTGGCTTTATTTTCAATTTTTTTTGCACCTGGTACATTCCGAATCATTTGTACCCGGTACACCATGTTGCAAACCCTGACTTATTCTACTTCTTCTTATCACTCACAATTTCCCCGCAGGCAATGCGTTTACCGGAATCGCCTGAAGGCTGGGTCATCCCATCGTCTTTGTTTTCATCGATGATCAAAGAAGTCCCCTTTTTAGTGAAAAGGGACGTCTTCCCTTTCGTCAAGGTGACTCCACCTGCCATCAGTTTGACTTTAGCTATGCCATCATCCTCGACAATGATGTTAGGAAGATCCCCTCCATGTGCTCCCTCAGGATGAAGAAGTCCATGTTTTTTATCATCAGGATTGAAGTGATTCCCTGCAGATACAAAATCGGGTCGTTCACATACTCCTTTTTCGTGGATGTGAATCCCGTGTTCACCGGGAGGCAAACCTTCAAGGTCCAAGCCGACTTCCACTCCATCTGATTTCTCTTGCAGAGTGGCTTTTCCAAGTGAATCCCCGTTCTCATTTTTTATTTCCACTTCGACTTTTTTAGGGTTTTCAATGGCACATGCCCCAAGTAATACACTCATCATGATCATATATAATAGTGATAATTTTTTCATTTCGCACTTCCTCCAAATCTGCATACTCTTTCACCATTGTTGACGTTTGAGGGAAAAAGTATTCCTCTTTTTTGTGCAAAAAAGGGCACAGGTTGGAGGCGGTATGAGAAGAAAATCGAGTTGAATCAACACAACAAAAAAACACGCCTATACATTTAAGCGTGTTCCACTCTTTTTATTCTGTTTCCCTTTTATGCTGCCTGGCTTCCTCTTCCATCTTCTTCGTTTTCAATTCTTCACGTTTTGAAACCTTTATAATTAAACGGAACGTCAATAAGGCAGCTATTAAGAAGATGGCCATTGTAATGCTTGCAGGGATATATTCCGACTTATCTTCAGGAAAGTATAGAAATAAATTTAATACATAAGAAGAAAGCATCGTAAGCTCCTTTCAAAAAAACAAACTCTTCGTCCATTATACCAACACTGTTAAGGACAAACCAACTTGAAATTGCCACGTTTTTAACGATTTAATGAACAGGTTCTGAAACAAACCTCGACAATTTCCGAGGAAATATCCGTTTATGCTTTTAGAGCCCCCATCAAAAAAAAAGAGCTATAAACCCCAAATAGGGTTTATAGCTCTCTCACTACTATTTTACAACCTTAATATTTTCAATCACGACATCTTCTTTTGGAAGATCATTCGCACCAACTTCTACATTGGCAATCTCATCGACGATGTCCATTCCTTCAACCACGTGACCAAAGACCGTATGTTTTTGATCAAGCCAAGGGGTTCCACCATTCTCCATATAAGCTTCGGTGATTTCTGCAGGAAAACCAGCTGATTTCATTTGCTCTTCAAATTGTGGATCGATGTCATCCTTTTGTACGATGAAGAATTGACTTCCATTCGAATCCGGGCCGGCGTTGGCCATGGAAAGGGCACCACGAAGGTTGAATAATTCAGGTGAGAATTCATCTTCAAAGGATTCACCATAAATACTTTCTCCACCCGTGCCGTTTCCATTCGGGTCTCCCCCCTGAATCATGAAATCTTTGATTACGCGATGGAATTTAAGCCCGTTATAATAGCCGTTTTCACTATGAGTGATAAAGTTCTCAACGGTTTTAGGTGCCTGCTCAGGGAAAAGCTTGATCTTAATCGTTCCCATCGAGGTTTTCATTTCTACCAATTTTTCGTTTTCAGCAACTTCTGTTGTAAGCTGAGGGTATGTCATTGTGTCATCTCCTTTGGATTCTTCTGCCGTATTCTTCTTTTCTTCTGTTTGTTGTGTTTCTTCTTTAGCGTTATCTTCCTTCTCTGTTTGTCCACAAGAGGCAAGTACTAAACCTAATAAACACAGGATTACGATCATCAGACGCTTCATATATGTACCTCCACATGTTACCTTTATAGTAGTTCTTTCACCATTCATTCCGCTTTCATTATAATAAAGAATGAAGTATTAGAGGAGGTTTTTTTATGAAAAACATACAAATTGGTGATTATGTCACAGCTTTTTATAAAACGGGCAAGTATATTGGGGAAGTAACCGGAGAGCGGCCAGGTGCCTACGTGGTGAAGATTCTCTCCGTCTTGAAGCATCCACGGCAAGGCGATTTACATAATCCCCAGGAAGTGGACGTTCCACTGTTTCACGAACGAAAAGCCCTTGCACACCGCGAGCAGGCAAATATGCCGGAGAAGATGGTGAAGCCGTTTGACGGGAACATTCAAGATTATAATGAATCACTCGTCTCTGCATACCTTACACTGAAGAAAGAGCTGGAAGAAGACCCAACCCCTCACGCCCAAAAGAGCCTTGAAACACTCCAATCGATCCAAAGAGAATACGAACTGATGTATAGCCTGACATTTTAAACATAATGAGGGACGTACCTCAGGAAGGTCGGTCCCTCATCTCGTTATGCAAGCTGGTTGTAAAATTTGGACAGGTCTATTCTTTCCCCTATGGTGGTTGGTTCAGCTTTATCGAGGTATTTTTTGTCTTTTTCGACCAGGTTGTAGATATGGTGGGTGGTGAGGGCATCATCTAAAGCTTTATGATGCTTTCCGACTCCTTCCCTTCCGTATTCCTGGACTGCTTTCCATAGCCCCGTTTGGTTTTGATCACCAAAGAATCGTTTATATTCCATGGACAAGTCGACGAATTGAGCTTGGAAAGGAAATGGAATGCCGGACTGTGCACAGTTATCACGCAGTACCTTCATATCCATGTTTCCCCACGTCACTACTTTGTCGATCCCTCTTGCATTCAACCCGGAAAAATAGTCAATCAAGCATTGAAATGAGATTCCCGAATCGACTTCCTGCTGGTTAATCGATAAGAACCGTTTACAGCGGTTGGTTAGTTTGGGAAACGCAGTCGGTTTCACATAAGATGAAAACGAATCGGACACTTTCCCTTTCTCAACCACCACGACACCGGCTTCAATAACCTCAGGAAAAAAACCTTTGGGGACTCTATGTCGTTCCGGCATAGAAAACTCAAAATCTATAAACACAAGCTGTTCCGGTTTCGCCACTATACTCCCTCCTCAAAATCTAGATAAGACCCCAATTTATCTATAATAAAAAGAATTCATCATAAATATAAAATCGGTACTCACTCCAATTTCCCACACTTCTTATTCTTACATTATATCATGATGAACCTATAAATTATGACTAATTCCCGGTTTTCCCCATGAATAAATGTTATTCGGTGGACTGGAGTCTCAATCTTTAATAAAATGAATATTTAGGAATACGAAATAAAATTCATACAGAAGGTGTTAACCATTTCAATCAAAAAAAAGAATTTGACGATTATGCTTATGGCCAATTTCCTGGTTGCGGCAAGTGCGACGATGGTTTTGCCGTTTTTGTCTCTTTATATTGAAACCTTTGGTACGTACAGTCATGAATACGTTCAACGCTGGTCAGGCTTTGTGTTCGGGGTTACATTCTTAACGGCTTTCTTTATTTCTCCTTTATGGGGACGGATCGGTGACCGTTTCGGCTATAAACCGATCCTTCTTATTACAGGGTACGGAATTGCCACGTCGATTTTTCTAATGGGCTTTATGGATTCCGTTTGGGGGCTCTTCGCCCTTCGCATGATCATGGGTGCGGTGACAGGTTTCATTCCCACTTCGATGGCCCTTATTTCAGCTCAGACTCCAAAGGAAGAAGCAGGGCGTACGCTTGGCACCCTGCAAATGGGAACCGTTTCAGGAGGGCTATTCGGTCCAGTCATCGGTGGGTTACTCGCTGATAATGTAGGCTTTTCCTACACATTCATTTTCACCTCCATTGCCATTGCCATAGCAGCAACCGTTGTTTTACTTGGCATTGACGAACAACGGAGCAAAGAGCAACGGAATCAGCGAAACAAGTATTCAAGTATTGAAGTGCTTCAGCATATTTTCAGTCACAAATTATTAGTGACGGTTCTCTTACTGTCATTCCTTATTCAAGTAGCAAACTTTAGCATTCAGCCTCTTCTAGCCCTCTATGTTGATGAGATTACCTCTTCTACGAATCTGGCATTTTTGGCGGGAATTGCTTTCTCTGCTACCGGGTTTGGGAATTTACTTGCCACGAGACGATGGGGTCAACTAGGTGATGAAATTGGTTATGAAAAAGTTTTATCGATCCTCCTTGTTCTGGCCTCTATTTTCATCGTGCCCCAAGCACTGGCTGTTGAACTATGGCAGCTTGTCCTGTTCCGGTTCTTATTCGGCATCGCGATCGGCGGGATGATTCCATGTGTGACCGCTTATATCCGTCAGGAAGCGCCCATAAGTATGCAAGGGGAAGTGCTCGGGTATAATCAAAGTTTTCGTTTTCTGGGGAACGTGGTCGGACCTGCTTTTGGCGGGATTGTGTCAGGATATATTGGTATTTCTTCCGTTTTTTATGTAACAGGTGCTTTATTCTTAGGCGCGTTTGGATTATTATGGTGGAGTATGCGTCATTCTGAAACAACCAGCCATGTGAAAGATTATTAGAAAAGTAGAGTGAGAAATGAGAGTTTTCGCAGGTTATATAACGGTTATTAGTTTTATGCTCATCTTTTTTACCACATTATTTTTTGCGACGGATGAATGGAACAAAGTACAAAGCTTTCAAAATGAATTAGAACACTCGGTTAGTACCGATACCTTAAATTTAAATCGTACCAGCTTACTGCTGGATCAGAAGGGGAAGGTATTTTCCGAAGTGAACCGTCCGTTCCGGTTATATATTCCGGATGACGAGATCCCCCCTTTTATGAAGGACATTCTTGTCGCTTCAGAGGATCAGCATTTTTATGAACATGTCGGATTCGATGCCGGAGCGATTCTTCGGGCAGTCGTGAAAAACTTGGTTTTCACCCACATTCAGCAGGGTGGGAGCACGATTACACAGCAGCTTGCAAGAAACCTGTATCTGGGTCAGGAAAAAACGTACAATCGTAAATTGACCGAGTTATTTTACGCCCATGAAATCGAAAAATCATTATCTAAAGATGAAATATTAGAGCTTTACCTGAATGTCATTTACTTCAGTAATGGTGTTTACGGAATTGAAACAGCGTCACAGTATTACTTTCAGAAGAGTGTAACGGAACTCAATCAGGCAGAGATGGCGTTCATAGCATCGATTCCCAATAATCCGGGGAAATATGATCCCATCGATCATTTCGATCAAACGAAAGTTCGTCAGGAACGGCTTCTGGATATCCTCGTCAGTACGGATAAGCTATCCAGAGAAGAAGCGAAGAAAATGAAAAAAGTACCGATTAGCTTAAACGTTCGCAAAAAGATCGATCTATATCCTGATTATGCTTTTTATGTAGAAAGTGAATTAAAAGAACTGATTTCGATTCACGAGGGCTACAAAGTGGAATTAGCAAATGCCGCCTCTCCAAAGGATAAGGAGAAAGTAGCACAGAAGCTCGATGAACGTTTCCAAGAAGTGATCTCCTCAGGGGTTCAAATTCAAACCGGACTGAACCCGGAGCTGCAACAAAAAAGTGTGAAGACTTTAAATAAACAGCTTCAGGAAGAGTTACAAGGGGCCTCTGTCACCATTGACAACAAGACAAGGACCATCGCGGCTTTGACCGGAGGCAAGAACTACCAGAAATATAACTTCCATCACGCATTTCAAGCTTTCAGGCAACCTGGGTCAGTGATTAAGCCACTTCTTATCTATGGTCCGTATATCGAGAGGTACCAGGCTTCCATCACTGAAAAAGTAAATGCGAACCGGTACTGTATAGGTGACTATTGCCCAATAAACTATGGAGGGGTCCAGCCGGGAACCGTGACGTTAAAAAAATCGTTAGCACAATCGTATAACGCCCCGTCATTGCGATTGATGGAAAGAGTAGGCATTGAAGAAGCCTTCAAATCGTTATCCCCTTTTTCATTTGAGAAGGTGATCAGCGAGGATCAAACCTATGCCGCCTCCGTAGGGGGATTCACCTATGGGATGAGCCCCCTTGAAATGACGGATGCTTATACTTCCTTTATTGATGGGAAGTACCAGGAAAGTCATGCGATCATTCATGTGAAGGACAATAACGGAAACATCCTTTATCAATGGAAGAACAAGCCAAAGAAGGTTTGGTCCGCAGAAACAGCCTCTAAAATGAGAAAAATGCTGGGCGAAGCCGCTACTTCAGGAACGGGAAAAGCAGCTTACGTATCAAAGCCCTATGTTGGGATTAAGACAGGAACCACCAATAACTATCATGACTACTGGGTTATGGGAATAACAGATACATTCACTACCGGTGTATGGGTCGGTCATGACATTCCCCGTAACATGAGTCACATAGAACAACAGCGACCAAGTCATAAGATTTGGAAGCAGATCATGGAATGACAAAGAGTCTGCAGCATGTGCTGCAGACTCTTTGTCTATAACTTCACTTTCGACATAACCGGCAAACTCGCCATCACGCCATTGTATAATTTCAAACACACAAAGAATATCGTTAAAAGTAAGGATGACCATGAAAACACCTGTAAACCCACGACTGCGAAAATCCCCATTTTCGAGAGGGACGGACTTATTTTATATACAAAATAAATAAAATACACGACCGAGCTCAAAGCAAAGATAATCAACAGTCCCAGGAAGGATTTCAGACTCAGAACAGACACCAGACCACCTATAAAATAAATCATCGAGCCTGTTCGAACACGGTTATACAATAAGCCATTCGAATCCATGGAGAAAAACAACATCGAAATACCATTGACCGTCTCCGCTATCAGCTTCAAGGCAGCAAACACCATAAAAAAAGCAACCATTAATAAAATCAAAATCGCGAGCTTTAATTGCATATCCGATAAAAATTCCCTCATTCCGGGATAAACACCAATTTTCTTAAAGATGTCTACGAATACTTCTACCCCATAAACCGAAAATGTAAGGCTAAATAATAATATTGAAAAAAGAGGCAAATAACTTGTTAAGTATGTATTTTTCACTAAAAACTCTCCCATAACGATTCTTTGACCACTTTCATCATAATCGTTTATGAGTATCTTGAAAAGGGTACAGACACATATGAAACAGTGACTTTTTGCCTATCACTTGTTTCACTGCAAGGACAAAAAGACCGGCCCTTCTATGATTGCAGAAAGGACAGTCATTTATTGCTGAAAATTGGAATGTGGCACGACACGGATATATTCTCTCGATCCAAATGGTTGTCTTTGGTGAATAGAATCTTTCGTTATTTCTTCTTCCACTTCTTCCGTTTCGCCGTATTGAACAGGCCTGATGTTCATACTGGTCGGGTCTTCCATTTCAATCATTCCTCTATTAAACCGATCTTGTGATTCAATTAACCACGCAAAGCCAAAAAAAGTAAAGAATATGGTCGTAACCGCTACAGTTTTCTTTTTCATAACTTCACCACCTTATGGATAGGATTCTCCAATTTGACCGAAACTATTCTGTAGTTGGTCGTATCGTCTAAAAAAAACAACAATTTTCCGGTGGTATTTTCCGTCTATCTACATATTTAATACTTCATGAACAATCTGATACGAATGGAATCCTGAGTAATGCAAGCATTTATTTTTTACGTTATAATGCTCTTTGAGGTTCAGCTTCGGTCGAGGTTTTTGAAAGAAGATGCATGTTTAAAAACAGAAAAGACATTAGACCATGTTGAGAATAAATGAATTTTACATGAGGGGGGTTTTATATGACTTTGTTACACTGGGCTATTGTTTCGCCTTTTTTATTTGCCATACTCATTCCATTTCTTTATAAGGCATTTCGGAATGTACATACTGGTTGGTTCGTTTTATTATTGCCAGTCGCTTTATTTACTTACTTTTTTCAATTCATCGCCATTACTAAGAATGGCGATACCGTCAAGGAAACCTTGGAGTGGATGCCGTCCTTTGGTATCAACTTCATCGCCTACGTTGACGGACTAGGATTACTGTTCGCCCTGCTTATCACAGGGATCGGTTCACTGGTTGTCCTGTACTCGATTTATTACTTAGATAAGAAGAAAGAACAACTACATAACTTTTATGTATATTTAATGATGTTTATGGGAGCGATGTTGGGAGTTGTCCTATCGGATAACTTGATCGTTCTTTATATGTTCTGGGAATTCACATCCATTTCCTCATTCTTATTGATCGGTTACTGGTATCACCGCGAGCGGTCAAGATACGGAGCCCAGAAATCCATGCTCATTACCGTCTTTGGGGGACTGAGCATGCTTGGGGGATTCTTACTTCTCTATCTGATGAGTGGGACGTTCAGCATCAGGGAATTAGTCATGCAATCCGATCAGCTAATGACAGAAGCTCTTTTCCTTCCAGCATTACTTCTTATCCTGTTGGGGGCTTTCACGAAATCCGCTCAATTCCCGTTCCACATTTGGTTACCGGATGCCATGGAGGCACCAACACCGGTCAGTGCGTACCTGCATTCTGCCACGATGGTTAAAGCCGGAATTTATCTAGTTGCCCGCATGAGCCCTGTATTTGCTGAATCAAGTGTATGGTTGTGGCTTGTAGGCGGATTCGGTATCTTTACCCTATTCTGGGGCTCCTTTAATGCGGTGAAACAAACAGACCTTAAAGGAATACTTGCGTTTTCAACCGTCAGTCAACTTGGTCTTATCATGTCTTTATTGGGAGTCGGCGCAGCTGCTCTCCACTACAGTCAATTAGATGAAAATATTTATATGGTTGCTACCCTTGCTGCCGTTTTCCATTTGATAAATCACGCCACCTTCAAAGGAAGCTTGTTCATGGTTGTGGGAATTATTGATCATGAAACAGGCACAAGGGATATCCGTAAGCTTGGCGGGTTGATGAATTTCATGCCGATTACCTTCACCATTGCGATAATCGGAGCATTCTCCATGGCAGGACTTCCTCCATTTAATGGCTTCCTTAGTAAAGAAATGTTCTTTACAGGAATGGTAAGGGTCCTTGAAATGGATATATTCAACCTGGACACAGTGGGTATGATTTTCCCACTCCTTGCCTGGGTTGGTAGTGTGTTCACGTTTATTTACAGCATGATTCTTGTGTTTAGAACCTTTACTGGTAAGCATCAACCGGAGAAACTGGAAAAGAAACCACATGAAGCTCCACTTGGAATGTTAATTTCTCCAATCATCCTGGCTTCACTTGTGATTATTTTTGGTTTCTTTCCAAATATCCTGTCCGAACGAATCATCGCTCCGGCAGTAGCTTCTATTACTCCCAGCCTGATTCAAGAAGGACATGCAGTCGAAACTCATATTTCATTCTGGCATGGCTTTACACCTGAACTGTTTATGACCTTTGGAGTCATTCTATTTGGAATTCTGTTATATCTCCTACTTCCAAGATGGAGAAAGATATACTCTTGGATACCGGAACGTTTCACGTTGAATTCATTTTATGATGGCGGATTAATCGGTAGCGAACGAGGAGCATATAGCTTTACGAAGGGTTATATGACAGGCTTTATCCGTACGTATCTCGTATATATTTTCTCCTTCTTAATTGCCGTATTACTGTTTAGTATGTGGTTTAAAGGAGCATTTGCGATCAATACGGTTGAATTGGCTCCGATTGGAGTCTATGAGGTGGCCATAGCTCTTTTACTTGTTATCAGCTCGGTTACCATCTTGTTTGCAAAGTCTCGATTAACGTCCATCATTTCGCTGGGAGCTGCCGGATATACGGTTTCTTTATTCTTCGTATTATTCCGTGCTCCAGACTTGGCCCTGACACAGCTTGTGATCGAGACCGTGTCTGTTGCTCTATTCTTACTCTGCTTCTATCACCTGCCTCCATTAAGCAGGCATGAAGAACGAATGAGATTTAAGCTTGGAAATGCATTAATTGCGATAGGTGTGGGTCTAGTCGTTACCTTATTTGCGATTTCTGCATATAGCACAAAACTTTTCGATTCGATTTCAAGCTATTACATCGAGAATGTGTATGAAGAAGCGGGCGGTAAGAACATGGTAAACGTTATACTCGTTGACTTCCGTGGATTTGATACATTATTTGAAATTTGTGTATTAGCGATAGCCGCACTTGGTATTTTCTCCATGATTAAATTGCGTCTGACAAGGGGGAAAGAAGGATGAAAACAAAAACGAATGACGTCATCTTACAAACCGTAACGAACGTTGTCGCATTCATCATTATCCTGTTTTCTCTGAGACTCTTCTTCGCCGGGCACTATACCCCGGGTGGAGGCTTTATTGGGGGCTTAATGACTTCGGCAGCGATTGTATTACTGTTGTTGGCGTATGATATCAAAACAGTAGCTAATATCCTGCCGGTGGATTATAAAATCGTTACTGCGAGTGGTTTACTTCTGGCAGTAGCAACTTCTGCGGGGGCACTACTGTTTGATGTGCCTTTCCTGACACATGCGTACGATTATTTCCATCTTCCACTGTTAGGAAAGACATCTCTGCATACAGCCGTTTTATTTGATACGGGAGTGTATCTGGTTGTTATCGGTGTCACGATGACCATTATTCAAACGATTGGGGTGAGCGAATAATGGAAATTTTAATGGCCATTGTTGTTGGAATTCTTATTACGATCGCCGTTTACTTAATGTTATCCAAAAGCTTGCTCCGAATCATTATTGGAACAGCATTGTTGAGCCACGGTGCGCATCTTTTACTTCTTTCCATTAGTGGTCTAAAAGGAGGAGCTGCACCTCTTCTTGGAGAACACGCAAAATCTTATGTCGATCCGTTACCACAAGCATTAATTTTAACAGCGATTGTTATTAGCTTTGGAGTGACAGCTTTCTTCCTTGTTCTTGCTTATCGGGCCTATCAAGAGCTTGGAACGGATAATATGGATCAGATGAGAGGAAACGAAGGAAATGACTAACTTATTAATATTACCCATTTTAATCCCATTATTTACGGCGATCATATTAATGTTTGTCAGCAAATACGTGAAGGTACAACGTGGAATTTCAGCCATTTCGACTCTGGCTACCATTGCAGCATCCCTTGTACTCATCAACACCATCTACAATGATGGAATACAAACAATTAACTTAGGAAGCTGGGTGGCTCCTTTTGGGATTACACTCGTTTCTGACATGCTCTCTGCATTACTGGTGACAACGACGAGCATCATCACATTGGTCGTGTTACTTTACTCCTTTAAGTCTATAGGGGCCGACAGAGAACGATTCTACTACTACCCTGTTGTTCAGTTTCTGCTTGTAGGAGTGAACGGGGCATTTACAACCGGGGATATCTTTAACCTCTTCGTCTTTTTCGAAGTGATGCTGATGAGTTCGTATGTTCTGCTCGTTCTAGGCGGGACAAAGGCTCAATTGCGTGAAGGAATTAAATACATTCTCGTCAATGTCATCTCCTCTGCTTTATTCGTTATTGCCGTGGCATACTTGTATTCCGTGGTAGGAACATTGAATATGGCAGATATTTCGAGAAAGATTGCTGAAGTGAATCAGCCGGGGATACTTACAGCGATCGCTATCATGTTTCTCTTAGTCTTCGGACTTAAGGGTGCGATCTTCCCACTTTACTTTTGGTTACCAGGCTCATACTATGCACCACCAACACCGGTGCTTGCTTTATTCGGAGCCTTGCTCACAAAAGTAGGGATCTATTCGATTTTACGAACGTACACATTATTCTTCTACCATGATATCGGGTATACACATGAAATCCTGAGCATATTAGCCATCCTGACAATCGTCCTTGGCTGTATCGGGGCCATCGCGTATTGGGATGTTAAGAAGATCATCATCTACAACATCATCATTGCAGTTGGTGTGATATTGTTCGGGGTGTCAACCATGAACCCTGAAGCACTAGAAGGAGCTATTTACTATCTCGTTCATGACATGATTATTAAAGCGGCGCTATTCCTCCTGGTTGGAGTAATGATTGCCATAACCGGGACAACCAACCTCAAGAAAATGGGTGGTCTCATTAAAGAGTACCCGTGGCTCGGCTGGACGTTCCTCGTGGCATCCTTCTCCTTGGCAGGGATCCCTCCTTTGAGTGGATTTATAGGGAAACTATTAATTCTAAGAGGAAGCTTTGCTGCAGAAGCCTATGTAGGTGCCGGTGTCATTCTGGCCTCAAGTCTATTGGTACTGTATTCTGTTATCAAAATCTTCCTGAACGGTATATGGGGAACTCCTAAAGAATACAACGGAGTTTCAAAAGGTCACGCTCGTTACTTATGGATGACTTCCGCAATACTTGTCGTGTTAGCCGTATGTTACGGCTTTGGTGCCGAGGCGGTCCGTCCTTTATTCTCACAAGCAGCAGAAGTACTGGTGAATCCGAATCTCTATATAGACGCAGTGTTAAAGGAGTAATGTAGAATGGCATTTCAAATTTTATTAAACTTTTTCCTGGCCTTTGTCTGGATGTTTCTTTCGGTGTCCTTTACTTCTCAGTCATTTATTATTGGCTATTTGCTAGGATTGCTTGTGATTTTTGCATTCAGAAGGTTTTTCAGCTCACGGTTTTATTTATTACGCGTGGCTGCCGTGATCAACTTATTTTTCTTGTTCTTAAAAGAACTGATCCTTGCTAACATCTCGGTCTTAAAAACGATTCTGAGACCGAAGCTTGATTTCCAACCGGGAATCTTTGCTTTACCGACAGATTTAAAAACAGATTGGGAGATTACCTTATTAGCTAATCTCATTACCTTAACACCCGGGACGCTCGTGATGGATGTATCGTATGATAATAAGATTCTTTATGTCCATGCCATCGATATCCCTGATGCGGATCAAGCCATTGATGAGATTAAAAATTCCTTTGAAAAAGCCATTATGGAGGTGAGTCGCTAATGTTACACACGATTTTTCAAATCACACTGCTATGCGTCTCCCTATCCATGCTGGGACTTGTATATAGGGTTGTGAAAGGGCCAACCACCCCCGACCGTGTGGTAGCCCTGGATGCAATCGGTATCAATCTGATTGCCATCATCGCCCTCGTATCCATGATGCTCGATACTTACGCCTTTCTGGAAGTTATTCTCCTTCTTGGGATTCTGGCTTTCTTAGGAACCGTTGCCTTTTCAAAGTTCTTAGAGAAAGGGGAGATCATCGAACGTGAGCGAGATCATTAGATTTTTCATCGGGTTCTTTTTAATAGTAGGAGGGTTTCTCAGCCTGGTCACTGCCTTTGGTTTGCTGAGACTCCCAGATGTATATACGAGAAATCATGCGGCTTCTAAAAGTGCGACACTGGGCGTGATGTCGATTCTTTTGGCAACATTCCTTTACTTTTATTTGGAGCATGGACACTTTAATTCAAGACTGATTCTGACGATTTTCTTCATCTTTGTGACGGCACCTGTTGCTGGACACCTCATTTCAAGAGCTGCCTATAATTCTGGGGTTAAGCTCTGGGACAAAAGTGTACAGGATGATTTAAAAGATAAAAAAGAATACGACCGCCAAAACAGTCAATAAAAAGCATAAGATGAAACAAAAAAGCTTGACCTCACGAGGATTTCCTCGAGTGGTCAAGCCTTTTTCTTATTGTTGATACAAGTGATTCTCCACACTTCCATCCTGTTTGTGTACAACAAGCGTGCCGGAATGATCCGTCACATAGTCCTTCGCCTTTGATAATAGCTTATCCTTTGTCTCCTCTACCAGGATGGCACGTTGTCCGTCTGCTTTCTTTAACTGCCAGCCGTCGTCATGTGGACTGACATGATATTCGGTTTTATCCGAAGCATTTCCTTCTTCAGACTTATGAGCCCGGTCGGTGGCAATCGCAATCGCTCGTCCCTCTTCATACCCTTCATCGAGAAGAGCATTGGCAATCTCAATGGCTTTATTCCGAACATCCGCCGGCAGGTTTTTCAGTGAATCAGGATAATCATTTTTTGTCCAACTCATTAAATAAAGCCCCCTAATCAAATGGTTAGTTATTGATTTCCCATTTATTCACTTTTTAAACATTTGGATATGTAAGATTTCCATTTAGCGTTTTGGCACAACTGCCATCGTACATCTTGAAACACAGATCAATTGATCGTCCTCATCCGTGATCTTAATCTCCCAAACCATTGTGGTTCTCCCTTGGTGCATCACCGTTCCTGTGGCAGTAACAAGGCCTTCACGCTTTGCTTTAATATGATTGGCATTGATCTCCAAACCGAAGCAAATCTCCTTATCCAGATCAATTAATTGAACCGCACCAACACTCGCAACCGTTTCCGCAAGTGCCACTGATGCTCCTCCATGAAGGAATCCGAATGGCTGCCTGGTGTTTTCATTTACGGGCATCGTCGCAATTACTTTTCCTTTTCCCAGTTCGACAAACTCAATTCCTAACGTACTGATTAATGTATTTTCCATATTCATATGAATCACCTCATAATATTTTCTTCTATACTATCTGTTCTATAGAGGCCGTGAAAATCCTTTATTTTGCCTAAAAGGGCTTGCCACTCTCCCCTTCTACCTTCTTGTTTTATGTATAATTCCCTCTTCATTTTCATACATTTCCATAGAGCATTCCTAAGAAAGGGGTTATGTTATGTATCGATACCATCCTTTTTACCCGCCCGTTCAACGCCCCTACCCGCCTATTTATTCAAGGGCACAGCCTTCTTACAACCGCAATTATCCCCCTGTTGAACCCAAAACTTTTATGTCTTCAGCAGGTAAAACGTTGAGCTTGATGGAAGATGCCCAAAAAGTGCTCCAAAGAATTAAAACTTCAAATGATTTTTCATCGAAGTTTATGAGTGCTGCACAACAATCCAACCTTCCTGAAGTACATAAACTACTTCAAACCATCGGCACAAAAGTACAACCTGTCGTGTCATTTAATCCTGACGGTGTGCGTTTAGTCTTCGATGAGAAGCTTGGCCAGGTAGATTGCTGTCACTTGATTGTGATTGTCCGGTGGGTGTAGGGAAGCGATGTAATGATCTGCATCGCTTTCTATTAGGCTCAGCCGCACGCTAGCTGCAAGCGAAGCAGTTCCCCTCACCATCAAGCACATACTGATTGACAGAGCTCAAGCAGACCTTATGTTAAAAAACAACAATCTTTGCGAAGAGAGCCTTTTATTATTATTACGAAAGAATAGCAGTGTCATAGGTGACACTGCTATTCTCATTATTCTATTTGCCTACTTGAATGACTTAATAATAATAAGGGTAATAACCCGGATATCCCCCATAGCCGTATGGTGGATAGTACGGATAATAATAAGGTCTTGGAGCTAAGAGTGCGGAACCTAATAACCCGCCGAGTACTCCTCCTATAAATGGTCCACCGAAGAACCCACCACCGAAAAATGGTCTTCTACCCCACGGTCTTCTTCCATACACAATACGTTGATTCATCTGGCACCTCCTTCTATTCTTTCTAATCGTTTGCCAGCCACTATTTTTCTTTAGGCTTCACACTACTATGTATGCTAACGAATGAAGATTGGAGTGGGCGATGATCTATTTTTGAGTGATGAACTGTCTGTGAAATATAAAAAGCAAGGGAACAGGTCCCTTGCTTTTTATAGAATAATGGCTGCAATCCAGCCGAATAGTATCAGTGGAATATTGTAGTGTAAGAATGTTGGCACACACGTGTCCCAAATGTGATTATGCTGTCCATCCGCATTTAATCCGGCTGTCGGTCCAAGCGTACTGTCCGATGCCGGAGAACCTGCGTCACCAAGTGCCCCTGCTGTCCCGACAATCGCAATCGTTGAGAGAGGGCTGAATCCAAGCTCCATGGCAAGTGGTACGAAGATGGCTGCTATGATTGGAATCGTAGCAAATGAAGATCCGATTCCCATTGTCACCAGAAGGCCTACGATCAACATGATAAGAGCAGCCAATGCCTGGTTTCCGTCGATTACGTCAGCAGTCGCTTCAACCAATGTTTCGACATCTCCTGTGGCTTTTACCACTTCAGCAAAACCTGATGCAGTAATCATCACAAAGCCTATGAAGGCCATCATTTTCATTCCTTCATTCAGTAACCCATCGGCCTCTTTCCAATTAACCGACCCAGAAATATAAAGAACAGCAATACCGGCTAACGCACCAAAGATCATTGATTCCAGCTGAAGCTGAACGTATAAAGCGACAACGATGGAAACAAGAGCGAAAATCATCGCTCTTTTATTATAAACGACCTTCTCTTCAGCAATCACTTCTTTTGCTTCATTGTAGTCCCGTGGTTTACGGTAGCTCACAAACACGGCGATGAGTAAACCGATCACCATGCCCCCTACTGGGATAAGCATTGCTTTCGGAATATCACCTAACGCAATTTCCATGCCGCTTGAGCCCATGTTTTGAGCAATGATTTCATGGAACTGCAAGCCAAATCCTACAGGTAAAAGAATATAGGGAGCCGTTAAACCAAACGTAATCACAGATGCGATTAAACGTCTGTCTACTCGTAACTCTGTCATCACCTTCAATAATGGTGGAATCAAAATAGGAATGAAAGCAATATGAATCGGAATCACATTCTGAGAAAAACAAGCCATAATTAAAATAGATAAAACAATAAGTGCTTTCGAAAGCGCTTTTTTTCTAGAATCGCCTTTTTTTCCAACCACTTTAAGTACCCAGTCAACAAGTAGATTCGGGATCCCAGTATAGGAAATCGCCACCGCAAATCCACCTAGTAATGCATAACTCAAGGCGATACTGGCCCCGCCGCTGATTCCTTCAGTAAATATGGATATCGTCTCGTTTAATCCCAGCCCACCAGTCAATCCTCCGACTAACGCACCAGTGATCAGAGCGAATACAACATTCACGCGTACCAGGCTTAGTACAAGCATGACAAGTACCGCTATAACAACTGCGTTCATAACTACCTTCCTCCTCAAAATTCTTCCTACAACGTTTATCGTTTTACTTTAGTTCGCTAAATTGGTAGAGTAATAAAATCACGATTTCAACTTTAACAAGATAAAGAGAGTTTGTCAATACTTTAGCAGAGTGAAAGAGGAGTGGGGAATTTTTTTAGGAGAGTATTGGGTTCATGTGGAGGGTTGGGTTGGGTTGGGTTGGATATCCATTAAATGTTAATTGGCTGGATTCTGGTCAAAAACGGCCGGATTTTGATGATCTACAATTTCAGCTACCCTTATCATTCAAAATCATGAATTCTCACAAAAAAAGCCTTCTTTCAGTATCATCATGCTTAAACACTGAAAAAAGACTCTCCATTCCATCACTTTATTTCTCTAAAGGCACAAAACGCTCAACTAATATTGCAAGTGTTCTTGCCATGACACCCGTTCCGCCTTTCGGGCCCAGTTCATAGCCGCCTTTCCTAGTAGCCGTACCGGCAATATCAAGGTGTACCCAAGGAAGACCTTCAGCAAACTCTCCGACAAATGCCCCACCCATGATGGCATGACCTGCTCGTCCTGGCGAGTTGTTCAAGTCGGCAATATCACTTCCACGAACACGCTTCTTGTCGTTTTCCGTATAAGGAAGCTGCCAGATGTATTCACCTGCTTCCCCTGAAGCTTCCAACACTTGCTCGAAGAACGCTTCATTATTCGTGAGGGCCCCCGTTTTGTCTTCACCGAGTGCAATGATGACTCCACCCGTTAAGGTTGCAACGTCTACTAAATAATTTGCTCCTTGATGCTTCGCATAGGTCATACCGTCAGCAAGCGCGAGACGGCCCTCTGCGTCTGTATTTAACACTTCAATGGTTTTACCGCTCATTGATGTAATCACATCGTCAGGCTTGAATGCAGAGCCGCTCACCATATTGTCTGTTGAAGGAATGACGGCAACGACGTTTTGTTCCGGTTTGATTTCACCAATGATTTCCATGGCACCAAGAACCGCTGCAGCTCCCCCCATATCGGTTTTCATTCCGACGATTCCATCTTTAGGCTTTATAGAATAACCGCCTGTATCAAAGGTGATTCCTTTTCCAACCAAACCGATGACATCTTTCCACTCATCTTTCCCGCTGTACTTAAGAACGATCATTTTGGGAGGTTCAACGGATCCCTGGTTTACAGCGAGAAGGGCGCCCATGCCCAGATGCTCCATCTCTTCTTTATCCAAAATTTCAACTTCAAAGTTATATCGTTCAGCTAATTCAAGGGCGTATTCGGCTAATTTAGTAGAGGTTAATAGATTACCAGGAGTATTCACCAGCATACGAGCTGAATTGACTCCGTTACCAAAGGCGGAGCCGATATGTAAAGCCGTCTCTACTTCTTTAGAGTCTTCGCTTGTAAAGAACTCGATCGACTCTACGTGTACTTCCGGTTGATTTGATTTCTTCTTATAGCCGTGGAACTCATATGTAGACATCGTAAAGGCTTCCATAAATGCATGAGCTGCATCTGTTGCTACCATTTCTTCAGTAATAAACGTATCCAGTGCTACTGAAAAAGAAGAAACCTTCATCTCCTTTAAAGCTTTTGATGCTACACCTAACGATTCTTTTAAAGAATCAAACGTAAGCTCTTTTTGTTTTCCGAGACCAACGAATAATAATCTCTTCGTTTCGAGTTTTCCAAACGTATGTACTTTGGTCACTTTCTTTGCTTTTGAAGATATGTCTCCGTCTTTTACCAGCTGTGTAAGATAGCCCTCGAACTTGTGGTCAAGTTCTTTCAGCTTCCCTTCAAATGTTGGCTGATTGTAAACCCCAACAACGAGGCACTCTTGATTAGCAGCTGTCATTTCATTATGATTAATCGAAAATTTCATATATCCGACACCTCCATCCTTTATTATAGCGAAAATGTCCCATTATTTCGACTTTCTAACAAACCAATCCACAAAGTTAATTAAAGAGGTAAATAGGGTATGATATAATGAGAACACTATTTTTATTCAAACAATTGAAAGGGTGGCATTTCACAGCATGGAAGTATTTTTAAATTTTCCATTATGGGCATCTTTATTTTCAATCTTTTTTGCTCAGTTTGTTAAGGTTCCCATACAGTTTATCGCTACGAGGGAGTTAAATTGGTCATTAATCACCTCAACAGGCGGGATGCCGAGTTCCCATTCAGCGGCCGTAACGGCATTATCTACTGGAGTAGCCTTGGAAGTAGGCGTGGATTCACCAATCTTTGCTGTTTCCGCCATGTTTGCCATCATTACGATGTTTGACGCAACGGGTGTCAGAAGACAGGCAGGAGAACAAGCCATTGTCCTGAATCGATTGATGGTGGATTTCCAGAGGTTTATGTCAGAAGCAAAAGGCTGGCAGAATAAGCCTGAACAGGAAAAGCGCAAAGAGTTAAAGGAATTACTCGGACACAAACCCATTGAAGTGTTCTTTGGTGGACTTTCCGGGATTATTCTGACCCTTATTCTTCATTATTTCTTTTATGCATAGGAGTGGCAAGATGAGAATTGTTTCAATCTGTCCAAGTAATACAGAAATAATCGATTACCTCGGATTAACTCCACTCCTCGTAGGAGTCGATGATTACTCCGATTATCCTGTAGAGGTCCAATCACTTCCCAGGCTCGGACCGGATCTCTCCATTAATATGGATAAGTTGGAGTCCTTGGAGCCTGATTTGGTGTTTTCTTCATTAAGTGTACCAGGAATGGAAAAAAACATCGAAAATCTGGACAAACGGAACATCCCCCACATTACGTTAAATCCTCAGAGCTTTTCTGATATAGCAGAAGATCTTTTAACGGTTGGAATAGCTTGTGGAATCGAAAAACATGCCATGAACCGTCAGAGTGAATTTCTGCAAACCGTAACACGCTTAAAAACGATTAGTTCCGGGGTTCAACATCCTCCATCTCTCTACTGGGAATGGTGGCCAAAGCCTGTTTTCACCCCTGGTAAGATCAACTGGTTAACCGAGTTGAGCGAGATGATCGGGGCACGAAATCTATATGAAGATGTTGATCTGGCGAGTGTTCAAACGGATTGGGAAGATGTACAAAAGCGTGACCCCGACTATATCTGTCTTGCCTGGGTCGGCGTTCAACAGAAACGGGTTAACCCTGATATCGTGAAGAAGCGTCCAGGATGGAACGACATGAGAGCTGTTCAACAGGATCGAATTTTTGTCCTGGAAGAAGCCCTCTATTGCAGGCCGTCCCCTCTTCTATTAAAGGGAGCTGTCAAGCTTGCCAGGAAGCTTCATCCAAAATGGTATAAAGAGGTACAATGACGTTAAAAAAGCACGCAGTTCAACATAAACTGCGTGCTTTTCTTGATTATTCTTCTTTAGGCGATAAAATCTGCTGTCTAAACACCTGCATGGATTTATTTTCATTAAGTGCTACTAATTGTTGTTCGGATAACTCACCTGAACCCATCTGGATCACATACACATCCAGTGTCTGTTTACCCCAGTCATTATACACATCATCCACTGTCTCATAATAGAGGTCCAGTCTATTCCCCTTAATAGCGCTCCCTTTATCGGCTACAACCCCATATCCATAATGGGGGATAAAAAGAATGGTACCAATAGGATAAACGGAAAGATCGGCCGCAATCGTGGAATATAAATCACGCTTCACTTTCACTCCTGAGTATGTAATTCCGTATAGCGGATGCCCAGGATTCTTCCCGGTCGATTCAACCCCTGCTGTATAGCCTGTCGCCACAACCGTATGTTTCGTATACTGATTCCAATCAACGGACTCTTCTAACGACCTCGGCTCAACAGGTGTACTTGCAGAAATTTGAGTTTCATGACCTATCAGCCTCTTAAGAAACTTAAAGGACAAACCTAAACGATTTGTTTCATGCTCTTTATAATTCAAACTTGTTTGTTCACGGTCGCCCTTGTCCATCAACCAGGTTTTAAAGGTTTGGGCTTCTACTCCGGAGACTGATTGAAAAGTAGTTCCCAGTGCCAGGATGAACAAACTGACCATAACAAATCTCTTCGTCCATGTTTTAAACAAATTCATGTATTCACTCCTCCCACCTTTAATACTTCCCAACGAAGAGGAGATATATGCATAAATTGAGAAAAAAATCGAATAGTTTCAATATTTGGAAATAATTCAAGTGATAGTTTTAAGCGTTCCCAATAGATGAACTTCATCGCTCGAAGGCGACTTTGCAGTGGATACTCATTTCCTACTTCAAATAGTATGTACAATTCTCGAAAAAAATCATAATAAAAAAACCGTTCAACTTGGGGAAAGATCCCTCAGTTAAACGGATGCGGTTAAAACATTCGATATCCTTTTGCTCTTAAAATTCTCATCACAACGCCTGCCAGAATCGCTCCTGCCAGCCCGCTTCCTAAAATCACAAGATCAGCTACAGCCAAGTGGCTGATTTTCGTACCTAACTCAGAAAACGACTCGCCGGCATTTCGGAAATAATCTATAAAACGAACATCATCCACAATAAAAATGACGACAATAGGATAAATGATGGCCATAATCCACGTCATACGCAATAACATATTTAACAAAAAGCCTATTCCGAAAAATAGAACAAAAAATAGAAGCATCGAAATTAACATCACATGTATAGGCATTTTACCGTTTACACCTCCATAAACACTAAAGATTAGTGTACCCCGAGTGTAATGAAAGCGTCAATATTTTCAAGAAAGATTTGTGGCTTATTCACAAAATAAACATATTATTTCATAACAGGTGACCATAAAAAAACAGACCCATCAGGATCCATACCTCCAATAGGTATCTACCTTCATCAGGTCTGCTTTGTGAACTATCTTTTAGGGCTTATTTCTGTTTCCCACTGCCTCCGCAGCACGGACACGTTTCAGAACCACCCAATACTAACTGAAAGTATCCTTTTCCTGAACAGTAAAGACAGTATTTCGTTTTAGTACTTGCAGTAGCTCTCATAATTCCCTCTCCCTTTTTTAATTTCTTAATTTTCTGATAATATATCATCTATCTCTAATAAAGAAAAGGGACATTATAGGGGATGTACCGCTAAGAAAGCGAATACATTTGTGTTTTCCTTTCATTATCTCTTTTTTTCTTAAAATTTACAGAATTTTATAAAAATAGTTTGTACTGCGTGTAGGAGAATTGATCCCCTGGATTGATCCCTTCTATCGGGCTTAATATGTTTTGAACACCCAATTGCTTGATCATCTCATGCACCATGACGGACGTTTTTTCATCTTCCAATAATTCGTGAGGTGACTTCCATTGAACATCCCACAACTCTTTTTCTTCAATCTGAATAGAAGAATTCCCCTTGCTTTCCAACAGAAAGATCAGCATGTTATCGCTGACATCAGCTTGGATGACACCTGACCGGACTCCTACAATCCCTTTGATGATTGTATGTATACCTGTTTCCTCTCTTACTTCTCTGATAACCGCATCATCGACTGCTTCTCCCGAATGGACGAAACCAGCAGGCAGAGACCACATCCCTTTCAAACCGCTGTATTTCTTTTTCACCACAAGCCATTTACCATTCTCATCTATGACCAGTCCAGCTACCGCAAGCCAAACCTTCCCTCTTTTCACTCTCGAACACCTCCGTAACATTTCCCCACAACAAAAAGCAGAGCGGAATCCACCCTGCTTTTCATTTTATTCATTAGAGCTTAAAAGAATTTGAACTTTCCTTTTTTGAAGACAAGGGATGGTCCACCAACCATGTAAAGCGCACGGTTATCGACTACCTTCTTCATGAAAGAAGCTTTTGTTCCAGTGATTTTCTTACCGTAAACGACACCGATTGCGTCGTCTTCACCCAGTGAACATACTGTTCCTTTGATGTCTGGAGTGAATTCTTCCAAGTGATCTTTACCGTGCAGTAAAGAAGCAATGTTTCGGGCACATACTTCACCTTGTTGCATCGCGATTTGTGCAGTCGGCGGGTATGGACGCTCAGTTTCTTCATTGATCATAAGTGAACAGTCACCGATGATGAAGATGTTATCATGTCCTGGAGCGCGAAGATCTTTGTTGATTTTTACACGGGCACGCATGTTTTCGATTCCAGCTCTTTCGATGATGGAGTTACCGCGTACACCTGCAGCCCATACGATCGTACCAGCCTTGATTTCTTCTACTTCATCTTCCCCTTTAGCGATTAAGACACTGTCAGCCTTCGCTTCTTTAAGTGGTGTTCCGATGTGGAATTCTACACCTTTTTTCTCAAGCTTGGCACGCGCGTATTTCACTAACTCAGGATCGAATCCAGGAAGAATCATCGGTGCAGCTTCCACGCACACAATGCGTACTTTTTTGCGATCGATATCATATTCATGACAAAGCTCAGGAACACGGTTACCCAATTCACCCAAGAATTCGATTCCAGTGAATCCTGCTCCACCTACCACGATTGTAAGGCGGTCGTCTTTCTTCTCTTCTTCGTTTTTATACGTAGCAAATTGTAATTCGATATGCTCACGGATTTGACGGGCAGAGTTGATGTTTGAAATCATGAATGCATGCTCATGAAGACCCTGGATACCGAATGTCTCAGATTCTGCACCTAATGCAACAACCAAGTAATCGAATTCAACTTCACCGTCACTTGTGATGACTTTCTTTTCTTCTACTTTAATATCTTCAACTGTAGCTTGTAAGAAGTTTACTTTGCTTGTGTTGACAACATCTTTAATGTTGTAACGTACACGATCATGATGAAGTGTACCCGCAGAAGCTTCGTGTAACCAAGTGGTTTCGTAGTGATAATCATTTTTATTAACTAAAATAATTTCTGCTTCATTTGTACCTAATTGCTTTTGAAGACGAGTTACCGTCATTAATCCACCATAACCTGCACCTAATACAACGATTCTTGGCTTTCTCAACTGAATCACATCCACCTTTTTTGATAAATTTGCTTTGGATACTCTTAGAGTCCTCCACATCATGCTTTTTTATCCCGTTCCATCCGATGCTATTACCTTTTTCCCTATAGAAAAGAAACTGAAACAAATCAAACGAGATGTTTTCCTTCATTAAGAGGAAAGTTTTGTATGAAAAATAAATAAAAACGAATAAACAAGAAAGTATGTGACGTATTTCACGAACTACTACATACTTATGCGAGAATTGTCATAAATTCTTAACAATATGCCTACATTACATAATATTCTTTTTACCATGCATTTTCAAGATATATATAGGAAATTGAAAACTTAAGAATATTTAAAAAATATACCCTTCACTCATTCAATAGTCGTAGGGGACCTCATCGAAATGACTGATTATTCCCAATTATAATTTCAATTACTGTGAAGAATCGATTGCTCTATGATAGAATAAATGAAAATGTAATACATCTTAATTGTTGGAGGGATCTAGTTGAAGGAAGATCAGAAAGTGTATGATATTACAATCATAGGCGGCGGTCCTACAGGATTGTTTACGGCGTTCTATGGCGGCATGAGAAAAGCATCAGTTAAGATTATTGAGAGTTTACCACAACTCGGGGGCCAGCTGGCTACTCTATATCCTGAGAAATACATATATGATGTTGCCGGTTTTCCTAAAGTGAAAGCCCAGGATCTTGTAAATAATTTAAAAGAGCAGATGGCTAAATTTGAGACGACGATTTGTCTTGAGCAAGCTGTGGAGGGTGTAGAAAAACAGGCGGATGGCATGTTTAAGCTCACAACGGATAAAGAAATTCATTTTTCCAGGACGATCATCATCACAGCAGGGAACGGTGCATTCCAACCTCGACGCCTGGAACTTGAGCATGCATCTGAATTTGAAGGTAAGAATCTTCATTACTTTGTTGATAACTTAGAACATTTCAGAGGCAAGAAGGTTGTCATTTGTGGTGGTGGTGATTCTGCTGTTGACTGGGCCCTTATGCTTGAGCCGATTGCAGAAAAAGTCTACCTTGTTCACAGAAGAGATAAATTCAGAGCTCATGAACATAGTGTGGAGAATTTGCACAACTCAACCGTAGAACTGAAAACTCCTTATGTTCCTTCAGAGCTGGTTGTGGACGAGAACAAAATCAATCAGCTGATTTTGGAAGAAACAAAGGGTGACGAGAAGGAGATTCTTGATCTCGATGAGCTAATCGTTAACTTTGGCTTTGTTTCATCTCTTGGTCCGATCAAAGATTGGGGACTAGAAATCGAAAAGAATTCAATCGTCGTTAACTCGAGAATGGAAACGAATATTCCAGGCATTTATGCAGCAGGTGATATCAGTACCTATGATGGGAAAGTCAAACTCATTGCCAGTGGATTTGGCGAAGCACCAACAGCGGTTAATAATGCCAAAGCTTATATGGATCCAAAAGCAAGAGTCCAACCGATGCACAGTACATCCATGTTTACAGACTAAAGACCACTATGAGAGAGGCTCAGGATATCTATTCCTGAGCCTCTTTTTTATTCGCTCATTTCGCAAAGATTTTTGCTTTTTAACAAACGGTCTGCTTCGGCACTGTCAATCAGTATGTGCTGGATGGTGAGGGGAACCGCTCCGCTTGCAGCTAGCGTTCGGCGGAGCTCCTCAGCTTAGCCGAACGGGGGACTTCCGCAGGAGTCTACGCAGTTCCCCTCACCATCTTTAAGAGATTTTTTAGTGACAGAGCCAAGATGTGTCAAAAACAATCTAAATCCTCCGTGGGAATAACGATAAACATTAACTAATAACTGGATTTTGAGCTATCATAATGAGTTTAATTTGGTGCTCCTTTGTAGATAGTTTGTTTTTGGATACAAACTATCTACAATAGGAGCTTTTTTTGTGTTTGTCTATCTATATTATTAGGCCATATGGAATGTAGTAGCACAGAGTGGATTATAGCGGAAGGCACTTGACTCCTCC
This sequence comes from Rossellomorea sp. GQ25, assembly GCF_059758515.1. Classification (NCBI taxonomy): domain Bacteria; kingdom Bacillati; phylum Bacillota; class Bacilli; order Caryophanales; family Bacillaceae; genus Rossellomorea; species Rossellomorea sp. GQ25. The sequence goes on along the minus strand of NZ_JCAXEQ010000003.1, from coordinate 427,495 downwards.
GGGAAATAGAGGAAAGGTCGAGACCTCACAGTCGGAACGTCGAGGAGGCTCGACTTCCTCCCCGGGGAATCTTGTGCCTGGAGTGGAAAAGAACGGTCCACGTTTTGTTCCCACACTCATCCTCTAGCGGAAATCAATCACTTCTTTATTCTCTAAGATAGCCATAAACTTAGCGAAAAGAGCCTTTTATTTGAAAGAGAGACAACAGGGGGAATATGGAGTACACCCCAAATGATAACAGCAAAAAGATTACCGCTCTTATGAAACAGAGTATCCAATTGCAGAAATAATGTGTTAAACATCCATCCCTTTCACACCGGCCCATCAAATTGTTTATTTTAACAGTGAATGGGTAGACCAATAATAAGATGAAAAAACTTAGATAAAGGATGATGGATGCATGAATGTACTTGTGATTGGAGCAAACGGTCATACTGGCCGACACATAGTGAAAGAACTTTCAAACAGCAGTCAACATTTCGTGAGAGCCATGATTCGAAAGACAGAACAAGCCAAGGATATGGAAGACCTAGGGGCAAGACCGATTGTCGCAGATCTCGAACAGGACTTCTCCTACGCACTCGAAAATGTGAATGCCGTTATTTTTGCTGCTGGTAGCGGTGGTTCAACAGGAGACGATAAGACACTTGCGATCGATCAGGAAGGGGCAAAGAATGCAGTGGATTATGCGAAGAAGATGGGAATTGAGCGCTTTGTGATGCTAAGCTCAATGGGTGCAGATAACCCATCAAGCGGCCCGGATACACTACAGTTTTACTTAAAAGCGAAAGGAGCTGCGGATGCCCACTTGAAGGAAAGCGGTCTAAATTTCACAATCGTCCGACCTGGCTCCCTTTCATTCGATGAAGGGACAGGGAAGATTGAAGCTTCTACCTCCATTGAAGACAAAAGCAGAGACATATCACGTGAAGATGTTGCGAAAGTACTTGTCGACTCCTTGACCATCGAAGAAACAAACCACAAGGTATTCGAAATCCTGAGCGGTGACACACCTGTTGAAGAGGCATTGAAGAATATATATTAAGACTAAAAAAGGGACGGACCTCCAAAGTGGAGGTCCGTCCCTTTAATTTATCAGCAATTCTCCGGTGTACCCTTATTCGTCGCCGTCACGAACGATGATCCGCATCCGCATGAAGCGATGGCATTCGGATTATCGATGGTGAACCCGCCGCCCATCATAGACTGCTTGTAATCTATTTTGGTACCGTTCAAAATAGCAGCATCATTTTTAGCTACAACAAGCTTGATTCCATGCTGTTCCAGTGTTGTATCCCCATCTTGAAGCTCATGTTCAAATCCCATTCCATAAGAAAGGCCGCTACAGCCTCCCCCTTTTACCGCTACTCGTAACATGGCATCTGTTTCGTCATGTTCCTTCATCATATCTTTAATCTGAAGGGCCGCGGCTTCTGTCAGAATGACTACTTCACTCATTCATTACACCCCCAACCTTTTCATATCTTACTTCTTAGTATACTCCTTTCTATTTTACTACTCAACCAAAGGGGCTTTGGTGAATGATTGGAAGGAAACTTTTTATTCATATCAATTAATTCATGACTTTTTGCTTATCATTATGTAAAAAACACTAGTCCTTTCTCCTTCTGCCAAGGTATAATTAAGGCAAATAGTCCCGATTATGAGGTGATATTCATGACGGTAGTGACGCCCTTTTATGATAAAAAAACACAGTGCCATTCGTGTAAACACTCGTACAGTACGACAAGGATCAGGTCCCGTTTTGTGAAGGTAGCAGGATATGACAGTGACTTTTGTCCCCTGTATGAGTCAATTGATGTAAATCCTTTACTCTATAACGTTTCTGTTTGCCCTAAATGTGGATTTTCTTATACGGATGATTTCACAGCATACATACCTCCTGTTCTCAAAGAAGATCTGGAAAAGAAAATCAGCCTGCACTGGAAGCCACAAGATTATGGAAAACTGAGATCATATAACGATGGGATTAATACATATAAATTGGCCGCCTACTGTGCCCTTATTAAAAAGGAAAAAAAGGTGACCTTAGCAGGGTTGTATCTCCGGACAGCTTGGCTTTATCGAAAGACCCAAGAAAAAGAACAAGAAAGACGATTCATTAACCTTGCTACTCATGAATACATTGATGCCTATTTGACAGATGGCGTATCGGGTTCTTTGATGTCCGAAACGAAACTCCTGTATATGATCGCGGAATTATTGAGAAGACAGGATAAAATCGAGGAATCGGTCGTTTATCTATCTAAAGTCATTAGTAAACAACATCTCTCCACCGAACCGAAGATCATTGAAATGGCTAGAGAGAACTGGTACGAAATACGGGATCGTTATAAAGAAGCAAAGTCTTTGTAAAAGAAAACTAGTGGTCACTCCACTGGTTTTTTTACTTTCTAGAACACATACACAATTTTAAAAACCAAAAAAACAAGCCAGTCACAAGACCAGCTTTTCTTTAGAACATCGGATTATCTTCAAGAAACTGATAGATATGATCCACCAGTTCTTCAGGTGTATCCCCTGTTACGACTTCACCATTGACAAGAGCATAACAGGATTGGGCGCATTTCCCGCAGTAACCCAGGCATCCATACTCAATGACATCAAGGTTGGGGTCTCTCTCTAATATCTCAAGCGCTTTTTGCGCACCACTAGCAAGATTGCTTATACAAAATTCTATAATAGGTTTCAATTCTATCACCTCACTACTCATTGTTATGCTATCTTTTTTTATCATTATCGTCAATCATTTGATTCCATGTAATGGTATAACAGATTGTGAACATTTTCGCTTATTTCTGTTGTGAAAACACCGTTATTTCGATATACTTTTAATGTTAATAGGTTTACTATTGTAATAATTGCGCGAATTATGCTTCATATTGAAAATGCTTACTTTTTCAGGACCCGTTTCGACGTGAATGTCCTTTCAATCCCGTCCCAAACAATTACTGGGATAAATCATATATAAACACACTATTTCATTCATAATGTGAGTGCAAAAAAGGGGAAATTTTTCATGAAACAATTAGTGCTGCTTGGCGGAGGATATGGGAACATGCGCGTTCTTCTTCGCTTATTACCCAACCAATTACCTGAAGATGTATCGATTACCCTGATTGATCGAAATCCTTACCACTGCCTTAAGACGGAATACTATGCTTTAGCCGCTGGTACGATTTCAGATCAACATGTACGCGTATCATTCCCGGAACATGCCCGTTTATCCTACGTGTACGGAGATATCTCCGGAGTGGACATGGAAAACAAACTCGTAAATATGGGAGATCAAGATCCAGTTCCTTATGACGACCTTGTGATTGGACTCGGTTGTGAGGATAAATATCATAATGTACCTGGAGCTGATGAACATACTTATTCCATTCAAACAATAGAAAAATCCCGTAAGACATACCAAACCTTATGTAACCTTCCAGCTGGTTCCATCGTAGGAATCGTTGGAGCTGGTTTAAGCGGGATTGAGCTTGCGAGTGAGCTTCGTGAGAGTCGTTCTGACTTGAAAATTAAGCTATTCGATCGCGGTCCGCGTATTCTTAATGCCTTCCCTGAACGTCTAAGCTCTTATGTTCACAGTTGGTTCGACGAGAATGATGTAGACATCGTTAATAGCTCGAATATTACAAAAGTGGAGCCAAACACCCTTCATAACCATGAAGAACAGATTTTCTGCGATGCCATCGTTTGGACGGCGGGTATTCAGCCAAGCAAAGTCGTTCGTGATATGGATGTTGAAAAGGATGCAAGCGGTCGCGTCATTCTGACAAAGTATCATAACCTGCCTCAGGATGAGAATGTGTACGTGGTTGGTGACTGCGCAAGCCTTCCTCAAGCTCCAAGTGCTCAGCTTGCTGAGGGACAAGCAGAACAAATCGTGACAGTCTTACTTAAACGTTGGAAAAACGAAGAACTCCCTGCAGAATTACCTAAGATCAAGCTAAAAGGAATTCTCGGTTCACTAGGAAAGAAACATGGTTTCGGTCTGGTAAACGAGCGCTCCATCACAGGTCGTGTCGCTCGTTTGTTGAAGTCTGGTGTGTTGTGGATGTATAAGTATCATAATGGATGATGAAAAAAGAACCGCGATGTGCGGTTCTTTTTTTGGTGCAGCTCTAATGATCCACTAAAAAAGGCTAACCCAATCAGAAAAGCCTTTTCAATCCCCACGAACTAAACCGCTTTATACCCATACTTTTCAAGCTCAGAGTAAATCGTCTTTAAACGGGGATTCCCTTCGCCGACAATATTTCCTTCTAACAGGACAATTGGATAAAACATATCCTCTTCAATCACTCTTGAAGCAAACTGCTTTACGACTTCATCCTCAGGAGGATTGTGAATATCTACATATTTAATCACGAAGGGCTGGTTTGGATACTTTCGACTAACGGCAGCCTCAAGCCATTCGTACGTTTCTTTTGATGATGGTAAATTTACGCAGCTTGGACACAGTACTTCTGCTCCATATACGTAAAGTTCAACAGGTTTTCTCTCCATATCACTCTCTCCCCTTTGTTTCCCTCTCTTGTTTATTTTACAAAAAAAGCAGCGGGGTTGGAACGATAATGTGTGAATTTCTGTACTGGAAACTGCATTTAGAAAATTTCTTAATGCTCTTTTCGTAAATATTGTGGCTATTTTAGAGAAAAAGTAGTAGTTGATTTCCGCTACAGGATGCTCGCTTTCCCGGGGCGGGCGGTGAGCCTCCTCTTCGCTGTGCTCCTGCGGGGTCTCACCTGTCCAGCTCTGGCGACTAGCCCTCGAGGTCTAAGCTATATGGTCCAAGAAGGCAAGGAACGCCTTCTTTGGCCCATTCATCTTATGCTTGCCGGGTCTGAGCAAGCCGCCTCCGCTTTTCGGACTGTCCCCCGCAGGAGTCGAGCACCTGCAGCGAGAATCAACTTTCTAAGTATGTTTCTTTAAAAGAAATAAATAAAAACAAAAAATATTTAGCAAACAACTTTCATTAAGGTGTGTAGAGAATAATATCCTATTGAAGAAAAAGAATTTTGTTTTCTAATTAGATTGTTTTTGACACCTTCTAGATCTGTCGCGAAAAATCGTTAAAGATGGTGGTGAGGGGAACTGCGAGACTCCGGCGCATTTTGGTTGTGCCGAGACCCCATTCGGCTAAGCTGAGGAGGCTCGGCCGAACGATAGCTGCAAGCAAAGCGGTTCTCCTTACCATCCTGCACTCATTCATTGACAGATTCCTAGCAGATTCAATGTTTTTAAGCCACTAACGTTCCGAAAAAACCATTTCTAAAAAAGAAATCCCCAATAGTTTGCAGGTTGATAGATTTTTTGTGAATATGTCATTATAATAGAGAGTAAGGAAAGGAGTAGATAATTATGGCTGAAAACGAAATGATTGCACCTGTTCAGGAAGTATTAGATAAATTACGTCCGTTCCTACTTCGCGATGGTGGAGACTGTGAACTGGTGGACGTTGAAGATGGAATCGTTAAATTACGCCTTCTAGGTGCTTGCGGAAGCTGCCCAAGTTCAACAATCACATTAAAAGCAGGAATCGAACGCGCACTAGTGGAAGAAGTTCCAGGTATCGTTGAAGTAGAGCAAGTATTCTAATTCAATTCATGTTAAAGCCTAAATCCTTAATCGGATTTAGGCTTTTTTTCATTGTACTTCCGTCTTCGGTTGTTCTCCTTTTAAAACTGCCTGAATGTTCTCCACGCATAAGGCCATCATTTCATAACGCGTTTCATTCGAGGAACTGCCGATATGAGGAAGAGCGACAACTTGATTTAATGCAAGAAGAGGATGTTCGGCATCAATCGGCTCTGCTTCGAATACATCCAATCCAGCACCTGCAATGTCACCCCTCTTTAATGCTTTTTCTAATGCCTCTTCATTTACAATCGCGCCACGGGCTGCATTGATGAAAACCCCTGTATTTTTCATCATGGTGAATTGCTCTTCCTGGAACATGCCTTTTGTTCCAGCATTCAGTGGAGCAAGCACAACAACGAAATCCGATTGGATTAAAAGGTCTTCAAATGTTGCATATTGAACTCCAAGGGATCTTTCCGCTTCATGCTTCCTGGAACGATTATGATATAGAACATTCATATTGAACCCTTTGGCTCTTCTGGCTACCGCTTCGCCTATGCTCCCCATCCCGACGATGCCAATGGTTTTATGATGGATATCCGTGCCTGCCAGAAGAAGGGGTGACCAGCTTTTCCACTTTCCTTCTTTAATATAGCGATCCGCTTCAACGATTCGTCTTGCCGTCGCCATTAACAGAGCAAAGGTTAAGTCAGCCGTAGTTTCCGTTAGGACATCCGGCGTGTTGCAAATGGTTACGCCTAATTCTTTTGCCGCTTCAAGATCTATATTATCATAGCCCACCGCAAGATTGGCCACGACCTTTAATGAAGGAGATTTCTGTAATAGCTGCTTGTCTATCCGGTCCGATAGCATCGTAAGTAAAGCAGTAGCGCTCTCTGCTTTACGGAGAAGAATATCCCTTGGTACCGGAACATCCCCATGTTCCCACATGTCGACTTCAAATTCACTCTTCAATGGTGTAATCACTGATTCAGGCAATTTTCTCGTAATGTATATGGATGGTTTCATATGTATCCCCTACCTTCCCTTCACTTTTCTCCAGTTTAGCATAAAAGTGAAGGTTTACAGGGGTTAAATTCAGTGAAGACCTTGATTGTTTATAGCCATTCAACAAGGGGAATCCCCCATTTTTTCACCGGAACTTCGGACATATGATAAAAGTCAGACAGAAATGCTTCATATTGATGAGAATTTTTCAGATAACTCTCCAGCTTCTCTTCTACTACCTTCTTCTCCTGCTCAGATTCTGAAATATAATATTCCTCAATACATTCGAAATAGTGAAGGGGAAACAGGAGTCGTGAATACAGCAATCTCCATGAGAATGGTGAAAGTGGGGTGATGGATTCATACTCTCTCATAAATTCCTGAAGCTCAGGATGAAACGTTTGGCTTCTCATGAAATATCTTTCTCTCACCCATTCCGCTATGTCCCGGCTGCAGTGATCGAACACCCACTGAAATGGAAAATGAATGCAAACCTCAGTCCCCCATGTGGATTGAAGAAAACGCTCATGGCAAATCGTGCCTGCATCCTCTTGCTTCGGGTCCTCATCAAGCTCCGTATCCACCAAGTACTGAATGGCATTTTCTGACAAAGCACTGTAATAAGGATAGCTCTCAACAAAACGACGTTCAAACTCATCAGCCGGCTGATCCTGGATAACCTGATAGAACGCTTTCTCTAACTGGGCCAGCCGCTTTTCCCACAGACTCTTCCACTGTCCCATACGATTTATTTTCTCCACCTTTTCTTCAAAGGTCCGTCCCCTGAAATGGAATTTGCTTAACTTTCTTCCCAGCTTTTTATCAGGGGGAGATTGGATGCTTTCATTTCGCAGCACCACAAAGTCTTTATCTTTTTCTACAACAAGAAATCTTCCTTCGTTGTTAGGGACGAAGGTTGAAACATGCCGATCTCCCTGACTTTTAAGGTGCTCTGTCAATTTGTAGAGCTCCACTAAGGTTTCTTGTTCCATATTCGTTACGCCGACAATACTATATACTAACCCCCCAACCATATATCGATTCATCATTCCATCAAAGAATGCCCGCTCTGGATGCAATCCAAAATGATTGATTAATATTTCTTGAGACATGTTGATCTCTCCTATCTAAAGTGACCGTCTTTTTCTTTTTTCGCAGGGCGACCTGTGTCAAAGAAGTTCATTTTCATATTGTCATTTTCCTTCATTTTGAAGGACACACATTATATGAATATAACCTTTAAAGACATTTATGAATATCTGAAACTTGAGATGGGCAAGAATGAGAGTAGAAGCTATTATTATGTCTATTTTTTAAATAGGAATCATATGTGTAAAACAAGGCTTCGTCTAATCGAAATAGGGGTTTTATAATCATTCAAAGAAAAGGTGAATAGGATGAAGGATAAAGAATCAATGGATTTATTAGAGAAAACGGCACGTAAATGGCTGCATGAAAGAGGAGTAGAGATTGAAGATATCGCTCAATTGGTCATGTACCTTCAACAAAAGTATCATCCTGATCTTGAACTAAAGGAATGTGTCTATAATGTTGAACGTGTGTTAACGAAGCGGGAAGTACAGAATGCAATACTGACAGGTATTCAACTTGATATATTGGCTGAGAAAAAGATGCTTGAAGAACCGCTTCAAGCGATTATTGAAGTAGATGAAGGACTATATGGTGTGGATGAAATCCTGGCCTTTTCGATTGTGAATGTATATGGATCGATCGGATTTACAAATTATGGATATATCGACAAGCAAAAACCTGGAATTCTGGAGAGGTTAAATGATAAATCATCTGGTATGTGTCATACCTTCCTGGATGATATCGTCGGAGCTATTGCAGCGGCTGCTTCCAGTCGTTTGGCACACCGGGCGAAATGCACAGACTGAGGTTGAATAAGTATCCAATCAGACGACTGGAGTCGTCTGATTTTTTATTGATAGAAAAAGTGAATAAATACACTAACAAAATAAATCATACTGTATTCCCTAAAGGATTACATACTACATACGAAGAATAATTAAGGTGAAATCCTATACGGCCACTAAGTGACCAAGCCCTTATTGATGCCTATAAGAAAGCAAAACAGTTGAAACTCAGTAATGAATTTATCATTCTGATCGAACAAGAAATGAAAAAGAGAAAATTAGTTCATTAAAGAATCGTTTGATTATAGATGTCTTCGTGTTCCTCGCAAGTCGGCATAATGTCTTCCCACTGTACGTCCAGAGCACACACAATGGCATTCAGTTTGTTCAGGGACGGGTTCGCCTCTCCCTTTTCAATCAACGAGATATAATTAATTGTTAATCCACATTTGTGACTTAATTCTTGTATGGTGATTTCTTTTGCTCTTCTATGGTGCCTTATTTTCTTTCCGACAAGTCCTGTAACCTTAATACTCATTACCTCACTACCCTTTTAAAAATTCTTTAGAAATGACGTGGAATGTTTCGAAAATCAATTAAGAAACAGTGACTTTCATTCTTAAAGTTGTTTTTGCATTCGTAAAGAATAGTTAGAAATTGAAAAGGTATCAATGCTAATAGTCCCCTACTATCTTAGATGTTTACCCTAGTTGCATACCTTTACACTTCATTTCGTAATATTTTCTGATAGTTTTTTCAAATCCTGTCTTTCTAGTCCTTCTGAGTACTCAAATATGTGTAATGGAAAAATTAGTTAGAGGAAAAACCACATAATATTTTAGGAGTATAAATTTTCGTTCCCGCCATTATTATACTCACCAACTACTTTAGAGGCATAGATAGTCGTAAAAAAGACCATTACTTAGGTCCCTGGGTATAAATAGTATTTTGATTACTTCTTTTAACACTAGTTCTATTTTACTTATACGAACGAAGGTTGTCTATTATGAATATGTTACTAATTTAAGACATTTTTTCCATTCGAGTACTCAGAAGGGTTTAGAGGGAGTGGAAACTAAAAAATAGCCCCCACTTTCTTATATTATATATCCCATTTATCTAACGTTTCAATTGTATAGGTTGGCTGAATGTGTTTCGAACTCAAAGCCTCTTTGGTTGTGACTCCTGTATGAACAAGCAGCGTATCAAGTCCGGCGTTTATCCCGGCTAATATATCGGTATCATAATTATCTCCAACCATTAACGTATCTTTTTTAGGCACTCCTAATACAGACAGCGCCTGCTCCATAATGATTGATTCAGGCTTCCCGATAAATACCGGTTCAGTTTGTGTGGAGACTGTGACAACTGACGTAAGGGAACCATTCCCTGGAAGCAACCCTCTTTCAGTCGGGATCGCGATATCTCCATTGGTTGAAATAAAGGTAGCTCCATTTCTAACACCTAAGCAAGCGAGGGATAGCTTCTCATAATTTATTTCACGATCAATTCCCACTACCACGAAATCAGGTTTCTCATCCTGAAGGGTGATACCGTTCTCTTCCAGTGCTGAACGGATTCCTTCTTCACCGATGACATATGCCGTCCCATTCGGTTTTTTCTTTGCCATATACTGAGCTGTCGCCATTGAAGTAGTAAATACCTGTTCCTTCGTGGCATCGATACCAAAGGACTGCAATTTTTCCGCAACCTGTTCCGGTCTTCTCGAAGAATTATTGGTGACAAACAGATAAGGTAATCCTTTTTCTTGTAATCGTTTAACAAAATCTCCTGCTTCGTCGATTTTCTCTTTTCCTTTATACATTGTGCCATCTAAATCAATTAAGTAACCTTTATATTCTTTCATTGTGTACCTCCATATGCTTGTGTATAGTATGTCCAAATACCGGTAGAGCCTGTGCTTTTTTCGGTAAATTGTATTCCATAAATAAAACAAAACGCTCTCTATTTAGAAAGCGCTGTCAAATGCTGATTAATTTTTAAATGCAGACACAGGTCCCAATTCATTTTCAAGGTAGCTGCGAACATGTTGGGGAAACTTCTCTAATGAGTGGAATACCTCGTTCAAAATCGTATGTAATTGCTCATGATGGATGGCTGTATACTCTTGAACAAGAACCTTACGCTGCGCCACAAGTAGTTTAAGATCCTCACTCATCTTGTCTCCAATTACCTTTTCATCCAGAAGTATATCAATGATATCCTCATAGCTTCCTGGATCTCTCATAATGAAACCGTCGATCATACTGTTTCCTACGTCGAGTATAGATTCAATAATCGTATGAGCCATTCGCTCCAAAGCTAATTTTTCTAATGTCCCGTTCCATTGATCATGTTCACTAACAGTCGTTAACTGTTCATTCATATACATTAATATTTCCTCTATCTTTTCTCTATCTACGAAATACATGGTGCGCCCCTCTCTCTGAACGATATCCTTTATTTTAACATATTTCCCTCCCTGTCATACAGGTACATCCTGCAATTCTCAGCTCAGTTTGTTATGATGAGATAAGCAAAAAAAGAGGGGGACATCTTCATGAGTGAACGATTTTATTTATACGATGATACAGAAAATACAAAAACACGCTTTGTGAGTTTTATGGGGGAAAATCAGCGGTACGACTTAGCAATCACCCAAACAGATCGCTATTATGGGAAATCGTTAGTATTAGACCTTCAAGGCAGTCGATTTGCGATCATCGGCAGGGATGACCTTGATGAACCTGGATATGTAGAAAGTGTATTCAAGCTAACGGAGGAAGAAGCGGATGAGTTGAGGGACTTCTTAGGAGAAATCATTATGTAGTGGTTCTAACAGCGCACGATAAAGAATGAAGTCCACCCCACTCTCACATACTACAAGTATGAAAGGTGGGAGATAATATGAGTAAAGAACCAAGAGACAAAGAAGAAGAAGTATATAGTGACTTTTCCAACGTTGAAACATACCGTAATTTTATCGTTCCGGAAACACTGCCTGAAGGGCCATATGGCTCTCCCCGAGGAAAGCATACTCCCGTTGAGAACAAAAGTACTCCTTGGAAAGAAGGGCAACGATATTACAGTGCTTTCAACTATGAAAATAAATCACTTCATCAGGATATCCCACGTCAGGAGCCTGGATCACACCCTGTTCATGCAGATCCCGATGTGAATGAAGAACCTCCATATACTGAAAATAAGTAAAAGCACAAAAGGAACAAACTTTACTGTTTGTTCCTTTTGTACATTATTTATTGACTTTTTTCACAAGAAAATAAGCGCAGCCAAAATTACAGTATTCATACAAGTAATCCTTATGTGTACTCACCTTTGTGTCAAAAGAGGCTTTTTGATTATGATCATCAAAGAATCCTTTTAAGCGGAGCTGGCCATATCCCCAATCCCCAAGGATAAAGTCGTATTTACTTAAGATGTCGCTATATCTTTCCTTAAATGCTTCCTCGTTGAATCCGTCTCTAAATTCCTCAACGATTTCGTAGCATGTATTCTGCACACAAATCATCTTGTCCACCCACTTTCATTTCCTTATCTTAAATTATAACGGATTGTCCATTAATTACTATGAAAAATTGTCATAAGAGATGGACACCCTATCAAATAGGGGGTGTTTAACTTGAATAAATTCATTCTGGGTACAACTGTACTAAGTATTGCCCTAATCGGAACTGCTTGTGATGGAATTGACACGGCCAATGAAGAAATGTTTCACGACAATGGAAATACCATTAACGTGAATGACCGGGAGGACCTGTACAACGAAAATAGCTGGACGAAAAAAGGAGCTCACCGCGGTGAGGACTTCGGTTATGTTCGTCAACAGAAAAGTCCCACAGGTGGTCAAACCATTTCCACAAAGGATATGTATAGCATCAATCGAGAACAAGTAGCCGACACGATCAGCAAAATGAGTGTCTCTCTTCCAGACGTAAACGATTGTTCCACTCTTGTCACTGACGAAGAAGTGCTGATTTCATACGTGACGGACAAAAAGGATAAAGATGGCCGTTTTGAAGTAGCAGACCAAGTAAAGAAAACAGCCATGTCGGTTATTCCCCGTTGGTACCATGTATATGTGACCGATGACAAGAGCCTGATGCGCAATGTAGAAAACCTGGCCAAAATGGATAGCGATAGCCGTAACGCCAACACAGCCATTGATGATACCATCAACCTTATGCTGCAGGATTCCCCTCAGGGAAGAGATGTAGACGCAGGTGAAAACCCAAATGGTGAAATGACATCTGAGAAATACGAAATGCAAGACGACGATGTCCACAAAATCAACAAAGACCGTCAAAAGCGAAAAGATAACACAGATAACATGGTCGATTAATTAGAAGACAGAAGAGACAGGCATCATACCTTGCAGGATTTGCGTCTCATGTCATACTCTTTGCTACAAAAAGGACTGACTGTTAGAGATCTTCTCCTTCAAGTCAGTCCTTTTATATATGAAAAATTATGCCTTTTGAACCTCTTGCTCACCGGCTGCTTGTCTTGCTTTAGCGGCTGCATTAACTTGCTCATCTGCATGGTAGGAAGAACGAACGAGTGGTCCTGCTTCACAGTGACTGAAACCTTTTTCCATCGCTGCTTCACGTAGTTTAGCAAACTCATCCGGGTGATAATATTTCTGTACTTTCAAGTGTTTCTTAGATGGTTGCAGGTATTGACCTAATGTCACAATATCAACATGGTTTGCACGCAGATCATCCATTGTTTCAAGAATTTCTTCCTTCGTTTCCCCAAGACCAACCATGATACTTGATTTTGTTGGAATTTCCGGATTTAATTCTTTTGCACGACGCAGGAATTCCAATGTACGATCGTAAGTAGCACGGGCACGAACTCTTGGAGTCAAGCGACGAACGGTTTCGACATTGTAGTTCATGATATCTGGCTTTGCATCCATCAATGTCTTGATATTATCGAAAACCCCACCCATATCAGAAGGCAATACTTCAATCGAAGTGAAAGGACTCTTACGACGAATGGCACGAACCGTTTCAGCAAAGACTTGTGATCCACCGTCTTTCAGATCATCACGTGCAACAGCTGTAATAACTACGTGCTTCAAGTTCATTAATTGAACAGAATCTGCAACGCGTTCTGGTTCTTTAAGATCTAGTTCAGTTGGAAGGCCTGTTTTTACTGCGCAGAAACGGCATGCTCGTGTACAAATATCTCCAAGAATCATGAAGGTAGCTGTTCTTCTAGTTCCCCAACATTCATGAATATTAGGACAACGAGCCTCTTCACATACTGTGTGAAGGTTGTTTTCACGCATCATTTTCTTCAAGCCCATATAGTTATCATTCGTATTCAACTTTATTTTAAGCCAATCCGGTTTACGAATGTGTTCATCTTTCTTACCCATACCCCTCATCTCCAATCCTAAATAATTCTGACTTAGGCAAAGAGTGAAACGCTTTCTAAATCGTTCATCTTATGTAAAAAAAGCCATCATCAATATACTTCTTTTGTCACTTTATCATACTAAAAAAGTGAAAACAAGCATGTGATACCCTATTACCATTTATTGATGATTATGAATCCCGAGGAACGATACAAACTAGAAGTAGGCCCCTAAAAATGGAGGGATTATTTTGTACAAACGATTGGTCTTAGCCTTTGTGGCTTTTTGCATGGTGATAAGCCCTTGTCAAACCTTTGCTGCAAAAAAGCTGACAGAAGAACAGATTCACACGAAAAGGATGGAGTTATTTCAGAAAAGCGCGGCTCTTACTAATATTCCCTGGTACTATCTCGCTGCTATTGATCAGTACGAACGCAGTCTACGTTTTGCCCGCAAAGATAGGGAAAAGCCCTCTTCACTTATATCGATCTATATGGAGCCGGAAAAATGGGTCGGCCCTCTGAACCCTAACCGGGAAGATGACAATCCTGAAACGATCGCCCTATTCAACGGGATAGGCCGTGATGGAGATTTCGATGGAAAAGCCAACCTGAAGAGTGATGAAGATATACTGGCTGCTTTGACAGAGTTTATATTACGATACGGAATTGACCGGGATAATTTCAAGCTTGCACTGTGGGACTATTATAAACGTGATAAAACGGTCAGTATCATCATGGGAAATGCAAAAATCTATAAACAATACGGTACCATCCATTTAAACCAGAAAGCCTTCCCCCTTCCCCTCAGATTCAACTACAGTTACCGAAACACTTGGGGTGATGCCCGTGGTTGGGGAGGAAGACGTATTCACGAAGGGACGGACCTCTTTGCTGATTATGGTGTACCTGTAAGAGCGACATCGTATGGAATCATTGAGATGAAAGGATGGAACCGGTATGGAGGCTGGCGTATCGGGATACGTGACATTAATAATACGTATCATTATTTTGCCCACCTTAGTGGTTTCTCTAAAGATCTTCATATAGGTCAAGTGGTGGAACCGGGAATGGTTATTGGTGGTGTTGGGAGCACTGGATACGGACCCCCTGGAACATCAGGGAAATTCCCTCCCCATCTCCACTACGGAATGTACAAGGATAATGGTTTGACGGAATGGTCATTTGACCCTTACCCTCACTTACGAATGTGGGAACGGCAAGACAGAATCAAAAGCAAAAAACGTTAAAAAAGCAGACAATGGTTATCCCATCGTCTGCTTCATCTTTTTACTCTTTACACCTTTTTTTTGGATTTGGAAACAGCGTTCATGATACTAGCTGCTAATCCACCCCAGATGATGACTATTCCAACAATCATCATTGCAATCGCACTACCAGTCATGTTAGCCAACCTCCTTATAGCTTTCAGCTTCAGTTTTGGCATTCCAGCGTTTGAATGAGAAGGCAACACCTGCAAGAATTGCGAATCCTGCAACAAACCATCCGCTGTAAAGGATGAAGGCATCAGAGTAACCTCCATAGTTTCCAGTTTCAGTTTCAAATTCTCTTAATAAATTCATTTTGAATAAACCGAACATCATCCATCCAAGAACGATTGGTGTGATGACACCTAAGCATACTTTCCACCAGGCGCCAAGCTGAATATCCGAGATTCCATTAGCGTGAGATTGGAATGTACCTAACTTGCGCAGGAACCAGGCAATCACTACTACTTCAACTAATCCGACGAATGCTACACCAAACTGGTTGATAAAGTAATCTGCGGCATCCAGGAACAGTAATCCGCCCTGAGTGGCAAATAAGATTGAGATGATCGCAGAAAGACCCCCACCGAATAGAACGGCTTTCGTACGGGAAATTCCGAACTTTTCAGAAACCCCTGCTACATACGTCTCCGTAATCGAGATGAGTGATGACAGTCCCGCTAACACCAGGGAAGCAAAGAACAAGAATCCGAATAAACCGTTAAGAGCCGGGAATTCGTTAATGATTTGCGGGAATACCACAAATGCCAATCCAACTCCCCCGCTTACTACTTCCTGCACCCCAACACCTTGAGATTGAGCCATGAAGCCTAAAGCAGCAAATACTCCAATACCTGCAAGTAATTCGAACCCTGAGTTACTGAAACCTGTGATGAATGCATTATTTGTAATATCCGATTTCTTCGGAAGGTAACTGGAATACGTAATCATAATCGCAAATGCGATGGATAAGCTAAAGAAAATTTGTCCGTATGCCGCTACCCAAACACCAGGGTCAGCTATTTTGCTGAAATCCGGTTTGAAGAAAGCATCTAAACCATCCAATGCTCCAGGTAATGTTAAAGCGCGAACAACAATGATTAAGAATAAAATAACTAGTGCCGGAATAAAGATCTTATTCGCTACTTCGATTCCCTTCTTTACTCCTTTGAAAAGAATCCCCAATGTAATCACCCATACCAATACAAGTGGAATGAATACTCCAGGAACGATACTGCCTGTCTGACCAGGATCAACCGTAAGCTTCAAATAATCGTTGAATAAGAATGACTCCGTATCCTTCCCCCAACCTAAATTGAAAGAAAACACACTGTACGACATCGCCCATGCAATAATGACGGCATAATAGGTAGAAATGACAAATGCGATTAATACTTGCCACCAGCCAAGCCACTCTGATTTCCTATTAAGACGGAAATAAGATAGTGGTGCCGACCCACGGTATTTATGACCTAACGTAAATTCAAGCACTAATAATGGAATACCTGCTGTAAGAAGAGCAAATAAATAAGGAATAAAGAATGCTCCTCCACCATTTTCATACGCTACTGCTGGAAAACGCCAAATGTTTCCCAAACCGATTGCTGACCCGACAGCAGCTAGAATAAATCCTGCTCGTGTTCCAAACTGGGCACGATTCTCCATGTTGGTTCCCCCTAGTTCTTTCCAACTACCATTTTAAGGTATTTGAAATTTTTATATTTTCAGATTATTTATAATCTACAGTCAGTATAGCTAGTTCCAGAGCAATTGTCAAAGCTATTTTTAGATTTTGGAAAGAATTTTTTATTTGAAGACAGGTACTATTTCACTATATGAATTTTGTCGGAATATGAAGAATTGATGATTAGAAAGGTGGAGGTGGAAATCGAGTTTCTCGCTAAGGTTTTTGTAATAATCTTTAACTCTGGCTTATCGACATCCTGCAAAACTATTTTTTTATAACTATCAATATAAAAAACCAGAAGCTCATGAGCTCCTGGTTCTTCTTCATCTTATTGTTCTGAAACAGCTGGTTTTGCTTTTTCACCAAACAGAAAAGCGAATGCGACGATTAATATGATCACAACACCCAGACCGAACAGTGTGCTTCCAGTGAACCCTAATACAAGGTATCCAATTGAAGCAGCAACCGCTCCGATTAATGCATATGGAAGCTGTGTGAGAACGTGATCGATATGATTGCTTCCTGCTCCTGTAGAGGAAAGGATGGTTGTATCCGAGATTGGAGAACAATGATCTCCCAAAACAGATCCAGCTAAAACCGCTGCCATAGCAGGAAGTAAGATACTTACGTCTGTCGCTGCAGCAATTTCCCCGGCGATCGGAAGTAAGATTCCAAAAGATCCCCATGAAGTTCCCGTCGAGAATGCCATGATTCCGGCAACTAAGAACAAGATGACTGGAAGTGCCTGCATAGGTAAGCTTGATTGTTCAACCAGACCCGCAAGATACGTACCTGTTTGCAATTGATCGATCAATGTGACGATCGTCCAAGCGAAGATAAGGATGTAAACGGCTGGCAGCATGGATTTGATCCCTTCCACTACTGCTACTCCAACTGCTTTCCCTTCGATTCCTTTCAAGCTGACTTGACGAAGGAAGAAGATCAACGCCACGAGAAGCCCGAACAAGCCACCATATAATAATGATTTCGTTACATCTGTATTTTCAAAAACCGGCAGGATGTCAAATGATCCAACTGCTTGATATCCTGTCCAGAGCATCATTCCAATCGTGCCGATAACAAGAGCTACGATCGGCCAGACAAGATCACCTACCGATCCTTTCGAGCTGACAGGCAGATCATTTTTCAATTCGCCTGGAATCTCTTTTTCGGGATCATATAGGGCTCCCGTTTCAAGTGCTCTAACTTCATGCTCTTTCATCTTTCCAAAGTCCAAGCCTTTAGCAGCCACCATGATCACAAGCAGGACAGCTGCCCAGACATAAAGGTTCATTGGTATCATTTGAACGAAGGCTGAAAATGCTGTGTACTCTGTGATACTGTGTGCAGCCAGAATCGAACCGATAATACCGATAATGTACGCTCCCCAGCTTGAGATTGGTGAAACGACACAAATGGGTGCCGATGTCGAGTCAATGATATAGGCTAGTTTTGCACGTGAAATTTTGTGACGATCTGTAATGGGTCTCGAAACCTGGCCAACAGCAAGGGCGTTAAAATAGTCATCAATAAAAATTATGATACCTAAAACGGCTGCAAGAAGCTGCGCCCCTTTTCTCGTTTTCACACGTTTCATCGCCCATTCACCGAATGCGCGGCTACCGCCGGAAATGTTCACAAATGCTGTGATGACACCAAGAATGAGTAAGAAGAAAATAATATAGACATTCCAGGTGTTGAGTGCTCCATCGGCGACAAAGATGCCTTTAAAGGCGTCCCACATAAAGCTGAATGTTTTCGTAATTGAGAAATCTGCTAACAGAAAGGCAGACGCAACGATTCCTACTCCCAGTGAAAGTAGAACCCGTCTCGTAAGTATAACCATAAGAATGGCTAAAAGGGGTGGTAATAGTGAGTAAATCGTGTTTTCCATAATGTCCTCCTCCTATTTGATAGGGGGGAACCATCGTAGCATGACAGAGGATAATAAAAAAAGGCAACGATAGAGAAGCTATCATTACCTTAGTAAGTAATTTAAGTGCTCCATCACGATCTGTAGCTCCCCATTATAGAGATTCCCTATAATGACAGTGTTATCCTTCTTCAAGATAACCCCAGCAAATACACATTCGACATGCATATTTACTTCGGCAAAAGTTCCCTTTCATCTGTTCTCACAGTTGTCATTCTCAAACAGCTTACTCTTGAACTCTGCGCCTCTACCCCATCGGACTGATGATGTGGTGTGTTATAAAATTTTCTTTATTAATATATCAAACTATCATTCTTTTGACAACTTTTTTTCCTGACTAATTTGTGGGAATTTCAATAGAAGGACTGGATTCCCCTCCACCATTGTTATAAAACTGTGGTACATCCAGGTGAACGGTACCCATGGCAACCAGGATATCCTGCTTGATGGTCTCCGTTTTCGTTGCAAATGGAATGATGATCTGGACATTGACTTCAAGCTCGACAAACACTTTTACAACGGCATTATTAATCCCGAATTGCTCTACCGTAGTTTTAATATCAGAACGCACATCTCCGATCGAATGAAAGCGAATCGGTACTTTTGGACCAAGGTTACCGAGTAACACGTTGTTGGTCGCCTGACCAAGAGGGACCGAGTAAGTGATGCCCTTCGCTGCTTTAGACTTTCCTTCATCGATTTCCACTTCGGTAATAAATTCAAGGTTTTCTAAATTTCCCTCCTCTGCTTCTTGTAGGTTTTGCTGAACTAAGTTGGTGATTTCTGCCTGAACCCGGTTGATGGTCTGAGTATTATATTTAAATGAAACAATGTCGCCTTCTGTATTCTTCACTTCTTCCGTTATATCCGAAATATCAAGAACATCAGCAATTTTTTTGTTTATCGCTTTATTGATAACCAACGTACCGATCCTGCTGGTTTGAGTTTCAGCATAAGCAAGCAGTGTCGGTTTCAAACCTTTGTTAATGATCCACAATCCGAATCCAGTCGAAATCATAAAGAATAGAATCGTGATGATCATCACATATCGAAAAGGCAGCGGCCCTCCTCTTCGGGGTTTGTATGTTTTAAACTTTGACAAAAAAATCCCCCCTTACAAGCTATTTGTATGCAAAGTAAGAGGGGTTTAACGCAAAAAATTTATTTAATTTTAAGAGTTTGGGGTTCATAATCCGGATCAAATCCCGTAATCACCTTATCTAATTCCGTACTTAAATCCATGGCATAAGGAGTTTGTATTTCCTGTCCATCTTCTTCGATGATCCGAATCACCGGTCGATCCGTTACACCTTTATTTTGATCGGTCACAATTCCTTTTCGGCCATCATTCAGCTCGACCACCATCCCGTTCGGATAAATGGCCACAGAAGATCTGAAGGCTTCAATTACATTTGTATCAAACAGAGTACCGCTTCCTGCATATAATACCTCCAGCGCTTGATGTGGAAGCATGGCTTTCCGGTATACACGATTTGAAGTCATGGCGTCAAATACATCGGCCACCGCTATGATTTTTGCAAAGGGATGGATATCCTCACCTTTGATTCCTCGTGGATAACCAGAACCATCAAGCCTCTCATGGTGCTGGTACGCGCAGTGAGCAATGATCAGGGACACAGAATGAAGCTGTCGCAAAATCTCAAAACCGTGTTCTGAATGCTTCTTGATTTCACAAAATTCGTCTTCTGTCAGCTTTCCTGGTTTCAGAAGAATTTCCTCCGGCACAAGCATCTTACCGATATCATGCAAAATTGCTCCCACGCCTAACTGCTCGAGCTGTTTAGTAGACAGTTTAAGTTCCAGGCCTATGGATAACGTATACAAAGTCACATTAAATGAATGATGAAAAATATAGGAGTCATATGTGAAAACATCCGTCAAAATGGTTAGGAGATCATGATTCGCCTTTACTTCAGACAAGACTACATCAATCACCTGCTTCAATTGCTTAGCACTATCTTCAATCACGAGCACACCAGGTGGCGCTTTCGATGCGCTTAGTTGATTAAAGGCCATCTCAATATTGTTTACAGCTTGCTGTCTCACCTTACTCGAAACAGTTCCCTTTACATGAATTCCCCTCGAAAGGGAGTCTTCAATATAGACATACTGAATACTAAGCTCCTGCAATCTGGAAATCATGCGGTCTGTAATCGGAACGTTATCATGAATTAAAGCTTGACCTCTCATATTATATACGGTTGTAGCTAGAACCATGCCCGGTTTCAAAGCCCTAGTTGATATAAGCCTCATAGAATTCTCCTATGTAATTCTTTCATTTTTCGACAAAATTTCCTAGTATCTCCATTATAAAGGATAAAAACGTTCTTGCAAGATGTATTTCCTGATATAGTGTTAATTATTCATGAAAGAATATGGCTCTTTCGTAAACATTGTGGCTTTTTTACAGAAGAAAGCAGTAGTTGAATTTCCGCTACAGGATGCTCGCTTTCCGCGAGGCGGGCGGTGAGCCTCCTCGTCGCTGCGCTCCTGCGGGGTCTCACCTGTCCCGCTTCTCCCGCAGGAGTCGAGCACCTTCCGCTCCAATCAACTTTCTCAGCATGTTTTCTTATAAAAAGTTTTTTTGAATTGCCACCTCTTTAAAAGAGACCATTGGTCAATTTCCACTTGTGTAATAGAAATTCTGTTTTCTTTAGATTGTCTTTTGTTACCTTTAAGACTGTCATGAAATTTTTTTATAGATGATGAGGGGAACTGCGTAGACTCCTGCGGAAGCACGGGCGTGCCGAGACCACGTTCGGCTAAGCTGAGGAGGCTCAGCCGAACGCTAGCTGCAAGCAGAGCGGTTCTCCTCACCATCCAGCACACGCTTGTTGACAGAGCTTCTGGCAGATCTTATGTTACAAAACAACAATCTTTTGCGAAAAGAGCCAAGAATATAAAGCGAATGGTGATATTCACCCAACAAAAAACCAGTGCTCTCAAAAAAGCAACTGGTCCTTCTTAACACTTATATCATTTTCAACAATGCATCCCGGCCGATCATGCCTGGCGTGATGCCGCGATTTTCTGCCTCATAGGTGATGGATTCCAGAGGGGCATCCAGGAGCTGATCGATGGTTTTTACACCGACAGCTCTTCCTGCAATGATTCCTCTGTCTTTCAACTTCTCATTTAGTAACGCTACGTCCAGTGCTCCACACATTATATATCCTATATCACTCGTCACAACGAGGAGATTGGTTTTGGGCAGTTCAACAGAAATCGCTAAAAAGGTATGTCCCTGAATGGTAATCGGAGATACATTCATCATGTGTCATCGCTCCTTTCCCTCATATGTATGACGTGAGGATGGAAACGGTGATACATTTACTGCTTTAATTTCCACTGGAGGATGTCTCGTAAAAACTCAGGCATAAAGTATTTTTTTTCAAGTCTTTGAAGGTCTGGAAAGAAGTGGCCAAACGTGAACATATCAGGTAAGGCAAGCTTGTACATCTTCTTTGAATCAATCGGATTGTGATCGATTAAGATTTCATGACCTTTGAATTGAATATTTGCATATACAAACCGGCCCATCACCTTGCCTCTAAACCCTAGTCCTTTTACTTGAATATGCGGCCATTCCTCATTAAATGTTTGTTTAACGATTTCCTTCAGCTCTGCCCCCTTCATCTCGATAAGACATGGATTGATGGGATGAGGCAAAATCCGGTGCAGATCCTGTTTCGTCACTGCCCCCTCATTCAGTCCATCAATGAGTAGGCCAGAATTGAGGAAGGCACAATCAGCCTCGCACCATTCAGCAAGAGCATCACATAACACATTCGGAAGTGGGGAAGGATTAAACCAATCCACTTGTAGGGGGTTGGCAAGTTCGGTTACTTTTTCCCCTAACAAATCCTCCCCCTCTTGATACCACACGAGATTTTCCAGTTTTTCCTTTTCGACAGGGGGAAGTTCCTGCTGTTCATATAGTTGTGCTTTTTTGCCGACAATCTTTTTATTGGCTGTGTCAACCTCAATCATCATATGACCAACATAATGACCATATTTTCCTGCTGCACCCAGCATGGTTCCCTTAATTTCTTTTCCTTGATGCAACACATGATGAGTATGAGCTCCAAGGATAACGTCAATTTCGGGAAATCGTGCTGCAATCAGCTCATCATCCCTAATCCCCAGATGGGAAAGAAGAATCACCATATCCACCTGGTGGTGAAGCTCTTGAACCAATTTCTCAAGCTCATCCATCGGAGATGTAATATTCCAGCCGAGAGCTTCATAAAAAGGTTTGAAATAAGCCGTCAAGCCGATGACGCCAATCTTCATTCCACTATTCGTCTGAAAAATATGATCGGTTTTGACCCAGCTTGGCGGCTGCGACGAGCGATCTAATAGATTGCCTACAATCACGTGAAAATCTGCATTTTCATAAAGGCTGTTTAAATCTTCATAGTCCAGTGTAATTCCTTCATTATTCCCAATCGTTACAGCATCAAAGCCGACTTCATTTAGAAAATCAATATTTCCTTTTCCTAAAGTCGCTTCACTTAATGGATGCCAGCGGTCTACATGATCTCCGATATCAAATAGATAAACAGGTTCCCCTTCATCTAAATGCCACTGTTTTCTCATCTTCAAAAAATCACGAATCCTTGACCAATGCTCAAAATGACTGTGAAGGTCGTTTGTATGATAAATATGAATGGTTTCTCTCACTATTTGCTCACTCCTATTGGAGGTATGTTATCCTGTAATACCCTGGTAAATCAATCGAATTCCAATTAAAATTAATATAATCCGTAAAACACTCACTAAGACTTTTGATTCAAGCTTCGTATTCAAATAGGCCCCAAACTTCGCCCCTATCCATGCGCCTGGAATGAGTGCAAGTGCATACAACCACTTTACATTGCCAAACATGACATGCGTTCCTGAGCTGACTAATGCCGATAGAAAAATCATGAACATGGATGTGGCTACGGCTACATGAGGTGGAAAAAGAAAAATCAAGATCATTGCAGGTACCATTAATGATCCACCACCAATACCAAATAAACCAGATGTAAATCCAACTACAAAGGCAATAGCAGCTCCTAATACAGGAGGATATCCATATCGAAAGGTGTTTCCGCCCGGATCGGTAAATTCCCGTTGAAAAGATGCATCCTTGAATGTCTCAATAGGCTTTAACTTGTTTCTTATCATGAGAACAATGGCAATCAAAATCATGAAAATACCAAAATATAAATTGAAGCTTTCCATGTTCAATCCCTTGTTTACCCATGCTCCAAGTATTGAACCCGGCCCACTTCCGGCAAAGAAGATCAGGCCGCTTTTATAATCAACGGTCTTATGCTTTAAATAAGCCAGGGTGGATGATAACCCAGTGAAAATCATAATGACCAATGATGTTCCTACAGCTGTCTGAGGATTCATTCCCGCTATCAAGCTTGTATATGTACCGAAATAGATAAGGGCAGGAACAATGATGACTCCTCCGCCCAGTCCCACGAGGGATCCTATCGCTCCTGCTAAAAGTCCGATTGATAGAAGAACGATCCATTCCATCTGTCTTTCATCTCCTGTCAGCTAAAATAAATCCAGTTGCTTTGGTGCAAGCCCTCCATATTCAATTCCTAATAATTCAATGAGCTCTTTTGCGTTGTCAGCGGCATCTCCACCAGAATTATTATTGAAAAGAATATATAGATTTTCAGAGGTTTCGTGCAAATGATGAATATGCGGTATCCACTCCTCCAGCTCAACACGATTATAGCGATATAAATAACGAACCTCCCGCCAGTCTTCCCCATTCGGTTTATTCCAGCCGTACAGATTCCTGCCGTGAAAACGAATTAGAGTGGCATCTTTATGAGTGGTTTCCAATACCCGTGGTACAGATCCTTCCCCCGCTTGCGGCTCATCGCAAATGCTATGGATCCATCCTTCCTTTTTCATAAACGTTAACGTCTTATCCCGGAACTCCGGTCTGAACCAGCTTTGATGGCGAAACTCCAGCGATAGTGGAAATCCCTTTAGCTGCTCCCGGCAGTACCGGATATAGTCAACATGTTCCTTTTTACAATCGTACCAAGGGGGAAATTGAAGCAGAACCATCGCTAATTTACCTGCATCTACGTACGGAGCAAGGGATTCTTTAAAGGCTCTAAACATCTCTTCCTTTGTTTCAAAAGGGATCTCTCCTCGCTGATGTCCCGTCATTCCCTGATACGCTTTTACTATAAACTTAAAGTCCTCGGGTGTTTCCCTTACCCATTTTTCAGCATTTCGAAGAGGCTGGACAGCGTAGAAGGTTGTGTCCACCTCGACAATGGGGAAATGAGCGCCGTATTCTTTTAGTTTGTCCCTGGGGGAAGCATTTTCATAAAGGGTCTCATGATCTCCCCAGCCTGTTACTCCTATGTATATCATCTTCATTCACCTGCTTTATTATGAACATGTCCATTTTATCATAAGGAAAATGGAAATTCTTTTGTTGGGCTTGATTGAGGAAGAACCGTAGTGATATTTATTGAAACCAGAAAAAACTCCCCTGATGAAACATCAAGGGAGTTTGAATGACATATTAACCGATTGAACCTTCCATTTCAAACTTGATCAGACGGTTCATTTCGACTGCGTATTCCATTGGAAGTTCTTTCGTGAATGGCTCGATGAAGCCCATTACGATCATTTCTGTTGCTTCTTCCTCTGAAATACCTCGGCTCATAAGATAGAATAATTGTTCTTCAGATACTTTTGATACCTTTGCTTCGTGTTCTAACGAGATATTATCGTTAAGAATTTCGTTGTAAGGAATCGTATCAGAAGTTGATTGGTTATCCATGATCAGCGTATCACACTCGATGTTTGAACGTGCGCCTTCCGCTTTGCGGCCAAAGTGTACAATTCCACGGTACGTTACTTTACCACCATGCTTGGAGATGGATTTAGAAACAATTGTAGAAGATGTATTTGGTGCCAGGTGAATCATTTTCGCTCCGGCATCCTGATGCTGGCCTTTACCTGCCAATGCGATGGATAGTGTCATACCGCGAGCGCCTTCACCTTTAAGGATAACCGCCGGGTATTTCATCGTTAATTTTGAACCAATGTTTCCATCTACCCATTCCATTGTTGCGTTCGCTTCACATACAGCACGCTTCGTGACCAGGTTAAACACGTTGTTCGCCCAGTTTTGAATCGTCGTATAGCGGCAGTACGCATCTTTCTTGATGATGATTTCAACGACTGCAGAGTGAAGTGAATTTGTTGTGTAAACCGGTGCTGTACAACCTTCAACATAGTGAACACTTGCGCCTTCATCGACGATGATCAGCGTACGCTCGAACTGACCCATGTTTTCAGAGTTGATGCGGAAATATGCTTGAAGTGGTGTATCCACCTTGATTCCTTTAGGAACATAGATGAATGATCCACCGGACCATACCGCTGAGTTAAGGGCAGCGAACTTGTTATCCGTTGGAGGAATAACCTTTGCCCAGTGCTCGCGGAAAAGTTCTTCATTTTCTTTAAGAGCAGAATCTGTATCTTTAAATACGATACCCATCTCTTCAAGATCTTCTTGCATGTTGTGGTATACAACCTCTGACTCATACTGAGCAGAAACCCCTGCAAGATACTTTTGCTCAGCTTCCGGAATACCTAATTTATCAAACGTTTGCTTGATTTCTTCAGGTACTTCATCCCAACTGCGCTCTGACTTTTCAGAAGGCTTCACATAGTATGTGATCTCATCAAAGTTCAGTTCCTGCATGTCTCCGCCCCATTGAGGCATAGACATATTATAAAAATGCTCAAGTGACTTCAAACGGAAATCAAGCATCCACTTAGGCTCATCTTTCATACGAGAAATTTCTTCAACGATTTCTCGTGTCAAACCACGTTTAGAACGGAAAATAGATACGTCTTTATCACTAAAACCGTATTTATAGTCTCCGACCTCAGGCATCTTCTTTGCCATGTTGATTCCTCCATTCTTAAATAGAGTAGGAGAAGAGCTTATTCCTGCTCTTCTTCTTGAACTCCTTTTTCCATCGCTTTCCAAGCCAATGTTGCACATTTGATACGGGCCGGGAATTTAGCGACTCCTTGTAATGCTTCAATATCTCCTAAATCCACATCGTCGTCATAGTCATTGCCTTGCATCATATCAGAGAAGATCTTTGAAAGCTTCAATGCTTTCTCAATCTCTTTCCCTTTGACCGCTTGGGTCATCATAGAAGCAGAAGCCATGGAGATCGAACAGCCTTCTCCATCAAACTTCGCATCCTGAACGATACCATCTTCCACCTTTAAAGTCAGGTGAATGCGATCTCCACAAGTAGGGTTATTCATATCGATGGTAAAGCTTCCATCCTCTAAAGAACCTTTGTTTCGTGGATTCTTATAATGATCCATAATGACTTGTCGATATAACTGATCTAAATTATTAAAAGACATCGCTGAAAAACTCCTTTGTCTTCAATAGGCCTGCAACAAGTTTATCAATATCTTCTTCCGTATTGTAAAGATAGAAGCTGGCACGTGCTGTTGCGGATACGTTCAACCACTTCATCAGTGGTTGTGCACAGTGATGACCTGCGCGAACGGCAATCCCTTCAGCATCAAGTACGGTTGCCACATCATGCGGATGAACATCATCAATGTTAAACGTAACAATACCTGCCCGCTTTCCTGGATCACTTGGTCCGAAAATTTTCATGCCTTCGACTTCATTCATTTTCTCCAATGCATAAGCCGCAAGCTTATGTTCATGTTCTTCAATGTTATGAAGTCCTACTTCTTCAAGGAAATCAATCGCAGCTCCAAGTCCAATGGCACCTGCAATGATCGGTGTACCACCTTCAAATTTCCACGGAAGCTCTTTCCAAGTGGATTCCTGAAGTCCGACAAAGTCGATCATTTCCCCACCGAATTCTACCGGTTCCATTTTGTTCAGGTGTTTTTTCTTACCGTAAAGTACTCCGATCCCTGTAGGACCTACCATTTTATGACCTGAAAAGGCAAAGAAATCGCAGTCTAAGTCTTGTACGTCGACCTTCATATGTGGAGCAGCCTGTGCTCCGTCAACGACCATGACTGCACCATTTTCATGAGCAATCTTCGTGATTTCTTTGATTGGGTTCATCGTACCAAGCACGTTTGAAACCATCATGATCGAAACAATCTTCGTTTGAGATGAGACAGTAGCTCTGACATCTTCAATCGCTATCGTTCCATCCTCTTGAAGGGGAACATATTTTAACGCCGCTCCGGTTTCTTTGGCTAACTGTTGCCAAGGTATGATATTACTGTGATGCTCCATGTGAGTGATCACAATTTCGTCACCCTCGGACAAATTAGCACGACCGTAGCTTGCTGCAACTGTATTGATTGCTGTTGTCGTTCCACGGGTAAAGATCACTTCTTGAGTGGAGGAAGCGTTTATGAAATTGCGGACCTTTTCACGGGCCCCTTCATAACCATCTGTCGCTCTCGTCCCAAGAGTATGAACACCCCGGTGAACATTTGAGTTATATCCACGATAATAGTCATTCACCGCTTCGATAACGGAAACCGGCTTTTGTGATGTTGCGGCACTGTCAAGATAAACAAGTGGATGGCCATTTACTTCCTGGTCGAGAATCGGAAATTGTTTGCGAATCTCTTTTACATCCATTAGTTTACTTTCCTTTCGATAACCTCAACAAGTTGTTTCTTAACTCCTTCAATCGGTAATTGTTTAACCACAGGAGCCAAGAAGCCATGAATAACCAGACGTTCCGCTTCATGCTGCGGAATTCCACGACTCATCAGGTAATAAAGTTGCAGCGGATCCACTCGACCTACAGACGCAGCATGTCCTGCCGTTACGTCATCTTCATCAATAAGAAGGATCGGATTCGCATCTCCACGTGCTTTTTCACTAAGCATCAATACGCGAGACTCCTGCTCTGCATTCGACTTAGACGCACCGTGTTCAATTTTACCGATACCATTGAAGATGGAAGATGCTTCGTCCTTCATCACTCCATGCTTAAGGATGTATCCTTCAGAGTTTTTACCGAAGTGAACAACCTTCGTCGTGAAGTTTTGTTTCTGTTTTCCGCGTCCAACGACAACGGTTTTTGTATCACCATATGAGCCATCACCCATAAGGTTTGTTACGTTTTCTGAAACAGTGTCTCCATCGTTCATTAATCCAAGAGCCCACTCGATGCGAGCATCCCTTTGTGCAATTCCACGTCGGTTAACATACGTTGTTAATCCGCTTGCTAAATTATCCACAGCACCGTATGCCACTTTAGCATTATTGTTTGCCAAAACTTCCGTAACGATGTTGTATACGCCGTCTTCAACATTTGTTGTAGAAATGTAGTTTTCAACGTATGTTACAGAGCTGTTGTCTTCAGCCACTACTAATACGTGGTTGAACATCGCTACTTCAGCATTGTCATGAACGTAAACCGCTTGAATCGGTTGAGTCAATTCCACATTTTTTGGAATGTAAAGGAACACTCCCCCATTCATCAATGCTGCATGAAGGGCTGTAAGCTTATGCTCATCCGTTTTCACGCCTTCAGTCATGAAGTACTTCTGTACAAGTTCACTGTGGTCTTTTACAGCTGTAAAAATATCCGTAAAAATAACACCATTGTCCTTTAATTCGTTTGAAAGAGAAAGAAAAGCAGGTGTATTATTTCGTTGAATATAAAGACTTTGGTCATTGCTTTCTAAATCAACTAATTCTTTTGCTTCATCCGGCAGCTCACTCAAAGATGAGAACGTATCACTTTCCACTGCATGCTTCTGGAATTGAGTAAAATTCCAATTCGTGATTTTCGTTTTATCAGCAACTGGAAGGCTTAGATCCTTTACTTTATCAAAGGCATCTGTGCGAAGGGTTGTTAACCATTCTGGCTCTCCAAGTTGTTTTGAGTAGGAGCTGACATAGTCCTGATCTACTGATAGTTTCGTTTCTACAGTCATTTTCATCCCCCTAACACTTACGCTTCTTGGCCAACAGTTTCGTCTTTTATTCCTAACTCTTCTTTAATCCATTCATATCCTTCTGCTTCAAGGCGTTGTGCTAATTCTTCTCCGCCTGATTTAACAATACGTCCTTGCATCATAACGTGAACATGATCAGGAGTGATGTAGTTAAGAAGACGCTGATAGTGAGTGATGATCAAGCAACCGAAATCCTCACCGCGCATTTTATTGATTCCTTTTGATACAACCTTAAGGGCATCGATATCAAGACCAGAGTCAATCTCGTCAAGGATGGCAATCTTAGGTTGTAACATCATTAATTGAAGGATTTCATTACGCTTCTTCTCTCCACCAGAGAACCCTTCGTTTAAGTAACGCTGTGCCATATCCGGATCCATTTCCAGGTATTCCATTTCAGAATCCATTTTGCGGATGAATTTCATAAGAGAAATCTCTTCGCCTTCTTCGCGACGGCTGTTGATTGCTGAACGTAAGAAGTCCGCATTCGTTACACCGTTGATTTCACTTGGATACTGCATTGCAAGGAATAGACCTACGCGAGCGCGCTCATCCACTTCCATTTCAAGCACATCTTCACCGTCGAAGTGAATACTTCCTTTTGTTACTTCATACTTTGGATGACCCATAATAGCAGAAGATAAAGTAGATTTACCTGTACCATTCGGTCCCATTACTGCGTGGATTTCTCCACCTTTAATTTCAAGGTTAACCCCTTTCAGGATTTCCTTTCCTTCAATCTCAACATGAAGATCTTTGATTGTTAAAGTAGAACCTGCCATGTATATTTACCTCCGTGACTTTATAATGAATTTAAGAATTAAATTCTTTAATCATTCTCAATTTATTCTCATTACAATCTTATAACAAATAAAAGCTATTATCAACTTTTTCAACTATATAGATAGTGTAAACTTGACCAGATAATCCTTTTCTATTGTTGGCATAAAATAAAGGAAAAATGTAGGGATTCCTTGTCCAGTTTCCGGTCGTGAAGAACATCCCGACACTGATACAAGTTTAAATCCATGAGACCGTTCGCTATGTCCATCGATTTTTAAGGCTTGAGGCTGATTGCATAACAATAAAAAACCAGTGCATCGTCTACACTGGTTTCCTTTTTTCTTCCTTATTATATATTAGCGTGCACCTTACGATCAAGTGCAGCAATCATTCTTCTGCTCTCCTTATAGTCCTGCTCTCTTCTTTTCTCTACTTGCATTCTGACATCATGCTTTCGTTTGTACACCTCATAACCAATCCCATGGGCTCCATGCATTGCCTTTTCCATTTCACTTGTGTACGAGATACTCTCAAGAGAGTCGATAATGAATCATTCCTTTCAAGTTTTTAATTACTTTATAACTATACTACCCCCTCGTTCACAAGACAAAACCAGTATAGGGTCATTTTTTCTTATATTTATCCTTATCATCCTAACTTCAAGGGGTTACCTTTAAGTTTTCACAAAATTCCGCCATTATACTGCCAATTAATAGCTTTTTTAATAAATATATATTTTCTTGAATAAGTATTCATAATGTATTGAGCTATTATTGCCCTTTTCACTCCTGCTACAATTGAAGGCTTTCAAAATGACCTCTGTCAACAAGTGTGTGCTTGATGGTGAGGGGAACCGCTCCGCTTGCAGCTAGCGTACCGCCGGCCTCCTCAGCTTAGCCGAACGGGGTCTCCCCACGCCCGTTCTTCCGCAGGAGTCAACGCGGTTCCCCCACCATCTATATGAAATTTTCTTGACAGAGCTTAAAGCTGACAAAACAATACAGAATTTCCAGTATTAAATCGACCACTGCTCTCTTAAAAAGAGGTTGTTTTCTAATAGTGGATTATATAAAAAAATCAACTACTACTTTCTCTGTAAAAAATAACAACAATGTTTAGAAAAGAGCAAAAAAATCGAGAAGGATATCTCCCTCTCGATTTCATTACCCTTATTGCTTTAACTGATTCAAATCCTGAATCGATTGCTGTACTAACGTCACAGCCTGACTCATGACCGCTCCGCCTCCAAATGCAGCCGTTACTCCGAGTGCTTCAAGGATTTCTTCTTCTGAACATCCTTGATCCAGGCATCCTTTTGTGTGGTAGATGATGCAATATTCATCCTGGGAATAAAGACTGATTCCTAACGCGATCAACTGCTTTTCTTTTTTAGAAAGAATCCCTTCTCTAAAGCAGTGCTCAGTGAACGCATTATACTGCTCGGCAAGCTCAGGCATTTTTTCAGTGAAGATTCCAAGTCCCATTTTATAATCATGAAGGGTAGCTTCTGTTGTATTTCTTGGTTCCATCTGCATTTCATTCAGCTCCATTCCAGAAATAGATTCATCGAAAATAGTATGAACCAATAAGGAAATGATTATGTTAAAAATTTGGGGAAACCTTACAATGAAAAAAAACCGATTCTGTACAGTGTCAGAATCGGGTTTGCACACTTTATTCACTTACCGGCACAACGGCTCCATCCCATTCTTCATTAATGAAGTCCTGGATTTCTTTCGAACGTAGTGCTTCCACTAGAGCTTTTACTTCTTCTTTGTTTTCGTCACCTTTGTTAACTGCAATCACATTCACATATGGAGAGTTACTATCTTCAATGGCAATTGAATCTTCAAGAGGTTTCAACCCTGCATCGATAGCATAGTTAGAATTAATGACAACTGCGTCCCCTTCTTCGTTTTCATACATTTGTGGAAGAAGAGCTGCTTCGTACTCATAATCGAATTGGATGTTTCTGGGGTTTTCTTTGATGTCTTCAATTTGTGCTTGCGTATTTTCCACCCCATCCTTTAAAGTGATGAGACCTTTTTTCTCTAATAATGTAAGGATACGTCCATGGTCCGATACAGAGTTACTCATTAAGATCGTAGCGCCTTCAGGAAGCTCCTCGAGAGATTTGTATTTTTTAGAATAAACACCGATTGGCTCAATATGAATTCCGCCTGCATTGACAAAATCATATTCATTTTCCTTCATTTGCAAGTCCATATAAGGTGTGGTCTGGAAATAGTTCGCATCTATATCTCCATTATCCAGATCTTTATTGGGGAGGATATAGTCTTGATACGTTTCAATTTGTAAGTCGATCCCTTTTTCTTCCAAGACAGGCTTCACTTGTTCAAGGATTTCAGCGTGTGGAATATTAGATGCACCTACCACCAATTCCTTTTCGTCATTTCCCGAACCTGAATCACTCCCACATGCTGCTAATCCAAAAATACTTGTTGCTGTTATAACTCCTGCTACCCATTTTTTCATTTAATTTCTCTCCTTTTATCGTTTATCTAATTTATTTGTAAAAAAATCACCCAGTATCTGAATCGCAAACACAATGAGTAAAATCATTATGGTTGCGGCGATCGTCACGTCTTCCCTGCTTCGTTGAAAGCCATCTAAATAAGCTAGGTTACCAAGTCCTCCAGCTCCGATGACCCCGGCCATTGCCGTGTATCCAACAAGGGCGATGGCTGTCACCGTAATCCCTGAAATCAAAGCAGGCATTGATTCTGGTATCAGTACTTTCCATATAATTGTGCTAGTCTTTGCCCCCATTGCTTTCGCGGCTTCGATGACGCCTTTGTTCACTTCTCTTAAAGCAATTTCTACCATGCGGGCGTAAAACGGAGCAGCTCCGATAATCAGTGCCGGCAGAGCTGCATTCGCTCCACGTATTGTGTCCAATAGTAACTTGGTGAATGGAATTAACAACACGATCAAAATAATGAAGGGAATGGATCTGAACACATTTACGACTGCACTTGTAATCGTATATGTCAGTTTGTTATCCCATAGATTTCCCTTTGAAGTAAGGAAGAGCAAAATCCCAAGGATCATTCCGAGTACAAAGGTAATCAATACAGACATCCCGGTCATATACAGGGTTTCGAGGGTTGCTTCCCACATCTTCTCCCAATCAACATTTGGAAATAAATTTTCAATCATCCTCTCAACACCTCCACTTGAACCAGTTGCTCTTCAGCAAACGCCAATGCATCTTTAATGGTTTGTTCATCCCCATCAAGGTGAACAAATAACGTTCCATAGGCACCTTTTTGGGTTTGGGAGATTTGTCCTTGTAGGATGTTTACTTCTAAGTCAAACTTTCTTATCAGCGCGGTGATGAGCGGCTGCTCAGTTGATTCACCTACAAAAGTAAATTTCAGCATTTTTCCATTAGGATATTGCGTCAATAGGTGATCAATGGTTTCACCCGTTTCCTTTACTTGGGAGACTTCTCTTACGAAACGCTTTGTAACTTGCTCTTTTGGATTTCGGAACACTTCCAATACATCCCCGAGTTCCACGACTTTTCCCTGTTCCATGACTGCGACACGGTGACAGATCTTCTGAATCACGTGCATTTCATGAGTGATCAGGACAATCGTCAGCCCTAAGCGTTTATTAATATCCACCAATAAATCAAGGATGGAATCGGTTGTTTGTGGATCTAAAGCGGAAGTAGCTTCATCACATAGAAGGACATCGGGATTGTTAGCAAGCGACCTCGCAATCCCCACTCGTTGTTTCTGTCCGCCGCTCAGTTGAGACGGATAGGCACCTCCTCTGCCTTCCAAGCCTACAAGCTTCAATAATTCATTGGCTCTATGGACTCTCTCTTTCTTTGAAACGCCAGCAATTTCTAATGGGAACTGTATATTTTCTAATACAGTACGAGACCAGAGGAGATTAAAGTGTTGAAAGATCATGCCTATTGACCGTCTTGCTTCCCGAAGCTTTTTACCCTTTACTTGGGAAACGATTTGACCATTCACGTCCACTATTCCATCTGTAGGAACTTCGAGACCATTGAGCATGCGAATCAGCGTACTCTTACCTGCTCCACTATAGCCAATCACTCCAAAAATTTCCCCTTGGGCAATATCAATATCGACCCCATCAACGGCTGAGATCGGACCCGATTTGGATTGATATATTTTCTTCACATCTGAAATGGTAATCATGTTGTATTCCACCTTCTTTCGGAGTAAAACGAGCTGTTTAATCAGAATTATTGTTGTATTCACCTGATGTTTCCTGCTCCTTTTTCTGAAGCAATAAAAAATGCCTTCCTGCGATAAGCAGAAAGGCATAATCATATAGGACTATCCTTTCTCTCATCTTTCAAAGCAAATGCTTTGAGTGAATTGGCACCATTTCAATTTTCATTGACGGTTGCCGGGCTTCAAAGGGCACGTCCCTCCACCTCTCTTAATAAGAGTAAAGTATATTATTTAATTATTTGGAATAGTTAAAGACTCTGAAAATTTGCTACAAGAGAGATTCTATCACCTGATTTAGAGTGTGTCAATTATTTTTTCAGCTTGATGTTTAGACTTCAACCGGCTCTTTTTCTCTGGATCTCGTTAGCCAAAGGACCGACTCCACAAATAATAGCGGACGATACCCTCCCCTTATTTCCAGGGCTCCGTCCTCAATCAGTTGAGACAACCGTTCTTCCCCTGTGAGTAGAGAAACCACTGTGTCCTCCATTCCTTCAATGACGAAGTGAGCATCACCACTTATATCATCTAATACAGCGCACCTCTTACTCGAAATAATAATGCCGTACACGTCACTTCCACAATCAAAATGAAGAATAAATGGGGCGTCTGGAAATAAGAGTCGTAAGTGATATCTTGAATGACACTGATCTACTAATTCCTCTAAATATATTCTCATGAGTACCCTCCCAGTGAAACTTCTATATAATAACAATTCCACTTTTAGGTATTTTCCCCTTCAATACTTTCTCGACATGTTTTGAACCGATCCATCTAATTTGTCGAACAGTAAGAATTTGGATAATTTCTGGTCAAAAAATGATGTCATTCGCAACATTTCCCGAGAAATATGTCTTCGTTTGTAGAAAGAAAATCGTTCTATAATTGGATTTATGAGGAAATAGGTGAAATCAGACAAATAAAAAAGACCTTCTCCCAAAAGGTCTCTTATCCCTCTAACTATCCGCGGTCTCATTTAGGGTTTCATATAAAAATGGCACGGATTGAAAGGCATAAACCCTTTCCTTTTCGACGCCATCCTTAAATAAAAGTAGGCAGGGTACACTTTCGATGGATTGCTCTTCTGCAAATTGGGGCAAGTAATTCAAGTTGGCCTTCGAAAAATGAAAGGATTGTGGAAGCTTCTCCACTACGTCAATCATCTTGCTTGCAACCTGACAGGTACCACACATCGGTGTATAAAGATAAACAGCTTCGAACGCATGGTCTTCAATCGATTGTTTTAAAGTTCCGGTACTACTTACCTCAATCAAAACTAGATCATCCTTTTTCCTAGAAATTCTTTATGAACGTCGATATTGGCTCCAATAAGCACTGACGCGAGGTGATACTCCGGAGCTGCGGCCACTTCCTTGTACATACGATCAATATACAAATGTTCAGCTTCAGGAAACTCACGTTTAAATTGCTTGCGTAGTTTTTCACCTGCATCATCAGCATCTACTAATATATAGACATCCCTTTCCAATAAAGCGTCAATGAGTTCGTCCATTTTCGTAATGCTAATGGTCCCGTTTGTGCAAATAATTTCAATCGGTTCTTTAATGATATCTTTTACTTTTCGTTTGTCAGTTGTTCCTTCGACAATGATTACTTTTTCGTCAAGTTCCATCATGATCATCACCTTATCTTTCATAAATAAGATTACGATAGTATATTCAAATAACAAGAGATGATGTCCACTTTCTACTTATATTTTCTCATGTTTATAAAAAAAAGTGCAAGTGGCTTGCCTAAACCATCTACTTATACGAATGGTGCCAGATTCATTAATGAATCTGGCACCACGAGCCTCTCTAACACCAGCCACCCTCATCACAATCGGTGTATCTTGCTTGATCGCCTTCTGTGGATGTGTAGCTTTGATAAATTTTATTTTCTTTTGCTTCAAAGTTCGGCTCCATGGTTATTCCGTCAAGAGGCAAAGCCATTCTCCCGATTGGCTGATTATCCAAATATAGTTCTACTTCACCATCTCTAAGTTTTCCTGTCACTCTATTGGTTACATCTAATTTCTTAGGCTCAAGTACCATTTGTGTTCATCCTTTCTCGGTGAAAGGCTCTTTTCGCAAATGTTGCTATTTAACAGAAGAAAGTAATAGTTGATTTCCGCTACAGGATGCTCGCTTTCCGCGGGGCGGGCGGTGAGCCTCCTCGTCGCTGCGCTCCTGCGGGGTCTCACCTGTCCCGCTATTCCCGCAGGAGTCGAGCACCTTCCGCTCCAATCAACTTTCCCAGCATGAAGTTTTTCTATTATATAAATTTTTCAGAAGACAAACTCTTTTAAAGAGTGCAGCGGTGGATTTTCTCTCTTAAGGACTAGAAATTCTGCTTTCTTTAGATTTTTTTGTCCAATAAGCTCTGTCAAGCAAGTTTCTTAAAGGTGGTGATGGGAACTGCGTAGACTCCTGCGGAAAAACAGGCGTGCCGAGACCCCGTTCGGCTAAGCCGGGGAGAATATCGGCCGTACGCTAGCTGCAAGTGAAGCGGTTCCCCTCACCATCTAACACTCACTGGTTGACAGAGCCCTGGCAGAACTTATGTTACAAAACAACATACTTTGCAAAAAGAGCCTTGTGAAAAAACGTCTACTCATATGGTACCCAAAATAAAAAACAAAACACCTTGAGAAATTCTCAAGGTGCTACTGAAGAAATTATCCTTCATTAATCATTTCGTCATACTGTTCAGCTGTCATAAGCTTGTCTACTTCTCCAGCATCTGAAGGTTCAACAACGATCATCCATGCTTTTTCGTAAGGTGATTCGTTCACGAATTCAGGGCTATCAGATAGCTCTTCATTCACTTCTACCACTTTACCCGATACAGGCGCATATAGCTCTGAAACGGTTTTAACCGATTCAACACTACCGAATGGCTCGTCCGCTTTAATCTCATCTCCAACCTCTGGTAACTCAACGAATACGATATCGCCCAGCTCAGATTGTGCAAATGATGTGATTCCTACGCGTACATTTTCACCTTCAACTTTGACCCACTCATGTTCTTCTGAATAACGAAGTTCTTTCGGTGTACTCATTCCTATCCCTCCAAATGCTAGTTATACAACCTAATATTGACACACTTTTCATTGAAAAAGCAAGAAAACTAAGCGTGAATAAGGAAACTTTTTCATTGTCCATGATTTGGTAATCATAGACCTCTTTTACTTCCAGGTTTCTTCAAAGGTTTCTTCCTTGAAACCAACTGTCACCTTGTTTCCATCTGCTGTAATTGGACGCTTGATCAGCATCCCGTCTGTGGAAAGGATTTCTAATAATTCCTCATCAGAAGCTGAGTTTACTTTATCTTTCAATCCTAGTTCACGATACTTTTTACCACTTGTATTGAAGAACTTTTTAAGAGGTAAATCACTCTTTTCATATAGGCTTTTAAGCTCGTCTTTAGACGGTGGGTTTTGGACAATATGTATTTCATTCATTGCTATATCTTGATCTTCAAGCCACTTCTTTGCTTTCCGGCACGTACCACACTTTGGATAAGAATAAAAAGTCAACGACATCATTCCACCACCTTTCATTATGATCTGGATGAAGCAAGGCTCCATCCAGCATTCTGTATTGCACGAATCTATCTCTACATTCGACAATATTCTTTATTATCCTTCTTTTAAGAAACATTACTCACATTGTTTTTCAACCGTCTCAACCAGTTCCTTCAAAAGGACGGTTGCATTATCCAATTCAAGAGAATAGAAGCGTTGCGTCCCCCTTTGCTCTAATG
Organism: Rossellomorea sp. GQ25; assembly: GCF_059758515.1. Lineage (NCBI taxonomy): Bacteria > Bacillati > Bacillota > Bacilli > Caryophanales > Bacillaceae > Rossellomorea > Rossellomorea sp. GQ25. The sequence continues at coordinate 388,943 of NZ_JCAXEQ010000003.1, read as the reverse complement.
ACACTAATTGCTGATCTCTCAGGATCTTTAAATGGTGAGAAACAGCAGGGCGCGATAATGTCAGATTTTCAGTAATTTGATTGACCGTAAGAGGTTCTTGTTCGGCAAGAAGTAATATTATGTCCTGACGATAAGGATCACTCAGTGCTTGAAATAATGGAATACAAGCACGAAATGTTTCGATTGCTTTTTGACCCATAGTCTTCTCCCTTCAAACTCATTCACATTCAATTATACCTGTTCTTGTACTTTACGAACAATATTTGTGGCCATTTTCCTGGGTATAAAACTAATGGACCGAGTCAGCAATCTGTTTTTAATACCTGGGATGATAACGGTTTTGTTCTTCGTCATCATTTAGTTATACCCCTCTTCTACCACTTCTTCCACGCTCATCACACCAGACAAAAATAGTTTTGAAGATTGTAGGTCAGCTGCATCGCTGAATCCCGTTTTGGTAGCTCCTGGGCACAAAGCGGTCACTTTCACTCCGTGTGATGTCCATTCATTTGCCAATGCTTCTGAGATAAAAAGGACATACGCTTTGGTTGCATAGTAAACGGCCAATAATGGACCCGGTTGGAATGCGGCTGTTGAGGCTACATTTAGAATTTGTCCACTATTTCTGCCCAACATTTCTTTTCCAAAATACTTGCTTAGCTCTGTAAGGGCAGTTATATTCACTTGAATCATGTCGAGCTCTTTTGATAGCGCTGTTTGCTCGAATTCACCAAACAAACCGAAGCCTGCGTTATTGATAAGGATATCTACCTGAATCTCTTGTGTTTTCACTTCCTCATATAACGTTTCAGATGCTCCAGGTTTGGAAAGGTCTGATGGTATGACGTATGATTTCACTCCGTACTTACTTTCTATTTCTTTTGATAGAGTTCGAAGCTTCTCCTCACTTCTTGCCCCGAGAATCACATCATGACCTGAACCTGCAAATTTATGACTAAAGTGCAAACCGATACCATTTGAAGCTCCTGTAATTAAAACTGTCTTATTCATCTATGATTACCACCTCAACTTCAATGTTCAAACACAAAGGGACGGACCTCCATTCAGAGGTCCGTCCCTTAAACTACTCAATTAAAGTGTATATTTTTCTGCGTCGATCAGCTTTTCTGATGCCGCACGTTTAACTGCGATCACGTTGATCGGTGTATGGCGGGTGAATTTACGAAGTGCGGATAGCATCATCCGCAGTGTGTCACCCGTTTCAGTTGCTACAAGCGTTTCTTTCGCATGTTGTTCGATTTCGTTGAATGCTTCTTGACAGAAGATTTGTGTGTAAAGAAGTTTTTGTTGAGCTTTCTCTACTCCACCTTTTTGAATCGCTTTTTCTGTTCTAAGAACAACGGACTCCATCGCGTAAGCGTTTGAAACGATATCGGCAATGTTCACAAGGATTTCCTGCTCTTTTTCAAGAGCCTTACCGAATTTTTGAGCCGCTAAACCAGCAAGCATCAAGCCGATTTTCTTAGCGTTTTTCATAAGGTATTTTTCCTGAGCAAGTGGCTCATCGCCTACTTCTTCTGGCATAAGCATCATTAATTCCTCTTGAAGTGCCTGTGCTTTTTGAAGTAGTGGAAGTTCACCTTTCATGGCTTTACGGAGGTATGTGCCAGGAACCAGAAGACGATTGATTTCATTCGTTCCTTCAAAAATACGGTTGATACGGGAGTCACGGTACATTCTTTCAATCTCGTATTCCTGCATAAATCCGTATCCACCATGAAGTTGAACACCCTCATCGACTACATAATCCAGTACTTCTGTTGCGAAGAATTTATTCAATGAACACTCAATCGCGTATTCTGCAATCGACTTTGCCACTTCAGTTCCGTTCTTCACTTCTTCATCCGTAAGCTTGCTCATACGATCCTCGAACAATCCTACTGTACGGTAAACGGAGCTTTCTGCTGCGTATAATTTAGACGCCATTGTTGCCAGTTTTTCTTTTGTCAGGTTGAAAGCAGAAATTGGTGTTTTGAATTGCTGACGTTGATTAGTGTATTGTACCGTTACCTCTAATGCACGTTTACTTGCTCCGACAGCCCCTACCCCTAATTTGTAACGGCCGATGTTTAAGATATTGAAGGCAATGATATGACCTTTCCCGCTATCCCCAAGAAGGTTTTCCACTGGAATTTCAGCATCTTCCAGAATTAATGTTCGAGTGGATGAGCTTTTGATACCCATTTTCTTCTCTTCCGGACCAGTTGAAACGCCAGGGAATTCTTTTTCTACGATAAACGCAGAGAAATGCTCCCCATCGATTTTTGCGTACACAACGAATACATCAGCAAATGCAGAGTTCGTGATCCACTGCTTCTCACCATTTAAAATGTAGTGAGTACCTTCTGCATTCAATTTAGCTGTCGTTTTGGCTCCCAGAGCATCTGAACCTGAACCCGGCTCTGTTAATGCGTATGCTGCCAGTTTCTCACCAGTTGCCAGTGGAGGAAGGTATTTTTGCTTTTGCTCTTCGTTACCGAACAGAACGATTGGCAGTGAACCGATTCCAACGTGTGCACCGTGAGAAATGGAGAATCCACCTGCGCGGGACATTTTTTCAGCAATCAGTGCCGAGCTTACTTTGTCTAATCCAAGACCGCCGTATTCTTCAGGAACATCTGCCCCTAGAAGCCCGAGATCTCCCGCTTCTTTTAATAGACGAACAGAGTGGTCAAATTCATGGTTTTCCAGATTATCAATCACAGGTACCACTTCATTTAACACATAATCCTCGGTTGTTTTGGCAATCATTTTTTGTTCATCAGAGTATTCCTCCGGTGTGAAAACTTGCTCACAGCTTACATCTTCAATTAAAAAACTTCCACCCTTGATCAGCTTTTCTGTTTGATTCGCCATTTCGAATCCCCCTAAAAATTATTATTTTGAAGGAGTAAGGTGCCTCGGCATTCGAGGTCCTTCCCTCCTATTAACCTATTAATTCAAAGACGCCGGCTGCACCCATACCGCCGCCGATACACATGGTGACGATACCGAATTGTTGGTTTCTGCGTTTCATTTCGTGTACGAGGGAAAGGGTCAGCTTCGCACCTGTACAACCCAGTGGATGACCAAGAGCGATGGCTCCACCGTTTACGTTCACTTTTTCTTCATCTAATCCCAGCTGACGAATGACTTGGATGGATTGAGAAGCGAATGCTTCATTCAGCTCAAAAAGTCCGATATCCGACAGCTCCAATCCTGCCATTTTCAATGCGCGTGGAATTGCTTCGACTGGACCGATTCCCATGATCTCAGGTGGCACTCCCGCTACGGCAAAACTTCTGAATTTCGCCATAGGCTGAAGACCAAGGGTTCCTGCTTTTTCACGATCCATCACCATGACCGCTGCCGCGCCGTCACTCGTTTGTGAAGAATTCCCTGCTGTTACAGACCCCTTCACATTGAATGCCGGGCGTAACTTAGCCAGTACTTCCGAACTTGTTTCAGCACGTACACCTTCGTCTTTTGAAAATTGGAATGATTTCTCGACCAGTTTACTTTCATTGCTTACTGAACGATGAAGCACATCAACCGGTACGATTTCATCGTCGAATTTCCCATCTGCGATCGCTTTTGCCGCTTTTTGGTGACTTCTTACTGCGAATGCATCTTGATCTTCACGGGATACACCGAACTTTCTTGCCACCTGCTCAGCTGTGTGCCCCATACTCATGTAGTATTGAGGCGCATTTTCAGCTAACCTGGCATTCGGACGGACTACGTGACCCATCATGGGAACAAGACTCATGGATTCAGCTCCACCTGCAATCGCCGTATCAGAGTGACCAAGCATGATTTTTTCTGCAGCATAAGCAATGGATTGCAATCCAGATGAACAATAACGGTTAATCGTAATCGCCGGTACTGAATCAGGCAGTCCTGCAAGACCACCGATATTTCTTGCCATGTTTAACCCTTGTTCTGCTTCAGGCATCGCGCATCCGATGATCAAATCATCGATATTGCCTTCATAGTTTCCTGCACGTTTGAGGGTTTCTTTAACTACAAGTGCCCCAAGATCATCTGGTCGCACCTGTGCTAATGATCCTTTTCTTGATTTTCCGACTGGTGTTCTTGCACCAGCAACAATGACTGCTTCACGCATGAAATTCCCCCGCTTTCTAATATGGTGTAAACGCTGATTAATTGCGTAATGGTTTTCCTTTAACAAGCATGTGCTGCATTCTTTGTTGTGATTTCGGCTGTGCAACAAGACTCAGGAACGCTTCTCTTTCAAGGTCCAACAGGTACTGTTCATCAACTTCTGTTCCGTACGGTACTTTTCCACCTGCGATCACGTAAGCAAGCTTTTTCGCGATCATCAGATCATGTTCTGAAATAAAGCCTGATTGGAGCATGGATTGAGCTCCAAGAAGAAGGGTTGCATATCCTGTTTCACCGACAACGGGTACTTTCTTACGGATCGGAGCTGAGTATCCACCTTCGTATAGGCTTAGTGCAGCCTGTTTTGCATCGTATAGCAGATGATCATTGTTTACACTTACTCCATCTGCTTTATTTAAGAAGTTGTTGTCTCTAGCTTCATCACCAGATGTGGAAACCTTCGCCGTAGCAATCGTTTCGAATACTTTATTGGCCACTTTTTGAAGATCGAATTCCACTCCATTTGGAAGGTTCGCTAAGTGCTTCATATAAAGCTCTTTGTTTCCACCGCCTCCAGGGATCAAACCAACACCAACTTCCACTAAGCCCATGTACGTTTCCATGGAAGCCTGGATGTGGGCAGCCGGTAAGCAAACTTCGCTCCCTCCGCCTAATGTCATGCCGAATGGTGCTGCTACAACTGGTTTCGTTGAATATTTGATCTTCATCATCGCCTGCTGGAAGTGTCGCACGACCATATCGATTTCAAAGACGTTGTCATCCTGCGCTTCCATGAGAATCATGGCAAGGTTCGCTCCAACACAGAAGTTCTTGCCCTGGTTTCCGATGACGAGTCCTTTGTAATTTTTCTCTACTTCATCAACTGCAAAATTAATCATTTGCGTAATATCTAATCCAATGGCGTTATTTGGAGAATGGAATTCAAGAAGCGCGATTCCATCACCGATATCAATTAAGCTTGCTCCGGAATTCTTTTTGATCAGCTTCCCTTGCGTCTTAAGCGCCTTTAAGTCGAGTGCCTTCGGGTTTCGCTCTACAAGTTGGTAGTCTCCATGGTGATAGAAGTAACGCTCTCCATCTTCTTCTTTATAGAAAGTGGAGTGACCTTCAACGAGCATGGTTTCCACCCACCCAGGTACCTTGAAGCCTTCTTCTTTCATACGGGTTACAGACTTTTCAACTCCGATCGCATCCCATGTTTCAAATGGACCCAGTTCCCAGCCGAAGCCCCATTTCATGGCCTGGTCGATGCCTACGATATCATCAGCGATTTCACCGTGCAGCTGGGCTGAATAGATTAAGACCGGGGACATGATATTCCATAGGAGCGTGCCTGCTTGATCTTTCGCATATACAAGTGATTTTATTTTATTTTTTAAGCCTTTTTCATTTTTCGCCATTTCAAGTGAAGCGGTTTTCAACTTTTGGCGTGGCTGATACTCCATTGTTTCAGGATTAAGCTCCAGAATCTCTTTTCCTTGTTTCAGGAAAAATCCCTGTCCACTCTTACTTCCCAGCCATCCATTCTCAAGCATTTTTTGCATGAAGGATGGTACTTCAAATACCTTTTGCTCTTCACCATCTACCTGGTCGTACACATTCTTCGCTACATGTGCGAATGTATCAAGTCCAACCACATCAAGTGTACGGAAAGTGGCACTTTTCGGTCTTCCGATCGTTGGTCCCGTGATAGAATCAACTTCTCCTACAGAGTAGCCGCCTTTCAGCATTTCTTGAACAGTAATGAGCAATCCATACGTTCCGATCCGGTTTGCAATGAAGTTCGGCGTATCTTTCGCCATCACGACACCCTTACCAAGGATGTCTTCACCAAATGTCTTCATGAAACTGACTACTTCCGGATCCGTCTTCTTCGTTGGAATCACTTCAAGAAGCTTTAAGTAACGAGGCGGATTGAAGAAATGCGTGCCTAAGAAATTCTTTTGGAAATCATCGCTTCGCCCTTCTGACATAGCCTCGATTGAAATCCCGGATGTATTTGAACTGATGATGCTACCCGGTTTTCGATAGCGTTCCACTTGTTCGAACACTTTCTTCTTGATATCTAAATTCTCGACGACTACTTCAATCACCCAGTCACAATCCCCGATATTTGTAAGATCATCCTCGAAGTTGCCTGCTGTAATAAGTGAAGCGTTTTGCTTTGATGTCAATGGCGCCGGTTTTTGTTTGAAGAGCTTTTTTAAAGCGTTTTCACTAAATTGATTACGAAACGCCTTGCTCTCTTCTGTCAGTCCCTTTGCTTTATGTTCGTCGGTTAATTCTCTTGGTACGATATCTAATAACATTGTCGGGATGCCGATATTTGCAAGATGAGCGGCAATCCCTGAACCCATGACTCCTGATCCTAACACTGCGGCTTTCTGAATTCTACGAACCAATGGTATTTCCCCCTTTTACACACTTTGAATGAATACTCATTCATTTTTTATTCAAAAAAAAGACTCGAATGAGTTCCTGTTACATCTAATATATCTGATTTTCTAAAATATCGCAATATTTAAAAGACTAAAAATGATAAATTTTACAAAAACTTTGGTGTTTTTACTGTGTCATGTTCTTCCTGGATAATGTAAACTTGATACACAAGAATGTACTGAAAATTTTAAGGATATGGAGGATGGAATGAAAAAACATACGACATCTATCACGATTCTTGAAACCAGTGATATTCACGGGCATATATTCCCTTACTATTATGGAACTAAGAAAAAGGCAACCGTTGGATTAGGTAAAATCGCTGCCTATATAAAAGAAATACGAGACCAAACCGGCAATGTATTGGTCATTGATAACGGGGATCTCTATCAAGGCACTCCCCTTACTTATTACTATATGAAACAAGCTCGTCATTTGCCAAACCCTTTTGTTTCAATTTTACATGAAATAAATTATGATGCAGCCGTGATCGGCAATCATGAATTCAATTATGGGATGGAACCCTTACGTAAAGCTCATCAAGAAGCAGAGTATCCTTTTTTAGCCGCTAATATCCTCGATAAGGGGACGATGAAACCATTGTTCGGACTCCCTTACTTTATCAAAGTGTTCCCAAATGGGGTGAAAGCAGCTGTACTTGGTGTAACGACACATTATATTCCAAACTGGGAAAATCCCTCTCACATTGTCGATTTGTCATTCGAAGATGCCTTTACCTCAACTCTTAATTGGGTTTCCTACATCCGCACAGTAGAAAAACCTGATGTGATGATTGTTTCGTATCATGGGGGCTTTGAAAAGGATATTCAAACCGGTTCACCAACTGAACGACAAACTGGTGAAAACCAAGGCTATAAGATTTGTCAGAAAATAAAAGGAATCGATGTGATGCTGACCGGTCATCAACACAGAAAACTTGCCGGCACCATCAATGGTGTTTCAATCGTTCAGCCGGGAATGCATGGTGAGAGCATCGGACATATTACCATTGAGTTACAAAGAAACAAGCACGGATGGACGATTGTAAACAAGGTGCCTTCAATCATTTCCATGGAAGGAATGGAGGCCGATAAGAAGGTCCTTTCCACAGCCCGGGATATTGAAAGCAAAACACAATCCTGGCTGGACCAACCCATTGGTACAATTGAAGGATATATGCAGATAGTAGATACATTCGAGGCTCGTATTAAGGAACATCCATTCATTGAGTTCATCCAGCGCGTCCAAATGGAGGCAGCGGACGTTTCCATTTCAGCAACCGCTCTATTTAGTGAATCACAACAGGGCCTGCCCAGTATAGTCACATTGAGGGACATCGTGTCTAATTACATCTATCCCAATACTTTAACCGTTCTTGAGCTTACAGGTAGAGACATACGACTTGCCCTTGAGCGCTCGGCATCTTATTTTACTGTAAACCAAGCAGGGGTGCTTAGTGTGAACCCTGATTTCACCACCCCTAAACCTCAGCATTATAATTATGATATGTGGGAAGGAATTGACTACGTGTTGAATATCAGCCATCCAATAGGAGAACGAGTCACTTCCCTCTTCTACAATGGGGAACCCTTAGCAGAAGATCAGGAATATCAAGTCGTCATGAACCATTACCGGGCAGGTGGCGGCGGAGAATACTCCATGTTCAAAAACAAGAAGGTTATCAAAGAGATCCAAATCGACATGACCGAGTTGATTGCTGATTACTTCCTCAAACATAAAACAATAAAAGCTGCCTGTAATCACAATTGGAAAGTTGTGGTCGATTAAGAGGGACGGACCTCACTTTGAGGTCTGTCCCTCTTCTTTTTCATAATTCTATATGGATAAGGGAATCTTAGTAATGGAGGTGTTCGACATGGCTAAGCATAAGAAAAATCCTTCAAAAGCTGGAGTAAGTGCGGCAAGTGTGAAGGGTGACGCTGGTCCTACCGTTGATATGGACGGCGGAGGGAAAAGAAACAGTCAAAACAATCAATTTAAGAAGCAACCATAGTAAGTTAGGAAGAATAGCACCCGATTTTGTTGGTCGGGTGCTTTTTTTGCGTAAAGTTGATGGTTTGGGCGTGAGTGATTACCGTTTCAAAGGGATTTATAGGCCATTGGGAAATTGATCGACCGTTGTTTGGATATATCGACCGTTATATCGATTTATCAACCGTCATCCAGATTTATCGACCGTTATTTCATTTTATCAACCGTATTTTCAATATATCGACCGTTCGACAAATTTCGCTAAAAGCACACACACTAATCCCCCAATAACTCTTCCAATCTTTTTCCCTTCTCATACAAAAATTAACTTTGCCTTGTCCCCACTTTTACAGTAAACTAAGAATATAAATTTTAAGTCGTCAGACCTCCTACTTTATCATCACCACCTAAGGTAGCTCGTCTGTTTTTTAATGTACAGTAATGATAACGTTTACAGAGAAGGAGACTATGCAATGAAGCGCAGACTTTTGTTTTTTACGATTGGACTTTTTATTTTGACAATGGGGGTTGCCTTGATTATTAAATCTGGTTTGGGTGCCTCTGCTTGGGATGCCCTGGCCGTTGGGGAATCGAATATGTTTGGGATTACGGTTGGAACCGCTGTTTTCATAAATGGGATTGTACTGATCGGCCTTAATGCTCTTATTATGAAGAAGAAGCCTGATGTATTGGCTGCGGGGTCCATTCTTGTGATTGGTCTTTTGATTGATTTTTGGTTACTGGTTGTCTTTAATAATTATGCGCCTGAGATGCTGATGAATCAGGTGTTTGCCCTTGCTTCAGGCATTTTGACAATGGGACTTGGTATTGCGATTTACTTACAGGCTAAATTCCCGGCAAGCCCGATGGATACACTTATGGTGGCAATCCATACGCGTTTCGGATTAAATCTTCGTAATTCCCGTATCATCAGTGAAGGATTTGCTCTGTCACTGGCATTCCTGTTTAAGGGTGATATTGGAATCGGTACAATCATTGTTACGCTCCTATTAGGATTCGTGGTTCAATATAGCTTCCCGATTTTCGAACAGCTCTTTGAGAGAAAATCAATGGGTAAAGCAGCCGTTTCTGCTGATTAATCAAAAAAAAGCAATCTTCCAAGTGGGAGATTGCTTTTTTATTTAGTGACATATTGAAAGATTTTGTCTCATCTCGGATGAGGGGGCTCGTGCCCGGCTCAAGCATCTGAAGAGGAAACGGGGATAATTGTTCTGTTTAAGTGGAACTTAATCCCCCTTTAGAATTCAAGAGCTCATTGATACGCTTTCTCTGACTTTTATTTGCAAGCACATAGAGTGTATCGCCCGCTTTGATGACGGTGTCTCCCATTGGAGTGATTAGTTCATTGTTTCGAATAACTGCTGAAATCAATGTTTTCTCAGGGAGGTTGATGTCTTTAATCGACTTGTTTGTAATAAAGGCATCGTCGTTAATGAGAATTTCGAGCATTTCATTGTTGGTTTTACCAATTGAAACAAGTTCTATGCTATGAGCGATAGGAGGTCTTTCTTCTCCAGCAAGTTTAAGGTAGTTGGCTAAAGGTGAAATGGTCGTTCCTTGGATCAGAGCGGATAGAAGAACAACGAAAAACACGACGTTGAAGATGACTTCATTGTTTTCGATATTGGCTACCATTGGATACGTTGCCAATACGATTGGTACCGCGCCTTTCAAACCTGCCCATGAGATGAAGAACTTTTCTTTTACCGTAAAGTTCTTTGCCAGAGCAAGGCTTAAATAGACTCCCAGTGGTCTCGCTACTACAATCAATAGAATCGAGAGAACAATACCTTGCCACGCAATGCTTGGCAAATGCTGAGGGAAAACTAGTAAACCCAGCAGGATAAACATGACGATTTGCATCATCCAGGCAAATCCTTCATTAAAGCGGACAATCGAATGTCGATAGGTCAATTCCTGATTTCCGACTACAATCGCCATGATATAGACAGCTAATAGACCGCTCGCTTCAAGTATGCTCGTAAATGCGTATGTGAAGATCGCCAGTGAGATAGACAGAACAGGATACAAACCGGATGAATCAAGATTAATCCGATTGATGATCCATACAGATGCCCATCCCAGTGCCAGACCAAGTACTAATCCCATACCCATCTGCCAAAAAAAGCTTAAAATCAAGGTAGCTGGATTTAATCCGGGAAATTGGATCAATTGCAAAAAAGCTACCGTCAAAAAGATTGCCATCGGGTCGTTACTGCCTGATTCTGCTTCCAGTGTAGAAGAAATTTTAGGTTTGATGTTTTTGTTCCCTAAAACGGAGAAAACCGCTGCAGCGTCCGTTGAACCAACGATTGCCCCAAATAACATCCCTTCCAGCCAGCTTACATCCAGAATGAACTTTGCTGCCACTCCAATCGAAAGTGTGGTCACAATGACTCCAATGGTTGCCAGTGATAATGAAGGTTTATAGACACTTTTCACATTACTCCATTTCGTCTGAAGTCCACCTTCAAACAGGATGATGATTAAAGCAAGTGTTCCGATGAATTGTGTCATTGGAGCATTATCGAAGAAGAAATATGTATTTAATACCATACCTACGATGATAAATAAAATAAGTGAGGGAACGCCTAATCGTGTGGAGAACTTAGCGGTTACAACACCGACTAAAAGCAAGAGGCCAAGCAGTAAAGTCAAGTTATCAATGGTAATTTCCATTTTATCGCCTCTTATTTCATGAAGATTATTCTCTTTTATTATATAATATTGTGAATAACGTAACAATTAAAAAGCCTTGCCCGTGACCATACTAATCGAAACTTCTGAAAGTATAAGCGGGATGAACTCCATTTCCCTCTTACTGTTCAGAAGTTGAGCCGAAATCAACCACTCCTCTCCTTTCGGCTTAAGTTTTTCCCCATAATGATATATTCGTGGGGAACATGTGGATAGAATCCATCACGAAGGGTTTTCCAGTCTTGAGAATGATAAAAGTCAATGGCTGATTGATTATCCTTGCGGGTTGTAAGAAGTGCTCTTTCCTCTCTTCTATGCTGCAATAATATTCCCATCAGTCGTTTAGCAATACCTTTTCCTCTGTAATCGGGATGAACACCAAGTTCGACCAGCTCCATGCAATTCTCCATCCACTCACGATTCGGGTGTAAATGACGGGACAAGAGCTCGTGGTAATATTGCCCTTTTTTAGAGGAATATCCATATACGTACCCTGCGACTTCATCACCCACAATAGCGAGATATCCTTCAAAATGCGGGTACATAGAATGACGTCTAAACTGTTGTTCCATGCCGGCTGGATCCACCTTAAAGAGTTGGCAATAAAGCTTAATCATTTTCTTGAAATATTTTCCTTCTACTTTAATAGGAACGATATTCATTTTCACTCTAACCTCCCATACTGATTATGAATGCCTCTATTCGCAAAGATTGTTGTTTTAAAACACATGACCTGCCAAGGCTCTGTCAATCAGTTTGTGCGTGATAGTGAGGGGAGCTGCTCCACTTGCAGCTAGCGTTCGGCCGATCCTCCTCAGCTTAGCCGAACGGAGTCTCGGCACGACGGTTCTTCCGCAGGAGTCTACGCAATTCCCCTCACCATCTATAAAAGATCTTCGTGACAGAGCTTAATCGTGACCAAAAACAATCGAAAGGAATAGTATTTCTACTATAAAAAGCTAAAATCGACGACTGCACACTTTGAAAAATACTGTTTTCTAAACGTGTATGGTATTTATATTAGTCTATAGTAGTATTTCATGCTTAGAAAGTTTATTCTCGCTACAGGTTCTCGACTCCTGCGGGAATTGCGGGAAGCTCCGAATAGCGGAGGCGGCTCGCCCAGCCCCGACATTCATCTTATGACCTCGAGGGGCTAGCCGCCGGAGCTAGACAGTTGAGAACCCGCAGGTCAAAGCCCGAGGAGGCTCAACTCACGCCCCGAGAAAAGCGAGCACCTGGAGCGGAAGTCAACTACTGCTCGCTTTTTCAAAAGCAACAAAGTTTACGAAAACAGCCTTATGAATATACAAATAAGACTCCATGAACATCCATAGAGTCTTAATACTATCTACTATTATTATTTCTTCATGACCCCTTTTAGAACAAAGGCGACATTTGCCGGTCTTTCAGCCAGTCTTCTCATGAAATACCCGTACCAGTCCGTACCGTATGGAACGTATACGCGCATTTTATAGCCTTCTTTGACCAGTTCATGCTGACGTTCTACACGAATGCCAAAAAGCATTTGAAACTCGAATTGATCACGAGGAATGTTGTACTCTTCCACGAGTCTCTTCGTATATTCGATCATCTCATCATCGTGAGTGGCAATAGCCGTATAATTGCCATTCAACAGATGAGTTTTAATAATTTTTTTGAAATTATCGTCTACATCCTTCTTTTCTGGAAACGCAACTTCAGGTGATTCTTTATAGGCTCCTTTTACTAGACGCAGATTGGGGGAATACGCATTCAGATCATCCATATCCTTTTCTGTTCTATATAAATAGGCTTGTATTACCGTGCCGATATTATCATACTCAGACTTTAAGCGCTTGAAGATATCAATGGTCTTTCCACAGCGGGAATAGTCTTCCATATCAATGGTCACGAATACATTTTGCTTGGTTGCTTCATCAAGAATCAACCTCATATTCTTCATGACAACGTCTTCGGAAATATCCAACCCCATTGAGGTCATCTTCAGGGATAATTGAGATTTCAGGTTTTCCTTCCCGATCGCACGAACAGCCTCTATACATTCAAGAGCCATTTCGTTTGCTTCTCGCTCATTGTCCACAAACTCACCTAAATAATCGATCGTTACAACAAGATTCTGACTATTCAGTTCGCGAATAACATCAACTGCCTGCAGAATGGAAGATCCTGCAACGAATCGTCCGGCTCCAAAACGTAGGCCATATTTCTTAGCCAGCTTCGTCATCGGCTTATTTTTTGAAAGGAATAAAAAGAAATTACGCATTGCTTGCTCCATGTTGCTTACCCCCTGAAAAAACATATATATCATATTATGAAACCGTTTTCTTTATTGCTAAAAAAGAAAAGGTTCATACTATTAATATATTTACCAACATTTTATCACCTTTTAAACATTTTGAATATACTTTCAATACTTTCTTAGTAGAATATTATCGGAATTTGTAAATACGTGAATAATCATGTTGAGCATTAGGAAAAATAACCTTTGCCCTATGATTATAAAACTTTCTTAAGGGGTCGTATACAGGGTAATATTACCTATCGATCATACAAAGAAAGGATATTAAGGAGGAAATGAAAATGCAACAACAATCTCAACAAGGAAGCCAGCAACAAGCCTATACGGAACCACCGCAAATGCTTACAACAAAGGATTCTTTATATTTAAATGACATGCTTGCATGGAATCTTAATGCCATGAAGAAGTGCCATTTTGCAGCAGCTCAATGTCAGGATACTGAGATTAAAGCTGAGTTGGATAAATGCGGCCAAATGCATCAACGTCACTACCAACAACTATTAGCACATTTGAATACGACTAACCAAAACCAAAACATGATGTAGAAAGGAGTCCTCTTACATGAATCAACAAAATCAGCAAAAAATCCAAAACCCGCAAACACAAGTACCTGAAACCCCACAGATGAATGATCGAGACTTTATAACGGATGTACTATCTCACGAGAAATACATGACTGCTTCTTACTGTACAGCTCTGAACGAAGCGAGTCATCAAGCGCTATATCAAGACCTGCTCACGATTTTTAATGAAACACAAAATGCTCAACGCGAGCTATACAATGAAATGTTCCGCAAAGGCTGGTACAAGCTTGAGGCTGCCGACAGTCAAAAGATTCAACAATCCTATCAGCAGCACCAGCAATATTCTTCTCAATTTCCTTATGGGTATGGCGGGCAAGTCCAATAATTGGGGGCAGACTTGAGTCTGCCTTTTTTTCCGGATTGAAAATTTAAAAATGAAATTTTGAAAGTCGATAATATATCTCCCAAACTCATTTAAAATGATCCTCTGCCTCCCGACTCCAGACAAATTCCAATAAAAAAAGCACCCTCTCAAACAAAAAAGGGCACTTTCCACATAAAAATCAATTACTCTTTCTTCTTTTTCCCATTCATTTCCTCACGATGAGCTTCATTCATCTCTTTTATCTCGCCGACGATTCGTTTCATCTCATCTTTACCCTCTGGATATAATGAATTCCAGTGTTTCACGAGTGCAGGCATGTTTTTCGCGATGAATGAGTAAAGAGCGTATCGTGTGACCATTTCTTTCTTGTCCGAATCGGTATTACCTACTAAAAGCTCAGTGTACTTTTCTAACAATGCATCAAATTGTTCGGGAAATTCTTTCATTATCATAAACCTCCTTGTGAGAGCTATGTCCTTTTCACTCGACAGGTTTGCGGACATGTTTTACAGCGATACTGCTCCCCATTTTCCAGTCTATAGGAGAAACAACACGTTTTACGAACACGTACGTTTTCCGTTACTCCTTCTACATTTACTTTTCCATTATAGTAACGAGCCAATGGATTTTTGTGATACCGTCCGAACCACTGGCTGTTTTCCTCAGAAAGCAGCTGGCGGAATTGTTCGTCACGCAGTATTCTCATTCCTTCGTTTAAAAGAAAATCATCATTCTCGAAAATCCAGAAAACATATACGGCGATATTTTCCCACAGAATAATATTTGACAGCTTTGTCGCTTTCTTTAATGACTGGATCACTCCATTAAGATGATCTCGAAAGATCAACTGAATAAATTCCTCTTTCTCCTCGGTGGAAGTAAATTCAGTAACGATTACATCTTTCAAATAAAACTGAGGCATCCATAATCCATTCTTATCTCCATCAACCAGTATAAGGTTTTCAGGGGCGAGGTTTACTTTCTTATTCCAATACGTCATCGCCATTAATCCCATTGCTGCTATGAAAGCATAGCGTTTCATGAATAAGGACGCTGCTACCTTAAGATCATCTGTTCCGATTGACGAAAGCTTGCCGGATAGATAAGCTTTCATGTCATTCTCCCCTAAGAAAGAACTTGCTTCTTCCCCTTTAAAAGCAGGATCCCACTCTCTATGAAAACGATATTTCTCAAGAGTGTCCCACTGTTCCTGGGTGAGGGCATTCATCCCGTCTCACCCACAGCATTCAGAATGCAACGGCCTTTACCAAACGGGATACATAGCGGCGTTCCAAACAATGGATCTCGAGAAACCTGACAATCCATAT
Organism: Rossellomorea sp. GQ25; assembly: GCF_059758515.1. NCBI lineage: Bacteria > Bacillati > Bacillota > Bacilli > Caryophanales > Bacillaceae > Rossellomorea > Rossellomorea sp. GQ25. The sequence continues at coordinate 373,109 of NZ_JCAXEQ010000003.1, read as the reverse complement.
CAAATACATTCTTCACGAGTTCACAGCTAATCACATCTTCAGGCTTCCCTTGGGCATAAATTTGCTTATCACGGATGGCGACAATATTATGGGCGTAGCGACAGGCTAAATTAAGATCGTGCAGGACCATGACGATGGTTCGCTGCTCTTTCTCGTTGAGTTCGAATAATAAATCAAGAATCTCAATTTGATGGGTCATATCGAGATAGGTAGTCGGTTCATCTAACAGAATGATGTCTGTGTCTTGCGCTAATGTCAACGCAATCCAAGCACGCTGTCTCTGTCCCCCTGAAAGTTCATCCACTTTCCGGTGTTGCAGTTCTTCCATCTTCGTTGCCTTCAGTGCATCCTGGACAATTTCTTCATCCTTAAGGGACCACTGCTTGAGCCAGGTTTGATGAGGATAACGACCTTGCTTTACCAGTTGCAGGACGGTCAATCCCTCTGGAGCCGTTGGCGATTGAGGGAGAATAGCCATTTTACGAGCGACTTCTTTCGTTGATAAACGAGAGATTGCTTCCCCATCCAACAGAACCGAACCTTGTTTCGGCTTAAGTAATCTGGCAATGGAACGAAGAAGAGTCGATTTACCGCAGCCATTTCCGCCGATGAAGACAGAAATCTCCCCTTTTGGAATGTCAATATTCAGTTCATCAATGATCGTTCGTTCCCCGTAAGATAGAGTTAAATCCTTCGTTTGTAAAATGTCACTCATTAATGGCCAACTCCTTTAAGAATTTCTTGTTTTAAATAATAGATAGATAAAATAAGGTGCTCCGATCGCTGCAGTAAATACACCGGCTGGAACTTCCAGGGGCAGGAATAATGTTCGGCCGATCAGATCTGCTACCATCACGAGAATACCACCTATTAAAGCGGCAGTCGGAAGTAACACACCGAAAGATGATCCTACCAATCGTCTTGCCATATGGGGAGCCATCAGACCTACAAAGCCAATTCCCCCAGCAAAGGCAACCGCTCCACCCACTAGAGCCGTTGACATTAGGAGAAGTAAAAAGCGTTGTCTCTGAACGTTCCCTCCAACACTTGTAGCGATTTCTTCCCCAAGTTCCTGAATATTTAATTGACGGGTTATAAAGAAGCTTAACAGGATAAAGACCAAGCTCCACGGAAGCAGGATCCATACGTCCTGCCAATCCGATCCGTTCACGGTACCCGTTATCCAAATGTTCGCTTGACTGGCTCTATATATAGGGCCTAGTATCATAAGAAGTGTTGTCAAAGCTTGTGTCAAAGCTGATATCCCGATTCCAATCAAGACGAGCCTGACAGGCGATACCCCTTTTCGCCATGCTAAGAAATAGACTAAAAAGGCAATGACTGCTGCCCCTATAAATGCAGCAACAGGAAGCCATTTAATGCTGACCATCAAGGTATTATCATCATTGCTGAAAATGGTCAGAAAAGCGACCACAGCTGCTCCTGCACCCCCAGTTATCCCGATGATGTCGGGAGATGCCAAAGGATTTCGAATCATCCCCTGTAAAATTCCCCCTGCAACGGCCAATGCCATCCCGGCTAACAAGGCAATGATAATCCTTGGAAGTCGAAAAGACGTAACAACAAGCTGTTCTAAACTTGTTCCGCCCCCAAAGAAGACGCTTACGACCTTCCATGGTGCTATTTTCAAGTCACCTATTCCCGTACTCATAATAAGGACGAGTACAGTGATGACGCCTAATATCATGATTTTCTTCATTGCTGATATATCAACGAGCATAGAAACCCGGTCCTGAAGCCAGCGTTTCCCCATAAATCTATTCATCGGTTAAAACCCCTTCCTTGCAACGTACACGAAGAATGGTGCACCAATAATGGCTGTCATAACACCAACCGGCACCTCCTGGGGCATGATGATGTATCGGGCTCCAATGTCAGCGGCCAATAGCAAAATCGCTCCGAGCAATCCTGAGTAAGGGATCAACCAGCGATGATCAACCCCGATGATTTTTCTCGCAAGATGGGGGATGACAATTCCAATAAAGCCTATTGGTCCAGCAATGGCTACGGAACCTCCAGCCAGCAGCACCACCACAAGTAATGCGATACATTTAATCAATGCTGTTTTGAGTCCCAAGCCTTTGGCAACATCTTCTCCCATGGCAAGTATATTCATTTTACCTGCTAACATGAGCGCAAGGATCCAGCCTGCTACAATATAAGGAAATACTCCGGTTAAAATGTCGAGGTTTCTCCCTTGAACAGATCCTGCAAGCCAAAACAATACCTGCTCTAACGCCGCTTCATTCAATACAAGCAATCCCTGTGTGAATGAAGCGAACATCGCCGTGATGGCAGCCCCTGCTAACGTCAACTTCATGGGAGTCAACCCGTTATTCCCAACGGAACTGATGACATACACTCCGACGGCAGCCAGTCCTGCTCCTAAAAATGCCAGCCACGTAAAGGATTGAAGATTGGTTACACCAAATAACGTAACCGCCACTACCACCATAAAGGCACCTCCGGCATTGATCCCGAAAATACCGGGAGATGCTAACGGATTCTTGGTCAAGGTCTGCATCAGGACGCCTGAAATCGCGAGGGATGCCCCTACTGTCGCAGCAATAAGTGCCCGTGGTAACCGAATCGTCTGAAGTACAATATGCTCAGTCGAACCATCAGGGTTGGTAAACGCTTCAAACGCTATTCTCCACGACGTATCGGTATACCCGTATACAATGCTGATTCCAATACACAATATGAGAAAGAAAATGGTTCCTATATACAGAATAAGTTGTTTTTGAGTTTTCATTATGTGTTAACCTTTCTAATCCTTTATGAACATTCAATCAAGGAAAGGAAAATCAATTGCCATTCACGCTCTGTCCTTCCCCTACTATATTAAAGAAGAATGGAACAACCGTCAATGACTTTGAAAATCATTATCATTTAGGTGTTGACAATGAAAGCCTTCTCAACTAATATAAGAAGAGTAATTGATAATCATTATCAACCATAAATAATTTTCAGGAGGATTTATACATATGAAATTAAGAAGTTTATTATCTTTATTACTCATCGCTTCTCTTCTATTTTTAGCGGCATGCGGTAATAAAGAAGAAGAAAAAGAGGGTTCTGCAAGTAACGATGATAAGAAAAAAGAAACCTATACAGTGGAACACGCAATGGGTACGACGGAAATCGAAGGGACACCTAAGAAGGTTGTCATCCTTACTAATGAAGGAACAGAGGCTCTTCTCTCTATGGGTGTGACTCCGGTTGGTGCCGTACAATCCTGGACAGGTGATCCTTGGTATGATCATATTGCCGACGATATGAAAGATGTTGAAGTAGTCGGAACTGAAAGTGAATTAAACATGGAGGCCATTGCTAAACTTCAGCCGGACCTTATTATCGGGAACAAAATGCGTCAAGAGGAACAATACAATCAGCTGAAGGACATCGCTCCAACCGTTATGGCTGAAACACTTCGTGGTGACTGGAAAGAGAACTTTGAATTATACTCCAAGGCACTAAACAAAGAAGAAAAAGGTCAGGAAGTATTAGGTGAATACGATCAGCGAATTGAAGATCTTAAAGGCAAACTTGGAGATAAATTGAATCAAAAAATATCCATGGTTCGTTTCATGGCGGGAGACGTCCGTATCTACCATAAAGATACATTCTCAGGCGTAATCCTGGATCAATTAGGATTTGCACGTCCAGAAGGTCAAGATGTAGACGACTTTGCTGAAAAGGGTGTAACAAAAGAGCGCATCCCGGCGATGGATGGGGATGTCCTATTCTATTTCACATATGAAACAGGCGATGGCGAAGCGAATAAGCTTGCTGAAGAGTGGCTGAACGATCCTCTATTCCAAAGCCTTGAAGTAGCAAAGCAAGAAAAGGTATATGAAGTAAATGATGCTATTTGGAACACTGCAGGTGGCGTTATTGCAGCAAATGCGATGCTTGATGATATTGAGAAGTTTTTCCTGGAGCAGGAATAACCATATGAGACTGGAAAAGGAACATTCCTTTTCCAGTCTTTTTTAGTTCAGTCCCAATCTTGATTGATCCACCTCTATCTCATCCCCTCTTTTCATTCAACAGACCTTAACGTTTTTTCCCACATTCCCCATCCTTTTTCATAATTCTCCTATTTTCGGAAACACTATAGGATAGACCATACATCGAACATGAGGGATTAGTATGTTTCCATTCTTTAAGAACAAGAAAAACACCGATAACACGAAGAAAAAACAGACATATGAAAACTTTAAGCAGGAAGCTGAGAAATCAGCTGACTATAAACAAGCCTTTTATCAGAACCCTCATACAGGGGCCAAATTCAGTCTGCATTTCATTACCACCCTGATTGATGGGAAAATCCTGCAGGAGGATGTTCTTCCCTCCTTACTTTCAAAAGATTTTCATTCATTTGATGATTTAAAGACATTGGTTCCTGTCCTGGATATAGAAGTATCCAAAGAGGAAGCTCAAATTGAACAAAAGCTTTTTAACGGATATACCTTGTTAACGATGGATGCCTCCAACCGGAAATTTGCCTTCATCGCTACGAAGAATGAAATGGGGAGACAGGTTTCCCAACCGGAAGTGGAGTTCAGTGTGGTTGGTCCTAAAGAGGCCTTTGTGGAATCACTCAGTGACAACCTGAACCTTCTCCGTAAACGTCTTCCTATTAAAGAACTGCTAGTGGAGGAATTTAATATTGGAAAACTGACTCACACGAGGGTCGCCTTGGTCTATCTTGATGGATTAGTGGATGAAGCCAATGTGAATACGATGCGTCAACGTTTACAAGACGTGGATTTTGATCAAATCATGGATAGTTCATTTATTGAACAGCTCATTGCCGATAATAGTCTTTCCCCTTTCCCCCAGCTATTGGATTCAGAACGTCCGGATCGTGTCGCTTCTGTACTGGTGGAAGGAAAAGTCGCCGTTATGGTAGACGGGTCTCCTCATGCCTTGATTGGACCGACAACTCTCGTCGAGTTCTTTAATGCATATGAGGATTATTTCTTGAATTTCTCGATCGCCTCATTCCTCCGTCTAGTCCGTGTTTTTGCAGTAGGTTTTTCGATCTTGATTACACCGGTTTACGTTGCTGCGCTGACGTATCATTATGAACTCATTCCAAAGGATTTAATGGCCACTCTTGTGACATCGAGACAAGAAATTCCTTTGCCTCCTATATTAGAGGCGTTATTTCTCGAATTAACGATTGAATTATTGCGTGAGGCAGGAGCCCGCCTTCCAACCAAAGTTGGTCAAACGATCGGTATCGTTGGAGGGATCGTAATCGGGACCGCATCCGTTGAGGCCGGAATTACGAGTAACGTACTGCTCATTTTAGTTGCCCTTGCTGCACTTGCTTCCTTTACGACTCCCGTGTACCGCATGGGTAATACGATTCGTTTGCTCCGATTCCCCTTCTTGTTGTTCGCACAGCTATGGGGATTATTAGGCATTGTTTTCTGTTTCTGTTTACTAATGGGACATTTATTACAACTAACCTCCCTGGGAAGACCGTTCCTGGAGCCACTCTATCCACCGAGAATGAAGGACCTGAAAGACGCTCTAATCCGGTTCCCTTTTAGTAAACAAGCAGGACGTCCAGAATATTTAAGAACGAAGAAACCATACAGGTTCCGTCCATCTGAAGGAAAGAAGAAGCTAGATATCGATGAATAAAGGCCGGAGGTGAAAAGATGCAAACCATTCCAGATAGAAGAAAAATATCTCCTTTCCTTGTTTTCTTTCTCATACATTCCATTCAAGTAGGGGCAGGCGTTCTCGGGTTCCAACGAATCATTTCGAGGAATGCGGGGTATGATGGTTGGATTTCTGTCATCCTGGCAGGTATTCTTACTCATATTCTCATGTTCCTTATGTACCTTATTTTGGAAAAATCTGGAGGGGACCTTGTATCTGCTCATACTTTGGTTTTTGGAAAGTGGATTGGAAATATATTCAATTTATTATTCGCCCTCTATTTTAGTTTGCTGGTGATCACGATTGTGAGGACGTATATCGAGGTATTGCAAGTATGGATGTATCCCCGATTAAGTACGTTTATGTTTGCATTGTTCTTCTTAATTCTTGTCTACTATATTGTGAATGGAGGAGTCCGTACCATTGCAGGTACAGCTTTTTTTGGAACTGTACTACCCAGTTATCTGATCTTAACCTTTGCGTTTACATTTAAATACTCAGATTTCCTAAATATTTTACCGGTATTTGATCACACCATCAAAGATATCTTAATCTCCACAAAAAATATGTCACTTACCTATCTGGGATACGAAGCCATACTGATGTTCTATCCTTATATTAAAGATGCGAAAAAGTCTCAAAAATATGCTCATTGGGGGCTATTTACAACAACAACCATATACACCTTACTTGCCATCATTTCTTTTGCATTTTTCAGTCAAAAGCAATTAGAAAAAACCGTTTGGGCCACCCTTTCTATGTGGAAAATCGTTGAAATGCCCTTTGTTGAACGTTTTGAATATATCGGAATCGCTAATTGGTGCTTAGTGATTTTGCCCAACGTGTGCATAACTCTCTGGTGTGCCAGCAGGACCATTAAGCGAATGACTCCTTTAAGACATCGTCATGCCTTGATTATCATTTGTATTCTCAGTTTATGTACCTTAACTTTTATCACTGACCGAGAACAGGTTCATTTCTTGAATTCGATTTCAGGACAAATCGGATTCTATTTCAACTTTATTTACATACCCGCTCTGTTAGTACTGGTGACTATCATGAAGAAGGTGAGACAAAAACAATGAAACAATTTTCCTTGATCATTTTACTCATTTGTTCTCTGTTCCTATCGGGATGTGTAGAAAAGGAAATTCTCGACGATTTATATATTGAAACCGGAAAAGCCTTTGATTATGCTGAAGAAAATTTAATAAGAGGTACATCACTCTTTCCTATTTACTTATCCGATAAATCAATCCAGAATGGAACTCTTTCTGCTGAGGCATCTTCTACACGAGAAGTACTTGAAAAATTGGAAAGAAAGGCTCAACAGCCCCTTGTAAGAGGAAGCTTGGATGTCGTGTTGATAGGGGAAAAACTAGCAAAGAAAGGAATCATCGATATCGGTGATTCCCTGCAAAGAGACGCCAGTGTTGGCGCAAGGCTATATGTAACGATAGTAGAAGGAGAAGCAGGTGAACTGCTCAAAGGGAATTATGGCTTAAGGGGCAATGGAACGTATATTTCTAACTTAATTACACACAACATTACCCGAAGAGAGTTACCTGAAACGAATTTACATTTATTTCTATTTAATTATTTTCAAGAAGGACAGACAGCTTATCTCCCTATATTGAAGCAGCTCTCTAATGAAAGTATAGCGATTACAGGTGTTGCTCTCTTTCATAAAGATAAAATGGTAAAAAAGATTCCTGCTGACGATATGTTTTTCTTTAAATTATTGGTGGATAAACTTGCTGAAGGAAGCCATGTCATCAAAATGGGGAAAAAGCCTGGTGCTGCCGAAGAAAACGTTGAAGCGGCTGTAACGAGTCTGAGTTCAAAGCACAAGATTATCATAAAACATAAAGCTGATCCTGTTGAAGTGACAATGAGAATCAAGGTTAGGGGAATTGTCAAGGAGTATACCGGAAAAAAATTGACACTTGATAAAGTCGGAGATGTTGAGAAAAAAATGGAAAACGATATTGAAGAAAAATGCTTAGCCATGCTGAAGGAATTTCAGGAATTAGGAATCGACCCTGTCGGCATCGGTCAAAATCAAAAGCACGGGGTACGTGGATTTGATATTAAAGAATGGAAAGAAAGCATTTATCCGCGGGTGAAATTCAATGTAGACGCAAAGGTTCACATCTTAGAAGCTGGTACGGTAGAATAGCATCTATAAAGAAAGGCTCCCTATTGCGGGGAGCCTTTCTACTCTATTTCAGTTGAATAACACGTTTGCTCTCTGCACTCACTTTACATGCTTCAATGATTTTGATCACGTGTAAAGCATCCTCTGGTTTTACCGTAAGAGGTTTGTTTTCCCTTAATGTTCCATATATCCCAAGATAGAACTGAGTATAATCCCCCTTTTCGGAAGGAATGACTTCCGAGGTCACTTTTTCATCAGATAGGGTTGTCAGAGTACCCCAGTTTTCTTCGTCTTCCATTCCCCACTCTTTACCAAGAGGATTTATTCCTGCTTTCAAATCATCTTCCTGACGATCCATTCCGTGCTTCACGTAGCTTCCTTTTAATCCATGAACCTGATAGCGAGGTCCTGGATCAAGGACTACAGAACGAGAGTACAATTGCACTCTCAATACGTCATACCCGAGTGTAATGTGGAAATAATCTTCCGCTTTTTCCGGATTTCTTTGTGGGAATACATCTGCCTGTACCCATTGTGGTGTACCAAATAAAGTGAGTGCTTGATCGAGGAGGTGAGAACCCAAATCATATAACACTCCGGCTCCCTCGATTTTATTTTCTTTCCAACGGTCTTTAATATTCGGGCGGAAACGATCGAAGTGGGCTTCATATGTATAAATTTGTCCTAAAGCTTCTTCTTCAAGTAATTTTTGAATGGTTAAAAAGTCGGCATCCCATCGTCGGTTATGGAAGACAGATAGATGCAAGCCTCTCTCTATCGCTAAAGCTAACAACTCTTCCCCTTCCACACTATTCGTCACAAACGGCTTCTCTACCACTACATGCTTATCAGCTAGTAAAGACTGCTTAATCATCCGGTAGTGAAGATGGTTTGGCGTTGTGATGACAACTAATTCAATGTCTTGTTGAAGTAAATCGTCAAGGGATGAAACCACTGTTGCACCCTCAATGTCTTTCAACACTTTCTCTTTATCAGAAGAAAGCACCGCTTGGATATGAAATTCCTCTAAGTGAGAAAGTAACGGGCGATGAAAACTTTGTCCAGAAAAACCGTATCCTACTAATCCAACTTTAATCGGTTGCATAATGTCACCTTTTTCTTTCAAAATGTATTCTCATATTATCATGTACAAGTTCAGACGAAAAATGATTCGTTTTACAATTGATTGATGTTTTGTATAAAATAATATCAAAGGGAGGTTAACAACATGCAAGCAATCAAAAACAAAGAAACCTTTGAAGATCTAGTCACTTCGGCAGAGCCGGTGATCGTGAAATTCCATGCAGACTGGTGTCCTGACTGCCGTCGTATGGATATGTTCCTTGATGAGATCATGGAAGAGTTCGGTCAATATAAATGGTACGACATCAATAAAGACGAATTTCCTGAAATCGCCGAAAAATATGACGTCATGGGCATCCCAAGCCTGCTTGTCTACAAAAATGGCGAAAAAATCGCTCACCTGCACAGCGCAAACGCCAAAACACCTGAACAAGTAACAGAATTCCTTAAAGCACTATAACCCAGAGCCCAGAGGTCCGTCCCTGTTTATACATAGGGACGGACCTCTCCTTCTTGATGAATGTCACCTCAAACCATTAATAGATATTCCCCTTACCATCTACATAAACCGTTTGAATAATCGTTCTCTGAAATTGGTTTCCCTCCTGGGTTTCCCCTTCTATATCGATGGTAATGTTATGGACTCCTTCTTCAAATTCAGCAAGAGGCAGAGAAGATAGATCTTCCGTTGTAATGAGGGTGGCTTTGTTTCCGTTCTTTATCGGGATATGGTGAATGGTATATGTTCTCTTCACAGGTTTGTCGTGTGTATTCCATGAACCCATTAAAGATTCTCCATCCCCCGCCAACTGTTTCCCCTCCTTACTAACTCCTTTCTGAAACAGAATCGTTAACATGTAATTTTCACTTTGACTATTATGTGCCCTCATTTCCCACTGTCCTAAAAGTGGCTTTGAAATGATAATGGAATGATGGTAAGCGCCAGGGAAAAAGCCTGTCGCATCTTCCGTAATCATGAACTGTTTATACACTTGCCCGTTCGGACTAATGAGCTCATAGATCATAACCTGTTGATCACTGATCCAGTCCACCGAGATTTTCTCTACCTCTTCCTCCACTGAAAACTTCTCCACTCCAACACCCACAAATACCCCGCCTCTATTGAGAACCGACGTTTCTCCCTCATTTGCAAGCTCGCTCACGGCAGCATAGGATACCTCTTGCACCTCTTCTGTTAAGAGTTCCTTTAAATAAGGGAAAATCTCCCCGCCTTCTTTTATCGTCGTATGAGACCAGTCTTGGACCCGCACCTCTTCCCCATAAGGAAGGCGTGAACTTGTTACCAGCACCGCTCCATCACTTTGTCCAAATCGGCTTAAATATAACCCGCCCCAAAACAGTTCAGAATTCACCCCTCCCCATCCTGTACCACCGAATGTATAGAATGGGGTGGCTTTTGCAAGTTCAAGTTCATCCGTCTGGGAACGGAAAGATTTCATATATCCCGTTTGCAAGGAGAACACGGCATTATTTTTGCTTTTTAAAACATCGGTTAACCAGCCGGCCCATTTACTATAGGCAAGGTCTGCAAGCTCTGATCCATAATGAGGGGACGAAAGAGTGATGACCCTTTCTACATATGGTCCGGCACCATAATGAACCAATGCTGTTTGCACATCGATCCCTCCTTTACTATGCCCCACAACCACTACCTTCCTCTTAAAATAGTCGTAAATCTCACGAAGCTTTTCCACTAAAAGCTGCCCATTTTTCCACATATCTTCGTCTGGATGCAAATCAATAAAAACTGCTTGGTGCCCATATTTCCGTGTGAATTCCTGTAGATCATTTTCTCGTATCCACGTGTCTGACGAGGCATGAATCCCATGAATAAATAAAATCGGATAGCCCTCCGACCCGTCTGCCAATTCATCCACAAACCACCTGCCCGGTATTCCTGACACATTCTGAGTCCCATCCATTTTCTCATGCAATTTCTTTACCTCCCTTTAGATATCCTATCTTCATTATCGTTTAGAAGAATTAAAATATCAGTAGTAATGTTAAATATAGGAATAAAGTTACAAATTCCATGTTCTGGTCATAATCAGTAGTCCATCATCATAAAACGTAATGATTATGATTTACAAATCGTAATCATTACGATAAAATAAAATCGGAATGAAAGAAAAGGAGAGTAATAATGAAAAAATTAATAGTATTGGCCATTATAAGCAGCCTTGTTACACTCACAGCATGTAATGTTTCTAATCCCGGTTCATCAGAAGAGAAGCCTTTGTCCATCATTACCTCCATCTATCCCCTGCAATATTTCGCAGAGAGAATTGGTGGAGAACATGTGAAGGTAAACACACTGCTTCCGCCCGGTTCAGATGCTCATACATTCGAGCCAACATCAAAAGACATGATGTCCATTGCAGAATCCAACCTATTTATCTATAACGGTCTGGGAATGGAATCGTATTCTAGTAAAATAACAAAAGCGTTAAAAAATGAAGAGACCATTATGCTGGAAGCGACTAAAGGGGCCGAAGTCATTTCAAGCTCTCATCATCATGAAGAACAGAGCGACAATGCACATGAAACAGAAACTCATGACGAAGAGGCTCATGGTGAACACAGTGACTCTTCGCTTGAAGAAGAGGCTCATGATGAGCATGACCATGGAGATTATGATCCCCATGTATGGCTGGATCCCTCTCGAGCGAATCACCTTGCGGCCAACATTCGAGATGCGTTGGTAGAATTACGTCCTGAAGAAAAGGAACTGTTTCAGCGAAATTATAAGGCACTACAAAAAGATTTAGACGACCTGCATCACGAATTCGAGGAAGCAGTAAGTGGGAAGGACCATCCAGAAATCCTTGTCTCCCATGCAGCGTATGGATACTGGGAAGATTCTTACGGAATTGAACAATTAGCCGTATCGGGTCTCTCTCCTACAGATGAACCCTCGCAAAAGGAATTAAAAGATATGATTGAAACAGCAAAAGAACATCAAATAAAGTACGTTATTTTCGAACAAAATGTAACTCCTCGTATCGCAAAGATCGTTCAGAACGAAATCAAGGCAGAACCCCTTAAGGTTCATAACCTTTCCGTATTAACGGATGAGGATATCGAAGAAAATAAGGACTATCTATCCCTGATGAAAGAAAACATTCAAACAATCAAGAAAGCACTAGAAAACGAATGAAAAAGCCAGGCGCGTTCAAGCGCCTGGCTTTTTCGTCTCTCAACCTTCCACCGTAAAAGCAGGGATCGGGTCTTTAAATTCTGTCCAATCCTCTGCCATTTCTTTTTCTGTTAACAAGCAGCTATCTAATGACAGCTCTATTTCTTCCCTGTTCATCTCAAGACCGATAAATACGATTTCGTTCATTCGATCCCCATAAACGGGATCCCATTTATCTGCTAATTCCACTTCTTCAGCAAGGATTTCCTTTCTCTCATTCTCAGGATAAGCAGCTACCCATTCCCCTGCCCCCTGAATGATAATCGATGGACCTGCCTGGGATAATAAGCCCGTCATGTCGTTACGGGTCGGCAGCCAAAAGAAGCCCTTTGCCCGTACGATGTCAACCGGCCACTCCTCCATCCAAGTCATGAAACGTTCTGGGTGAAATGGCTTGTTACGTCGATAGACAAAAGAAGAAATTCCATATTCTTCTGTCTCGGGGGTGTGTTCTTCTTGTAACTCTTTAATCCACCCGGCTGCCTGGCTTGCTTTCTCAAAATCGAATAATCGGGTGTTCAGTACTTGATCTAATGAAATGTTAGCATGTGAAGTTTCAATGATTTTCCCTTCTGGGTTCAACTTATGAAGAACAGCTTTTAATTCTATAACATCCACTTCTTCCACTAAATCTATTTTATTTAACACAATCACATTCGCAAACTCTATTTGATCAATCAGTAAATCGACTACTTCCCTTGTATCTCCTTCGTCTGTTGCTTGCTTGCGGTCCAACAGAGTTTCACCGCTTGCAAAATCATGCCAGAATCGGTTGGCATCTACAACCGTCACCATCGTATCCAGTCTTGTTTTCCTCGTAAGATCAATGTCCATCTCTTCATCCAGATAAGTGAATGTTTGAGCTACAGGAATCGGTTCGGAAATCCCGGTAGACTCAATCACAATGTAATCAATATTCCCCTGATCGACCAATCGCTGGACTTCAATCATTAAATCTTCCCTTAAGGTGCAGCAAATACAACCATTTTGAAGCTCCACTAACTTTTCTTCTGTTCTAGTAAACCCACCACTCTTCACCAGGGAAGCATCAATATTCACTTCACTCATATCATTCACAATAACCGCTATTCGTTTATCTTCCCGATTATGTAAAATATGATTTAATAATGTCGTCTTGCCTGATCCTAAATAACCGCTTAATACTGTTACTGGTACTTTCATTCTAACAACTCCTATCCTTTAATCGAAATGATTACGATTTGTATATTATAAGAAAATCCCCACTTACACATAAGTAAGGATTTTTTTAGTTTATTCAATTTTAATAAAGAACTCCTCTACATAAGGATTAGCAGGCGGCTCTATTACTTCAAACACCGGATTCTTTAGTACCGGCATTTCCTGACCATTAAAATCCACCTTATCGATCACGCCACTCACGTTAATCCATGTATCTGGTTCAAGTTTACTCAGTTCTGAATCACGTGCCAATAAACCATAAACGGAGGCATCGGCTACGCAGCATGTAACGGTAAAACGGGAAATGACCATTTCATCCTCTGCAAACCCTTCATCTTTATAGACAAAACCAGTAAGCTGAATTTCTTTTCCGACGAAATCGTCCAGATTTTCATCCACAATACTTAATGTTTGGATATATTGTTCGTCTCTTACAATTATTTTTTTACTGTTATGGACGATTTCCTTGAGCTTGTCGAAATCCTTTTCAACTGGAAACTCATCATACGGTCCAAGGACAGGCTCAATGGAAGACTCACTTTTTTCTGTCCTTTCTTCTTGGTTTACTCCGTTTTGTTCCTGTGTAGGCGCCGTTGAGAATAGACTATTCCCCACTTTCACCCCTCTCTTAGCCGCGACGGAACTATCTAATAAGTTATCCGGCAGCAGGAATCCCACCACTATTGGAAAAATAAATAGAGCATATACCATGCTGGATCGAATGAATCCTTTCGGCAGTTCATGACCTTCGCAATCACAATGGTGTTCTTTTGCAGAAGCTGAAGATGTCCCCCGAATGATTTGGATCGCCCCCAGGAGAATGAAAACCCCCAGAGCAAAATACATGTAACCATGCATTTTTGGTGCGACAAAGTTTTGCAAATTAAACGTTAAAAATAGTTTCAATACCAAGAGAGCATATCCAATTAAGATGATCCCCCTGATGAATGTATGGAATTGGATGGATGGTTTCACTTCTCTAGCCTCCTTTACACAAATACTTGGAATACAAGCGTGCATATATATACTACGATTGTCACGATCCCAATAAAGATCAACACGAATTTTTTATTAAAGTAAGCAAGCATCAATAATGTATTCTTGAAATCAATCATCGGACCATACACTAAGAATGCCACAATGGATGAAGCAGAAAACATACTGCCGAAAGACGAAGCCACGAACGCATCTGCTTCTGAACATAGTGAAATAATATAAGCAAATCCCATCATAACCGCCGGAGCCATTACCTCATTCGTTCCTATCCCTACGAGAAGCTCCCTATCAAGATAAGTCTGAAATCCTGCTGCAACGAATGCTCCAATGATAAGGAATTTACCCATGTCAAAAAATTCATCACTGGCATGTACAATCGTCTGCATTAGTTTATTGGAGGAGTGATCATGATGATGCTCATGGTCATGTGCCTTCTGTATAAGCGGATTCCTATTTCCATAAAATTTATACAATAGGGCACCAATGATTAATGCGGCTATTAAAGCAATTCCCATTCTTCCCACGACAACTGTCATATTATTTTGGAATGCATAATAAGTAGAGGCAAGTACAATCGGATTTAAAATAGGTGCCGTTACCATGACGACAATCGCAAGATGAGCGGGCATTCCTTTCTTAATCAGCCTTCTTGCCACCGGTACAATGGCACACTCACAAACAGGGAGCAATGCTCCGACTACAGCTGCAGGAAACAGAGCAAGGTAAGGAAACCTTTTCGGGATGATTCTTTGTAATAGACTCTCAGAAACAAATACTTGAATAAGTGCGGATGCGAAGACGCCAATTAAGATAAAAGGGATCGCTTCTAAGAGAATACTCAAGAATATGGTGATGACATTCACCATTGAAGAAGTAAGGAACTCATCCGGAACATATCCTTTCATCCAATCTCCCGCTAAAAAAAGAACAATGAATAACATGAATAATAGTATCCCTGTCATCTCTTGACTAAAGCTCCTCAAAGAATTCATTCATTTACGTTTCCTTTCTTAAGTTTACATATTTAATCGTAATCATTTCGTTT
This sequence comes from Rossellomorea sp. GQ25, assembly GCF_059758515.1. Taxonomy (NCBI): domain Bacteria; kingdom Bacillati; phylum Bacillota; class Bacilli; order Caryophanales; family Bacillaceae; genus Rossellomorea; species Rossellomorea sp. GQ25. Next base: position 357,707 of record NZ_JCAXEQ010000003.1, on the reverse strand, counting down.
TATATTATAACTTATTCTTGTCCCAAAAAACTATGCTAAATTATTTTTTTAATCTTTCTTTAACATTTCTATTTGTGCATAACCTTTTGTTAATCTTCAAAAACTACTAATGAATCGAGTAGAATGGAGGAAATGATATGACGAAAAAGAACAACAAAGGCAGTGAAAACCAAAATTCACCTAAGCGTGGAACAACGGAGTTTGCTACTGAAATTACGAGTGGAGACAACAGTAAGGGAAACAAGCATAATAAAGATCAGCGTAATAAAACGAAATAACAAAAACCTGTCCGATGGAAGATCGGGCAGGTTTTTATTTTATAAGTATAGGATTCAGCTGGTACTCTTACTCATCATCACCATTAATCTTCACCGCGGCCGTATTATTTTGTATATAAGTGGGCGGTGCAGGATCATCTTCTTTTTCATTACTTCCATAAAATCTTTCATTCATTTCCATGTTTGCTTCTGTAGTGGATGTTCTTTCATCCTGCTTCTTCATGACCATCACCCTTTCGCTATTAGCGTATCGGATTGCAAATGAAATATACGCTTATTTTTCTCTTAAACAGGACACACTAACCAATGAAAATAGAATATAAGGAGGAAATGAGGAATGGATTATAATCGTGTAAAACAGATTTTATCTTCTTCAGCTGATATTGAAGTAAAATATAAAGATGCTTCCGTATGGATTGACTCTGTTAATGAAGATGGAAAAATAGCCGTTGTTCATCTTCGCGGACCATTAGAAGAACGTTCTGAAGTAAGTGTTTCAGATTTAGAAGAAGCATAATCGAAGAAAAGACCATGCAGTCCACCCCAAAAGGAGGGGCAAGCATGGTCTTTTCTATATTAAGTTTATTTCTTATCTTTGCTTTCCCCTTTATTATTCAATAATTCAAAGATCATCTTCGCTTGATCTGTGTTATCGATCATGCCGGAGAATTTCTCTTTTTGTGGACCAAATGCATACACAGGAACGTCATCTCCTGTATGTCCATCCGTTGTCCAGCCAGTACCTGAACGTTTGTCGAAGATTTTCTCAATGGCGTGATCGATTTCGGTTAGATCGCCTTGTTCTGCTGCTTCTTTCACAGAAATAATCTCTTCTCCAGTTAATTCAAAGTCGATATTTTCGGCTAATGTATCCTCAACTGAAGCACCCTTTGCGATTTGTTCTGCCATAAAGTCAGGTGTGCGTTTTGCAGCTTGAATAGCTGACGGATCCCAATTGTACTCACCATCTGATCCAATGGAGAATCCGCCTGTTGAGTGGTCAGCTGTAACGATAACAAGTGTTTCACCATTTTTTTTCGCGAAATCTCTTACTTCTTCAAATGCCTTCTCAAAGTCTCTCATTTCACTCATAGCACTCACAACATCATTATCGTGACCAGCCCAGTCGATTTGACTTCCTTCCACCATTAGGAAGAATCCGTCCTTGTCACCTTTTAAACGGTCGAGTGCAGATGTCGTCATATCTGCTAAGCTTGGCTGTTCTTTATCACGGTCGATCATCTTGTCCATTCCGACTTCAGAGAAAAGCCCAAGAATTTGCTTGTTGTCGTCATTTTTAAGTTCTTCAGCGGATTTCACATAGCTGTATCCATCCTTTTGGAACTGCTCGGCCAAATTACGGTCATCACGTTCGAAGAAGTCCGTCCCTCCGCCCAGCATTACGTCAATCTTATGTTCACCGTTAATCATTTCATCATAATAGTCATCCGCAATCGCATTTTCGCTTTTACGCTGCTCTTCATGTGCTCCATAAGATGCTGGGGTCGCGTGGGTGATTTCAGATGTAGCTACAATTCCTGTAGACATACCGTTTTCTTTCGCCTGCTCTAATACGGTTTTAACATCGGTTTTATCATTATCGACTGCTATCGCATTATTATAGGTTTTGACTCCACCACTCATCGCCGTAGCAGCAGCAGCTGAGTCTGTTACGTTCTCTTTTTCATCTTCAGGATAAGTAGATTGCAGTCCGACAAGGTAAGGATCGAATGCCGTTTTTTCCATCTCTACTGTATCTGGATTGTCATTCATGTAACGAAGAGCCGTTGTGTAAGGAACGCCCATTCCATCACCGATCATAAAGATGACGTTCTTGGCTTTGCCATTTTTAGATTCCTTCCCTAGAGCTTCTGAGCTGTCTTGATTCATTCCTATTACACTCCCAAGTGCTAATGTTGACACAACCGCTAACGGAAGAATCTTCTTCATTGATTTCTTCATTTACCCTACCTCCTGTAATTTCCAATACATGTAGAAGGATAAAGGGAAACTATGAAGAAACTTTTGCAAAAGGACTACAGGAGTGTAAAGGTTAAGTAAATGAAGAAAAACAGGTAAAAAGCCACCTGTTTTTCATGAATAAATCTATCCTGTTCATAGTCAATAAGACCTCATCTACTCTCTAATCAAGGGAAGCGTACAACAACGGAATGATCCACCTGACTTGATGATTTCGGATAAATCCAGTTCAATCACGTCAAAACCTTTCGATCTGATTCGTTCATTCAAGTCATGATTTTGAATAAGACTGATGATTTTTTCATCACCGATTGCTAATACATTGGGGCCCATTTGAAATTGTTCATCTTCCGACACGGTGATGATATTATAATGCTTCTTGATTATCTCAAGATCCTGTTTAGAAAAGGCCGGTGGATATACAATGGCCCATTCCTCTGAAATGATCGTAAATACACAATCTAAATGAAGGACCCCTTCTTTTAAAGGCAATTCATGAACGGTAAATTGGGGGAGCTGATTTCGTAACGATTGGATGGCCAATTGATTCGTCCGTCCACTTACTCCAATCCAAATATTCTGCTCATCAACGAGCACATCCCCTCCTTCAATGGAATGGAGAAGTTCATTATAAGGCACTTCATTCGTTTCCAGCCAATTCTTCAGCGTTTTCACTTCGCCTCGCCTGACATCGGTATTCATCGATGCAACGAAGAACTGATCATGAATAGTGAAACCAATATCTCTTGTGAAGACTTGCTCATTAAACTCTGGTGATGGTTGCAGGTGAATGACCTCTGAACCATTTTTCTCTAACGTATCAACAAAGTTTTTATGCTGAAGAACCGCTTTTTCTATATTAATATTTTCCTTTAGGAAATGCTTTTGTGTTTCATTTATGATTTCATTAATTTGCATATTTTCAGGTGAAACAACAACCACTTTCTTTAACTTTCCATACTCATTGGAACAATGGGTTTTTTGATTCGGAACCAACGGGGAATTTAAACTCATCTTTACGCCCTCCATTTGTATACTCTTAAAAACTGCTTTTCCCTGTTATTATGCTGATAAAACTTCCTTATTATAATTTATGCTGAAGAAGCCTAAACAGGGACGACGGGCATCCTGGATTTAAGAAATAGGGACTTTTGTCCAACCGAATAATAAAAAGGCATACCTCTCTGCTGCATGCCTCCTTCTATCAATGAACCATTCGGTCATGATCCTTCCAGAATTCTTTACGGATCACAACCTTTTGGATTTTTCCGGAGGCGGTCTTAGGTAATTCTTTTACAAAGGTAATACTCTTCGGGGCTTTGAAGTGAGCAAGCTTTTCTCTACTAAACTCGATGAGATCCTTTTCCGTTGTGCTGTGACCCTCCCGAAGTACAACCACTGCATGTGGCACTTCTCCCCAACGTTCATGGGGAATGGCAACGACGGCTGCTTCGAGGACACTATCATGTTCATAAAGAGCCCCCTCCACTTCAATAGAAGAGATGTTTTCTCCCCCGCTAATGATGACGTCTTTCATCCGGTCGACAATTTCAATGAAGCCATCCTGGTCAACCGTCGCCATGTCCCCTGTATGCAGCCATCCATCTCGAATGGCTTGATTGGTTGCTTCAGGGTTTTTATAATATCCTTCCATCACTGTATTCGTTCTTGTCACGATTTCTCCAATCGCTTTCCCGTTATGGGGCACTTCATTTCCGAACTCATCCACTACTTTCACCTTGCTGCCAATCATACTGTAGCCGGCTTTCGCCTTTAACCGGTACTTTTCTTCCTTTGGTCTGTCCTGTTCTGAAGATCTCAGGATGGATGTAGTGATAAGTGGAGAGATTTCAGTCATTCCGTACACTTGGATAAACTCCCAGTTCAGATCCTCTTCCACCTTTCGTACAAATGCTGGTGGAGGGGCCGAGCCTGCAATCACAACCCTTACATTTTGGCCGATGGTCCGCTCCCTGTTCAGATAGTTCTCCAGAAGCATATTCAGAACAGTCGGTGCCATATGCATAACCGTTACGCCATGCTTCTCGACTTTATCTAAAATCATCTCAGGGTCTACTTTTCTGAGCATCACCTGGGTCGCACCGTTGGCAGTATAGTAAAAAGGAGATCCCCATCCGTTCACATGGAACATAGGCAGCACGTGAAGCAAAGTGTCCTGATCAGAAACCCGTAAATGATGCATGGATGATAGAGCATGCAGATAATTTGATCTGTGTGTGAGGAGTACTCCCTTCGGATCCCCTGTCGTTCCACTTGTATATAATAATGAAGCGATATCCGTTTCTTCCAGATCTACGCGATCGAAGGCTTCGTCGCTGAATGAGCCGCGCCACTCGTCATAGCCAGGATATCCATCTATAGACTCACCATGGATCACAATATGCTTTAAATTCGGCACCTTAGACAAAATCGGCTGCACCAGCGGATAAAGTTCCTCATCCACAAATAATGCTTTGCTTTCGCTATGAGTCAGAATAAATTGATAATCCGCAGGTTTTAAGCGCGTATTAAGTGGCGTCATGATCCCTCCAACACCGTAGACTCCATAGAACCCCTCCAGCATCTCGGTTGTATTCGGAGCCAGATACGCAACCTTGTCCCCTTTTTCAATCCCGAATTCCATTAGTCCTCTAGACAGTTGATTCACACGGGCATTTAGCTGCTTATATGTCAAACGCTTCACATCGTCAATAATCGCAACCTTTTCTCCATATTGCTCAACTGCCCGATCTAAAAAATCCGTTAACACTAAAGGTATATGCATAAGTACACCCCATCCCTTCTGTTAATTAATGACTGCTGTATTACTTATATTGAATATTTTAGCAGATTCTATTTATTAATTGGGAATATTCAGAAATTATATAGTGGTGTCCTGATTAAAAAAAGCTCCATGTTTTGTTGAAGGATAGTTGACCACTCTTTTCTATTAAGGCTTTGTTAAAACTGATTGTTGATCTTCCACATATTGGAATAGTGAGAAGTGGTAGCCCGCAGGAGCATTGAACTCTTATAAAACGTTCAGTAATCAGGTAACTTTAAGTGAATGGGATGAAAACGGTTTTCAGGGGAAACATAGTGGCAGGCTGTCCATTTTACAGTTTTCGACAAACGGATCATAAGTATAAAAAAGTGGATCATAAATCAGAATTCCGGATCATAAATCCCAAAAGCGGATTATAAATCAGGGGGGAGTCCTATATTACCCTTATTTTTTCTGTCAATCGTACTCTAAAGACATGAAAATCGACTAAATAATCCAATTCCAGTTATAAATTCAATTATTTGGTTAAAATGTTACGTCAAAAGGAAGTGCTTGTATAAAAATAGAAGCCAAGGTGCTATACCATAATAGGTCGTTAGCTTCTTTCCTTAAAAATTCATCAGTCTCGCAAAACGATAAAATTGTCTTTGTGGAAATCAACAGAAATGTTTTACATAGCCTTCCATAAAAAGCATGGTGACACATTGGTCACCATGCTTTTTGGGTTAGCGGCCTCTTCTATTTGAAGAGGGTTTTCCTTGGCTGTTTCTTTTACCGCTGGAGTCGTTTCTTCTAGGTTTGCCAGAATCACTGGGTCTGGATTGTCTGCCTCTTGAGGGACTGACTGAGTCTCCGCCACGTCGGGATGATGATTCTTCCCTTCTCGATCGACGACTGCGTGACGAGTCACCACCTTCACTGTTACGAGACCGACCTCCACGTGGTGATCTTGCTTTTCGCTCTTTATTCGCTTGGATATTCTTTTCCCGTTTATCCTTTGCACTTTCATTGGATCCCTTATGAACAGGTGAGGTTTCCTTAGAAGGAGCAACCTCCACGACACGACGAGGCAATGAACGGCCAATGCCTTTTTCAATCATTTCCAGGTCCTGCTTATCCTTTAATGCCACAAAGGTGATCGCAAGCCCGTCTTTACCGGCACGGCCTGTACGTCCGATTCTGTGAATGTAGCTTTCGACATCTTGAGGAATGTCATAATTAAATACATGAGTAACGCCTTCAACATCAAGACCACGCGCTGCTACATCTGTTGCGATAAGAAGCTGAAGTTTCGCGTCCCTGAACTTCTTCATTACTCCTTCTCGTTTCGCTTGAGACAGGTCACCGTGCAGTTCGTCCACCAGGAATCCTCTCGCTTTCAGATCTCCCAGCAGCTTGCTGACCCTTCTTTTCGTTCGGCAGAAAATGATGCCTAAAAACGGCTGGACATCATGAATCGTTTGACTAAGGGCTTCTAATTTCTGACGATCCGTCGTCTCCACGATTTCCTGCTGGATTTCCTGTACAATTTTTTCTTTTTCCCTAATCTGTACATTATGTGGATTGTTCATATAGCGCTTGCCGATCTTTCGGATATCCTTGGACATCGTCGCAGAAAACAGGGCAGTTTGACGAGTAAACGGCGTCTCGCGAATAATCGACTCCACTTCATCAAAAAATCCGATATGAAGCATTTGATCCGCTTCATCCAGCACAAGGAACGATACATTTGAAAAGTCCACGGTCTCCCGACGAACGTGATCAAGTAAACGACCAGGTGTTCCAATCACGATATGAATCGCTTTATTCTTCAGTCGCTTAATCTGCTTCTCAACATCCTGGCCGCCGTACACAGCTAACACATTTATGTCATCTTCCGTAGAAGAAAGAATCTGATTTAATTCAGCCGTTACCTGAATCGCCAACTCCCTCGTCGGAGTCACAATAAGAGATTGGATCTCATCTCTCGCTGGATTAATTTTGGCAAGCATAGGCAGGAGAAAAGCCATCGTTTTTCCCGTTCCTGTCTGTGCCTGCCCGATCACGTCTTCACCATTTAATAACACAGGGATGGTTTCGCTCTGGATCGGTGTTGGTTCTGTAATCGATTGTTCTTTTAACGCATTGACGTACTTAGGTCCAATTCCTAAGGAAGTAAAATCATTCAATGGGGTCACCTCTTTGTACCCCATTATACCTTTAACTTCTCTGAGAAAATAGGGCACTGTGTTATAATGGAAAAATCGTAAAATGAAATGAGGAATATGATGTTACCATTTGAAGATAAATTAACCATAATCGAAGAGTTCCCTGAACTTTCACGGAAGGACGTTTCATTGAACCGGGTGAATTTCCACTTTGAAGAAAGTCTCTATGAAAAGACGACTGTGGTGTACCACCTGCACCCGAACGGAAACGGATTTGTTTATACGGGCAGTCTCCCCGATTATGAAGCCAATCAAAAAGGACTCGTGAATATCCGTGATTTTTCAGGTGATGAACTCCGCAAAATCATCCGGGCTTCCATTGATCATTTGGCAACGGAAGAAGAAATCGTGCCTCCGGTCCAACAGGTGTGGAAAGATACGGAAGGACATTCCCTCATGTTGATTGAAGAAGATGACCGTTGGAATATTTATGCCGGTGATAACTTGGAGGACTCCTTTGGCGGGTACGATGAAGCTGCGTTGTATTTACGTGAGGAAGGGTTTCGGAGACGCTGATATAGTTTGAAATCTCTCTCAAATGGACCGTTGATAAGAATGGATATTCAAAAAGGACGAATCGGATTTCGATTCGTCCTCTTGTAATGGATTCGGTTCTCGCATCATGTTTTCTTTTCAGAAGGGTGCCTGTCTGGTAAGAAACCAGCCGAAACGGGGATTAATTCGGATTATTTACTTTTATTTCTAAATAGGCATTGAATACGAAGGAAGAGCCCCAACCTAATTTATCCTTCGTTTTCCAGTTTGTGATGACCGAAACAGAGTTCATTTCAGAATCTGTTGCCGCGGGGGTCAGAACGATATTTAATGTGTTAATGATGATATCAATTGTGTTAATGGTGGAGTAAGCCATTTCTTTCTTTGATACACAACTTGCGTATAGACCTCTATTTTTTCATGATGAAACGGAAGTTGAATCACCTTACCGTTTTCTATTTCTTTTCTTACAGCGATTTCAGGTAAGATGGCAATTCCTAAATCATCCGCTACACATTGTTTGATCGCCTCTAGACTGCTAAAAGAAATAACTGATTTAGCCTGTACATTTTCTTCTTTCAGCAACTGTTCCAGCAAGACTCTGTAAGAGCAGCCTTCCTCTGTTAAGATCAGGGTTTCTGATTCAAGTTCCCGCAGGTTCATCACTTGATGTGAACCGAGTCGATGACTGATAGGGGCAATCATGACAAGCTTTTCTTGACGAATCGGAATGGTCGTGAGTTCAGGATGCTCCACATAACGGTCCATTAAAATCGAAAGATCGAATTTCCCTTCAAGCGTCCCTCCTTTTAAATTGGGACAATGCCCGGATTCCAATAGAATCTTTAATTCGGGATGCTTTACTTTTAATTGTTTAATATATGGTGTAATGAAATAGGCAGCCAATGATTCTACCGTTCCGACACGCAGAGTTCCCCTGAGATTACTTTCCTTCAAGATTCGTTCCTCTGCTTCATCTAAAAGGGATAGGATTTTCTCCACATAGTAATAGAGTTCTTCCCCGGATTGTGTTAGGCGCATCTTACGGCCGACCCGCTCAAATAACTTAATGCGATAATGCTCTTCAAGCTTCTTGATTTGCGTCGTCACACTCGATTGAGCATAGCCCAGTTTTTCCCCGGTCTTTGTATAACTTCCCCACTTGGCCACTTCTTTAAAAGTATAAAAATAATTCAGATCCATACCTATCCCCCATCACTATTTACGATAGTTAGTATTGATAATTATAGATAACTTTAATTCTTTAATCAATGATATACTCCAATCCAACACCTTATCAAAAACAATAGGTAGCAACTAATCGGTATGGTACTGTACACTTTAACTATTAAATACATTGGGGGACTATTTAGGAATGATCTTCTTTTCCATTCCGCTTATGGGTCGCTCTTAATCAAATCCCGTCGTATGCAAAGTGGCAGGATAAGAAAGACATAAACTGGATACACAAAATTCATATTGAGGAGTGTTGATTAATGAAAGTATTAGCCCTTTTAGGAAGCACACGAAAAAATGGCAATTCAGAATACCTAGCAAAAAAAATCGTAGAAGGAACCGATCACACCATCGTTTCTCTTGCCGATTTGCATATTGAACCAATCGAAGACTTACGACACTCAGAAGGCGGGTTCTCTCCTGTCGATGATGATTACGAACAACTCGTCCAATTAATGGAACAACATGACGTATTACTATTTGCCACTCCACTCTATTGGTATGGAATGAGCGGTCCTATGAAAAACTTCTTTGACCGCTGGAGTCAGTACCTGCGTGATGAGCGCTTTAACTTAAAAGAAGAGCTAAAAAAGAAAAAAGCATATGTAGTGATTACCGGTGGAAGCTCTGCTAACGTTAAAGGACTTCCTCTTGTACAACAGTTCCATTACATTTTTGAATTCGTGAACATGGAATTTGCAGATTATATAATCGGTGCCGGAGTGAAGCCTGGTGAGATCATGAATGACGTGACATCTTTAGAAAAAGCAGAGCGTTGGAATGCGTTATTTAAAGATAGATGATCCCTATATGGGGTCATCTTCTTTGAAAAGAGCCTTTTATAAAAATCTAGCTTTTTTTAAGGGGATTCGGGCGTAATCACGAAAAACCCAACCGTTTACCATATTACAACAAATACCTCACCAGGATTCTACCATTTTCTCCATAAAAAAAGATGACCAAAGCCATCCCTTCTCTCTTTTACCCCTGAAGCCTTCCCAGTATCGTCGTCAATGTCTGATCCAACCTCTCCAACTCTTCCCCATCCACCTCTAATCGCTCGAGCAACCGAGTCGGAACACAAGTAGCTTTTTCTTTCATCGATTCACCTTTTTCTGTAAGAGAAATCACGACGCTCCGTTCATCTTCAACAGATCGGTGACGCTCGACGAGTCCGTTCGCTTCCATTCTTTTCAGCATAGGCGTTAACGTTCCCGAGTCTAAGAACAATTTCCGCCCCAATTCTTTTACAGATACCGTTCCATCTTCCCAAAGCACTAGCAATGCAAGGTATTGCGGATAAGTCACACCGATTTCTTCAAGTAGCCCACGATATAACTTGGTAATCTCCCGCTCTGCTGTGTAGATCTTAAAACAAATTTGATTCTCTAATAACAAAGGATCTTTCATACATGTGTATTCCTTTCTAGAACAAACTAATTGAGATTATCATACAAAAAAAGATATCAATTATCAAATTTAATTGCGCACAATTTAATTATTGACAATTAAAAACAAAACCGTTAGTATTAATTTTACAATATTAAATTGCGCACAATGAAAAAATACAAATGAGGAGTGAAAGAAATGAATGCATTATACACAGCAAAAGCAACAGCAACAGGTGGACGCGCCGGAAAAGTAACAAGCAGTGACGGAGTATTGGATGTCGGATTGGCAATGCCTAAATCACTTGGGGGTTCTGGAGCAGAAGGAGCAACGAATCCTGAACAATTGTTCGCAGCTGGATATGCGGCTTGTTTCGATAGCGCTCTTAACTTAGTGGCTCGTCAAGAAAAGAAAAAGATTGAATCGAAAGTAGCAGCTGAGGTTTCCATTGGAAAAGATACAGATGGTGGATTCAAACTGGGCGTTGTGTTATCAGTAGCAGTAAGTGGTGTTGAATTAGATGAAGCGAAGCAATTAGTCGAAAAGGCACACGGAGTATGCCCATATTCTAAAGCAACGAATGGCAATATCGATGTTGAATTAAATACTGAATTATTTTAAATAATCGTGGATAGGCAGTTAAATGCCTATCCCATTTTTTCTATATAAAGCGAACATTCGTTCTTGTTTTATTCCAACGGTTTGGACTATAATAAAGATGTATTAAAATTCATACGAACTGGAGTGGAGAAATGATGAAACATCAAGCTGCACCTTATTTTAGTTTTAGTGGCGAAGCGAAAGAAGCATTAGAATATTACAAAGAAGTTTTTGAAGGAGAAGTATTGGCAGTTCAGACTTTTGGTGAGGCTGATTACCCAAGTCCACCGGAAATTGCTGATCAAATCATGCATGCTCACTTTAAAAAAGGAGAGTTTTCCTTTATGATGTCAGATAGCTTTCCTGGTCATCAGCCAACGGTAGGAAACAATATATCCCTTGTCCTTGAGCTGGAAAGTGAAGAGGAAATCGACACTTACTACCGTCGTTTAACTGAAAAAGGAACCGTAGTAATGGAACTTCAAGACACGTTCTGGGGCGCTAAATATGCAAAGGTGAAAGACCCTTATGGCATCAGTTGGGACTTGAATTACACGAAAAAATAAACCAGTGGCTACTGCACCTTCACCCTACCTAATTTATGCAGTAGCCGTTTTTCCACGTTTATACTGATCCATTTCGATTGCATTTATTCCTATTGAAACAACGTCCTATCTCAATCTCCTTCATTCAAGTAAATCTAATATACCAAATTTCACTATTATCATAATGATGGAATCCTATAAGACAATTAAATATATGTTTTATTCAAGACTGTTAAAGTGAATGGAACATGAACATAATTTAAATATACTTATTGGGGGAACCAAAATGGATCTGCATAATGGCCGCTTATATTGGCCTACTACATTAAAAGAGAAGCTTTGATAAACATTATGATGTAGCCATTATCGGAGGAGGAAGGAAATCAGCCACCATCCCTATCCCCAAGCTCCTACTACAGCTATTCCAATCATCCATCTTTTCAAATGATCATACCCTCGCTATGATTAACGGTAGTATAATAAACAATCCTTATGAATTCATAACGGAAATCTTAATTAATTCTGAAATGTGACACTTATTTCATTGGGACAGTCACAAGCTTATCTGAGATAGTAGAAGATATCGAATAAAAGGAGCTGAACCATGCTAATATCTATATTTTTGCTTACCGCTATGATCGTGATAGCCTTCCTGGTTGTCCGGTTTTATCCTGCATTTGGCGAGAAGCCTTCCCTTGAACGTGTTCAGTCATCTCCTCAGCATTCAAAAGGCTCATTTAAAAACCCCAGCCCAACCACTATGGATACCGGCTTTTCCACGTCTCTTACAATGATTCGGGATCTTATGAAAAGAAATGCCAATCGTAAACCTGATTACGATATTCCAAGGGTCCGATTTCCGTCCTTTGACCATCCTCATTCCGTTACGAATGTAACCTGGTTTGGGCACTCAGCTTCCATCATTGAGATTGAGGGAAAAAGACTATTGCTTGATCCCATGTTTGGTCGTGCTCCATCCCCGTTTCCTTGGATGGGCGGGAAGCGGTGTAGCAAAGATCTTCCTTTTCAAGTGAATGAACTCCCTTCTATTGATGCTGTGATCTTTTCACATGATCATTACGATCATTTGGATTATGGTACGATTCGAAATCTTCGAAGCAAAGTAAATCAGTTCTTTGTTCCCATCGGGGTAGGCAGTCACCTTGAGAGATGGGGAATCCATTCCGATCACATTGTAGAGCTTGATTGGTGGGACGAGGTTGAGTGGAAGGGTCTTACTCTGGCTTGTACCCCGGCACGACATTTTTCCGGCAGAAGCTTACATGACCGAAATGCTACCTTATGGTGTTCATGGTGTATCATCGGGAACTCTTCCAGAATCTTTTTCAGCGGAGATAGTGGATATGGACCTCATTTTAAAGAGGTTGGCAATGTATACGGTCCATTCGATTTGTCCCTGATGGAATGTGGTCAATATGATCCCAGATGGGCACCGATTCATATGCTCCCAGAAGAAACTGTACAAGCGCATATTGATGTGAAGGGAAAGCAGCTTTTGCCCATTCATTGGGGAGCTTTTACTTTATCCTTTCATGAATGGACCGACCCCATTAAACGTGTGACGAAAAGCGGGGCAGAACAAGGGGTTCCTGTTGTTACTCCTAGGATTGGGGAAACCTTTCCCACAGGAAGTGATTCTTACCCTTCATCCAAATGGTGGGAAACACCTTAAATGCATTATGAACAATCGATCGCCTAGTTGTATACAATATCTAAGAACTTTAAAGTAGGCGATTAACTATGAGCAATGAACAAAAACTCACGTTCGGAGCATGGGTTGCCGCAATCGGAACGGTCCTTGCCGCTATTGGCAGTACCCCTATTAAAAGCATTCCAGAAGATACTTTACAGTCGTTCAATCTCGTAGGAAATGAACTGCAAGCAACGGGAAATGCATTAGCGGCAGATGCAATAGATGATTTCACCCTGACAAAAGCAGGAAATGAAATTCAAGCGATCGGTAATGTCACTGTTATAGCCGGCATTTTGATTAAGTTTAATGACACGACAAAGCGAGAGTTGAATATTAAAGGAAATCTCCTCCAGGCGCTTGGTGGAGGGGCTGCCCTGACCGATTCATTTAATGAAGAACATACGTTAGAAGAGCTTTATTCAATATACGGCAATCTCCTCCAGGTTATCGGTAACTCCCTACAGGCCATCTCAGACATCCTTGAGTTAAATGAAAGAGACAGCGGGAATATAAATGTGGCGGGAAGCTGGATCCAGGCAATTGGTTCGGTCATATCTGCATTGGTTCAAACGAAGGAATCTTCCTCCTGAAGTTGTTTTACATACTCGATATGTGAGAATGTAAAGCAGCCAGGTTTGCAGCTGCTTTCCATAGTAAAACTCAAAGAATGGTCATAGGCCTATTTTCAAAAAATCTCTCTAGATGGGTTAAATGCCCAGTCCATTTCGAATCGCGGCGAATATTCATAACCTAGATAGAGAGGAGGTTTATGTTATGAATGATTTTCACACTGTAAGTAATGAAACATTTATCAATAATCATGATGTTCGTCGCCCTATCGGACGTGTGGGATTTGGTAGGCCTGGATTTGGATTTGGCTTTGGTGGATTTGGAAGACGACCGTTTGGGTTTGGATTCAACCCGTTTTTAGGGGGCCTTGCCGGTGGACTGCTTGGAGCTACATTATTGAGTCCATTCGCGTATGGATATGGATACGGATATCCTCCACCTTATTATGGTTATCCTCCTTACCCTTATTATTATTAATAAACTCATACAAAAAAGGAGTCAATCGCCGCATTCAATGCGTGTAGGCTCCTTTTTAATGTATTCCTGAGATTCATCCATCGTTTTGCAAATTCACTCCAACCTAAAGGATAGCCTCAGCAAGAGGGACGGACCTCAATGTGAGGTCCGTCCCTCTTCTCTTACAGGCTTAAATAGATTCGGTTGCCTGATGGGTCTTCGGTCAAGGTTTTTCCGTTTTGTTCCTGGATGGGTGCTCCAATGGATTGAAGCTTTCTGATGATGGTGGTGCGTTTTTCTTCGGTTGGGAAGTGAAGGGTAAACCAGTTTAAGCCAACACTGTTTTCAGCTGGTCTCGGAGCTCCTACCCCGTTCCAGGTGTTCAGTCCAATATGATGGTGATATCCACTTGTTGAAATGAAGAGTGCCTGACTTCCGAATCGACTGACTACATCGAAGCCAAGTCCCTTCCCGTAGAATTCTTCTGTTGATTTCAAGTCAGAAACATGCAAATGGATATGTCCCATGACCGTACCGGCTGGAAGTCCATTCCACGATTGTCCAATTGCCTCAGCCAATATTCCTTTTGCATCGATGGGATCAACGGCCATCTTTACCTGATTGCCATTCCATGTCCACTCGGATGAAGGACGGTCCCTGTAAATCTCGATTCCATTTCCATCTGGATCAGATAGATACAGAGCTTCACTGACCAGGTGATCAGAAGATCCCAGTTGAATATTCAGCTTTATTAGATGTTCTAATATTTTTCCCAGGTCTGTTCTATTCGGCAACAACAGGGCAAAGTGGTACAATCCTGTTGTTCTGGGCTGCTTAGGTGAAACATTTTCCGGTTGTTCCAGAGATAATAATGGGTGGATTCCATCTGCCGTCAAAGTCACTCTATTCTCTGTTTGTTCCAGTACTTTAAATCCGATTACTTCTTGGTAAAAGGAAAGAGATCGCTCTAAGTTTTCAACTTTTATATTTACTTTCCCAACGAATGTATGTGGTTCTTTATGAAAATTCATCTTTATTCCTCCCATTCATTCTGACTGTGAAAACTTCTGATCCAATGAAAACAATGAATCCTTAGCCACGACAAAATATAAAGAGATCGCAAGAAGTGCTAAATCAAATTCATATCCAGCCATCTGTCCATTCCCTAAGAAACCGGCAGCAAATTTTACTTTTACGATTGCTCCCAACATGATTAACGCAAATAATCCAGCCACGACACGAGTACCAATCCCCAGGATCATTGCCAATCCACCGACCAACTCAATGATGGCGACTACATAAGCCGCAAACCCTGGCAGTCCTAAGCTTTGAAAGAAACCGACCGTATTTTCGATTCCCCCCTGGAACTTAGTCAAACCGTGAATGAAGAAGGTGATCCCTAAAAATATTCTTAAAATGAGTGCTCCTATTAAGTGATTCTGTAGCATTGTATATTCTTCCTTTCTTAATATTATTTTATTAAAGTTAGTTACTTTATGTAACCTATACTATTTTAATAACTATGTATTGTCAAGTAATTAAATTACTAAAATAGTGACGGTGTGGTATACTAGTTATAAAGAAGGAGGCGTTGACAGAATGCATCAGTCAGAAATTTGTCCAAGATTTGAGAAAGCAATCGGCATCTTAAGTCAACGATGGACAGCACTCATCATTTATCAATTGCTTACCGGTCCACAACGAAACTGCACCATCAAAGACGCAATAGGCATCAGCGGCAGACTTCTTTCAGAGCGTTTGAAGGACCTTGAAGAAGAAGGCATCGTACAGCGAGACGTCTACCCGGAAACACCCGTGCGTATTGAATATTCACTAACTAAAAAAGGGTATTCTTTAGAACCTTTAATGAAAGATATAGAGAAGTGGTCCCAGGAGTGGATTGAGAAGGAATGAAAGACCGTCAGATTGTTGGCGGTTTTTTTGTTTCGTCTTTTGAGGTTGATCTTCATTGAATGATAGGATGTAGTGTGTTCCTTTTTTGGTACCTGTTATGGGGAGATTTAGGGATTGGAGGAGTCTTTTGACAACATAGGGTGAGTCTACTACTAAATACTTTCTTAGTTCTGTATTATTTATCTTTAAACCGATTAACAGCTCATAATCTTTAAGGGCTTGGATATGAGCATCATTATTTCTGCTTTCACATTTCAAACAGAACCAGGTACCATGTTTTCTTACTAAAGGACGATGATTGCAAACTTCACAAAAGACCCCCTTTAATAGATCTCCTTCTATTAATGTTAAATCTCTCTAGAATGGAGGGTTCCGGTTCTTCATGTTGTCTTTTTAATGTGCGAATTAATTTTTTTATGTCTTTTGGCGTAGCCGTCTCTTTTCTCGCAGAATCCTCAATATATTTCACCTTGTCTAATAGAGAATGGCGATGGATGACGATTTTATTAAGGGTTTTGTTATCTGGAGAGGTTTTTATGAATTGTACGATCGTTGCTCATGACTACACATGAGTGAATGGGAATGGAGGGAAATCCGTTCTTCTTTAACCATTTCAATAGCTGGCTCTCCTGTCTTTTGATTTGGATCGTAGGGTCTGGTAAAGGCTGATTCAATACCACCTATTGTTTGAATAAGTTGATTGAAGATAGGGTCGAAATAAGCAGTGCCGGAAAGGATTTGACTTCATATTGAGGATGAATTTGGTTGTGATGAGTAGGGTGCCTATTTGAAAAAAGCTGTCTTTGTAGGGGATTCTGAGATCGTGGAGAATGTAGTATTTTTTAGGATCTAAAAAGCTTAAAAGAGTAATCTAGAGCTTTCTCCCCTTTGAATCCAGCCATTCTCTTCCCAAGTTCATCGGATATCATGTGCAGTTTTGGATGGTTGAGGGGAAGTCGGCGGAGTAAAGCTTGCAAAATCAGGATAATTCGAGGGATGATTCGTTCTTTTTCGATCATTTAATTACTCCAATCGGGTTTTATACTTCATGTATTCTCCTTGAACTATAAATTCCTCCTATGAGGTTATAGATTTAAATTATATCTGCAAACGGCGAAAACCTGGATATAACGGCGAAATTTTCATTATAACGGCGAATTCTCAATTTTAACGGCGAACTGCCTTTTCCAGGCTCTATCACAAGATCACCACACCAACCATTCCCCACCAAAAAAATCATTCCCTTCTACCTCCCACCATAGTATATTTAGAGAAGCGAAATAAATCGACTGCGAGGGACGGACCTATATGTGGAAAAATAAAAATGTATGGATATTATTGATAGGTGAATTTATAGCAGGTCTCGGATTGTGGTTAGGGATCATTGGTAATCTGGAGTTTATGCAGGAAAAGGTGCCTTCCGATTTTCTAAAATCGGTGATTCTCGCTTCCGGGCTGCTCGCCGGGCTTGCTGTTGGACCTTTAGCCGGCAGAATAACGGATCAGGTAAATAAAAAGACTGTGATGCTCATCTCAGGCTTCACCAGGGCATTAAGTGTTATTTTCATGTTGATTGCGATTAATACCGGCTCGGTGCTATGGATGGTTGTCTTCTTAGTGAGCATCCAAATCTCTGCCGCTTTCTATTTCCCTGCTCTGCAAGCTGCCATTCCGATGGTGGTGAAAGAGAAGGATTTACTGCAAATGAATGGGGTTCATATGAATGTTGCCACGCTCTCAAGGATCCTTGGAACTGCGTTAGCAGGTATCCTATTGGTGGTCATATCCTTAACGATGGTATACGTTCTCTCATTAGTGGCGTATCTGGCACTATTTGTGATGACCTTATTCTTATCAATTGAAGAAACAGCGGCTGCCTCTCAACAAGGTGAAAAACCAAAAGGGGCAAGCTTTAAAGAAGTATTTCCTGTCATTAAAGGGCTTCCGATCGTATTTATGACCCTTGTGATGACATTAATTCCACTTCTATTTATCGGCGGTTTCAACTTAATGGTCATCAACATCAGCGAGCTACAGGATAGTTCAGCAATTAAGGGTTGGATCTATACCGCCGAAGGAATTGCCTTTATGACAGGTGCTTTTGCCGTCAAGAAAATGGGTGAAAAAATGTCACCTTATAAAATATTATTCTTTTTTAGCTTCATCATCGGGATTGCGCAAATGATTCTTTATTTTGCAACCAGTCCGATTATGTCAGTGCTTGCTTTTACAGTGTTTGGATTTGCCGTGGGATGCTTCTTCCCGACTGCTGCTACGATTTTTCAAACACGAATACCGAAAGAATTTCACGGCCGTTTCTTCTCGTTCCGTAATATGCTCGACAGACTGATTTTCCAAGTAGTGCTCCTTCTCACAGGATTGCTGCTGGATCTCGTTGGACTCCAAATAATGACGGTTTTATTCGGATTCCTGTCCCTTATCATGACGGGACTGTTCTACACAAGATACCGACAACTCAAAACGACCACTTTATCGGAACAGGCCAGTTGACCAGCTCACTTTTGTGGGCTTTTTTTGTATAAGAATGAGAATTATTATCAATACTATATAAAAAGAAGACAACCACGCCTATGGTTGCCTTCTCTTCCATTACATACCAGGATCGAATGTTTTACAATCTGTTTCTTCACTGTTGTGGGCTTTGTCTCCTTTATGACTGACAACGAAAATCTGGTCTGCAGAGCACTTTTTGCCTTCACGGTTATATTTGCAGTTGCTTACTTCACATAATACGTCTTGTGCCATTTTCAAACACCTCCCTTATTATCTTTAGAGTGTACTTTTTCACCCTGTTTCATACCTGATGCATGGAGAGTACTCAACATATATCTGAAGCTTTCACCATATAATCAAAGAGATATGTTTGATAAGAAGGGAGAATCTTCAGTATGGAGCAAAGACGTCTGTATCATGTTCAAAACCTTGCATTTGAAATCATGGATCAAATGAATTCGGATAACGAAATGAAGAGGACAGATCATTTAAAGCATGTGATCGATCATTTATCCCGTGCAATTGGGAGTCTTACAGATCCAACAGGGACTTTCTCTATTGATTATGTTGAAGAAAAAATTGCCACCGCCCATTATATTTTGTTTAAAAACGAGAAAAAAGTTGCCCGAATAAATTTTGATAAACAATCAGCATCCGCTTTAATTGAATGAGAAAGAGGACTTACCGAAATACGGTAAGTCCTCATCTTCTGTTTAATGCTTTTTTTGAAAAAGAAACTCTATCTCATTATTGGCACAAACCTCCACAAAAGAACAACTCAAACATACTTCCCTATTTGGTTTGCTGCTTGAAGATAAAGGTGCAAAAAGCATACCTTTTAACTTCTCTATGTAATGCAAACCTTTCTTCATTTCTGTCGGTGATGGGGAATGGACGAATTCTTCTCCATTCAACAGGGAAACGATTCTTATTGAGGAAGGAAGTCTTCCAAAGGATCTTTCACAGAGTTGATAATAATTATCATTATCACTAAAAGTAAACCTTACAAACTTTCCTTCTATTTGTCAATAATTAATTGAAAATTATTCTCAATTAGGTCATAAATAAAAAGCATCCCTCTCATGAGAGATGCTTTCTTACCCATTCATCTACAATTCCAATACGCTCGCTTTCTGATTTTCATCTTGATTTCCACGTTTGGTTACTACATTATAAACCAGGATCGTGACGAAGGTCATTCCACTGCAAATGATATACAAAGCCGAAAATCCAAACTGGGATGAAACGACTCCCAATACAAACGATCCAACGGCAATCCCAAGGTCATAAAAAATAAAGAACGTAGCGGTCGCATGCCCTGTTCTCCTCTTAGGGGCATCCTGTAAGGACATGGTTTGAAAACTCGGAAGCAAAGCACCGTAACCAAGTCCGATAAGCGTTCCTGCAACCAACAATAGAAGGACGGAATGAGTAACACTCAATAAGATCAAACCGATGGCAAAAATAATAAGTGACGGATAGATGACCGCATTCGGCCCTGACCTGTCATATAAGCGGCCTGTATAAGGTCGCGATAGTAGCATAGCAGCTGCAAAGACGACAAAAAATAGGCTGACGGACTCAAATAAGTGAATGGATTTAGCATAAACCGATATAAACGACATGATCCCGGAGTAGGCAAATGATGTTAAGAATCCTACAAGGGAAATCGGAATCGCTTTAACTTCTATCAAATCCTTAAAGGTTAATCGTCCCGAAACTTTTGCTTCCACCCCATCGTCCTCCGAAACTTGAATGCCGAATGAACAAAGGAATCCAATGACGATAACAAAGGCAAGACCCATGAACAATGCTGAATAAGGGATCCATTGAATAAGTGCTAACGAAATGAACGGTCCGACTACCACGGCTAAGTTCATTGACATAGCAAAATAACCAAGCCCTTCCCCTTTCCGATGGGGAGGGATCATATCTGCGGCAATCGCAACTAAAACCGTTGTGCCAATACTAAACCAAATGCCATGAAAAAAACGAAGCCCCATTAAAAGATAAAAATCATTAACCCAGAAGTATATGATTGTGGAAATCCCGAAAAGCATGACACTTATGATCAGGGTCTTTTTCTTTCCCAATAGCTCAATGATTTTTCCCGAAAAAGGTCGAACAATGATGGCCGAAAGTAAAAAAATCGTTGTAGCGAGACCTGCCTCCCCTTCCGTTCCGTGAAGTTCATCGATCACGTACAGTGGCAGGACGGTTAACAACGAATAGAAAACTAAAAAGATAAAAAAATTATTCACTAATGCCATAAAAAATGGCCGTGTCCATATAGTTGTTTGATTGGAATGACTCATAAAATTCTCCTTCATTCAATTAATTGCTATACTAATTATATCTACAACATGTATATTTGTAAATATAGTTGTTGTGGCAATTATATTGAATTACTTTTATCGAACCTCTCAAATCACCCTGAGTTTCATGTATGATAAAGAGAAGAAATTGAATGTAGTAGGTGAAAAATAATGACGATGTCCCGTGATGAATCCATTGGCTTATATACGAACCATACTGTAAAGAATATTATTCGATTCCTTACAGTTCATCTGAAAGAATTTGATGTGACACCCGAGCAGTGGACGGTGTTGAAGCGATTAGCTGAACAGGATGGAATAAGTCAAAAACAACTGGCCTTGAAATCAGAAAAAGATCAGCCGACCCTGACCAGGATATTAGACATATTGGAACGGAAAGAACTGATCTACAAACAGAAAAACACAGAGGATAGAAGATCTTTCCTTATTTTTATCACTGAGAAAGGGATGACAGCGAAGGATGAACTGTCTCCATTTATAGAAGGATTATATGAAGAGACCCTTCTTAAAGGAATTTCTGAGGAGGACTTAGAAGTTTATAAAAGTGTTCTTGCTAAAATCAATGAGAACATGACAAGAGGATAGGAGTGTGTGAAGATGAAACAAATTCCGATTGCCCTGCAAATGTATACATTACGAAATGAGTTGGAAAAAGACTTTACAGGAACACTTCAAAAAGTGGCCGAACTGGGCTATGAGGGGGTTGAACTGGCAGGCGATGGAGGGCTATCAGCAAAAGAGCTTAAGAAAACACTCGATCAGCTGGAACTGCGGGTCGCTTCCAGTCATGTACCGCTAACCGACTTAAGAAGTGATGTGAGCAAAGTGATTCACGATCAGCTGGAGCTTGGCAGCAGCTACATTGTGTGTCCGTATCTGCTGCCTGAAGAAAGAACCGAGGAACATTATGTTCAATTAGTCGATGACCTGAACTCATTTGGTGAAAGGTGTTCACACGAAGGGATTACCCTGTGCTATCACAATCACGAATTCGAATTATCCACACTATCTAACGGGAAAACAGCACTTGATACAATTCTTTCTGAAACCAATCCCCATTGGGTCAAAGCAGAGTTTGATATTTATTGGCTGACCTATGCTGGTGAAAATCCGGTGGAATGGCTGAATCGTTACCATGGTAGGACCCCTCTGGTTCATTTAAAAGATATGACGACTGACGGGAAACAATTTTTTGCTGAATTGGGTACGGGTGGTGTGGACATTGCTTCTGTCTTAGACTATGGCGTACATAATGATGTGAACTGGTGGATTGTCGAACAGGACGAGTCCAGGATTCCTCCCTTTGATAGCGTGCGGATGAACCTTGAATACCTACGACGTAACAAAATCTGATATCAAAAGGACTTGTTAGCGATCAAGTCCTTTTTTCCATTAGTTAGACAAAATGTGTCCGAGTGCCTTTTCCATCGTGTCATATTTAAATTCGTATCCGGCAGTCTTTAATCGTTCCGGAATGACCCACCTACTTTTCAGGACCAATTCTGTTTCGGTTTTGATAAGCATGGCGCCTGCTTCGAGCATCCACTTCGGGCTTGGCAGCCCTATCTTTTTGTTCATCATCGTACGTAAATGTGCCATGAATTCTCGATTCGTGACAGGATCTGGGGAAGAGCAGTTGAACACTCCGCGTAGCTTCTTTTGTTCCATAAGAAATAGCATAATGTGAAACACATCTTCTATATGAATCCAGCTAAATCTCTGATTTCCCGGCCCCTGTACACCTCCGAGACCAAATCTGACTAAGTTCATATATGGTGTCATGACTCCGCCACCAGGTCCTAATACAATGGCAATCCGTAAGGCTGCTTGTCTGGTTGCTGGTAAGCGGTATGAGAAGAACGCTTTCTCCCACTCCTTCGCTACCTCAACGGAGAAACCTGTACCGATGTCACCATCATACTCTGTCATTGGCCGGTCTTCTGCATGGCGATAAATCGTTGCCGTACTCGAATTGATCCATAGGGACGGAGGATTTTTGCACTGTAAAAGGGCATCCCCCAGTGCCTTGGTCGTTTCCGTTCTGGATTGAAATATTTCTGCTTTATTTTTCTCATTATAACGGCAGTCGACAGATTTCCCTGCGAGGTTTATGAGCAGATTTGCTCCTTCTAATGATTGAACCATCCCCTCTTGATCTTCCCAGGAAACATGGGGAGACTGCCTAGAAATGATCGTCACTACATAACCCATTTCAAGAAATTTCTTCTGAAGATACTGACCGATAAAGCCTGTTCCCCCAGCTACCACAACTTTCTTTCCCACTTGATCAACTCTTTTCTCTTATAGAATAATGGAGTTTCCATTTTTGTGAAACACTTCACATAAATTATACCAAATGTTGTAACTTCTATAAACCATATTTTCTCTTTCAGCAAGGTTCAACATCTTTTCCCAGGAAATGATGTTGAATCTTATCGTAGCTACGTGAAAAAAGGAGAAAAAATCGGTTTTGATGAACTCGATTCTTTCTCCTTTTCACTTAAGATAATATAAAGAAGGATTTCAGATTACACCCATGAGTGATTGTATGTGCCTTTGATTTACACAGACGCCTTCATCATGGCTTCATAATCCAATCCAAACCCGGTATGCAAACGTTCTGCCGCCAGCTGGACCTGCCTTTTCTCAACGACTGCCGTTACGCTAATAGAAGATTCACCCACAAGTTTCACTCTCACGGCATTTTCCAATAAAATTTTGCACATGTCCATTTTTATGGCCGGCTGTGATTTAATATTTTGCCCGATTACCGAAACCTTTGATAGACCTCCTTTTCGTTCAATTCGTGAGTACATCCATTTCTCTTTCTCTTTATCCAAGATCGATAATGCCTCTTGAAGGTCTTGTTCCTTGATCAATAAGGATAATGAGTCTCTACAGCTTTGTTTATAAACATCTGCCTGAATATGATGTGCTGCCAGTTCACACATTAATACTTCTTGGAAACCCTCAATATCTTTACAATCAAAGATCTCTAATCTATTGATATCTGCTTCAAATGTGACACCAATCACAGGGGTCGACCCATTATGTTTTGCCTTCCCATGAATCATGGTACCCCTGCCCTTTTCAAAGCTGGATTTTATATAGAGAGGAATTCGGTATTTTTTCGCGTGTTTAACCGCCCTTGGATGTAGTACACCTGCTCCCATGGAGGCTAAATTCTCCATATCTTCATAGGAAATAGAAGTGATTTTCGATGCTTTGGGAACAAACCTGGGATCTGAGGTGTATACTCCGTCTACATCAGTATAGATGTCACACCGATCTGCCTTTAACGCGGACGCAAGAGCAGCTGCCGTGATATCGGATCCTCCTCTTCCCAAAGTGGAAATGTCCCCATCCTCCGTTACTCCTTGGAAACCTGCGACCACCACCACTTGTCCATTATCCAATTCGTTCCTGATACGACCTGTATCAATGGATTGAATATGAGCATTTCCAAGGATGCAATCCGTTTGAATGCCAGCCTGCCACCCTGTCAAAGAAATAGCCTCCACCCCTTGTTGTTGAAGAGCCATTGTTAGTAGAGAAATCGTTACTTGTTCACCCGTTGACAAAAGCATATCCATCTCTCTTTTACTTGGTTCACTAGTGATGTCATTAACCAACTTTACAAGTGCATCGGTGGTTTTCCCCATAGCAGAAACGACTACAACGACGTCATGACCTTTTTCCTTCTCCTGTATGACTCTGTCTGCCATTCGTTTTATTCTCTCGGTAGAACTAACAGAGGTTCCACCGAATTTCTGCACAACAATTGTACTCAAAGATGATCCTCCTTTCTATTTGAGAATTAAAGCTGTTGATTGGATGATCAGATTGACCCAACAGTCCGGTTTATTTTAAATAAAGCCAAAGCGTTTGTTACTTTCCCGAATTCGGAAGCGTGTGGGCGGTCATCGTCATCAGAGTATCCGTAGTCCACCATACGGTTCCTGTTCAGGCATAATTTCGTAAGCTCTGGTTTAAAGAAGTCAAACAGCTTGAAACGTTCTTGTAATTGCGGGAATCGTTCCTGATAGTTGATTATTGAGTCAGCAAGGAGACCCCAGAATGTTTCTTCTTCCATCACTTGATTGTTCTTTAACAGGTTGCACAAGTATCTCAAGTGACAAATAAAGAGACCTGTGAAGATGAACTGTGTAAGCCCTTCAGGCGGCTCTGTTCGAAGGACCGCTTTAAATTCAGATGACAGCCCTTGTAGTTCAGGAAAATCCTGATCTGAAATGTTGACGTCATCAACAAAATCTTTAATCGCTAAACGGTGAGGTTTCGCATCCTTCAACACGACAATCGTATTTTGTCCATGAGGAGAGAATACCGTTCCGTATTGGTAAAGGTAATGAAGGAGAGGATCCATTACGACTTTGAAAAATTGCTTCATCCATTCTTCTGCGTCCAGGCCTGATTGTTCAATTAAACTGACAACATACGGTTTATTGTTATGATCTTCATACAATAAGGCAGCCAGTGTAATCGCTTGTTCTCCGTCTTCTAAATACGTATAGATACTTTCTCTCCATATGGTTCCAAGCATCTCCAAGTATTGATAAGGTGCCTGCTTTAATTGTGTATAGTAGTGGTGATTTACATTCATACTGGCATTCTCCCCTGGCAGGATGACCCGGCATTCGTCTTTTAAAAATGGATCCTTTTCAGCCATTCCCTTAATAAACTCTGTCACCTTGGGAGCGATCAGCGTTCGTTCTGCCGGCAGTCCCCGATAAACAAGGGTGTTCAAAATACTCATCGGAAGTTTCACATGATGCTTATCTTTGTTTGTTCGATTCACAAATGTGCGGATCGACTGCTGAGGAAGGTAGCGGTCTTCTCCCTCTCCTAAAGGAATGATTCGACCCATGGCCAGTTCCTCGGGGAAATTATGAATCAGCGTGTTTTTCCATTGCCATTCGTGCACCGGCAAGTAATAGTATTCCGATGGTTCGCTTCCATTTTGTTTAACGATCTCATCAAAACGGATTCGATCTTTCTCACTTAGTTCATCTGCGATCAACGTTTGATAATCCAATCCTTCCACAGATTGAAATGATGCGATGTCGTTATGAACGGCTATCCAGGATAGCCGGACCTCTTTCTGCTGTTCAGGAGCAAAGGCAAGGTAGTCATCATATCCGAACCCGATTCTCCCTTTGTTATATGTAATCCATGGGTGGCCAGTCATATAGCCTTCAAGGGTGGCGTAGTCTTCATGAATCAGTTCGTCCGATGTTTTCGTTTCTTTTTCAAGAAGATGGGCATCTGCTATTAACGTACTGTTCATTTCCTTGATTAAATGCCCCGCCGTCTCAGATGACATCCCGATGACCTCCTGGAGATCGACCAATAGCTCTATTGCACTATCAGCTTCCTTTCTTCCTCCATTTTCAACGATATATACCGTTGTCCATTTCACATCGAAACTATCAAACCATCGTTTTTGTGCGATATAGTGATAGTGCTTTGAATCAGAGACCTGCAGGGAGTATTCGATATCCTCTCCTTCTTCTGAGAGGATTTCAGGCCGGATCATATCTTCATACATATACTCAGACAGCATTTTACCTATCAATTTCTTATTCACTTTCGTCCAGCTATCGCTCTTAAATACACGTTGAATTTCTTCACTGAATAACATATTATCCCTTCTTTCACTTAGTCTATGCCCTCTTTGCATCAGAGAGGAACCGGAATGTGCGCTGTTTTCGTTCCAAAGGTTTGAAACACATTTTTGGTCTGAACCGGATATACTTCTCTTCCTGTTATGGTATTGATGATGATCGCATTACGGTGTGCCCCGAGTCCAAGATCAGGTGCCCCGACTCCATGAGTATGCATCTCACCGTTCTGTACAAAGATTTCACTCGTACCTTCTACATAGGTTTCTAATCGATAATCTTCCTTGATTATGTATCTATCATACTCATCCCAGGCAATCCATTCTTTCATTTTTGAAAGGAATCCCGGGAATGCAGGCTTGTAGCCAGTGCCAAGAATGATAATATCTGCCTTATCTACGAAATGTTCGTCCTTGATCCGATGATAGCCATGCAGCTCAAAGGACGTTTCAGTCTTTTCTATCCCGACGATTTCTGTCATGGCCTGTAAGGCGATTTCCGGATCCACGCAGCCTACGGATCGCTCATATATATAATTGTATATATCGGCGATCGTTTCTGAACTGATCCCTTTATAAAGAAGACCTTGTTCCTGTAGGAGCTGATCCTTCTTTTCCTGTGGAAGCTGATAAAAGAACCGGGTATAATCAGGTGAAAAATACTCAAGGCCCAGTTTTGAATATTCCATCGGGAAGAATCCCTTTGAACGTGTATACCATTGCAGAGAAAATCCATGATTCTCCTGCTCTTTGGCTACATCAAGAAACACTTCGGCTGCACTTTGGCCTGATCCGATCACAGCAACCGATTCAGCTTGTGTACATATCTCCTTTTTGGATAAATAGTCGGCACTGTGAAATACGGTTTTGCCCAGCATTTCCTGAAATGCTTCAGGTACAGAAGGAACAGAACCAATTCCGAGTACGAGATGTTTCGTGAACAATGTCTCTGTTTGTTGAAGGGCCTCATTCCATACGGTGACTTCATATACACTTTCCCCACTTCCCAATTGGACTGGGACAACCCTTTGGACATCCATTCCAAATTGGCAAGTATCCAACTGCTCACTCACCCATTGGCAATAATGGTTATATTCTTTTCGGAGGATGTGGAATTTTTCCAGAAAATAAAAGTGATATAAGCGGTTATGAGCCTCCAGGTAGCGGAGAAAGCTGTAATCACTTCTTACGTCTGCCATACTGACTAAATCCGCAAAGAAAGGCACTTGTAAGGTCGTACCGTCAATCAACATTCCCGGATGCCAATCGAAGGCTTTCTTTTTCTCCAAAAATAAGCTTTTCACTTCGGGTACCGAATCCAATAAGGCGGCTAACCCTAGATTAAACGGACCTAATCCGATTCCAATGATGTCATACAAATCATTTGATGTTTTCGTAGACTCCTTCATTCAGCCACCTCTTTTCAAATTCGCTTCTCTCACAAAACATAAGCATTCCGGTTTTGTCAGGGAGAGTAATTGGTTTAACGGGTTTAAAACCGCATTTTTCAAAAACATGGATCATTTTGTCATTTCGAATATCCGGCTCCGCTACGACTTTAGTAGTCTTCGATTCTTGAAACTGAAACGAAACCATGGCTCGTAATAATGGCAGGGAAAGTCCTTTACCAAGATACTCCCTCTCACCAATTAACAGATGCACACCTTGATCGAAAGAAGCGGAAGGATACGTTTCCTCCACCACGTCGCCTTTTACCCAATAGGCCTCCCAGTAACTCATTGCCACACCGTCAAGATACCCTGCGTAGAGGGTTTGATGTGAATCAGACAAAGCTTTTTTCAAATGGTCTTGAAACTTTTCAAATGGAATATTTAAATTCCAAAATGGATGGACATGCTCCTCCATCATCCATTTATGGACAAGCTCTACATCCCGGTCGAAATCGATTTTCTTAAATTGAATCGTCTTTTGGATTTCTTGATCATACACTTCGAAGTCATAGGACATGATGAATTTCCACCTCTTTGGCAAGGGGATTTTTCACCATCGTATAGACCGATTGAGCTTCCATTGGACCGACCAGTTCATCCATGTCATAGAATCGGGTCAAGAGATTTGCTTTACACGGAAGGACCAGTTGATATAATAAACTGCTCAGTAGATTGGAATCTTCCCCCCACTGCTGTTCATGGTACTCCAGACGTTCCTTTACAAGATTCATAAGTCTTTCTTCTTCAATAAGACCACTTGCCCCGAAACCATTGATCAATCCGAATAAATGGTTAAAGAAGAAGTAATAGCGCAAACGCTCCTCTGCCACTTCATCAGCACAAATGGTGTCGCTTTCTTGATTTAAGTCAGGTAGCAGCTCTTTGAGTTTACCGACTTTCGATTCGCTATAATAGTATCCCTGATTATCTCTATAATAGAAGGTTTCAGGATAACCATTCCTTAGTTGGATCACCGAGTTCTGCTGATGGGCTTCCAGGGCGATACCGTACGTGTGGAATAACCAGATCATTGGATCCAGGGTCAGGGACAAGTATCGATCGAACCAATCCAGGCTCACTTCTTCCATACTTCTATTCTCTCTTTGGGATATCCCTTTAATGATGGAATGTATTCTGGCTTTTCCTCCATAAGCATGGTCCTGGCATAAAGCTGCGATCAAACTGGTTTGATGACTGTTTTCATAGAAAGGATTTTCCCTGATGACTAGCTCAAACCCTGAAACTTCCTCTTTCAGGTCCAAGTTTAAATAAGCAGGATCCTGGATGACCTTAAAGTGTGGGAACTCTCTGTTAAGGCTATTTCCCACTTCTGTTTCTAGTAATCTGGAAACCTCTACTCCTCTCACCAGCTCCTTCTTCTGGTTAATTCGAAGAGAGTTTGTGATTTTGACAGGAACAGAGAATTTATACATGTACCGGGATTCTCTGCTATAGACCGTTCTAAATGACGACGTAGCCGTGAAGTGCTTCCCTAACGGACCGATATATTCCATTCGTCCTTCATCCATCAGGTCTTGTACGTTCACCTTTTCCAATAATGTCTTCACTTGAAGAGGGTGTACAGGAAGCAAGACGCGTTCACCCTCTTTCAGCAGCTTCTGTAACCAATTCTGATCAACATCAGAATCATCTTTTAACTCTTCAAAAATGATGGAAGCTGCAGATTGTGCAGCACTCGAATCCTGAAGCACCAATGATTTTTCCGCACTAAAATAGTGAAGCTGAAATTCCCCCTTATACTCAGGAGAATACGAATGATCTTCTTGCTCCGTCAGTCCTTGTTTACTTTTCGGGGTTGGATGCAGCATATGTCCGAATAGGAGAGACTGCTCTGCATCAATATAGTCAAATTCTTCATCCGAGAGTGCCTCATTGTCTTTCACCCGACTTTCAACATAGCTTTTTATACTCCGACAGCTTAAGATCACTCTTAATAGCAGTTCATCCTCTGCGCCTCGGTGGCGCTTATCAAGTAGGAACTCTTTCACCACTAGTGTTGTGAGGGTAACGTAGTCGAGTGGTTTTAATTCGCTTTCTCCGACTCGATAATAGAGGGGAAAGCCGAATAGATGACGATCTGTAAGTGACCAGTATGTTACTGGTATAATCAATTCAATCTGCTGCAGAACCAAATGAGAGACGATGACTTTCTCAAACTGCCCAAGTGACGGATCATTTTCGTAGCGGCTCTCTTCAGTGTAGTTCCCCGTTTCCCTTAAATAGCAATTTAGAAAGCTTTGCATCGTTGCATGTTCAGCCATTTCCTTAGAGTTTCTCAATGTATAACCCCTCCATTTACTAATTCAGTGCCGATTTCTTCAATCTCGTGTAGAAGGGAATGAATATCTTCCGGCTTTGTTCTTGGATTTAATAACGTCAATTTCAAGAAGGTATGACCCTTTATTACTGTTTTCGCGATAACCCCTTTCCCCTTATAAAGCAGGGTTTGTTGGATGGTTCGGTTCAAATGATTGAGATCCAGATCCTTTCCTTCCATCCTTTTTGGCTGATAGCGAAAGATGACTGTATTGATTTCCGGCTCAGGGTTTTGAATCACAATGTCTTGTATCTCTTCCATATAAGAAGTTGTGTATCTGGCGAGCTTTATCGTTTCATCAATCATGCCCCCAAAAAGGTCGGTCCCAACTGTCTTTAGTGACAGAAACATTTTTAACGCATCGAATCTTCTCGTCGTTTGAACTGACTTATTCACCAGGTTTAAAATGCCCTCTTCATCGTCCTTGACGGGATTCAAGTAATCAGCATGGTAAGATAGATAACGGAAATTGATCTCATCCTTAACGAGAAACGCTCCACAACTGATCGGCTGGTAAAATAATTTATGGAAATCCACTGTAATGGAGTCGGCGTTCTCCAACCCTTTCAGTTTGTCAGCATGAGAATGACTCAGCATCAGCCCACCGCCGTATGCGGCATCGATATGGAACCATAGCCCCTGCCCACGGGCGATTTCTGCCAGTTGCTCCATTGGGTCGATACTTCCAAAATCGGTGGTCCCACACGTAGCAACAAGGGCAAAGGGAAATAGGTTCTCCTTCTCAAGCTTCTGTAGTGTTTCATTCACTTCCCGGACGCTCATTCGATGATTTTCATCGGTCTCAACCGTCACAACCGTATTTTCTCCTAACCCCAGTTGGGATGCCGCTTTCTTCACAGTGAAATGGGCTTCTTCTGAACAAAGAATTCTTAATCGGTTAAAGCCTTCGGGTAAACCATCCCGTTGTACGTTATGTTTCCATTTTGAATGACAGAATGCATCACGTGCTAACAGGAGTCCCATATAATTGGATTGTGTTCCACCACTTGTAAAGACTCCGCCGGATGTCGACGGAAGATTTATTTTTTCTGTCAACCACTTGACCATTTCCGCTTCCACATAGGTGGCAGCCGTACTCTGATCCCAGGAGTCCATTGATTGATTTAGCGCTGCGATGATCAATTCCGCCGCCACCCCTGGAAGAAGGGGCGGGCAATGTAAATGGGCCATACTCTTTGGATGGGAAATATGAAGACTGTTTTTTAAAATCGGTTCATCGATTTCATCAAGGACGTCTTCAAAGGATTTCCCTTCAGGAGTAAACGTCATGATCGGTTTGATTTCTTCTTTTATTGCACCGGGCATTTTCCCGATAAAAGGATTCCCGGTACCTTCATATAGATTTTGCAGTTTCCTGCTTACTCCCTCTATCAGTTCATTAAATGCACGGATTCCTTCTTCCCCTTGATGTAGAAAGAAAGAGTCCATATTCTGGTTGGTTTCTCTTTCGATTGTTTTCATTTTCATGATTTCACTCCGTAAGAGAGGCGATTAAAGCTTCTCTGAATATCGACACTACTTCATCGACTTGTTCTCTTGTGATGATCAATGGCGGAAGGAAACGGACAACTGCCCCATGTCTTCCCCCTACCTCAAGTATTAATCCCCGTTTGAAGCATTCACGTTGGATTCCGCTTGCGACGTCAGGATTAGCCGGCTGACTTCCGCTCGCTGAATGGGGTTTAGTGGGATCAATGATCTCCACTCCTACCATCAGTCCTCTGCCTCTTACATCACCTATCTCAGGAAATTCTTGTTGAAGCTCTTGCAGGGATTCAAGAAGCCTTCTTCCCATTTCCCCGGCATGGGCAACCAAGTGATTCTCCTTAATGAACTTCAATGTTGCAGTCCCTGCTGCCATGGCCATTTGATTTCCTCTGAAAGTGCCGATATGTGCTCCCGGTTCCCAAGCATCCAGGTCACGGTCGTATATCACAACGGATAGTGGCAGACTCCCTCCGATTGCTTTTGAAAGAACAAACACATCCGGTACGATTCCTGCATGTTCAAAAGAAAACAGTTCTCCAGTACGTCCGATTCCCGTCTGTACTTCATCGATGATGAGTGGGATACCTCGTTCTTTCGTGATTCTTCTCATTTCCTTTATCCATTCGATTGGTGCTGGAATGGAACCCCCTTCTCCTTGAACTGTTTCAAAAATCATGGCAGCCGGTGGTAATATTCCACTCTCGGGATCATCAAGGAGATTCTCGATGTATTGACTGCTGATGCGATGACTTTCCTCTCCTCCTATCCCAAATGGGCATCGGTATGTATATGGGTAAGGTAAAAAGTGAGTATCTGGCATCAATCCTTGAACGTTCTTTTTGGGACTAAGGTTGCCACTGATTGACATCGTCCCGTGTGTGGCACCATGGTATCCCCCTTGAAATGTGAGGATGCTTTGTCTACCTGTTGCCGTCTTCACTAATTTCAACGCAGCCTCAATCGCATCGCCGCCTGTCGGTCCACAAAATTGTATCTTCGCACGATCACGAAATCCTTCCGGCAAAGAGGAGAATAATTCATTCACAAACTCCTCTTTCACAGGCGTCGTAATATCTAACGTATGTAATGGTCGTTTATCACGGATCACTTGCTCCATGGCATCAATGACCGCTGGGTGATTGTGTCCTAACGCTAATGTTCCTGCTCCCGCTAAGCAATCCAAGTATTTATTCCCTTCCATGTCCGTTACATAGATTCCCTCCGCTTCACTGATTGCCAGTGGAATTCTTCTCGGATAGGATCTCGCATTCGACTCGCGTCTCTCTTGTTGGTCTAGTAATTCTCTATTTGAAATGGCATTTTGTATCATCATCAAATCTTCCTTTCGTGATTGATTGGCTTTTGCTTCCAACGTCATCTTAATTGATAATGATTATCAATGTCAATAGTAGTTGATAACTATTCTCAATTAATTTCATCTTCTACTAGTCATTTCGTATGAGAAAGGTACTTTTCTATCAAGGGTCTCGAATTCCTGTCATACATAGATTTTAAGTAAAAGGATTAACAGATTTATGTATTTACAATTTTACGTAAAGCGAAATACAGGTCTATTATCCCGGTCCCATAACAGGGATAATAGTAGTGTAAATTTATTTCAAATGAGAACGTTTTTCATCCAATACTTTAATGAGAATGCTCAATTTCAATAAAAAAACCGGAGAAAAAATCTCCAGTCTACTTGTTCCAGTCAGCTCTTAATAATTTATTTCCTTTCTAAAGGTAGCGTCATACACCTTATCCCGCCTCCACCTTTCTCAAGTTCATTCACATCGACTTCTATCCATTTCTTCCCTTTTAATTTCGGATGACCTTTCAATATCTTCTTATTGGCTTTGGTGCTGATTAACAGGGTCTCCGGATCCAAGTTTAGAAAGTTGATATCCGCGACCGTATGTTTTACATCATCCGTCCATAAAACGTCGAAGCCCTGACGTCGGATGAATTCCTCCATCATCACGTACCGGCCACCCTTTTCTGTGATGATTTGTACTGGGAAGAGCCTCATATAGCTTTTGGCTATGAGAAGGTCGGATCCAGCAACATTGCAGTTCATATCCAAATGCATGGTTTCCCCGGTTCGCGGCAAATCGATGATTCCGATCTCCGAGAAGCCGGCCCGGAAGATCTCCTGTTGGACTTCTTCAATACTTTCAATACTTGTCCGCATTCCTGTATTAATAAAGACAGCATCTTTATTCAGAACGAATACATCCCCATTTTCCAATGCCTTCAATCGGTTATTGTCCGTGCTCGAAAACGTCTTTTCGTCAAACCATGTTTGAAACAGCTCATGACTATGTACGTATTCAGGCGCCCTCATTGTCATCCCTGTATCACCTGGGATGACAGTATTTCCATATACACATGCCAGGTCCCTTACAAATACCCTATTGATGAGCTGATGATTAAGTTCAGCATTTTCTCCCTTTAAATACCGGGAGTAATCAATGACCATTATTCCTGCATCTTCCATTGCCTTCCTCATACCTTCATGATTTTCTTTCGCTATTTCCTGGTTAACAGGTTTTTCCCAACCAACGTAATCCGCCGTTCTTTGATCAGGTATATCCAATGAAGAAGGCGAGCAAACCATCACCGTTTTTAATTCTCCATGTTCACTCCAGCAATTCGGATGAATCTTTACCATGAGCCAGCCTCCTTCGTATCAGTCTCCCTTACTTTTCTCCTTTCTGAGGGGAATCATTCTGTTCCCTTCACATAATTCACGAACCCAAACGTCAAACTATGAAGGGTAAAGGTCAGGTGAAAAACAGATGAGTAAATGTACGAATCAAACAAATCTTACATGGTGGCAGCTTTCTTTTATCGGGGTAGGCTGTATCATTGGAACAGGTTACTTTCTAGGATCAGCCATCCCTATTCAAAGGGCGGGTTCCTCTGTTTTGATTGCTTATTTAGTGGCCGGAATAGGAACATGGTTAGTGTTTCAAGCCCTTGCAAAGTTAACGGCCCATCATCCGGAAAAGGGGTCCTTCCGTACATATGCAAAACAGGCTTACGGATCATGGGCAGGATTCAGTAACGGATGGGTCTATTGGTCGGCAGAAATGCTCATTATGGGGAGTCAACTAACTGCTCTTGCTCTCTTTTCTCAATTCTGGTTTCCTGCCATTCCTCTGTGGATGTTTACTGCCGGATTTGCAGGTATTGGATTATTGATCATTTTGATGGGCGTGCAGAAAGTGGAACAGATGGAGAATCTGTTTGGAATCATGAAAGTAGGAGCCATCGTGATGTTTGTCATCATCGCTACTGCCGCCATGTTCGGGTGGTTAGGGACAGACGTTTCAGGTCAACACCATCAATCTCCATTAAAAGAGATACTACCACACGATGGAAAGGGGTTATGGCTCGCACTTCTTTTTGCCTTTTATGGATTCGGGGGAATTGAAGTGATGGGTTTGATGGCTCAGGAGCTTAAAGACCCGAAGGATGCGGCAAAGTCAGGGAATATCATGCTTTTCATCTTGACAATCCTTTACCTAATATCCTTTTATCTCGTATTAAAGCTCGTACCGGCAGGCAGGATCAATCCGAATGAAAGTCCATTTCTAACGGCTCTTAAACAATATGAACTTCCCTGGGTCCCCCATGTATTCAACGCCATTTTGATTATTGCGGGGTTCTCCACCATGGTCGCTTCCTTATATGCAGTCACGACGATGTTGGTGGCATTGGCAGAAGAAGGGGATGCTCCCAAAATTTTTGCCAAAAAGGGTAAAATGAATGTTCCCCTCCCTGCTTTCGGACTCACCACCCTTGTTGTCGCTGCTTCGATTGCGATCGCCATGCTCCTGCCGGACAAACTATTTGAGTATATCACTACTGCAGCGGGACTTATGCTTCTTTACACATGGATCTTTATACTTGCTTCCTTTTACAAGCTGATGAGCAACGGTTGTTGGGACCGTTTCCAAGCAACCTTTGCACTCTTCCTCATTTTATTGGCGATCAGCGGCACCCTTCTTGATCATGTAAGTCGCATAGGATTTTTTGTAAGTATAGGCTTCATCGTGCTGATTGCGATTGCGACAATTATAAAAGAAAAAAGAGTTAAAGCCCGAACTCTTTAACTCTTGATTTTCTTTTGCATATTTAAAAATGGACAATTCGATAGAGACGAATCATCATCACTCAGATAATACTGTTTCCACTCATAGTTGTCTTCCTGCCCATACCATTTAAGGCTGGGATGGGGTCCTGCCTCATCATACTCAATGAGCCGCTTCCGTATCACTTTCTTTAATTTCTGGCCAAATGCAGTGGAAGAGTTGATTTCATCGAACACCCATCGGGGCTGGAAGGCTACAAGAAAGTAAGGAAAATGACGGCTTTTCCGCATGGTATGGGCAGGTGTTGCACAGAAGGCAAAGTAAGGCTCCCCGTCAAAACAAAATTCCCATGTATGATGATGTGGATCCTTCGCGATATCTTCCGGCCATGGTGAATCATCCAATTCATGAATCCGATTCAATAAAGTCCAGAATATATCCTGATAAGAATCAATCGATTGATTATCAGCCACTATCTCTTCTGAATTAAAAAAGACAACAAGAGATGCATACTTCCCTGTATCCCTTGAGATTTCACCATATTGTTTGAGTAAGCAGGCAAGCTTTTCAGAAGCTGCTGGATTTCTTGGATCTTCTGCAAAACCGAAGCGTAATGTATCTGTCTGAAAGCCTTGTTTTCCAGGTATACATGGGTAAAGGTGTTCTTCATCGCACATGACAGCTGAGAAATGCCCGTAGGCTGCTTTCTGCCATGTGGAAAGTTCCACCCCTTGTTGATCGATCAAACTTTTAGACCATAACATATAGCCGATCCCTCCTAAATAATACACATTTATCCTATTAGGAGGGAACTTAGCGGGTGTCTGTCTAGCCGAATAATAAACGACAGGCCTGGACACCGAAGTAGATCCCAAACCCCATCAAAATGAGACCGGAAATAATGGATATGAGCCGCAAAATCCCAGGACTGACCAGTTTCCTTGCCCCTGTCGCTACACCGGCCATCGTGAGATCCCACAGGGTGATTCCAAGAAAGATCCCCATGCTATTCAGGAAGAGCTGTCCTGCTTCAAAGGAGCCGGAAGTCTGAGCTAATATAGAACCATAGATACCAAGCCAAAATAGAATGCTAAATGGATTGGAAATGGCCATAAAGAATCCTGTGCGAAAAGCTTTTCCTTTCGTTTCATGCGGATTTTGATGAGAGGGCTTTGTAATGGATGCCGATTTCTGGATGCTTTCAATCCCTGTATACGTCAATACAAAGAACCCAAAGACCCACAAGAACAATTTAATGACCGGTGTATCGATAAATTGAGAGACTCCGAAATAAATGAGAAGCATAAAGATCCCGTCCGCTGCCATTCCCCCTACCCCCACAAGCCAGGCATGAAAAAAGCCGAAGCGGATCCCCTTGTCCAATTGAGCGGCATTTATCGGTCCCATAGGTGCAGAAAGCGATAACCCCAAAATGATATAGCTTATGAATATACTCATCTTCGACCACCTTCAAATGACTTCTTCCTATTGTATTCGGACAGGATGCCAAGTATTAAATAAAGAAATACATAATTGTGCTTAATAAGGATATTCTAATCATCGATGCTATTTTCAAGGAGGGAAAAACAGATGCAAAACCAAGGACAACCATCGAATATGACACCATCAGGAACACAGATGCCACCGAATATGATGAACACTCAAAGTAAAAACCATGGGGGCCATGAGCTCTTTGATGCTCATGAGATCATAGCAGGGATCATCAGCATGCTCGATCAGTATCAAATGTATGATCAGCACATTCAGGATCCTGAACTTAAGGGTATACTTAATCGTCAGTCAACCTTCGTCACGACTATGTATAATACGATTGTCGGCAGCTTTTCGACAGGGCATGACCCTATCGTTCCAACCCAGCAATACAAAATGACTCAAACCAATACCACCACATACGGTATCAAGCCCGGAGCACCTAAAAAACCGAATCAATCGGTCAGCGACCTTTCCGATAAAGGCTTGTCTGCTTATATGCTGGGACAAACTAAGTCATTGGCCATGCTTCTTGCCATGACGGCCCTTGAGATGACAAACCCTGTATTACGGCGTGTTGTAGCTGACAGCGTCCCGAATTTCATTGAAATGAGCTATGAGATTTTCCTCTATCAAAATAAGCACGGCTATTATCAGGTTCCTCAATTAAACGACCAGGATATGACCCTTATGCTCCAAAGCTATACAACCGTTCCACAACAAAACATGCCTCAATAACGTTGGATGTATGCCTGTCTCCTCTTTCATTTTAAGAGGCGCAGGCTTTTTCACTTACTCATCTTCTTGAACGACTTTCTCTCACGCACATAGGATAGAGGGAGAGTGAAATTGGGAGGTGTTTGAGCTGATTCACACAGTCAAGGTGGGAGAAACACTCAGTCAAATATCAAGGGATTACAGGACCCCGTTACCTGCCATACTTAATGCCAATCCCGGTATAGATCCGAATGTGATCTATCCAGGTCAAACGATTACGATACCAGGGATTCCGGATACAACCAATAATCCTTACCGCATTCAGGTTTCTGTTAACAACCGGTGGCTGCGTTTGTTCAAGGATGGGGTTCAAATCAAGCAGTATCCCATTGCAGTGGGGAGAGTACTCTTTGAGACTCCCATTGGGGAATTTATCATCATTAACAAAGCACCAAATCCCGGCGGACCTTTTGGAACGATGTGGATGAGTTTATCGAAAGAAAGTTATGGGATTCATGGAACCAATGACCCAAACTCGATTGGAAATGCCGTTTCCAGGGGATGTATACGAATGTATAACAAAGACGTCGAGGAGTTAGCGGGACTCGTTCCAATCGGTACGCCTGTTTTGATCAGCCCATAGGTAAAAAAAGTGTATAGGAGTGCCTATACACTTTTTTTCATTTGAAACGTGATGAGAGACAGAATGTATCACCTCCCTATCCGTTTACAAAACAGCTCTCCTTGATTCTACATAATCCAAACCAAAGTGCATATGAAGGACTCTAGCCGCTTTTTCTACATCACATCTATCAACCAGCGCACTTAATCCTACCGAGGATTCCCATATGAACGCCTTCGCAATATGGTAGTCATGAAAAACGTTGGTAACCTTCTCTTTTACCTCATGTGTTGAGTTGATGCGTCCAATCACGGAAACCTTAGATAGATCTTCTCTCTCTTCTATATAAGAGTAGGCCTGATTATATTGTCCAACGATTCTCTTTACTTCATGAAAATCCTGATCTTTTACGATGAGGACAAGGTTTTCCTTATATTTAATGATATCTGTCTCAATATGATGAGAATCGAGATCATAAAGAATCAGTGACTCTCCACCCTGACAGTCACAGATTGTCAGAACAGAGATGTCTTTCTGGTAGGCTACCCCGACAATAGGGGCATTTCTCTGTGTTCTTTCACTAATGA
Source organism: Rossellomorea sp. GQ25 (assembly GCF_059758515.1). Classification (NCBI taxonomy): domain Bacteria; kingdom Bacillati; phylum Bacillota; class Bacilli; order Caryophanales; family Bacillaceae; genus Rossellomorea; species Rossellomorea sp. GQ25. The sequence continues at coordinate 318,238 of NZ_JCAXEQ010000003.1, read as the reverse complement.
CGGTCCCCCGCCCCTCATTCAAACTGGAACAAACAACAAGAGGCACATGGTGTTCCTTCGCATGTTTAATCGCTCTCGGATGCAGGACACCAGCCCCCATGGTGGCTAAACTCAACATCTCATCATAGGAGAGGGTGTCAATCTTTGCTGCCCGGGGAACGATTCGTGGATCCGACGTATACACCCCATCTACATCCGTATAAATATCACACCTATCCGCTTTTAAAGCGGCAGCAAGAGCAGCTGCGGTCGTATCCGAACCGCCCCTGCCTAATGTAGTCACTTCTCCTTTATCCGTGATCCCTTGAAAACCGGCTACCACGACGATTCGTCCTTTTGATAACTCCGATTTTATCCGCTCGATATCGATCGAGGTAATCTTGGCATTCCCAAATACTCCATCGGTTTGGATTCCCGCCTGTCTGCCTGTCAGAGATACGGCTTCTAGTCCCTTATGCTGCAGGGCCATTGTCAAAAGGGAGATCGTCACCTGCTCACCGGTACTTAAGAGCATATCCATTTCTCTCTTACTTGGCTTTGCAGAGAGTTCCCCTGCCAATCTTACGAGTGTATCCGTCGTTTTATTCATTGCTGATACCACTACGACAACATCATGGCCTTTTTCTCTTTCCTTCATGACATGAAAGACCATACGCTTGATTCGATCTGTAGAACCAACAGAGGTTCCACCAAACTTTTGAACGATCATACTCAATGATACCCCTACTTTCTATCAGATCTTTTTGTTAAGGCTGTTTTTCGTAAACATTGTTGGCTTAGCCAGTAGTGGTTGATTTCCGCTCCAGGCGCTCGCTTTCCGCGGGGCGGGCGGTGAGCCTCCTCGTCGCTCTGCTCCTGTGGGGTCTTACCTGTCCCGCTATTCCCGCAGGAGTCGAGCACCTTCCGCTCCAATCAACATCATGGTAAACATTTTCTAATACAAATTCTCTTCCAATAACGATCTATCATATAGGATCCTTTGTTAAATACTCTTTTTAGGAAACTGCAGCTCCAGTCTTCACTTCATTTTCCAACGGAATTTCATCCAGAATAGACACAGCTTGAATATGATCATGCGTCCGAAGAAGCGATTCCAGTGCCTCTTTCCTTCCTTCAACAAATACGTACAAGTAATCGCCCAGCTGAATACGATCCTTTAAAGTGAACGATGGGATCCAGTTTTGATAATCATCATCTTCACGGATTCTCAGAACCCATTGGTGACTGCTCTCAACAAGAACCTCCCCGGTACTCGCTATGCTTTCGGCAGAGGTGGTATACTTCCTCTCTATCAACGAAAGAAAATCCTCTACCATGGCGCTGCCTGTAGGCAATTTTCCTGCTCCTGGACCAAGCAGGGTAATCCTTCCTACAAGACTACCCTTTAGAGATATTGCATTTTCCACATCCTCCACACCGTAAAAAGGATGGGTGTCATGAACTAGGATGGGCTCTACTTCACCTTTGATATGGTCGACTGAATCCCGCTGGAGAGAACCTACGTGCTTAAACCGTAATCGAAAGGATTCCGCTGCCCGGAGCCACTCTGCAGTCAGGTGGGAGATCCCCTTACGTCGAATATTCTTCCAATCGGGCTGTCTGCCAAAGGCTGTTTGACTTAAAATTAGCAATTTATAGAACGCATCATGGCCTTCGATGTCATTTGTCGGATCGGCTTCAGCGTATCCCTTCTCCTGAGAAATCTTTAAGGCTGTATCAAAGGCAAGACCTCTTTTTCTCATTTGAGATAAGATGAAGTTGGACGTCCCATTCAAAATCCCTTGAATTTGTCTGATTTCATTCACCTTCAGAAGCTGCCTGATACTGCCGATCACCGGGATTCCTCCGGCTGTCGTCGCTTCAAATCCGACCGATACCCCGTTCCTTTTCGCTTTTTCCAATAGCTCAGGACCATATTTGGCAAACATCGCTTTATTGGCCGTGACGATATGAACTCCCTTCTCAATGGCTTCGGTTAAATACGTATAGCTCGGCTCCTCCCCCACGATCGCTTCAAAGATCACGTGTAGGTCCGGGATATCCAGGATGTCTTGGAAATCCGTTGTGACGTTGATGGATGGTTCAATGTTCCGCTCTTTTGTGGGATCTTTAATAAGGATCGCCCTTACTTTCACCTCATTACCTAGTACTTCCTTCAATCTGTCCTGATGAGTATCGATTGCTTCACAGACTCCTTGCCCTACCGTTCCGAACCCCAGAAGTGCCACATTAATCGTTGACATCGTTCATCCTCCTTTTATCGACTTTTCACTTATTACGTAAGAATGATTCATCCTAGTTGAAGATCCACTTGAGAGATATGAGCGGAAAAGAAAGAGGTATACAGAAAAGCCCTCTTCTTTTAAGAAGAGGGCTAAATGATCATGCTCCTCCCCTTATCTTCCAGATCCGTATGGAATCTGTAGGAATTGGCACCTTTACAGTCTGATCCTGTAGGTTGCCGGGCTTCATCGGGCCTATCCCTCCGCCGCTCTTGATAAGAGATATAATGTTTCGTTTTGGTATCACTTGCTATTTGAGTATGAATTGGATTATAAAGGGGATTCATTCCCTCGTCAATACTATTTTTAGTATTTTTAAAAAATTCTTTCTAATGTTACAGATAGCATCTTTCCCTATCGGTTTACTTTAGTTTGAACCCTGTCTAGGAGTTTATCAATCTAATTTGCAAAGAGACGTTTTAACATGTTCTGGCGGGGAAAACTATTCCATATCCCTTTATTTGAAAGGAACCGGATCAATTATGCTAAAAAAAATGCTTCCCTTATCCATCAGAAAATATATGGTGATGTCCAAACGGCAGAGAATGCGTGAGATTCGGCTGAACATATGGTATATGCCTTTCTTTTATATTTGTTTTTCCATACTGCTTGTAGTACTCACCCTCTATTTAGATCTGTATGCTGACATCTCTCAGTATACATTCGATTTCTTAAGTATGGATGCATCTGTTACACGCATGCTTGTCAGTACACTCATCGGGGCAATCCTGACGCTCAGTGCTTTCACCTTGAATTCACTGCTTGTTGTACTCACGATGTTCAGTGGTCAGTTTTCACCCAGGATGCTCCTGGATTTCATTTCGGACAAACAAACACAGCATGCCCTTGGAATTTTTAATGGTAGTTTTGTATATGTACTGTTCCTCTTTCTTTTTATCGGAAATTCAAAGGAAGAACTGTTTGTTGCTGCCCCGACCATGACGATTGGACTTGCATTCCTTACTGCTCTCACTTTTATCTTCTTCATTAACCATGCCTCTACTTGGATGCAGGTACACAATATTACGTACAATATGAAGCAGGTTTCTGAAGTGATGATCAATCAAACGCTGAAACATGACTTAGAAACCCATCGAACTAGAAATACCGGCGATATGATGGAGCATCATAAGAAGAATATCATTCATGTGAAGTCAAGAGAGTCGGGATATATACAGTTGATCGATTTTCATGGAATGATTGAAGCGGCAAAAAATGATCAGCTTGTCATCCAGCTCCACTATAAAGTCGGGGATTATGTTTTGACCGGGAATGAATTGGTGAGCATATGGGGACCGAAAACTGAGGATATTTCTACTGATCACTATCTCGACTTTATCGAAATGGGCCATAAGGAGACGGAAATTCAAGACCTGCAGATGGGGATTCATAAGCTTGCAGAGGTTGCGATCAAATCCCTTGGGAATGATGATCCTAAAACAGCCTCCAATACGATTGATCAAATGGCCGATCTGATGGTAACAGTTGAAGATCACCTATCCTTCACCCCGTATTTGATCGACCAAGAAGGAAGAATTCGAATCATCCTCCAGACAGAAGCATTTGATTATTATCTCTATCGTGGATTTGGCTATATCAGGCATTATGCAAAAGACAATCATCTTATCATTACTGATATCGTTCGGGCACTCGCTCTTATTGCAGAGTCCATTGACCCCTCTAAGCATAAAACCATTTGGGAATTTGCCTGTAATACCATTGATCATATTGAAAAAGAAGTGATTTACGAATTAGACAAAACCTTTCTTATGCAGGAGGTTCACAAACTGGCACGGCTGACCCGGGAGCTTGACGAATATAAAAAAATCGAAAGGAAATTCTATCCTTTGGCTAATGAAAATGTATAAAAAAAGCTTCATTCCTTTCAGAAGGAATGAAGCTTTTTTTATACACTAAATCCACGTTTCAACTATGCTAGAATCTTCGCCCTGGGCTTTTGGAACCAACGAGAATCGGTTGGGAATTTCCATTCTAACCGCTTCTAATGTAGGTCTCATCAAGATATAATGAGTCGGTTGATTCACGTCGAATAGTCTTGCTACAAACATCCCTTGATAATCTTTGGGACTTGCATATATACAGATAATTGGCATTTTATAATCCCTAAGGGTGATTTCATCAAACGATGAGATTAAACGATCCGGGTTTTCCATCAAATCTCTCCTAACTGGGTAATTTCTAATCTTATAATTGTTAGCTTAGAACGCAACGCATTCTTTTTCTTTTGCCTCTTTCCCATCCATTTGATTATGAGTGTACAGCTTTTGGATATAATAGTTGCACTGAGAATATTGCCCTTCTTCCTTCAATAAAGGAATGATGACATTCTCCATATATTGATAATAGGCTTGTTCCCCTTCATGTACTCTGATCTCAAGCATGGCAAAAAGAGTTTCCATGTAGGAATGTTTCATATCTCTAACGCAGGCCTGTCCTTCTTCTATTAAACTTGCAAATTTTTCATTATTTGCTGAACCATCTTCGTTCAATGAACTATCAATATAGCCAAAAAGACTGATGACATACTCTTCTGTAAGGGCCTCATGCTTTAATAAACCATTTGCTACTTGGAATGCATCTCTAGCCTTTCTATCATCCATTACGTCTCGATAAAGATTCCCTAAATTCAGGTAAAGAACGGCTTTTCTTCTATGGTCATGCAGATTATCGCAGTGCTGAATCAACTCACCATATTTCTCTACCATCGATACAAGACTCGACTCTTCATTTTTACCTTCTGCTATCAACTGAATCGTAGCAGCGTCTACACATCTTGTAAAATTAAAGGTCTCTTTAAAATAGTTGAGTGCCAGCTGACTATATCGGAGGGACTTGTCATGCTGCCCAAGATCATGATAGCCAACTGACATATGATAGTAGGATTCAGGATTGGAATAAATATCTCGATCTATTTTCTCCAAATACTTTATTGCTGTTTGTGGATTTCCTTTTGCAAGCTCATACATGCCTTTTATATGATAGTATAACTGAAAATCATAATCGAACATATGGAAGGACAGACGCTTATTGGAAAACTGACTTAAATAGAAGGCAGCTTCTTTTACCTCCCCTTTCAGAATAAAGTACCTTGCTTTCAGTAGCTTAAAGGTGCCATTAAGGGTTTCAATTTTGATTAATGGATTTTGTTCGATGGTCTCTTTCAATAATTCGATCTTTCCATTTACCTGCTTGATCATGACATCATGCCACAATTCTAAATCTAATCGTAATTTTTTATACGCCTTTAACTCTTTCTCAACGTTAATATTTAACCTTTGATTGAACAATTCGATTTTATCTTTCGTAATCTGTAAGTGTCCGCTTTCAATCTTACTGATATGTCCAGGGGTACAGATCCCATCGCCCACCTGCTTTTGGGTCATCCCCTTAAAGATTCTATAATACTTTATAAATGTCCCAATATGCATGATTTAACCTCCAGGGTGACGTAGTATAAGTTGGTTCATTTAATCCAATTAACAGTTCCAACGTTTTAGATTTTTATTTAATACAAGTTCTACTTCTATTATACTAGTAAGTGATCATGAAAAAATTGGGGTTTTAAGTGGTTTTTCATCCGTCTCCACCAAAACGATTTACCTAGTTCTTCTTTCTTACACCACTAATATTTTCACTTCACGAAGTACATTTCAATGAAATATTCACACTAAATCTTAGATATTTGAAAAATTTTCAATTATTTAGCATTATGAAGAAAACAGATATGATTCTTAATACCTAATCTATTTTCCCGATTTCTCTCACATCTTTATACTATTTTCCGAAAATGATTGTAACTTTGTAAAATTAGCAAAAAAAAGATAACCGCCACACCTTTTTGATACATGAAGGTGTGGCGGTTAAATTACATTTGATTTGATGGCTGGATAGGAGGATCCAGTTGGATCTCCTCATTTGGATAAATCCTGGAAATCACGGAGGATCCCATTAATCTCTTAATTTCGGTTGCAGGCAATTCCATTGACACGCCATTAAAGGCTGTCTTATACCTATGTTTGATACGATATTCCACTTCATTATCATCCAGAAAAGCATGAAGTTCTTGCTCGAAAGCCTGATGACTCTGTTCAACGTGTTCCTTGGCTTTGTCCAGCGTCATATCCACGCCTTGAGCTTCTGCTTCCAAAACGGCTATTTTTGCAGGTTTTATCTTAAATTCAATGATAATGGAAACCATTTTCTCACTTGAAAGGTTAATCGATGGATCAACCTTGACTGACGCATTCATTGTCTCTTTCACCGCCTCTTCCTCTTTTTGATAGGTATTCTCCCCTATGTTCGCCTGACATCCTCCCGTGAACAACATAAAGACCAAGAAAAGGATTCTCCAGTAGCACTTCTTCATTAACTTTTGATCTCCTTTATTTAAGAGTAAAAAAAGACAATCTATCAGGATTGTCTCCTATGGATTGTCTTTTCAAACATTATTCTCGAAGTTATTCTATTTTAGGGATACCTTAGTTTTTACTTCCATCATCCATTTGCTTGGCTGTTACATTCAAATTCGATGTATAAGTAACTCCTTGATATTCATTACCGGCTTTTTCGTCCAGTTTAATCGCGAAAGAAAGATCAATATATTGGTCTTCATTTAATTGCCAGAATTCATGCTTCTCGCCTTCTTTAGAACCATCCCCAAGTACCATCTTGGCTTTTCCATTCATGCCTTTTGCAGCAGGTTGAACGTCTTCTTCCTCTACAAATCCGACAACCATCTCAACTCCGGGAGCTATCGACTTAGAAACTGATCTTACTTCATTGGTTGTGCCATTGAATAATTGATCTAAATAAATTCTTGAATCTTCAAGAATGTCATCCGTCATTTCTTGACCTTCTGAAAGCTTATACGCAATATAACCTACTTTATATGCGTCTAAAGGAACATCTGCACTTAAAGACTGGTTATATGTGGCTTTTAGATAAGTATCCATATCACCTGTATTATCAATTGTTAACCATTCACCGTACTTTAATTGGGAAGGTGCAAACCCAGTAGCTTCGATGATCTTTGTTTCCATGTCTTGTGAGTTGTTGATTTCTAATGTACCGTTTGTAATCTCTCCTGTGGCATTTGTCTCGGATGTAAACCAAGAATATGAAAAGCAGTACTATTAGTTTATTGAAGAAAAAATCATTCCTAGTAAAAGGTAAACATCTTTTTTCGCAAAGATTGTTGTTTTTTAACATAAGATCTAATTGGGCTCTGTCTATTAGTTTGTGTTGGATGGTGAGGGGAACTGCCCCGCTTGCAGCTAGCGTTCGGCCAATCCTCACAGCTTCGCTTCCGGGGTCTCGACACGACCAAAATCCGCCGGAGTCTACGCATTTCCCCTCACCATCTTCAAGAGATTTTCGTGACAGATCTAAAAGGTGTCAAAAAAACTCTTTAAAAAATATTGTTTGTTAAAAGTTTTTGTTTTTATTTATTTCTTTTAAAGAAACAAGCTCAGAAAGTTGATTCTCGCTGCAGGTGCTCGACTCCTGCGGTAATAGTTGGACAGTACGAAAAGCGGAGGGGCTTTGCCCAGGGGCGACAAGCATAAGACGCGTCTGCCGGAAAGGCGCTCTTTGCCTTTTTGGCAGACTTGGCTTATGACCTCGAGCCCCTTAGCCCCGTAGCTGGACAGGTGAGACCCCGGAGGCTCACCGCCAGCCCCGCGGAAAGCGAGCATCCTGTAGCGGAAATCAACTACTACTTTCTTCCTTAAGATAGCAACAAACTTCGCGAAAAGAGCCATTGAAAAAAGTTTATTGGATCGATGAAAAACTCGGCGCATTTCTATACAATAAGCATCTGTATTCTATAATAAGAAATAGGTAAAAGGGTAAGAAGGGTCCTTGTAGTATCCGGCTGTTTTCGTAAACATTGTTGCTTTTCAGCCAGTAGAGCAGTGGTTGATTTCCACTTGTAAATCGTTGAATCGATCCACAAAATTAGAATTCCATTCGTTCATTCAAACTGAATTTATTTCAAAATTAACTTTCACTCCTGGCTATCAAAAAGACTGGGCGAGGCAAATCTTTTCGGCTAAACAGCAATCCACACGTGACAAAAGAACCCTGCAGATGATTGAAATCTTGTCTGAAGGATAAAAGACGCTGGATTTATATCGTAGAAAAAAGAAACAGGAAAAAAGAATCGAGTGAGTCGACTTTGTCATTCACTCGATTTTTCCTATCCTCTTCAAATCTTTTCTAAATAAAAAATGCCGATCACTAGGATGGCAAAATGAATCAATCAATTATTTAATGGACAAATTCACTGAATTCGAATCGGAAATGAAGATGGGATACTCCCCATTTCCAATCTTTCATGTCGCGGATTTATCTTTCATATCACCTTCATTACTACCCGCACTTGCTATTTCAGCATACACTCACTTTTTTTCTAATGCTTCGAAATATTCTTGTTTAGTTTTTTTATCTTTTTTTCCTTCTACTTTACCTTCAGGAAACTCCAAAAAGTTTAAATTTGCTTTTACCTTGATCTCAACTTCAATATTTTAGTTAAAAAAGCATAAGCCGTATAAAAACCTTCCAAAAAGCACACCATATGTTTGCTCTATACTTAAACTAGGGGTGGGAAATCATGGATTGGTTTGGCCACAGTCATCAATCTTTCCATTTTAGCTTGTTTTCTGTAAGTCACGTTGTTACGTTAGCCATCTTTATTTTTGTTGCAGTCATCATTTTTCTATACCGTAAAAATTTGAATGATAGTAAATGGAAAAGAATTGAAAAAGGAACAGCTTATTCCTTGATTTTAATGGAGATCATGAATCATGTATGGATGTATGTACATGGAGTATGGAAATTCGGCCGTTCCATGCCTTTGGAGTTGTGTAATATCGCTGTCATTTTATGTATCTGTTTACTATTGACCAGAAAAAAAATATTCTTTGAATTATTATTTTTTATTGCTGTTTTAGGTGCAACACAAGCAATCATTACTCCCGCCTTGACATATGATTTCCCTCACTTTCGATTTCTTCACTTTTTCTATGGGCATTTGCTTGCCGTATGGGTAACGTTGTATTTTACGTTGGCAAAAGGGTATCATCCAACATTCTGGTCGTTTACGAAACAAATTGTCTTTATTAACCTCCTAATGCCGATCATCTTGTTCGTGAATAAGCAGGCAGACGGAAATTATTGGTTTTTACGCCACAAACCAAAAAGCCCAAGTCTATTTGATGTACTGGGGCCGTATCCGTGGTATATCTTAACGCTTGAATGTGTCTTAATTGTAATTAGCGTAATTACATGGCTCATCCTACGAAAATGCGGAGCACGTTCTCAGCAGAGAAATGTCTGAAAAAGGATATCCGTAACTTAAGCCCCAGGAGAAGCCGTTCGCCTTGTATTGTGAAGATGTCGATATAGTTTAAAGGACCCTTTGCATAAAAAAAGAGTGTTTAAGGAATTTACCCCTAAACACTCCAACAGATCCGAATGATGATCATCACTTGTTTATAAACTTATTGAATTCCAAGCTCTTCCTGAATTCTCTCCAATGATTTGCCTTTGTAGTTCTCTTTTACCTTCGGGGCATTTGCTGCTGATGGATTTTGCAAGAGGTAATTCTTCTGCACAAATCCATCAGCAGCATCAACGCTGCCGTCGAAGTTAATATCAGCATCGCGGTCACTTGTCTCCCACTTCTCTTGAATGTAAACAGCATCCATCACATCGATGACATCATCTTTATTCACATCACCAGCTTCAAGTGTTTTGAACAAGATTTCTTTTTTACCATGAGCGCCAATATTAAAAGTTTTATGAAGTGTAAAATGTCCTAGAACATTCACTTCCATATTATATTGTTCATCTGAAAATGGTAAAACGATTTTAAATGATGGTCCATATCCTAAAGTTCCTTTATAAACTTTCCCATCCTCACCAGTCAATTTTGCTTCTGCACCGGCTTGTGCATAGCCCATGTTAAATAAAGGCTCAGTCAGGGAATCGTTCATGAATGCCTCTGCTCTAATGGCCCCCTTGCAATCGCTTTGTTTGGAGTCATATAGCATTAGGTGTACCATTAAACATTGCGCCTTATTTTGTTATCTTTCGATGGTAATAAATAATCCTCCCAATAGACATCCTGACCCTTCCCCCTTTGTACATACTCTTGTTATACATAGGTTCCCTTTATCTTTTAAAACTCCCTCTATAATACTTGCAACAATGGATTATAATTTCCCCTTTCGACCTCATTCAAATAAGTAACTCGCTGACAAAGTCATTAAAGATGAATGAACTAGCCAACACACTATTAATCTAGAATAATTCATTCACAAATGTAATTGGAAAATTGGTTAAGAGAATATCTATTACCAACAAATAAAAAGGCTTGCAGAGAAAAATGATTTTCCCTGCAAACCTGAACCTCTTTTTTATACAGACTAGTCATTGATACTTTATGCCCGGTCAAATAACACTCTTCCCGCAATCCCGGGATTCGTCATTTCATAAGGATTCAAGATCAAATCCAGCTCTTCCTCTGTCAGAACATCATATTCCAGGCAAAGCTCTCTTACGGACTTTCCTTTAAGAATGGCTTCCCTGGCAATACGAGATACAACTTCATATCCTAAGTGGGGATTGACCGCTGTAATGATGCCCACACTGTTTTCTACATATTCCTTCATCCGTGTTTCATTTGCTTCAATGCCGGCTAAACAATTGTCCGTAAAGCTTCTGAATGCATTGTTCATGATGCTGATGGATTGAAGGAGATTGAATACGAGTACAGGCTCCATCACGTTCAGTTCAAGCTGGCCGGCTTCCGATGCCAAGGAGATCGTGTGATCATTTCCTATTACCTGAAAGGCAACTTGATTGATCAGCTCCAGCATGACTGGATTCACTTTACCAGGCATGATGGAAGAACCAGGTTGTCTCGATGGCAGTGAAATTTCACCTAGTCCTGCCCGTGGTCCTGAAGCCATCATGCGCAGGTCGTTGGCAATCTTCGACATATTGATCATACATACCTTCAAGGCCGCAGAAACTTCTGTATAAGCGTCGGTATTTTGCGTGGCATCGACAAGGTGCTCAGCTCCTGTTAAAGGCAATCCGCTTATATCTGCCAGATGCTTCACTACATTCTCAATATAAACAGGATCAGCATTTAATCCAGTTCCTACTGCGGTCGCTCCCATATTCACTTCATATAGATGCTCCCTGGTTCGTGCGATCCGTTTAATATCGCGCTCCACTACCCTGCTATACGCCTCAAATTCCTGACCAAGACGAATCGGTACAGCATCCTGCAGGTGGGTACGGCCCATTTTAATGACAGGATCAAATTCCAGGGCTTTCTTTTTAAAGACATACAGCATATCTTCCATCGTGACAAGGAGCTTTTCCAATAATTTCAGAGTGGAAATATGGATGACCGTCGGGAATACATCATTGGTTGATTGAGACATATTCACATGACTGTTGGGGCTTACTTTTCCATATTCCCCTTTATGATGGGACATGAGCTCCAGGGCACGATTGGCAATAACTTCATTGGCATTCATGTTGATGGAAGTGCCTGCTCCTCCCTGTATGGGATCCACAATGAAAAATTCATGAAACTTCCCTTCCAGAATTTCATCAGAGGCTTGCACGATGGCTCGGCCGATCCCCTCATAAAGACGAGTGGTCTCCATATTGGCAAGGGCTGCCGCTTTCTTCACAGTAGCCAGTGCATCGATCATCTCTTTATGAATTTTATATCCCGTAATCGGAAAGTTTTCCACTGCCCGTAACGTTTGTATTCCATAGTACACATCTTCGGGTACTTCTTTTTCCCCTAGAAAGTCTTTTTCTATTCTAAATCCACTAGTGACATTTATCATTTTTCTACTCCCCATTTTCAATTTACAGTTTCTCTAATTGATGATTCTATCAATTCCTGACACAGTAGGCAATGATTAATGGCAAACCCCCAATAATTTCATTACTCTTCATATAAAAAAGCGCACTTCTTATGAAATACGCTTGAATGAAAGATATGATTTTATCAGAATGCTGCAACAACATTTTTATGCACGATAGGGATCCCCTCCTCAAAAGCGATATCTCGCTCTATTATTGCAATTATTTTTTGATTATTCATTTTTTTATAACTAGTAATCACAAGATGATGATACAATAAAAAATGTAGTGATTATAATCAATAGGAGTGATAGACATGTCAGTCAATGTTTACCTTAATTTTAATGGAAATTGTCGAGAAGCTGTAGAGTATTATGCAGAAGTATTCGGTACTGAGCCACCACAGATCATGACGTTTGCAGAGGCACCTCCCCACCCTGATTATCCCCTTCCTGAAGAAGCTAAAAACCTGGTGTTACATACAAGACTGACAATCGATGGCAGCAACGTCATGTTTTCCGACGTGTTTCCTGATATGCCATTTGTAGAAGGAAACAACATCACCCTGGCCCTGGTAAGCAAGGATACTGAAGAGTTGACAACCCGTTTCCACAAATTGAAAGAAGGCGGTAAGGTGGATATGGAGCTTCAGGAGACATTCTGGAGTAAGTTGTATGGTCAGGTTACCGATAAATTTGGTATTCAGTGGCAATTTAACTATGAGAATGAAGACGTGTAATTCGTTTTATTTTTAGTACAAACGATTAAGGTCATAGAAACTTTATTTCACAAAAGTTTCTATGACCTTTTTTAAAATTCGTTCACCTTAACAGTGTACAGCATGCCTTTAAGCTTTATAGTCATCTCATCCAGGGCATGTTTGGCTTCATCCACCGATCCTATCATGTTAATGAAACTATGGACCATATCTTCATAATGCAACAGTTCGACGCTTATACCAGCATTCTGCAGACGTTCACCGAAAGCAAACCCTTCTTCCCTCAGAGGATCAAATTCAGCTGTAACAAGTAGTGTATCAGGCATTTTTTCCATGGAGTGTACTTTTAGAGGTGAAACATATACCTCCGAGCCTTCAGAAGGATCATGCAAATAATGTCCCCAAAACCATTTAATTTTTTCATTTGTGAGATTATATGTATAATTTTCTCTGTAGGAAAGTGTGTCAAAGTTATAATCCAAAACGGGGGTAATGAGGACTTGAAGGAACAACTCGTATTCTTCAATATCCCTAAAATAAATGGCAGCAGCGGCCGCCAAGTTTCCTCCCGAGCTTTCACCACCAACGGCGATTCTTGTTATGTCCCCTTTCAATCTTTCTCCATTCCTAAATGTCCATTTAATGGATTCAATTACATCCAGAAGCGCTGAAGGATATTTATGTTCAGGGGCGAGGCGATAACCGATGGAAACGACAACGATGCCCGCATGCTTAGAAAAATACCTGCATATGTTATCTGCACTGTCCAAATCTCCAAATACCCAACCTCCCCCATGGGAATAAATGAGGACAGGGTAAGGACCTTCTCCACTTGGTGTATAGATTCGAACCGGGATGTTATGTCCCTCTGCTGAAGGGATGAAGGTATCTTCAACCACTAACCCATCGACGGAAATTGTTGTGAAAAATTCTCTGGCACTTTTATAGTATTCTCTGGATTGCTCTGGAGTCAGAATATCCAATGAGGGATGTTTAAGTTCCTTCATTTTCTCACTAATCGTATGTAATAGTTCGCTTACTTGAGGGTTAAGAGGCGTCTTCACTTTCATCAGACTAATTCATTCCTTTGCGAATTCATAGATTTCAGCCACTCTACCTGCATATCCTCATCTTTCATTTTCTCAATGACCGACTCTCTCTCTCCCACAATCAACGAAGCTTTTTTATTCTGTAGATTAATTTTACTTATTACTTCCCCTCCCAATTTCTTCAATATTGGTATCACAATTCGATTGCGAATATCAGGTTCTCCTATAATTCTTCTTGCCCCCTTATAGTGATCAAATAAAAAAATGATCATCGATCTAATAATTGAAAGTCCGTCTTCTCTATTTAAATATGCTCTGGGACCAATCAATAAGTGCATGCCTAAATCGCCAGCCTGATACTCATAATATTCCTTGATTGGATCTTTTTCAATGGAGTATGCAATCAAGTAACACACTGGTTCGCCGTTAAATGTTCCTATGTAAATATCTTTATGATCAGCTTCGATAGACTGCTTTAACCATTGTTCAAACTCTGACAGTGGCAGGTTCAACTTCCAAAATGGGGCAATATGAGGTTGGTGCATCCATTCATGAAGAGTGGACAAATCCCGCTCGAAATCCACCGGACGGAACAAAAAATTGTCTGCCTTGTCTCCTTTTATGATAAAGAATTCTGTTTCATTAACTGTTTTAATCATGGTTTATCCCCCTGTTCATTCACCTATAATGATAATGATTATCATTATCACATACATTGATATTATAAGAATTTAGGATTACACTTGTCAACCAACCTTTTGACCTATGTCTACTCTCTGACTAGATCACCAGACTTTGCGAAAGGCTCTCTTCTCAAAGATTGTTTTTTTAAACATATGGTCTGCCTGGGCTCTGTCAATCAGCGTGTGCTGGATGGTGAGGGGAACTGCTCCGCTTTCCGCGGAAAGCGAGCATCCTGTAGCGGAAATCAACTACTACTTTCTTCTGTAAAATAGCCACAATGTTTACGAAAAGAGCCAATAAAAAAGAGGCTGCTGAAATAATATTCAACAGCCTCTTTCTATCAATCTTTAATGCATATTGCTCAATACCCAAATCGATCCAATGACGATCACAAGGGCGATAAATGCAGCTGACATCATTTTTCCTACCTGCCATCTGCCTTCTCCTTCTGTTACGTGCATGAACATAAACAGTTGGATGGCAGCCTGGATAAAGGCAAGAACAAATACAAGAGCAACCATCACATTGTACGCCAGTCCTGCGTAAAGTCCGAACCAAACGGCCAAAAATGTTAATGCAATGGATAAGACAAAACCAATGATCTGCGTCCAAGGAATACGACTATGATTCGCTGTATTGTGTTCCATTATCCCACCATCCCTAGTAAGTAAACGCTTGTAAACACGAAGATCCATACAAAGTCCAGGAAGTGCCAATACAAGCTGGATACGAATAGTTTTTTAGCGGTATCTGGATTTAACCCTTGTCTTTTCACCTGGAACATCACCAGTATAATCCATAAAATACCTAATGATACGTGGAGACCATGCGTTCCGGTCAACAGATAGAAAGAAGACCAGTATGCATTGGTTCCCATGGCGGCTCCCTCATGAATCAGGTGAAGGAATTCCGTGATTTCCATGTAAAGGAATCCTGCGCCAAAGAGCAGGGTGATGATCAGCCAGACCATCATCCCCTTGACGTTTCTTCTTCTTAATTCATTTATTGATAACCCTGACGTGAAACTACTGATCAATAATAGTAACGTCATGATGATTGTATTCTTCAGATCAAACACTTCAGATGGAAGCGGACCTCCAACCGTGCCGCTTTCAAGGGCAAAGAATGTCGCGAAAATAGTGGCAAATAGAGCTACTTCCGCACCAAGGAAAACCCAGAATCCGAATATATTCAGTTTGCCGATCTCCGATTGATACTCTAATGGCGTGTTTGGATCTACATTCGTACTATGTGCCATATTCACGCCTCCCTCTTATACGGGTTTTCAGTTTTTTCTATTTCTTCCACACTTACATAGTAACCAGCATCCTGTTTGTGTGAAAATAGTGAGCGGTATGCCATGCATCCGAAGATACCAGTGAGGGCAAGAATCGCCATCCACCACAGTTCAAATACTAAACCGAATCCTGCAACAAAGAAGAATCCGGACATGATAAATGGTGTCCCTGCATTACTTGGCATATGAATCGGTTTATACTCAACCTTTTCCGGTTTACCTGACTCTTTTCTTTCTTGCTTCATATAATAGAATGCATCCGCACTCTTCACTTCAGGAACATGAGCGAAGTTATAATGAGGAGGAATCGCAGAGCTAGTCGCCCATTCAAGTGTACGTCCATCCCAAGCGTCTCCGGATAGTTCCCGTTTCGCAAAACGATAGCTGTAGTAAACGTTATAGACGATGATCATGAATCCTACACCCATTCCGAATGCCCCAACAGAAGAGATGACGTTCAATGCTGTCCAGCCATCTTCCGGTCCGTATGTGTACACACGTCTTGGCATACCGGAAAATCCTAAGACGAATTGTGGTAAGAAACAAACATTGAAACCGATAGAGAAGAACCAGAAAGCCCATTTCCCTATGCGTTCATTCATCTTATGTCCGAACATTTTTGGATACCAGTATACCAGTCCTGCAAAGCAGGCAAATACCACACCGGCAATCAGCGTGTAGTGGAAGTGAGCAACCAGGAAGTAGTTGTTATGATACTGGAAGTCTGCTGCAGCCATTCCAAGCATGACCCCTGTCACTCCACCGATCAGGAAAGTCGGGATAAACGCAACCGACCACATCATGGCGACGGTAAATTCAATCCGTCCCTTATAAAGGGTACCCAACCAGTTAAATATTTTGATCCCGGTCGGTATGGCAATCGCCATAGTCGAAATCGAGAATACACTGTTAACCGCAGCGCTTCCGCCCATTGTGAAGAAATGGTGAACCCATACAACGAAGCTTAACCCTGAGATCGCAACAAGTGAAATGATCATCGATTTATAACCAAATAATGTTTTTCTTGCAAATGTAGCAATGATTTCTGAGAAAATACCGAAAGCAGGCAAAATAACGATATATACTTCCGGGTGTCCCCATAGCCAGAATAAATTCGACCAAAGCATCGGATTCCCGCCGTCTGTCAGCGTGAAGAAATGCGTACCGAATAATCGGTCAAACGTCATCAACGCCAATGTCACCGTTAGAATCGGGAAAGCAAATACGATGATGAATGCTGTGATCAATGTCGTCCACGTGAACATCGGCATACGAAGAAGCGTCATGCCTGGTGCACGCATCTTAATAATCGTAACAACAAAGTTGATTCCCGTTAATAATGTACCAATTCCAGAAATCTGCAGGCCAAGGAGGTAATAGTTAATTCCCGGTCCCGGACTTCCTTCAATTGCCAGTGGTGCATAGTTCGTCCAACCTGCATCCGGTGATCCACCGAATACGAAAGACATATTGAAAAGGATCGCCCCAAACATAAATGACCAAAAGCTTAAGTTATTCAGGAATGGGAATGCGACGTCCCTTGCACCGATTTGGAGAGGGACTACGACGTTCATTAGTCCAAGTAAAAATGGCATCGCCATGAATAAAATCATGATCGTACCATGAGTCGTAAAGATTTCATTGTAATGCTGTGATGATAAAAATTCATTATTAGGCACCGTTAATTGCGCCCTCATTAAAAGTGCATCGACTCCTCCGCGGAAGAGCATGATCAATGCAGCAATGATATACATGATCCCGATTTTTTTATGATCAACACTCGTGATCCAGTCATTCCACAGCCATTTCCATTTTTTAAAGTACGTAAGGGTCGCGACGATCCCAATTACGGTGAAAACGATGGAAATGTTGGCTCCAAGAATCAACGGATCATTGAGGATTAAATTATCTTTAATAAAATCAAACATCTAGAGTCCTCCTTTCTTAGTGCTCATGTCCTTCGTTATTTTCGTGATCTTTATGTTCTTCATTGTCATGTCCTTCATCATGTTCCATGTCTCCATGATCACCGTGATTTCCATGACTTGACTTTGCCTCTTTATCTGCACCATGTGAAGATGCCTCGACACCATATTTCTCACGGATCGCCATGGCATATTCAGAGTTCTTTCCATGGTCGACAAAGGCTAAATGAGTGGATGAAAAGGTCATTTCTTCAACCGTGTCAGGCAGCATGAGCTTTTCATATGTCTCTTCCGTTAATTTCGGCTCATTTTCCTGAGCATCTCTTACCCACTCTTCATACTCATCTTCTTCCAACGCAACAAAATCAAACTTTTGGTGGGTCATTCCTTCACCAGTGAAGTTTGAGTTTCTTCCATCATAAGTACCTGGCTCATCAGCCTGTAAGTATAAATCATTTACCATTCCTGGCATCCCATAAATCTGTCCGCCGATTTGCGGCACCCAGAAAGAAGCCATGGAATCTGCAGCCGTCACCTTGAATAAAATGGGATGGTCTTCAGGTACATTGACATAGTTGACCGTCTCAATACCTTCCTCGGGATAACTGAAGATCCACTTCCAGTCCGCAGCAGTGGCATGGATCACAATCGGATCTTTATGAGCCGTTGCTTTTGGAGCTTCCCTTAATTCATATAATGCCTTTGTATTTGGGATAGACAAGGCAATTACAATCAATACAGGAATAAGCGTCCATATAATTTCTAATTTCGTACTCCCGTGCATTTCGGGCTTATAGTCACTATCCTTTTTACTGCTTCGATATTTTAGGAGAATAACAGTAAAGAAGGAAAGAACGACAACCATAATGCCAAGCATATAGTAGATTGACAGCATGATCAGATCTTTCTGCAAGGCCCCTACCGGCCCTTTCGGATCGAGAATGATCATTTCACTTCCCGAACTGAATATAATGATGAAAAATAATGAAACCAGACTGATCAACACAATCAAGTATGGCTTGAATTTATTAAACATAGGGAAATCACCTTCCTTTATGTCGGATTTATCACTGTAGACCTATACTATCAAATTCTATTAAAAGGTACCCTTGTTTCACTTAACTTTAAACAGATTTTCGAAATTTCGTCGAAGTTTATTCACAGAACGGTAACAATGTTGGAAAGAATTGCTCAAAGGACAAAAAAATAACTCTCAAAATTATTTGAGAATAATTTTGAGAGCGTTTTACGAATTGATCATTCTGAATAATGAGCTTTTGTATAATCCTTACTACTTTAATTCACCTTCTGTGAATCCCATTCATATCCATGGACCTTCCCTCCTGATTATTAAAACAAAGTTGCAAGTGGGGCTGCCGAATATGAATGACTCCACACCGTGATAGGATCCTTATACCATTACTATTTTTTCTAGTACCCTCTAACAACTATTATAAATAGGTAGCTCTTTTTAAGGAGCAATTCCCGGCTGCCTCCTTAAGCTTTGGAGAATAATAGCTGAGCTTTTTAATGAAATAACAGGTTTCTGGAAAATGATGCTCTAAAAAACGGAGAGTGGTTTTATTCAGCAGTTTTTTCTTATTATATTTCATAACCATTCCAGATATATACTGACTCATTTCCAAAGTCGTTTGACCAACTTCATAGGCAAATTCCCTCTGCCGGGCGAAGCCAGGCTGCTTAAATCTGAGATATCCTTTCAGATGCCGATTTTGAACGATATACACTTGATATTGGTTAATATAAGCCTCTGCCTGCCTGCTCGCGTTAATTTCAATGGGATCGATTACGTTTTGAAATAATACCGCGTGCCCCAGCTGATCTTCAAGCCATAAATCCATCAAATCCACCAACGGAAGCGGCTCTGGCTCTTCCCCCTTCTGCAGATACCCTAAAAACCGCAAGTATTCCTGATTTTCTGCAAGCGTGCCGTTTAGGTAGGTAGGGGATAAATTAAGATTAACTTTATTATCGATCCTTAACGATTGCAGCATTCCTTCAAATTCGAAATAGCCTTTGGCCACTGGCCACACTTTATTTGAAAACTGAACCATGGTTTCATTCTGATGGTCTGCCGTACGCGGAACGCGGTTTAATTGGTCGATAAGCTCCCCAAATAGTTGAATGTACTGCTGTGAAACACCCACATACTCTGCTTCAGCTGCAGATAAGTGGTCTCTGATGAAATAAGCATGATCCTGTAATACTTCAAGCCAGAATAAGTGCTCCTCCCATGTCGTGATCATTTGATTAGCCACCTCTTTACCTCCTTTTTATATTATATATTTTATTAGGAGTTAAAAAAGAAGGACTTCCTTTAAACTTCCTTTAGATTAAAGAATCGTGCACGAAGATACATAAATTTTTCATAAAAAAGGAAGAATATATTTACCACTATGATGAAAAGGGTGTCCTTCTATGAAGAATAGAAAACAACTGATTACGTTAATGACCTTACTCCCCTGGTTGTCCCTTCCACTTCTGCGCAAAAAAACGTTAAAAAGATTTTTACCCGGCACACTATTTATGTGCGTATATTTAGTAGCAGAGGGCATATTAGCTACCCGGAGGAAATGGTGGTGGTTCCCTTTTTCCATAAAACCGAATGTATTGGCTGAACTGCCCTTGATTCTAGGTCCCTTTTTTGTTGGATCATTTTGGATTTTTAAATACACTTACGGGAAGTTCTCGATCTATTTTCTAGTTAATTTGATTGTTGATTCTTTTTTTACCATCTTCATGTTGAATTGGTTCAAGAAAATCGGATATGTCACCCTGATCAGGTTTACAAGGATACAGCTGTCATTACTCTTTTTATTAAAATCGCTATTTATGTATGGATTTCAGTATTATTATGAGAAAGTTTTTTCCGACAGGGTTAAAAAGGATGAGGAAGTGGAAAGTTTATAGGTCATTGCAAGAAATAAACCTCTCATCGCAGTTGAACGATGAGAGGTTTTTTATGCCGTTGCTATTTTCGTATATTATATTTCCACGCCAATGAAACGAATCTTCACTCAGTGCTGTGTTCCTTTATCGGTAAATTCACCAGCAGTTTTACCCACTACCATGCTGGTCATGGAGGCAATAATGGCACTTCCGATAATATCAGATGGATAATGATGTCCCAGCCAAATACGAGAAAAACCTGTCAACACAGATAATCCCCACATGATTGAACCAAGAACACGATCATAAAGAACGATGGAAGTAGAAACGGCAAATGCCAGTAAAGTATGCTTACTTGGAAATGAAGAATCTATTTTTGAGGGAATGAGTATGCCGACCCGCCGTTTGGCAAACGGACGCGGCTTAAAGTAAAATAACTTAATCAAAGCGTGAAGAAACAAAGTAATTCCAGAAGACATCACTGCATTCCAAGACACTCTTCTATAATGATCATTTCGAAACCACATGATTATCAAAACAAGTATAAACACATAACGAATCTTTTTTGAAATTAGTATCATCAGGAAATCAATTGGAGAACAGCGTCCAGAAAGCAGATTGATTGCCTTGAATACTTTGTAGTCCATAAGAAGCTCTCCTTTTTTCAGGGATACAAATAAATTTCCCTAATAAGCGGGAAGTATGTGTAATCGATAAAAGAATTCTTCGGAATAAAAGCATTAAATATTAAATTTTCTTAACAATTATGTATGAGCAAATTGTTGATAGGATAAAATTCAGGGAGCTCCCGTTTAGGATGCTCCCTATTGTTTTACTATTAAAGCGACCAATTGCAGAAGATGAAGTTAAATAAAAATGGAACTGCCTATAGCCGTTCTTTTTAAAAGTTATCGCACCTGATTGTTTTAGTTCATTCATGCTCTCTTTAGTAAGTTAGGCAAACTTTTTACATAGAAAGAAATAAAATGGGGAAATTTAAAATGAAAAGCTAATAATAATGAGGTGATGAGCATGTCAATCCAACGAGATCATAAGGAAAAGAACCAATTTCACAACCAAGATGAGATTAAGCATTCCGAACAACATCCCCCATACTTTGACCCTTCCTTACCGAAGGATACCATCATTCTTGATGAAGATATGTCAAAAAATGCAACAAATGTTGATGATATTGAATTATAGCTCTTCGTAATATACAACCTTTTATATTGAATAAAGAAAAAGCTGAAGATTCACTTTCTGACAAAAAAATGCCTACATTGAAATAGGCATTTTTTAGAACTGAATTTTATTTATTTGTTAAAGGATTTTTGTCAGGTACTAATTCCTTTGAAAATTCTGTAAGAGTAGCAGGATTTGGTATTTGGCTATTTGATTGCGTTCGTATATTATTTATTACATTTTTAACAGGTTGTAGCATATTTCTGTTTCGATTCCTCCCTAACCCAAATACCGCTGCACTAACTCCTAGACCTAATAAAGATATCCACATCATACCTCTATTGTTTCTTTTCATTCCAAACATCTTTAAAATGTTTTGTCTTTGTCTTCCCCCTGTATTTAAAAACGATGTTATCCAGTTATTCATTTCAACCACTTCCTCTTCTTTAATTTGGATAGCAAAACTCCATTTCATCATTTAATATTTACATTCAGGTATTTAAAAATGCTGGCAATGTTTAGATATAGACTTGGACTGACTTCATTATCGATAAAAGCTGATACACCCTTTATATTTTATGAAGAAGAGCAAGACTTAGATGAAGATTCATCTGAAGAACGAAGGGGTTTTTAACCTATTCACCTATAGCTTTGAAATATAGTTTGATAAAAGAACCGTAACGAACCTTATTTAATATCACATGAAAACAATCGCGCCATTTAATCTAATAAGAGAGTGCATAAATTAATACTTTTAGTATCAGACTTCTTCGGAAGCTGAAGTTATCCGGATAGAGTTTACAGACTTTGGTATCAGCGATTAAATTTATAATTAGAATTCATTCAATACCAAATGAACAAACTAATTAACGAGCGATTGTTCATGCTTCTTTCTACGATGGGTACCTTCAAATTTTTATTTGGGGGTATCTTTACTTTTGCTTTTCTTAATTCACCAAACCTATTTTTCGTATAATTGATAGCTATTTCCAGGAAAGATTTTTTTTGAGTAGACTCCTTTTTGAAAAGAGCACTCATAATTTCATACATCGGGGAAACAATAAATCAAGATCTGAAAGATCTAATATAAATAAAGAAAGGAGAATGAACATGAATAAAAAGTGGCTACTCATGCTAACAGGTATATCCATTTCTGCTATGTTAGTTGGGTGTAACTTTGATGGGGATCAGGAACCACCACCTCCTGAAGCTGAACAAAATGGAGATCAGGATCAACAACAAGAAAATAATTCGACACCCGAAGAATAGTAACATCCAGACCCAGGAGAAACTCCTGCAGAAGAGCTTGAAGAAGACATAGAAGAGCCGTTTGAAGATCCAGACGGTGATGGAATAGACGAAAACGATCAAAACCCAGAAGATAACTAAAGTAATATTGATATTAAAACTAAAAAAGTAAAAGAGCCAATTTTTTTATAAGATAAGGGGTTGGCTCTTTTTTCTACTTGCGAACTTATGCAAAATAGGTAGACAAAAGAAATATAGTCTTATTCCAAATCCGGTGCATTAGTAGAATAAGAATTAAGTGCTTTTATGAACAATTGGAGACTTTAGTTCTTCTTTAGAGTTTTCCTCTTCAAATTCGAAGAGAAAAATCTTCATCCTTAATCATTTCGTCTACCCGAGCAACACAGAGGATCTTTCAGATATTCACCTAGACATTAAATCAAACTGGTACCAGCTTGAGCATTGGAGAAAAAATGTTGCTTCAAATGTTCACTAATAAGGTAGTTGTTGATCGAGTAAGTGATCAGTTGAGACCTGATTGTTTGGAGATTAAAGAGGTTGAGTTTTATTAATATATTTGAAATGAGGGGCGTACAGAGTCTAGAATCTGTGCCCCTTTATATATCTTATATTTAATGCCACTCTCTTAAAAAGATAATGAATAATTTTCTCCACTTAAAGAAAAGCTAAACCCAAACATTGAAAGGAGGGATTTAAATGACTAAAAAAATCACAATGCTAACTTGCTCTTTATTATTGTTAACAATGATGCTTACAACTTCTATATTTGCCTATAACGGTAATGACCAAGTTAATAATGACAATCTTGATAATGGCATCAGAAACGTAGCTACTGAAAATACAAATGATGATGATGACACGGATTGGGGATGGCTAGGTCTAATTGGGTTAGCCGGTTTATTAGGTTTGCGGCGGAATCGTGATGAAAAATAGACATTTTCTTATGACCAAATTTTCAACTAATTAAATAACTCCTTTCACAACTCAAAATAATGTAATAGTTGAAACATGTTCATGTGAAAATTCAATTTACTTTGAACATGTTTCTCTATTTTTCTTTGCGTTTAACAAGGAGTTGAGCCGAACCCCCTCTAAAACTATTTCTTCTTATATTTAACTAAAATCTTTAATATGACTGGGTGACCTGTTAAACAGCCCTCACCGCAATTACTGCTATTTCCCGGTCCAGTATCTCTCCTACCATAATCATATCGTGATCAGGCCTCAATATCGCTTTTAATCCAGTGGAATACGTAATCCCCGCTTTTTCATTCACTTGAATTTGCACCATTTCTTCATGCTGTTTCTCTACAGGGTCATCAAGAGTAATCGCATTACGGTTCAGGGCAACGGAGCAATGGTGGACGAGGGAATACAAAGTTGTCGTTTTTCCACTGCCAGTGGAACGAGTTATGTAAATACAACAAAAACTAATCATGCTTTTATATGATATGAGGCACGAATATCAACGTGTCTCTTGCATTTTATACATTGAAATAAGTTAGGTTCAATTTCTTTATGTCTTTTCAATTTCCTGCATGTCTGGCAAGACTAAATTACATATCTTCCTTAATTTACAGAAGAGTGGGTAGAAGTAGAGGAGAGGGCACAGAATTTAGGTGAAGTTGAAGTTAATAATTATCCCTTATTAATGCAATAGCATCGTTGAACATATTATCCCAGCAATAAGTGAAACAATGTCGTTATCCCCTCTCACTTAGAACATATTCTATATCGCCACTATTGAAGTCCTTAATAGGAACAACTATATAGGCAGAATATACGCTATGCTTCTGCTGTAACCTAAACACCAATTCAGGATCGTTTAAACATGTTTCTACTAGGAGACATGCGAGAGTGGTCGGCTTCATATTACAAGCTGTGGACAACCTATTCAGTATTCATCTTGTTCGTAAGTGAAATGTTTATCCTGTTTATTTTCTTATTTCCTACAACCCTTTCCTTCTACATCAAGGCACCCCCTTTCAAAAGTAATGACAATTGACAGTGTCAATTGTGTAACAATGTAACAAAAGAGAGGAGAGCGGAATGGGCTATATGCCCTTTAACGTTAAAAAAACCTACAGATTTACACCTGTAGGTCTGGAATAATATAAACTCTAAGTAGAGTTTAAAGCATAAAATGGTAACTCAGCTTTTAAAGCAAAAGCGTGTAATCATTATATTTTTATGGTTTAGGTCACAGAAAATAAAAAACCACCAAATATGTATTTGGTGGAGACGGTGGGAATCGAACCCACGTCCAGAAACATCGCCACTTAAGCGTCTACGAGCGTAGTCGATATATTCGCAAGTTCACTGCAGCTTCTGCCTATCGACGGGCGTCCGTGCAGCTAGTCTGATTGGTCTCTTCCTTTGTCCTCAGACGGTGGACTCCGGCGTAGCCTACTAAGAGTGAGTCCCTTACCCTACCACATAGGCGATGGAGGGAGGAACAGCTAAAGCGCTATTATGCAGCTAAAGCTAAGTTATTGTTAGTTTTGCCAGTTATTATTGGCTTTGACGTTTTATCGTGGACGATCCCCACGGCTCGCAACCCAAGCTCGAACTATCCCTGTCGAATCCGTAACGTCCCCATGATAGAAAGGGAAGAACGGGAAAGAATAAGTTCAGCGTGTAAGTCACTTATTCAATTGTTCTTGCAGCCACTAGATTACCTCGCGACATCTATTAGTATAACAAATCCTGAGATAATTGCAAATACCAGATTCCGGAAATCTGTACATTCACATACCTTTTTGACGCTGGGCCAGCTCTCTTTGGATCGAACGGTTCGCTTCTTTTCGCTTTAAATCTTCCCGTTTATCATACTTCTTCTTACCACGGGCAAGACCGATCAGAAGCTTGGCTACACCATTTTTGATGTATAGCTTTAATGGAACGATACTATATCCTGCTTCCTTCGAATCACCGATCAATTTATTGATTTGTTTTTTGTGAAGCAGCAGCTTACGTGTTCTGAGAGGTTCGTGATTAAATCGATTTCCCTGTTCATATGGACTGATGTGCATATTATGAACAAAAATTTCTCCGTTTTGAACACGGGCAAATGAATCCTTCAAGTTCACACGGCCGCCACGGATCGCTTTAATTTCGGTTCCTTGCAGCACAAGACCCGCCTCATATGTTTCTTCTACGGCATAGTCATGACGCGCTTTTTTATTTTGGGCAATAAGCTTGCCTTCTCCCTTTGGCATTGGAATCCCCCTAGTCATTTCCGTTGGTTTATCATTATTATCTCATATTTCCGAGAAAAATTGTATTGTTACACTTAGAAAAGAAAAGGAGCAAAGGTTACCCCATTGCTCCTTACCTCTTATTTCTTCTTTTTACGTTTGCTTCGAGGCGCATTTTCAAAGTGTTTCTTATTCGTCTTTTTCTTCTTGTTGTTTTTCGGTGGACGTGTTGACCATTCTCCGTCCTTTTTTCGGTCTGAAGATCGATTCGATTTAGAGCGGTCTGAAGATTTCCCTTTGTCGGTTCGAATCGAGCGAACGCGGTCTTCGCGCTCCTTGCGATTATTCTTCATTCCTACGATCTCAAAGTCGATGGCACGCTCATCTTTATTGACGCTCACGACACGAACGGTGATCTCGTCTCCGATTCGAAATACGTTTGCTGTTCTTTCACCAATCATGGCAAGATGACGCTCATCAAACCGGTAGTAGTCGTCCGTCATATAACTCACATGGACAAGACCTTCAATGGTGTTAGGCAGTTCGACAAACATTCCGAAGTTCGTAACGGAACTGATGATACCGTCGTACTCTTCTCCCACTTTGTCTTCCATGTATTCTGCTTTTTTCAGCTCATCGGTCTCACGCTCTGCATCTACCGCTCGTCGCTCACGGCTTGACGTGTGCTCAGCGATATGACCCATTTGGGCCCCCCATTTTTCCCGTGTTGCTTGATCAATCTTGCCTTCAATCAAGTAAGTCCTGATTAAGCGATGAACAATCAAGTCAGGGTAACGACGGATCGGTGATGTGAAATGAGTATAAAACTCTGTCGCCAGTCCGAAGTGACCTAGGCTTTCAGGATCGTATTTCGCTTGCTGCATGGAACGTAGCATCATTGTCGATACAACCATTTCTTCCGGCTGACCCTGAACATCTTCGACAATTTCCTGAAGAGCCCTTGGATGAATCGAATTCGCTGTTCCTTTTACAATCAAGCCGAAATTTGTAATAAATTCGAAGAAACGCTGTAGTTTATCTTCTTTCGGGTCTTCATGGATACGATAGATGAACGGTACTTCCATCCAGTGGAAATGCTCAGCAACCGTCTCATTTGCCACTAACATGAACTCTTCGATCAGCTTTTCGGCTACTGAACGTTCACGCAAGACCACATCAGTCGGTTCTCCCTCTTCATCAACAAGCACTTTCGCTTCTTTGAAATCAAAGTCAATGGCTCCACGTTTCATGCGTTTTGTGCGGAGAACCTGTGCTAAATCTTCCATTTCCTCAAACATCGGTACCAATGGCTCGTATTCTTTCCGAAGTTCTTCGTCTTGATCGACAAGAATCTTATTTACATCTGAATACGTCATTCGTTCGGTTGTCTTAATGACGCTTTGGAAGATTTCGTGTTTCACGACATCCCCCTCAGGTGAAATTTCCATATCACACGATAGAGTTAAACGGTCCACCTTGGGATTAAGAGAACAAATACCATTCGATAATCGGTGCGGAATCATTGGGATGACCCGGTCTACCAAGTATACGGATGTACCTCTATCAAAAGCTTCCTGGTCAATCGGAGAGCTTTCTTTTACATAGTACGTTACGTCAGCAATATGTACCCCAAGCTTATAGTTCCCATTGTCCAGCTTCGTTACCGTCACAGCATCGTCCAAGTCCTTGGCGTCAGCACCATCAATCGTCACAATCGTCTGGTCACGCAGGTCTTTTCGATTTGGGATTTCTGATTCGTCGATTTCACTTGGCACATTATTTGCCTGATCCATGACCTCTTCAGGAAACTCAATAGTAATCCCATGCTTATGGATGATAGAGAGAATATCGACTCCAGGATCATTTTTATGACCGAGGATTTCAATGACCTCACCCTCTGCACTCTTGCGCCCTTCAGGATAGGAAGTTAATTTCACGACGACCTTATGTCCTTCCGTTGCACCCATTTGAGCAGATTTAGGGATAAAGATATCACTCGCAAACTTCTTATCATCCGGAATGACGAATCCGAAATGTTTACTCTCCGTGAACGTACCGACCATTTGGTCGACACCCCGCTCTACGATTCTCACGACAGTCCCTTCTCTTCTGGAACCCGAAGAAGAAGTAGACACTCTTACTAATACAATATCGCCATGCATGGCGTTATTCGTTTCATTAGGAGGGATGAAGATATCGTCCATTCCTGATTCTTCCGGTATCACAAACGCAAAACCTTTTGCATGAGCGGATACTTTCCCTCTTACCAGATTCATTTTCTCAGGTAAGCCGTAGCGATTGCTCCTTGTGCGTACGACCAACCCTTTCTCTTCCATTACGACAAGAGCCTTTACGAATTCCTTGAAGTTCGTGGACCCTTCAATTCCGAATGCTTCTTCAAGCTCCTGTACCGTCAATGGCTTGTATGCTTCTTCCTTCATGTAGGAAAGGAGCCTATCCACATGCTCTTTAATATTTTCGTCCATGACAATCCCTCCTGATCATCGAATTCATCAAACCGTCCAATCTAATTTCTCTAAGAAACCGTAGACGTCTTCATGAAGCTGTTCTTTTTCTTTATCTAATGTAATCACATGACCAGACTCTTCGTACCACTTAATGCCTTTCTCATCGGATTCAACGTTATCATAGATGATATTCGCAGAATCCGTATTGATCATATGGTCATGCCTTGCCTGTACCACGAACGTCGGTGAATAGATCATATCCACATTTTCACGCACGTCTGCAATCAATTCCTGCAGGGCCTTCAATGTATCCATCGGCGTTTTCTTAAACTCTTCTATTTCTTTTTCAATTTGTTCTTCGGGTTTTCCTTCAAATTTCTTAAATTCACGGGCGTAATCCACGACCCCTTTATACATTACTTCTTCACTTTTTATATACATCGGTGCACACATAGGGACAATACCCTTTACAGGTACAGTGTAACCTAATTTAAGAGAAAATACCCCTCCAAGAGAAAGGCCGGCAACCGCAATCTCTTCATACCCATTACTCTTTAAATGCTCATAGCCGTCCATGACATCCTGCCACCAATCTTCCGGGCCGGTATGAACCAATTCTTCCGGCGGCACACCGTGCCCTTTATAGTGAGGGGCGTGGGATGAATAGCCCTTCTTTTCCAAGTAACGGCCAAGCATTCGGACGTCGGCGGAATTCCCGGTGAATCCGTGAAGCAATAAGACGGCCCGGGGACCTGCCTCAAAGGTGAATGGTTTTGGTAATACGGTTTTCATAGCTAGTGACTCCTTTTAGCTGATTTTAAACAAACGTTTGATTAGTTCATAGGAACCTTGTTTTGTAGGGCCTCAACGTGTTAAACAGTTGTTTAAATATTTTTATTATGTAATGGGATTTTCACTTGTTTTTTGTTAAACAAACGTTTGATTAGTTGTTAAAAAGCTTGATACTGCAAGCTTCTCTCTGTTAAACGATCGTTTAATTCGTTCTTCTTCTCTATTTTTAGCAAACATCGGTCAGACAATCCAATATTTCGCTTGAAAAGTAATTATTTTCATTGAAAGAAGAAATTACTCCGCTACACTACTTGCATGATAAATAAAAAAACCTGACCTTAATGATCAGGTTTTTGTACGTATTAGATAGCTACGATGGCAATGGTCAGTACGAAGAAAAGTACCGATAATACGATTGTGATTCTGTGTAGTACTAAGTCAATACCACGAGCTTTTTGTTTTCCGAAAAGTTGTTCTGCACCACCAGAGATGGCCCCTGAAAGTCCAGCACTTTTACCTGATTGAAGTAATACAATGGCGATAAGTGCGATTGATACGATAATAAGTAAAGTGACTAATAAAGTGTGCATGAGTCCCACCTCCTGATACGAACATAACATTACTACTAGTTTACCATAGGGATTATGGAGTGGACAAGGTAATATTGTTTGAATTGTGGAAAGAGTTGGTTAGGGATGAAACAAAAAACAGCCCGATCCAAAGACGGGGCTGCTTTTCAAATTGCTTGTATTAGCGATTTACGTTATAGAATGTTTTCGCTCCAAGATATTGAGCTGTGTGAGCTAATTGATCTTCGATGCGAAGAAGTTGGTTGTATTTCGCTACGCGGTCTGTACGTGATGGCGCACCTGTTTTGATTTGACCAGCGTTTGTTGCTACTGCAATGTCAGCGATCGTGCTGTCTTCTGTTTCACCAGAACGGTGAGAGATGACTGCTGTGTAACCAGCGCGTTTAGCCATTTCGATTGCATCGAATGTTTCAGTAAGTGTACCGATTTGGTTCACTTTGATCAGGATCGAGTTACCGATACCCTGCTCGATACCTTGAGAAAGCTTAGTTGTGTTTGTAACGAATAGGTCATCACCTACTAACTGAACTTTCTTACCGATACGCTCAGTTAGAAGTTTGAAACCATCCCAGTCGTTCTCGTCAAGACCGTCTTCGATTGAAACGATTGGATATTTGTTACACATTTCTTCATACCAATCAACCATTTCAGCAGATGAACGAACAACGCCTTCTCCTGAAAGATGGTATTTACCGTCTTCTTTGTTGTAGATTTCAGAAGCTGCAACGTCCATTGCAAGAAGAACTTCTTCTCCTGGCTTGTATCCAGCTTTTTCGATTGCTTCAATAATCGTAGAAAGAGCTTCTTCATTAGACTTAAGGTTTGGAGCAAATCCGCCTTCGTCACCAACTGCAGTGTTGTAACCTTTACCTTTAAGCACTGATTTAAGGCTGTGGAAGATTTCTGTACCCATGCGCAGACCTTCTTTAAATGTCGAAGCTCCTACAGGCATGATCATGAATTCCTGGATGTCTACGTTGTTGTCAGCGTGCTCTCCACCGTTAACGATGTTCATCATTGGTACTGGAAGCTGCTTCGCGTTGAATCCGCCAAGGTATTGGTATAATTCCACTCCGAAGAAGTCAGCAGCTGCACGAGCTACAGCCATAGAGACACCAAGGATTGCATTCGCACCCAGTTTACCTTTGTTTTCTGTACCGTCAAGAGCGATCATTGCTTGGTCGATTGCTACTTGTTCAGTGATGTCATAACCGATCAGTTCTTCAGCGATTTCGTTGTTCACGTTATCAACTGCTTTTTGTACCCCTTTACCAAGGTAGCGGCCTTTTTCACCGTCACGAAGTTCAACTGCTTCGTACTCTCCAGTTGAAGCTCCAGATGGAACTAGTGCGCGTCCGAAAGCACCTGATTGTGTATAAACTTCTACTTCAATTGTTGGGTTACCGCGTGAATCCAGTACTTCACGAGCATATACGTCTGTAATAAATGGCATTTAGAATCTCTCCTTATTTTTTAATAGTGATTTCCCAGTCATTTCAGCTGGTTGATTAACATTTAATAAATCTAGCATGGTTGGAGCAAGGTCTCCTAAAATTCCACCGTCACGAAGTTCGATTCCTTCTTTCGTTACGATGACAGGAACCGGGTTCGTCGTGTGAGCCGTCATAGGCTTACCTTCTTCAGTCAGAACTTCATCTGCATTCCCGTGGTCCGCTGTGATGATGGCTGTTCCGCCTTTTTCAATGATAAGGTCAATGATTTTCCCAAGACACTCATCCACTGTTTCAACCGCTTTGATCGTCGGCTCAAGCATTCCTGAGTGTCCGACCATATCCGGGTTTGCAAAGTTCAGGATAATTGCATCCTGACGGTCTTCACGGATTTCTTCAAGTAAAGCATCCGTCACCTCATACGCACTCATTTCAGGCTTTAAGTCATACGTTGCCACTTTAGGAGAATCGATGAGAATTCGTTTTTCCCCCGGAAATTCATCTTCACGTCCGCCACTCATAAAGAAGGTGACATGAGGATATTTCTCCGTCTCCGCGATACGTAATTGTTTCAGTCCGTTTTGGGAAAGGACTTCACCAAGTGTATTATCAAGGTTTGTCGGTTTAAATGCAACAAATCCATCAACTGTTTCACTGAATCGTGTTAGGCAGACAAAGTGAAGGTTCTTCGGATGCTTCTCTCCACGTTCAAATGAACGGAAATCTGCATTGGCAAATGTATTCGAGATTTGGATTGCTCGGTCTGGACGGAAGTTGTAAAAGATGACAGCATCGTCATCCTGGATCGTTGCAACCGGCTCTCCGTTTTCTTTCGTCATGACAGATGGAATGACGAATTCATCGTAGATTCCATTTTCGTAAGAATCGTTCACAAGTTCCATCGGATCATGATAGCTTGGGCCTTCACCGTAAACCATGGCACGGTAAGATTTCTCTACACGTTCCCAGCGCTTGTCACGGTCCATGGAATAATAACGACCTGAAATCGTCGCAAATTGACCCACGCCGATTTCTTTCATTTTCGCTTCAGCATCCTGGATGAATCCTTTTGCTGTTTGGGGTCCAACGTCACGTCCATCAAGGAAAGCATGAATATATACATTTTTAATGCCTTCTTTTGCTGCTAAACCAAGAAGAGCATAAAGATGTTCAATGTGACTGTGAACCCCTCCATCAGAAAGAAGTCCAAAGATATGAAGATTTGTTCCTTTTGATTTCGCGTGATTGATCGCATCCAGGAAAGTGGCATTGGTTTCAAATTCACCTTCACGAATCGCTAAATTCACACGGGTTAAGCTTTGGTACACGATACGTCCGGCACCAATATTTAAGTGACCGACTTCGGAGTTTCCCATTTGTCCTGCAGGAAGTCCTACTGCTTCGCCACTTGCAGTTAATTGATTATGAGGGTACTGATTCCACAAACGATCAAAGTTCGGTTTGTTCGCTTGGGCTACAGCGTTTCCTTCTTTTGTATTACGGCAAGCAAAACCATCTAAGATGATTAACGCTACTGGTGACTTACTCATGTGTGCTTGCCCCTTCTAAAAGTTGCAAGAAGCTTTGTGGTTCAAGGCTTGCTCCACCTACAAGGGCACCATCGATATCTGATTGAGCCATGTATTCTTTAATGTTGTTAGGTTTTACACTTCCGCCGTATTGAATTCTCACTGTGTCTGCCGCTTCCTCAGAAAATTCTCCTGAAACCACTTGACGGATATGAGCACATACTTCGTTGGCATCTTCTGCTGTAGAGGATTTACCTGTTCCGATTGCCCAGATTGGTTCATAAGCAATGACGGTATGTTTCACTTGATCTGCTGATAGGCCGGCAAGAGCTTTTTTCACTTGGTTACCAACAAGTTCTTTTGTTTCATTATTTTCGCGTTGCTCGAGCGTCTCCCCTACACAAACGATTGGCGTTAATCCGTGTTTGAAAGCAGCTAGAGTCTTTTTGTTCACTGACTCGTCTGTTTCATTGAACATTTCACGACGCTCAGAATGTCCAAGGATGACATATTTTACGCCTAAGTCAGTAAGTGCTACAGGACTGATTTCCCCTGTGAATGCTCCATTTTCTTCAAAGTGCATATTTTGAGCACCAATTTCTACCTTGTATTCTTTCGAAATGTTCACTAAGCTTTCTAAAAATAGAGCTGGAGAACAGATGACAGAATCGACAACCTCTTGATCAGGAACTAACCCCTGTACTTCTTCAGTAAAAGATTTTGCTTCTGATAACGTTTTGTTCATTTTCCAGTTACCCGCAATAATCGGTTTACGCATTGTACTCATCCTTTCTGTTTTATATCGGTTTCCACAAAAATGTTGGTCTAAAAGAAAGATTATTTATCGTTAAGAGCCACCACTCCAGGAAGTTCTTTTCCTTCCATGAACTCAAGTGAAGCTCCGCCACCTGTAGAAATATGACTCATCTTATCAGCATAACCGAATTTCTCAACGGCTGCTGCAGAGTCACCGCCACCGATAACAGAATATGTATCTGTTGCATCGGCTAACGCCTCCGCTACGACTTTTGTTCCATTTGCAAATGTTTCTAATTCGAATACACCCATCGGTCCATTCCATATTACAAGCTTAGAGCTTTTAATAGTGTCTTGGAATAACGCTCTCGTCTTAGGTCCGATATCAAGTGCTTCCCAATCAGAAGGAATCGAATCGATATCCACTTCCTTCGTATTTGCATCATTTGAGAAGTCATCAGCAACGACTACATCAACAGGCATAAGGAATTTAACGCCTTTATCTTCTGCTTTTTTCATGAATTGCTTGGCTAAATCAATCTTGTCTTCTTCAAGAAGTGACTTTCCTACCTCATGGCCTTGGGCTTTCACAAATGTGTAAGCAAGTCCTCCACCAATGATCAGGTTGTCCACTTTATCTAATAAGTTATCGATGACACCGATTTTATCTTTTACTTTTGCTCCACCAACGATGGCTGTAAATGGGCGTTCAGGGTTAGATAGAGCTTTTCCTAATACGTCCAGCTCTTTCTCCATTAGAAGGCCCGCTACAGCTGGAAGATGCTTGGCAATTCCTTCAGTAGAAGCATGTGCACGGTGAGCGGCACCAAATGCATCGTTTACATAGAGGTCAGCAAGAGCTGCAAATTCCTTTGCGAGTTCAGGATCATTCTTCGTTTCTCCCGGGTAGAAGCGTACGTTTTCCACTACAAGAACGTCGCCTTCAGCCATGTCACTGATCTTTGATTGAACAGCTTCACCATAAGCTTCATCCGCTTTTGCTACATCTTTTCCAAGAAGCTCGGAAAGTCTTTCGGCTACCGGCGTTAAGCGCAGCTCTTCTACCACTTCACCTTTAGGACGACCCAAGTGACTAGCGAGAATGACTTTAGCTCCGCCATCTACTAAGTACTTAATAGTAGGAAGAGCAGCTTGAATACGGGTTTCATCTGTAATCTTGCCTTCAGACATCGGTACGTTGAAGTCTACACGGCAAAATACGCGTTTCCCTCTTACATCGACATCTTTAATCGACTTTTTATTCATCGTAAAAGGCCTCCTTAAGTTTTCAATTTCTACTCTATTTTCAAAAAAATAGAAATAGCAATAAGAAAAGGGAGAGGGGAATCTTCCCCGCTCCCCTTCATCACATCTTCATTATAGATGGTGGGACAAAATTTATCCATTAATCACCATGCTAATGATGTCAATTTACAAAACTTTATCGATTAAAGTCCTTTAGAAGCGATATAACCTGCAAGATCAACTACACGGTTAGAGTATCCACTCTCGTTATCATACCAAGAAATCACTTTGACCATGTTGTCTTCTAGAACCATTGTAGATAATGCGTCGATTGTAGAAGAAGCCGGGCTACCGTTGTAATCAGTTGATACTAAAGGCTCTTCGCTGTACGCAAG
This sequence comes from Rossellomorea sp. GQ25, assembly GCF_059758515.1. NCBI lineage: Bacteria > Bacillati > Bacillota > Bacilli > Caryophanales > Bacillaceae > Rossellomorea > Rossellomorea sp. GQ25. Next base: position 282,587 of record NZ_JCAXEQ010000003.1, on the reverse strand, counting down.
GATTCCTTTAAGATCGCCTTCAGCAGCTTCTTTAAGAGCCGCATTTACATCTTCAGCTGTTACGTTTTTATCTAATTCAGCAACTAAGTCTACTAAAGAAACGTTTGGAGTTGGAACACGAACCGCTCCACCGTTCAGTTTCCCTTTAAGCTCAGGAAGAACCAGGGATACAGCTTTCGCAGCACCTGTAGTTGTTGGAATCATGTTCTCAGCAGCTGCACGGGCACGACGGTAATCTTTGTGTGGTAAGTCTAAGATTTGTTGATCGTTCGTGTAAGAATGGATGGTTGTCATCATTCCACGCTTGATTCCGAATTTATCGTTAAGTACTTTAGCGAATGGAGCTAAGCAGTTAGTTGTACAAGAAGCGTTAGAGATAACATCGTGGCTAGCCGCGTCATACTTGTCTTCGTTAACACCCATAACCACTGTGATGTCTTCATCTGAAGCAGGAGCAGAGATGATTACTTTTTTCGCACCAGCTTCGATATGTTTTGCAGCGTCTGCACGCTTAGTGAAACGGCCAGTAGATTCAACAACGATATCTACCCCAAGATCTCCCCAACCAAGTTGAGCAGGATCGCGCTCAGCTAATACTTTTACTTTTTTACCGCCAACTACAAGGTAGTCACCGTCAACAGTTACTTTCTCTTGAAGTGTCCCGTGAACTGTATCATATTGTAAAAGGTGAGCAAGCATATTTGCATCAGTTAAGTCATTAACTGCTACTACCTCTACGTCGTTATTTTTAAGTGCTGCACGGAATACATTACGTCCGATACGTCCAAATCCGTTAATACCAATTTTTGTTGCCATGAATAATTTCCTCCTTTAGATAGTTAAGGATGATTTTTTTATATTTCAAAAGGGCTTTACCCTTTTAAAAGCGCTCTTGCTGCTCCTTCATCCGTGATAAGCACGGTTTTAGTTGGAGCACTCTTCATATAAGCCCGGATTGCTTTCGCTTTCGAGCTGCCGCCTGCGACGGCAATGACGTTTTCGATATGACTTAAATCTTCTAATTGCAGGCCGATCGTTGGCACCTTATGTACCACTTCACCCGCTTCGTTAAAATAATAACCAAATGCTTCACCGACAGCATGACCACCTGTGATTTTCTCAAAGTCCTCATCAGTGGTCTTTCGTCTTTCAGCCATTGTGATAGCATCTCCAATCCCATGGAGAACCATGTTAGCCGATTTGATCAAATTCAAAACTTCTTTAATCATCGGTTCTTTCAAGAAGGACTTGTATACTTCTTTACTAACCTGATCCGGCACATATAAGACACGATGTCGCGTTCTCGTATGCTCAGCCATCTTGGCACATATGGTGTTAGCCTGGTTTTTAACGTCTTCTCCAATTCCACCCCGAGCAGGAACAAACAAGGTATCGTCAGAGAAATCAGGTGTCAGCCTTTCTGCCACGGCTGCCATCGTCGAACCTCCAGTCACAGCGATGATAGTATTTCCTTTCAGGTGACGTTTCATACTAGAAGCTGATGCACGCCCTAATTCTTCTTTTACCCAAGGAGACTCATCACTATTCCCAGGAACGATTACAATTTCATGAAGATTAAGTAAAGATTTTAATTCCTTCTCCATTACGTTGATTCCCGAAACCTCTCTCATCATGCTTTCCAGGTTTTCTAAAAGCTGAATACCATCCTCCGTCATGATCATTCCAGAGGTTTTAATATCAATGAGATCTTGGTTGTTCAGGAACTCCACTTCGCTTCTCAGTACACGTTCGGTCAGGCCCATGTTCTGAGCAAGACTTCTGCGTCCGACAGGTTGCATGAACCGGATGGATCGGAGAATTTGATGCCTTTTTTGCATAACTTCAAGCAGGTCAGGTAATAATCGCTTTTGTATGTCAATTAAAGATTCCATAGATAAAAGCTCCTTCAAATGAAGTGAGTGGATTTGTTGGACTTTTAAAGTCCCACATAGACATATTATGTCCCACTACCTCTAAAAAAAATTCATCCCTGCTTTCAAAGTTCATTTTATCAGGGTATGAATCGTAATTCAACTAGAAACTATCGGGTTTTTTCATGTAAACGCTTGCTCAGCGTAAAATAATCAATTTGCCCATATTGAAGGATTTCCCCGTCAAGTTCCACGACAGGTATCATCAATCCGAAACGTTCGATCAGATCATCACTTTCATCGATGTCGATTTCATTTATTTCGAATTCTAATTCATCCTGGAGTAGTCGTAAGGTGATTTTTGCCTCTTCGCATAGTCCGCATTGTGTTCGTGTGTAGAATAGGACTTGGTTCATGTCAGTGCCTCGCTTTATATTAATGGTTGAGATTTGAGGTTGTACCCGGTACAGGATGGTGGAATTGTACCAGGTGCATTCTCTAGTATAATCTTCTATTCATACCTCTTCCTCATCGTAGAAGATGCAACCCCTAATTGATCACGGTATTTAGCAATCGTTCTTCTAGAGACATCATAACCCTTATCCAATAATAGATTCACTATTTTCTGATCAGATAGGGGCTTTTTCTTGTCTTCTTCATCAATAAGCTTTTGGAGCTCATTTTTCACCGATGTCGCAGATGCCGTTTCGGAATACTCGAGCTTGACCGATTTGATGGCTGAGGTGAAGAAGTACTTCAATTCATAAATGCCATAAGGAGTTTGCATATACTTGCCTTTCACAGCACGGCTGATCGTTGATTCATGAACATCGATTTCATCTGCCACCTGCTTTAACGTTAGTGGCTGAATCGCAGATGGCCCTTTTAAGAAGAAGGCCTTCTGCTTCTCAGCAAGTTTCTTCCCCACTTTCAGGATTGTTTGCTTTCGCTGCCTCAAACTTTGCAATAACCACTGGAAATCCTGCTCCTTTTCCTGAAGATAGGACTGGACTTCCTTATCAGGATGAAGCTGTAAGAAATCTGTGTACTCTTCATTATATGTGACGTTTATAGTCGTACCGTCATACAACGATACGGCCACGGTATGACCATCGATTACTTTCACTACCAGTTCAGGAATAATGTATTCAGCGATTTGCTGAGAATATTTTGAACCGGGTCTCGGATTGCATTGCCGGATAAAATCAGCTACTTGTTGGATGTCTTTTAGTTCAACCGAAAGATCCTTGGCGATTGTCTTCCACTTCTTTTCGGCAAAAGCTTGAAAATGATTTTCTACAATCATCGTAACCAGAGGAGGAACATTGGCTTTCCTCTGCAGCTGAAGAGATATGCACTCCTTCAGAGATCTGGCTCCTACCCCGGCTGGTTCTAATTCCTGAAGCCTACTAATATAGTTTTCTAGTTGATCCATTTCCAGACCATGTGTTTGAACGAAGAATTCTTCGTCTATTCTCAAATAGCCGTTGTCATCCAGGCTATATATTAATTCTTCCATTATCTTTCTCCCTGAAAAAGTAAGCGATTTCAAATTTAATTGAACAAATAATGCATCCGCAAGGGACTTCTTTGGTACGGAAACATATTCATACCAATCCACCGTGTTTTCGTGATTTCCGGTATTTCGTTTAAACCAATGAGGTTCTCGGTGATGAAGGGGGTCTTGCTTTGGCAGTTCTAATTGTATAAGGGGATTCTCTAATTGCTTAGATTCTAGATAAGCATTCAATTCCATCGTAGAATATTGGAGGATGGTGATGGCTTGAGAAAGCTGCTGTGTCATTTGAAGTTTTAATTGTTGATTTTGAAAAAGTCCTGCTTTCAAATTCATGATTCTTAACCTCCCATTTATTTATTCTACAATAAAAAGCGTGGTTCGTTAATGGGAATTTACTGGGTAACGTATATAATAACGAAAAACGCCAAGGTTCCCTCCCTATCAAGGATCCTTGGCTTCTTCATTTATTTAGTTACTTGCGTTAATTTGTATTTCACGCAAACCTTCCATTCTACTGAAAATCTACTATTAGTCTTTTGTTGTTCTGATGTACGTTGAAAAGAAACTTCCTACATACTAACTTATCAATGAAAAGAATGTTCCTACATTATACGATTATCCTAGATAATTCGAGACAGAAGGGGCATCTGGTGATGGTGATACCTATAACAACAATAGTCAAAAACAAAATCAACACCATGCTTCAACTCCCTCTTAAGGCAGACATTTATACTAAAGTATTCACCAATCCTGCCTCGATTGATGAATATCATTGCTTATATCTTATTCTAGATAACCACTCAATTATTTAATAATTTTACATTATTGCATTCTAAGGTGTTCCATAAGTAATTTAATTGGCGGTGTACAAAAATCATTAGAACTTATCCTCTTTTTTCATTTCAATGAAAGGACGTATAAAGATAGATGATTGGTCGAAATGACCCTTGCCCTTGTGGGAGTGGGAAAAAGTATAAAAAGTGCTGTATAAATAAGAATTTAGACAAAAATTGATTTTGGAAACAGCGACCTTTGGTACTTGGCTCTGAATATCCATACAATGAACAACTGGTATATTCGTTTTTTGCTGTATTTGAACACTCTATTAAAAAGGCTTGGCGTGGTGCTTGTCATGGGATTTCTAGTATTCTTTATATCCTATTAAAAGAGTAAGGGATCGATTGTCATCTACAACTTTTTTAAAAAAAGCAGATGGATTCCACTTCCCAGATCAGATGTTATGTCGACTATCTCTTTAAGAAAAGACTAAAAAATATTCTAATTATCACTGCGGAACACAGGTCCAACTCAACGAAACCTTTCTTAAGATTAAATTGAAACCAAAACCCCTGAATTTCTACTAAAAATCTACTATTAATCTTTTATTTGTTCTAAGAAAACTTATGTGTGACTCAAACAATTCGGGTATGACTGCAAACAAAAAAGGCCAAGAGCACTAAAAAAATTGCTCTGCATTAAAGCCCCCGTATAGTCGAAGAACATAATATGTTTGTAGACTAAAAATTGAATAAACCTACTAATAGAATTACAAGCATAATGGCAAGGTATATGTAGCTTTTTTTTATATAAAAAGTGATTATAAATACTAAAGAAATTAAAACCCAAAAGATATTATCTGCTACTGTTGGTAACAGGTCAAAGAAAAATAGGTCAATTGTATTCTTTAACAATAATATTAATACTAATGCCATTAAGATTGAGTCAGTTGTTTTATTTTCTTTTTTATGATTTTTAATAGATTCCACGAACTCCCCCATTTTAAATTACACAAACCTCCCTCTATAAAGAAAGAGATAACTCTTGTTTTCTCGCTTATTCTCAATATTTCTATGAGATTTATTTACGTAAGACATTTGAAGTATGGATAGATGTTGAAAGTAAGGGTAATTTTGGGCATATAGAGAGAAAGAAAGCTAACCTCCCCAGCCACTTCAATCCAAAAAGTGGTTAACTAGTAAAAGTATGGTCGCACTGGTGGATCTCCACATTTCTCATGGAGGTCAACCCTCCCAATTCTCACAGAGGAGAAGCTCTTCAATATCAGAATCTAACTCTTCGAACCTTTCAATTATCAACTCATACTTTTCTAGTAAGGTGCGGAGCTCTAATTTAGCCATTTTTGAGCCTTCACGAATGCCAAATAACTTTGGCATCTTTCACATCGTTTTTGGTTGGTGAGTTATCATCCAATTCCTTGGACTTCTTTACATGCATGGGATTCACCACGACAAACTTAATCCCTTTCTCTTTTAGGAAATGAGCGAGATTTAGCCAGTAATGTCCTGTAGGTTCCATGCCAATAATCACCTTGTCCATTTCATTTTCGTCCATTAGCTGCTTGATCCAACCTATTAAAAGCTCGAAGTGAGCTTGTGTATTTTCAACGTGACAAGGTGTGCCAAACTCCAATCCTCTGAAGTCTTGAGCACGTGCGACATGCTTGAATTTCGCAATGTCTACTCCTATAAGTAATTTGAGCAATCTTTTGATTTTGGTTATAATTCATCTTGTAGGCCTCCTGGTATATATGATTTTGTCCGTTTTGCTGGCCAGCTCAGGACACTCATATCATACCAAGAGGTTATTTTTTTGTTCAAACCCCATTTTTCTTCATAACAGGAATGCTGCCCCTTTCGTATTATAAGGTCAATCAGTTAATTCTGGTTGGCCTATTTTATATAGGTTATTCTTTAGGTAGCCGGGGGAGGACGTTCCTGCCCTTGGGACTTAGATCCCGTCAGTTATACTGTCCCCCCTACTTATAGAAACATGTTTGAGGCTGGTTGGGGCGTATTGATCCCGTATAATAAGCGAAGCTATGATACTACTAGGAGGAATTAGGGGTTACTGGCAAGTTGAATTAGAGGAGGAGATTTAAAATGAATCTAGTCGTAGGTCTGGATGTTTCAAAAGGTGAAAGTGAGGTACAGGCCTTTTTAGATAAGGGCAAACCTTACGGTAAAAGTTTTAGTATCAAACATGATTTGGATGGGCTAGGAGAATTACTTGAGTTTTTGGAAAGTGTAAAAGATAAAACCGGTATTCAACCTTCGGTTGTTTTAGAAGCTACCGGGCATTATTACGCACCCGTTGTTCAGTTTCTGGAGCACCATCACTATTTATTAATCATTGTTAATCCACTAATCTCTCATAGAGCTAAAAGTTCTAGTTTACGAAAAGTTAAAACCGATGCCATCGATGCCTATCGTCTTTGTGAGCTTTACTACAAAGAGGATTTAGAACCATATAAAAAACGTGGTATTCAACTCTTAAATCTTCGTAATCTCACCAGGCAACTTATATGTTCAAACCAAGCTGCAATTTCAAGCAGTACTAGATCAAATTTCTCCTGAATACAGAGGAGTTTTTGGTGACTTATATTCCGTCGTGTCTTTGCTTATTCTAAAGGAATTCCCTGCTTCAAAAGATATTTTAGATGTTAGTGAAGATACGTTAGCAAATAAAATCAAGGAATTCAGTAACAATCGGTCTAAGAGATGGGCAGAAGAAAAAGTTCAAGAATTTAAGAAAGCTGCAGAACGAAACCAATTCAAGAAGACACTTTATCAGAGTCATTTACTGAGTCTTGGTATGTATATCAATATGCTTCTTCAATACAAAGAGCATCTATCTAGGTTGGACACAGAGATAGATACTCTCGCAAAGGAAGTTGAAGAATTTAAGATTATCCAATCTATCCCTGGTATCGGAGAAAAGATCGCCGCCACGATCATTTCTGAAATTGGTGAGATAGACCGGTTTAATCACCCCAAAAAGCTTGTTGCATTCGCAGGAGTTGATCCAGAAGTGTTTGAATCAGGTAAGTTTAAAGCTACTCTCGTTCGCATTACAAAACGAGGATCAAGCAGATTAAGGCACGCCTTAGATATGGCTGTTCGCTCTGGTATTCGGGACTGTCGAAAACAGAAAACAACGGATGAAATCATCCCTAGAAACAAAAGATTAAGAGCGTTTTACGATAAGAAGAGTGAAGAAGGCAAACTTTATAAAGTAGCCGTCATTGCTTGTGTAAATAAGCTCTTACATTGGATCTATGTCATATTAAAAAACAGAACCACTTTCCAAGATATAGCCTAATTAAGATTTCCATCTAAATAAGAAAAAACCTTCCAAACATACGTCTGCGGAAGGTTATTTGGCATGCGTATTTTTAGTATAACATGAGTTATTTTGAGTTTTTATTGAAAAATGTTGACAAACTATTAGCTGGTTTAGCTGAAGAAACAAATATAATCTTTACTGAAGTTTATCGTCGAAGTGCGACATAAACTGAAATTGTTGTCGAACTTTTTGTTTTATATTAAATTCATTATAGTTAACGGTAGTGTTACTATTGTTTTACATAGTTGTAAAGTTTTAGTGAAATGGCAAACCTTTCGAAAGATTGGGACGCAAAGCTACAGGTCTAAGGTTATAACAGCAATGACGGCTGAGCTACCTAGAATAGTACATATTTTAGGAGGGTAATATGTTGACTACTGCAAATACTTGTGAAAATGAACTAGACAAAGAATGGATTTAACTCATTATTGAGGCTCGTACTTTAGGAATTTCAGTTGAGGAAATTAGAGAATTTCTAAATAGATCATCTCGTCCTCTATGAGGTCAAGATGATCTATTTATTTGCTTGGCTCTATGGGTCAAAAGTGACCTATCACTAGAGTTTTTATTATTATTCAACAATCCTGCTCTGTACTTGAACAAGCTAGGGGCGGCTAATATATTCAGCAAACTCCCACTATAATGGAAGATAGAGTTTGGACTGATCAATTTTCCCAAACAAAATTGTTGAAATTCCTTTATGTGAAGGTTCTAGAGGGAACTTTGATCAGCATTCGCCTATTTAAATGTATAAGTAGATGTAAAAGTGTCTTTTAACAAGCCATAGTATTCTACATCTTCAAAGGTTCCCCACTTTAGATGATGCTACATTCTTCTTCACAACTGTTGCCCAAATTCTATTTAAGTCAATAGTAGTAAAACCAATACTTTGTGTTAACACACTAGTCTAACATATTAAATAACTTCTTTTGTTTTCTGAATCCTCTTTTGATTGATGAAGGAGGATAAACTTATGCTTAGTTCATAAATGAGTATAAGTGGAACTAGAACGAGTATGTCTGAAATAAAATCTGGAGGTGTCATTAATACAGATATTATCGTAATGACAAAGTAGGCGATCTTTCTGAATTTTTTTAATGTTCGTGGATTTAATATTCCAATAGCCGTTAGAAAAAGAATAATGACTGGCAGTTCAAACAAAAAACCAAAAGGAATTGTCAAGCTAATTAGAAAACTGAAATATTTCTCTGTAGTGTAAATTTGTTGGAATCCATCGCTAGCCAATTCTTGCATGAATGAAAGAACAATAGGAAATACAAGAAAATATCCAAAAGAAATTCCGATAATAAACAGTATAAATAAAGCTGGTATTAGTATAAACGTTGCTCTTCTTTCATGTTTTTGAAGGGCTGGAGATACAAATCTCCAAACATGATAAGCAGTTAGAGGAGTAGTAAGAGCAATCGCAAAAATAGCCGAAATTTTAAAATAAACCCACAATATATCTCCTGGTCCAAGTAAGGCAAGCTTAATTTCTAGGTCTTTTACTAACCAATCATAAACATGTTCTACAAAAATAAAAGAAAAAATGAAAAAGAGTAAAAAACTACAAAGGACATAAATGATTCTTTTCCTCATTTCTTCTAAATGGGCAATTAATTCAATTTCCTCATCAATCATTTGTTCACCTCTTAAAATGGAAAATACAGCTGTCAAAAGGTGGTCGGAACTACTATGTATATCATATATAAAGGGGCATCTAAGTATGATGTTAGTAGTCCTGACACCTTTTTTGGAAAAGCATTATAAACCTATTACTTTTTAATTCAATTAATTAAGAATTATTATCTTCCTTTTTAGAATCCGAAGATACTAGATCCTTGGTCGCGTTTTTAAATTCCTTTAATGTGTTACCAAAAGCACGTCCAACTTCTGGGAGTTTTGAAGGACCAAAGATGATAAGAGCAATGACTAATATAAGGATTAATCCAGGAACTCCAATGTTTGGCATGTTATCATTTCCTTTCTGTTAAATTTTTCTTAAGCGAATAGCCTTTGCCATGTTGAAGGGCCAGGAATACCATCGGTATCGCTGCCGGACCAACCTTGTGCCCTTTGGAAGGCAGCGCATGCTTGACGGTCTGCCTCACTCCACTTAGGACCTGCCCCAACAGTATAATATTGACTGAACCCTTTTTTTATTAATCGCTTACCCATGGCGGTGACGTACTCGTTATTTGCCCCAGGACCAAAGAAGTGGCTTCCAGGAAATTCTGATACATTTGGAGCACTCCCAACAACCTCAAACAATCTTTGCCAAGTCGTCGGACCTGGATATCCATCCGCACCGCTCCCTGTCCACCCTTGAGCTTTTTGAAACTCTTGACAATTTAGTCGATCGGCTTCGCTCCAAGCAGGACCGGGCCCGACGGAATAGTGTCGACCAAATCCTGCCTTCACTAACTGAACTCCTAATAATTTCACATATTGGTTTGAGGCGCCAGCCTGAAAATATTGTGTACCCGGAAATGCTGGAGGCCAGTTGCTTCCGCCACTCCCTCCGCTACCATAATAAATGGTAGAAAGGCGCTCCCAAGTGGACGAACCAGGAATACCATCTGCACCACTTCCACTCCAGCCTTGTGCTCTTTGAAAAGCAGCACAAGCTTGGCGGTCTGTTTCTGTAAATCGAGGTCCAGCTCCTACTTGATAGTAACTACCATATCCCGCCTTTATAAGCATTTTCCCTAACAGCGTGACATAGTTATTATAAGCACCAATGTAGAAATATCTTCCTCCTGGGAATGAAGTAGGGTTATCTCCAGTTCCACTGTTACCATAAGGGGGTTGGGTCGGTTTGACTGCACCACCTGCTCCATCACCCGTCCCAGGGGACGAGCTAGTATAAAATTCGTAATAAGGTATTGCAAAGCCCACTATTTTCGAATCCGATAGACGGCGATATCGACGAAACACTCCCTGAATATGTTCTCCTTTGGAAGGGACGAAGGTATTTCCTTCTACCGTTAACACTGCTTGTTCACCAGGATAATATTGTTCTACGATGCCAATATGTGAATCTCCACTAAAGAATATAAGACACCCTGTTGCCCTAGGAGCCCGATTAGGGTCATTTCCGATGTAATCAATGAATCTAGATTTGGACATATACTCACCAAAAGTTTCATGAAACCACCGATGCTCTCTAACAGCAGCACTGCGGGCGAATAGTGGACGATGCTCCCCATTGAAATCCATATTCCCTGATTTCGCAGCACACCAGCTAACAAAAATCGCACACCAAGGCTGATTGTTTAAACCGAACCATCTCCCATACTTATTGTCATTATTACTTCCTTCCAATGTTCCAATCTGAGAAATGGCTGTATTGACCATGTTCACCCGTAAAGACATAAAAGTTACCTCCCGAATTTGTTCATTGATTTAATTTATAGATAGCCTCTACATCCATTAGAAGTACATTTGGGTCTTGAGGTAGTTCTACCTCCATTTCTAAAATGGTATCCCCCCATGTACCAGGTTCTTTCGGTAAATCCTCTGGATCTGCCGTGGGTGAATCCATTGTTTCGTTCATTCTCGCTAAAGCTTTGACAGGCAAACTAGCGGCAGTTAACGTTACCAAACCAGCTCCTAGGTATCCCAAAAATTTACGTCTGTTTAACTTTCTCTTTTTCACGATTCCATCCTCCTTCACAAACTATTCACTTGGTATAGTGGCATTTTTTAATTTCTTTAGAACATTCAAACAATTACACAATTCGACTAAAATTATACTTTTTTACATAAATTATGTAATGAGTAATTTAGATTATCTATCCATAGTACTTATTACGTTATTTAGTATAAGGAAAGCAGATAGAAGTTAATTTTTGTGGTTCAGAGCTTATAATTATGGTGATTTTAGTCCATAGTAGTAATTATTAGTTTTAAACTATCTGATATTAACCGTAGAAATATAACCATTTATTAGTGTGAATTTATAAGTTAGGGACCATATTAGAGGGTAGGTTCAGATAAAAAATTAAGGATTAATATCTTAAAGCAAAAAGACTAATTTCTCATATAAACTCTGAGAAATTAGGCTTTTTTATCCTTTCATTGAAGAAGTACGCTATCTATTATTTTTTAGGACTAAGTATACGTATGTATCGTATACCTCTCCATTTTGATCCATATTTAATCATACAGATCACTTTCTTTTTTGAAATCCAACTTTGATTAGCTAATTATTTGATTCGTTATTATTGAAACAACTTCACTAATAAGACCTAATTCATCAAATCTAAATTAAATTACTGTTTTTACCACTACGAAAGTATGACCCCCATCTTCATTGTTCAGAGTGTAGTTCATAACCGATTTCAGCCCGTTTATTTTTCGTTTGCAAAGCATTAAAACTCCACATCTTTTGCTGCTAATCCTTTTTCAACATTTTCCATTAGTCTGTTGTGTATTCTTTAAAGTCAAAGCTTTCTCGTTTGATGTTAATCATGACAAACCTAATCATATTTTTCATGCCTTCCCCCTGCTCGTTCAATTAGTCTCTATTTATCTCTTATAGGTTGGATAGTGTTATTAGGACCGTGCCAATCTTTTTTAAAGCGGAACCAAGAACTCCATACAACTCAAACTCATTCTGGACTTTTGCCTACTATCAGTTCAAGCGTTGCATCCATTCAATCGACACTTCCTAAATACTATTTGAATAAGTATCTCTAATCTTCACCCTACCAATAATTTCAAATATTCAGCCTTTAAGCAATGCCTCTCTTCCATTAAATGGCTCGATTACGGAACAAGCATAAATAAGTAATCGGAAGTAGCCCCTGATCTACTTATTCCAGGATTTAAAGCTATAGCCCCCACTATTAAATACTTTATGTAAACTAGAGTAGGAGTGGGAAAGTATCATTTCCTAATATAATTATAGGAATAACTCATAGAAAATTTTTACTTATATGTTAGCATTATGAAAAAGGAGGTGTTACATGATAGATATGGGTGTTGTGAAAGAAGTCGATTATTTTTCATGAAAATTTTAGGAGGAAGATAGAGATGAAGTTAAATAGTTTTAAGGTATTTATAGTTGCCATTCTTTTTTTAGGATCAGGACTTTTTAGTACAAGTCAAGTATCCGCAGCTTCCCCTTCTTTTCAAATGCCTTTTCCATGTGGACAAGTGTGGGAAGGTCAAACACGAACTAATCATAATCCATTGAATTCTGTTGACTTCAACCGATCCAATGATCATGGAGATACAGTCGTCTCCTCTGCTTCAGGTTCGGTCGTTACTGTCAGGGATCTCGGAAGTTCTAGTTATGGGAAGTATATTGTGATTGATCACGGGAATGGATGGTCAACATTATATGCTCACTTGAATTCTTTCAATGTATCGAATGGACAAAGCGTATCTCAAGGACAGAAGATTGGAACAGTTGGTGAAACAGGTAATGTCACAGGGGCACATCTTCATTTTGAACAACGGTATAATGGTTCTGCACAAAAAATTTCATTTAATGGTTCTCAAATTACCTACTATGGTGCTAAGAACTATACGAGCAAAAATTCATGCTCTTCTGAGGGTGTAACCGGAACTGTTAATACAGATTCAGGGATTTCACTTAATGTTCGCTCAGGACCAGGAACTAATTATGGAGTTGTAGGCTCGGTTGCGGATGGACAGAAAGTAACCATCACTTGTCAGAAACGTGGAGAAACCGTTACGGGTAAATATGGAACAAGTAATCTATGGAGTTTCATCGGAGAAGGGTATATTTCCGATACTTATGTCTTTACTGGATCTGATGGACAAGTAGCCCCTACCTGCAATTAAAATACTTAAATCAAATGATATTTAGGAGAAAGAGGGATTAAAATGAGTAAACTAAAAAAGCGTGGAATTCTATCCATTGTGATAGCATCATTGTTCTTTTTTTCTAGTAATGCACTTGCACTCCAATATTACACTCTCTCTACTAACAGTGGTACTCCACTAAATATGCGTAGTGGTCCAGGTACAAATTATCCTATTATGCTTTCTATTCCTAGTGGATCGAGGGTTCCTTACTATTGTTACTCTTATGGTACAACTGTGACAGGGAAGTATGGAACCAGTAATATTTGGGATCAAATCCAATGGAAAGATTCCCGGGGAGTCGTGAATATTGGATATATCTCTGACACGTATCTCTACACAGGGTCAGACGGACCGGTCGGTATCCAATGCAACTAACTCAAAATAAATCATCCTAATAGGATATACTCTATTACGATTGATAATGAAGAACATTAATACGTGGAGATGAAACCTTATTCCCTGATTACACTTAAAAGGGCAACCTTCTGCATAATTGAGTATCTCCAGCTTTATTACACCGTTATACTAATCAGCAGCACCCAAAACGGTCCTGCTGATTAGGCTTTTACATTCCTTTTTAAAAGCATATCCATTACAGTACCATTATTTGATTAATCTCCAGTAATTAACTGATTGACCTTATAATACGAAATGGCTCTTTAATCAAACAGAAATGTATTTTCTCGCACTAACACCTTTAGCTTCCCCACAGCTATAATGTCAGTATTGTTGTCGTTAATGAGAATTTACTGGGTAACGTGTGATATAATGAAAAACGCCAAGGTTCCTTTTATATCAAGAGTCCTTGGCGTTTTTCATTTTTTTTAGTTAGTTGCGTTAAACTGTCTTTCACGCAAACATTACATTCTACTGAAAATCTACTATTAGTCTTTTTTTGTTCTCATGTTGACGAGCGACACAAAAGTTTAGACAATTATAATTTTGACACAAATGTAAGGAATCTTCCCCTATTGTTTAATTTTAGATTTCTATTCGAAAGATTAAATTAATTGATTATAATAATGAAAATTTCTTTTATCATTTTATCCTTAGCTTGCTGTGACACAAATCTAGAGATAAAATGACGCAAAAATACTGATTATACTTGTGGTTTCTCTTCAATAACATATACTTTTTGTCTCTCGTCATCACATGACATGAACAACTTACCTGTGACTAAATTAAAGAAGTAAATTAAAAAGGCTAGGAGCAAATTGATTGCTTCAATTAAAGCCCCCTATAATGGAATAAGTCTAAATTCTAATTTCTATTTACTTTGTACCATTGAATAGGTTGAACTTCATTTAATGCCTTGAAAAAGGAGATTTTTGTTTACTCACCTTTTGATGAAATATACGAAATTCAAAAAGAATAATTTTTACAATTTTAGAATATGAGCTACTCCAACAATATACATATATAATCCTATGAGAGATAGGATAGATCCCAAGATAAATGCCCAAGTATTGTCTTCTTTTTCTTTATCAAATGTCCCAATTGTAAGTATAGCTACTGTCAAAGTTACTATAGGGAAAATGACATATTGTGGTCCAAATGCGAATGAAATTCCACCAAAGATTAACACAAAAAGTCCATAAGGATTTGCTTTCTTGATATTATCAATATATTCTTTCTCAGAAGTCGAAAAATCTTCATCGTCATAATAATAAAACACTTGCTTGAGTCTATTTAGGAGAGTAACTATCTTTTTAAATACGCCCATATCTCCCTGTTTCAATTCCTTCCTTTGTTCAGTAATCCTGCCGGTTTATGTAATAAAGATTATTCAATTAACCTGTCTCTTTAACGGAAGAAAGAAATAGCTGGAGACCTCCTCTTGCTGATCTTCAGCTATTTCCCCCGTTAGTTGAATACAAAAAAACTAACCAACATATTGGAGAATCAACTGATAAAATGCTACGCAAAGTCCTAAAATACTGGCTTTCATTTTGGATGGATGGTTTCTTTTACTAAGAAACAAGTAAATGAAAACTACTATAAATCCTAAAGGAACCCATAGCTCGAAGATACCTTCTTTTGTACTTCGGGAAAAAATTTGACCAATGTGTGTGCTAATCAAAAAGTAAATAAAAACTGTATAACGACGTGTTTCTAATTGCTTACTCCACCTTACTAAAAAGAAAATAATAATTATTGCAATGATTGTAATGTGGAAAGGAGGGAGAACAATAGAAAAGTCACTAAATTTGAATTCCATTCTGAATAGCCTCCTTTTTAATATGAAGCAATATCTTACCCAGGACATACCTTCTAATTTATTTCTTATTAAACTTACCTGGCCTTTAATGCAAAAAAGAAAAAGCCGAAGACCGTCAGACTGATCTTCAGCTATCACCCTAATTAAAAACCTTATCATACGACTATTTCAACCCTAACCCACCTTACGGAAAAATAATAGCTCTTCTACGCCCAATGATCCTCGTTTTCTCTCATTCTCTCCATATCATCAGTTCCGAGCTCCTGATAAGCTCTGTACGCTAACACTAAGAAAAATGCAGTTACTCCAAAACTGATTACAATCGCAGTTAAAATCAACGCCTGAGGGAGAGGATCTATATATCCTTTTGCAGAATGTTCACCCAGTAGGGGAGGTGCTTCTTCTCCCTTTGGTAAGCCGCCCATTGTTATAAGCAAAAGGTGAACCCCGTGACTGAGAAGTCCTGTGCCGATAATTATTCTAAGTAGACTTTTAGAAAGTATTAAATAAACCGCACACATAATAATAATTCCGATTACTATGGACATTAATATTTCCACTCAAAATCCCCCTGATCTTCAGTTATTGCCCCCCGTTAATGGAACAAGCCTTACCACTATTCAAACTCTTGACTGTACAATATTTTTTTGTCTTCACCTCTTACCTTAATAACATATACTTCATTTTCTTTTAATAAGCTCGGTAAATTATTTTCAACAATAATCTTATTCGTTTCCTTAACCCATTGCCCTAGTTGATTTGTGTCAATGTCTTCTTGTGAAAAAGTTGATTTTAATATATAAGTTACAGGCAAAGGATTTAAATCCAATGCTAGCCCAGTATATCTGTCACTAATACTTTTTAGTTTGTTATCAACTTCTGAACCGATTGAAAACCATTCATCGTCATTTCTTTTCTGCTCAATATTTTTTGTTTCTATTATTACATTTATGTTATTAAAATTTTGGGCAGACAACTCTCTATGGGGTAGCGTCAGGAAAATGCGGATTTACAACGCTAAAAGGCTTAGTACCAGCGTTCGTGCAACCAGGGGCAAAGTAAATCTTTTTTAATGATACAGTCCTGACTCTAAGGGCTTTTTTTATATTCTGAATTCCTATAAGATTTTGCTGATACTTATGATAAGGAGGAACAACATGTGAAGCAAATTGGGATTTAGAAGAACTCATTGAACATTTTACCGTTATTCCAGAAGAAATACGCTTACTCGGAAACAGATATGGAGGAACACGACTTGGGTTTGCGGTTCTCCTAAAGTTCTTTCAATATTGGGGGCGTTTTCCAAAAGGGAAACAGGAAATAAGCAAAGATGTTATTCAATACATTGCCAAGCAAGTCGCTGTACCTGTGGATTTATTTCAAGAGTATGATTGGGATGGAAGGTCTATTAAATATCATCGTGCTCAAATTCGTGATTACATGGGATTTAGGGACTGTACCCTTAATGATATGGAACAAGTAAAATCCTGGCTTCAGGCTAACATCCTACCTCAGGAGCTACAGATAGACAGAGTAAGAGAACATGTACTACATCACCTAAGAAAACAACAAATTGTTCCCCCAGCTCATGACCATTTAGAGAGAAACATCAAGTCAGCCATTTATCAGTATGAGGAACGGATTGCTCAATCCATTTTCTCTAAACTTTCTGATCACTCGTAATCTAAGTTAGATACGTTTATACGAACTTGGTCTCATACAGAACAGATAGTAGAAGATCAAATCATTCTCAGTTTCCGTGATCTAGTATCTGATCCTGGAAGGATCGGGTTAGACAGTTTATTTCAGGAGATAGAAAAACTCCGAACAGTACGAGATATACAGCTTCCACCAAATTTATTCTACGGTGTTTCACCCAAGATGATCCGAACGTATAGACAGCGAGCTGTCTCTGAAGATATTAGAGAGTTGCGCAGGCATCCTAATCCAATCCGTTACACTTTATTGGCAGCTTTCTTTTGGTGTAGAGGCAGAGAAATTACGGATAACTTAGTTGAGCTCATCATCCAAATTGTTCATCGAATCGGTGCTCGGGCGGAACGAAAAGTAGAAAAAGAGTTTTTACGCTATTTTCGTAAAGTAAGTGGTAAGACAAACGTATTGTTCCGCATAGCTGAAAAGGCAGTGGAACAACCAGACGGTATTGTGCGAGATGTTTTATTTCCTGTCGTAGGCGAAGATACATTAAAAGATATTGTGAAGGAAATGAAACATACAGGTCCCACCTATAAACAAAAAGTACATACTGTAATGAGATTCTCCTACGGTACTCATTACAGAAGAATGGTTCCAGCTTTACTTGATATTCTAGAATTTCGATCCAATAATGATATACATCGACCTGTGATAGATGCAATTGATTTACTTACACAATATAAACTTACCAATCAGTATACATATAATGAAACGGATTATATCCCAATAGAAGGAATCGTTAAACCAGGTTGGATTGATATGGTCATTGATAAAGAAACAAAACGTGTAAACCGTATGAATTATGAAATCTGTGTACTCCAAGCTCTGCGAGATCGATTACGTTGTAAAGAAGTATGGGTAGTAGGAGCAGATCGGTATAGAAACCCAGAGGAAGATCTTCCAAAAGATTTTGAACAACACAGAGAAAAACATTATGAAGCTCTTCGTAAGCCCCTTGAAGTACAAACACTCATTCAAGAACTGAAACAGGGTATGAATACGGCTCTCGAGAAATTAGATAAAAGTGTTAAAAATAATTCTCAAGTACGTATTTTGAGTAAGGGAAATGGCTGGATTTCTGTGTCACCTTTACAGGCACAGGCTGAACCAGTTAACCTCAATCTCGTAAAGGCAGAAGTCATGAAACGTTGGCCTATGACCAATCTTTTGGATATTTTAAAAGAGGCAGATTTACGTGTACATCTGACAGATGTGTTCCAAACGCTAGGAAATCGTGAGATTCTTGATAAGGAAACACTGCAACGAAGACTCATTCTTTGCTTATATGGATTGGGAACAAACACAGGATTAAAGCGAATTGCGGCTGGCGATCATGGAGAAAGTTACAAGGACTTACTTTATGTACGGCGGAAATTCATCCATAAAGAGAACCTACGACAAGCCATTTCAAAGGTAACCAATGCCATTCTAGATACTCGTGTAACAGAAGTATGGGGTGAAGGAACAACCGCATGTGCGTCTGATAGCAAAAAGTTTGGGGCTTGGGATCAGAACTTGTTGACTGAATGGCATATTCGATATAGAGGACGTGGGGTAATGATTTATTGGCACGTGGAAAAGAACTCTACATGCATTTATTCGCAACTAAAATCCTGTTCTTCTTCAGAAGTTGCTTCTATGATCGAAGGATTACTTCGTCATTGCACAAATATGGAAGTAGAAAAAAACTACGTGGATACACACGGACAAAGTGAAGTTGCCTTCGCCTTTTGTCATTTGCTTGGCTTCCAACTGATGCCGAGATTTAAAGCCATTCATGCGCAAAAACTGTATCGTCCGGATGTAGGCATGCAAGACTCTTATCCAAACTTACATCCTGTTTTAACAAGAGCGATTAATTGGAGTTTAATTGAACAACAGTATGATCAAATGATCAAATATGCAACTGCTTTGCGATTGGGTACAGCTGAAACAGAGGCAGTTCTCAAGCGTTTCACTCGCAACAGTGGTCATCCAACGTATCGAGCACTCAGTGAATTAGGAAAAGTGTTAAAAACAATCTTCCTTTGTGAGTATTTATCATCAGAAGAAATCCGAAGAGAAATCCATGAAGGGTTAAATGTCGTTGAAAACTGGAACTCAGCCAATAGCTTCATTTTCTACGGCAAAGGAGGAGAAATTCAAACAAACCGAATGGAAGATCAAGAAATCGCTGTACTTGCTCTCCATCTTCTTCAAAATTGTTTAGTGTTAATTAATACACTGATGATTCAAGAGGTACTTTTGGAACAAAACAAATCTCTTCTTCAAAAGTTAGCTCCTGAGGATTTCAGAGCCTTAACACCATTAATCTATGCCCATGTAAACCCGTATGGGACATTTAAGCTAAACATGCAAGAACGTTTACGTATTCAAAGATCTTTCTAAGAATAGGGTACCGCCAGCTTGGCCCCCTAATTGATGCAGAAAAAGAAAAGTCATCAAATGTAGATGCCTTATTGTAAAAAAGAGGGAGACTCTTTAGCCTCCCTCCTATTGCACCTATGCTACACGCGTTCATCAATTTCTCATGTTTTCGCGTCAGTTATTATTTTTTCTCAATAACACAGGAGCCATCTACACAAGCAGCATCGCTCGCCGATTTTACAATTTTCAGCCGTTGCTGGTCGTCCCACCCCTGCTGTAATGCTTTCAGGAACACAGTGCCTGGCTGAGCGCCAGATACGGTATGTTTATGGTTAATGACATAGAACGGAACACCTCGTATACCAAGTCGGCTACCTTCTTCTTCTTCCGTACGCACCTGCTCAGTGAACTGCTTATCCGCGAGCATGGAAAGTGCTTCTTCCCGATCAAGTCCTGCTTCAACTGCCAGATCGGCGAGCATTGTGTGGTCGCTCAAATTCTTTGATTGGGTGAAATAAGCTTGGAACAACAGCTCCGATACCACAGCCCCCTTACCATATTGCTCAGCAAAATGTCTTAGTTGTGTTCGTTAGCACTATGCCTTCAAACTGAAAATTAAGTCCTTCGACTGCTGCCTGCTGGATAACCATTCTGATTCATGTTGATGGCTTCCTGACGGCTCATGCCATATCTGTTGGAGAGCATATCATAAACATCATGAGGCACATGTTTGGGAGCATTAGGGTCTAGCTCGAAACTTCGATAGACGACTTCAATACCATCGTGGTGCTCAAATTCCTCTAGCGCTTTCTCGAAGCGACGTTTGCCAATATAACAGAATGGACATGCAAAGTCTGCCCAAATCTCAACTTGCTAGCTATATGACGTTTCTAAACGGAAGAGGATGCTAGTACCTGTCCCACTAGCATCCATATTTCCTCAAACAGTCATTGCCTGTCGTATCACATGACTATCAACATATTGTTTAAATCGAATGATCTTTTCATTTTGAAAGGTAAACACATGTACAAAGTCGGCTTGGATTTCTTTTCCTGTTTTTGTATACGTACCAGAGTACGTCCCTTCTACCATTACCATATTCTTGTCTTTCACTTGGTGATAAGCATGTACGTTTGGATTAAAACCATCCCATTCCTTCGATAAATAGTCGAATACGTGTTCTACGATAGCTTCCACTCCATGGTATGTGCCACCATATGGTAGCCCTGCAGCCTCTGTCCACTCAACTTGTTCGGAAAGAGCTTCTATTAAATGCTTTGGAGATCCTTCATACGTGCTACGGACGATCTCCATATTTGTTTTCGGAATCTCAAGCGTTTTGCTAACATTCGATGTTGTTTCTGACATGTAAGTTCCCCGTTCCCATTTTATTTTTGTATCTATTGCAATGAGTAAGAACTCCTATACACAATGCCCATCCATATCGCATGTCATGCCCTCAAGTTCATCTTGTGCTTGCTTTTGTTTCCCTAATTCTTTATCGATGATTTGCGCAAGCCTTTCTTTACTTGCAAGCCCCTGAACAACTTCATCCCCAATGATAAAAGTGGGAACCGCTCGAATTTTTGCTTCTTCATACGCATGTCGTAGCTCTTTTTGATGGACTTCGCGGTATTTTCGTTCTAAGAGAGCTTCTCGAAACACACTTTCGGATAGACCAACTTCACCAGCTAACTGCGTTAATACTTCCACATCTTCAATATTTTAGTTAAAGAAGTTCAACAAAAAAAGCGTAAATCCTTCTTGGATCAACGCACTTTTCCGCTCTCATTAGTTGACATAACATCCGGACTCAGAAGTTACTCCCCACGAACCCTTACCATCTCTTTCGAGACCCCGAACGTCCTTCAAACAGGAATGCTGTCCCTTTCAAGGAAAAAAAAGAGAAACCATAAAAACAGGTGAAGAAAAACGAATTGTTTTTCTTCACCTGTTTGATTTTAGGGACTTATTAGACAGCCCCTTGTTATCCTTTTTTATCACTTCATTCCTACTTCACCAAGAACAGCATCTAATGTTTTACCTTTGTATTTATCTTTTGGTTTTAGATCCTTGTCTGAGATCCATGGATTTTTCATTAAGTAGTTATTTGCTACATACCGCATGTCTTTTTCATCTACTACACTATCATAGTTAATGTCCGCTTCACGCTTGTTTGATTTCCAATTGGATTGAATATAAAGGGCATCATGAATATCAATCACATGATCCTTGTTTACATCTCCAGCAGGTGCATCGTTATAATAGAGTGCTTTCGAATATGGTTTAACTTCACCATTTTCATTCAGCCCAATCGTAAAGGTTTTCTTAACCAGGAAATGTCCCGGCATTTCTATTTCAAGTGTAAATGGTTTGTCCGTCAACGGTAAATTGGATGATAATGAGGAAGGAGACCCCCAACTTACACTTCCTAATGTGTTTGGATATTCTTTTCCTTCTTCATCTGTCACTTTAACCTTTGCGCCCGCCTTTACATAATCCAAGCTTGATGGCATATCAAGAATAGGAATCTGAAATGCTTCTGCATAGACATACGATTTCATAAAGGAGTAGTTTCGTTCAATCTGATAAGGAATACTGATACCAAATCCGGATTTTGTCGTGCTATCTGTATTTGTATACGCTACATTGAATTTCGCTAAACTCGGTTTTGTACTTTCTGAATCATCTTTCACTTTGTATGTGATATCTATCATTGGTACCTTCCCGGATACTCCTGATTGTGCTGCATCACCTGTTAATGTAGCAGTGATTGTCGTTATGATCTCAAATCCGTCCCCATATACATCTTTATTCTCTACATTAAGATCTACTTTCCCGTCCAATGTCGCATGCGGCTTAATGCTCACCACATCTACATTCTTCGATACATCACTATCTATAAATGAATATACAGCTTGCTTCATGTTTGTCATATTGTTCATAGAAAGGGTAACCGTCACCGTATCGCCTGGTTTTACATTCTGTTTATCAGCAATAGCTTTTCCATATGGAGTGCCTTCTTGTACATAGTATAGATATTTATAACTAGAGTAGTTCCTTACTGTTGCTTTGTTTTCAGCATACATTTGCACCTTGAACGGCTGTACCTTTGGATTCAGTGGTATCTGTGTGGAAAAATCCCCATTAGTATCTACCGGAACCGATACTGCTTTTGTTCCTCCTCCAAGTCCTCCACCACTACCTGGCATCGTATAGACAATTTTATTATCTCCTTGAGAAACATTCATGCCCCCAGCTTTCATCACTTCAACATCTTTATCATATACAGAGCCTGTCAACGAAACAATTTGTTGATCTGGGCTATATTCATACACCCCAGAATCCGCGCTGAGATTGAGTGTTGGCTGCGTCACGCTATAGTAAACCGGTGCATCTGAGCTAAAGGTTTTTCCTTCCTCATTTGTACCAACGAGCCTTATTTTGTACAATCCTGGTTCGGTTTGTTCACGATCATACGCAATTGGTTGATCCGGATTTCCCGTTAGTGGATTGTACATACCCTCGTTCATTACACCTCTTAGATAATATTCAACATTGTCATTTGCACTAATGCCATCCAATGTACCAAGGAATCCTATTTCTTGGTTCGTTTTCGGATCTACAAGGAATAGATCCATCGTGCGCATATGTGATTTTAATTGAAAAAGAAGACCGACTGACCATCTTAATCCGTTATAGCCTGTCTCAACTGCTGTTGTAAAGGCTAGGGGATCTACCGTAATATGGTCGATTCCTTCTGCTACTGTACGGATCGCAAACGGAACTTGATACATTTCTTCTGGGTTGTCTTTGTTCGTGTACGTGATATATCCTTCATACGTTCCTAATACCGCTTCCTTAGGTACGTCTACTAAAACTTTTGTGTTCTCTTTCGAATTTGCCTTTACGGTAATTGTCTTATCCGTTAAGACTTGAACACCGTTTTCTGCTGCATCCTTTGAACCTCTTCGGTCAGTCTGGAACTGTACCTTAACGTCGAACGTTTTTGCTTGTTTACTATTGTTGTAGATAACTAGGGAACGTTTATCCTGCACATTTTTTCCGTTTGGCACAAATGTACCGAAACTGATCGCTCCCGTGTCATCCTTTATGATTTTCAAGTTTTCTTTTTTATCATATGTCCCTTCTGTTTTATCCACTACTTCAATTCGTGTTTGAGAATGAACGACTTCATACGGGTCAACTTGTCCAGCCCCCACCTCAAATACGCTATAGTCCCCGCTTAAAGAATCAGCCGTATTCATCAACTTTTCCTTCACTTCGGCTGGTGTGGCATTCGGATTCGTTTGTAATATGAGTGCCGCTACGCCGGAAACATTAGGAGTTGCCATGGATGTTCCTGACAAGCGCTCGTAAGCGTATTGATAATTTCCAATCTGATCTGGTCCATTCATGTATGAAGGCACAGTAGAAAATACAGCAACTCCAGGTGCAGTTACTTCTGGCTTAATGTCATACAACACACGGGATGGACCGCGGGAGCTGAAATCCGCCAATGAATTTCCTTTTGATTGCACTTCGCCTATTTCTCCGAAAGTAAAGTCTGTGTATCCTGCTTTCACTTTGGCCTGCAGAGCCAAACCATCGGTATTTGTAAGATTAAACGATGGGATAAACTCCATTCCTTCTCCTAGATAAAAAGGCATATAACTTTCAGCAGCATTGTCGTTGTACATAAGAACGGCTGTAGCCCCGTTTTGCTTCGCAAGCTTAATTTTATCGTTTACCGCAGACATACCCCGGCTTACAAGCACGATTTTTCCTTTTACATCTTTCCCTTGATAATCACGTGGGCCTCCAGAACCCACATCAACGACAGGAAGAGTTTGATTTTTAAGAGTCGAGATATTATCCGAGAAGTTCTGTGCCAAAAGGCGTATATTCGCAGAAACTGAATCAATAGCTCCCTTAAAAGTGAGGATGTTCTCCGATACATCGTTCGCTCCGACTGTAATAGCCAAAGGCGATGTACCTGGCGAACCGAGCGTATACATCCCGTCGCCAGAATTGCCGGCTGCCACAACCGCAGTGACACCCGCAAGAACAACATTATTGACCGCGATACTTGTCACGTACATTGGATCGTTGTAAGAAGAGCCAAGAGACATATTGATAATGTCCATACCGTCTTCCATCGCTTTCTCGATTCCAGCCAAAATCCCCGTTGTCGAACCAGAACCGTATGGACCTAATACACGATAAGAGTAAATGTCAGCATCCGGCGCAACACCTTTCATTGCATAATCACTGTTGTTTTCCCCTTGGCCTGCAATGATTCCTGCCACATGCGTTCCGTGTTGTGTATAATATGGAGCACCTTGCAGACTTTTCTCTGGTTCTCCAGACTTCTTCCAGTCATCATAGGTTGCTTCCATCGGATCATGGTCATTTTCTACGAAATCGTAACCGCCCTTATAGGCACCTTTTAAATCTGGGTGGTTGTAGTCAATTCCTGTATCGAGAACGCCAACTTTAACACCTTCTCCTGTATACCCTTCTTCATGAAGCTGATTGATACCTGGGAACGTCACTCTTGTATGTGTTTCCTCTAGTTGTTTTGATTCTTTTTCTAGTACCGGTGGTTCCACTTGTATTTCCATATCGCTCCAGACTGTTTTTACCGCATTGGATTGAAGTAACGCTTTGGCCTTATTAGCAGGTAGTGTCATGGCAACCCCGTTAAACGCTTGCTTGTACGTCCGTTTAACCGTGTAAGAATCTTTCTTTTCTTTAAGCTCCTCTTTAAAAATTGTTTTCAAATCATTTTCAAACATTGCATGTGCAGCATCTACTTTTTGTTTTGCTTTAGCAGCAGAAAGAGATTTACCTTCCGATTGCGCTTCTAACACTGCAGTTTTTTCAGGCTTGTCAATAAATTCAACAATGAC
Source organism: Rossellomorea sp. GQ25 (assembly GCF_059758515.1). Taxonomy (NCBI): domain Bacteria; kingdom Bacillati; phylum Bacillota; class Bacilli; order Caryophanales; family Bacillaceae; genus Rossellomorea; species Rossellomorea sp. GQ25. The sequence goes on along the minus strand of NZ_JCAXEQ010000003.1, from coordinate 257,003 downwards.
AGAAACTGGTGCTTCACTTTCTAGATCCACTTCAGAGGATAATTGAAGTCCTCCTTGATCATTCGTTTTAAGCTGATTAATAGCTTGCCTTTGAGCAGGCGTGAGATTTGATAAAACTTGTTCGATCAATGTTGATGATTTAGCGCTAGCAATTGAAGTGTTGCTAGCGGTCGGAAAAGTGCTAAGTATTACTCCTGCACTGAGTGCAAAGATTGCATAACTCTTTAATAACTTCTTTTTCAATAGTCTCTCCCCTTTTTAATGAGTTGTTTGTATTTTCATTGTATATAAGGTTGATTGAATTATAGATTTTAAAGAATTCTCTCAAGTTAATCTTTTTTATAAAAAGGTTCTGTTAAACAACTCTGTTGATTTTCGTTGCAGGCGAGCGGTCACTGAGCCTCCAGGCCAACAGGACGTCGGTCACGATAGCGTTGCCACACGATGTGACGTTATTAGCCTTCCTTCTTTTGTGCTCCTGCGGTCTCACCTGGACACGCTTTTCCCGCTGGAGTCGCCGCCTTCCACTACAATCTACTTCAAGGTGAAAATCAACAGTGATATACAACTTAGCCATAGCCTCAAAAAAGAAGCCTCTACTTAGAGACCTCTATTAGAACTGTTTTTATTTACCTTTTTTAAGGGAGTTTGCTCATGTTTTCCGTGTGGAACAACTTCCTATACATTTCTTGATGTTCTACAGTAGCGTATTCTCTATATTCCCAATAAATCAGAAGGCATTGACTGAATCTCTCTGATATTCCGATTTTATTTGCAGCATACGCCACATCCAGCAACTCATATAGCCCTTCTGAAAATCGCTTTCTTGCAAAGTAGTACGAAGCATAGGTATAACGAAAATGTAAGTATTTCTGTTGCTGATAGGGTTCGTTACTTGCTGCCCAGTCTTGAATAATATGCCGATATTTATTTAGCAATCGCTCTGCATCCTCTAAGCGATGTAGCTGAACATACGCTTCCATTACTCGCGGCAAGCCTGCAAAAATATCATCCCTAGCTTCTAACCAGTCTAAATATTCATCCACATATTCTAAATGGTTGAAATCTAAAAAAGCACAATACCGATTCCCAATAGCTATATCAGCATAATACTCATTAACTTGCTCATATCGATTTATAAAGGATAGTACTTCTTCTAATGAGCTACCTAGGCATGGTAATGCGAGACTCTGGTACAAAAGAGCTCTTCCATAATGCTCCCCTTCTTTAGCCACTTTTTCTAATTTCTTAGCATAATAGAGTGTTTTTTTCCATTCCCGTCGTACATAAAATGTGGCTGTAATCCATAGATAGGATAATATCTGAAATTTTTCAGGCATATACGCTATATGCTCTAACACATGCCCGAGGGCATATTGTCCTTCTTCGGTGTATCGAACTATATAAAACCGTCTAAAATAACTAATTGCCACCTCTTCCGAGAAGTGATCAGGCATGTTCTCTATGATAAATTCAAACAGCGGCAATGACTTCTCTTCCTTTTCTTTTTCAAAAAGCTGTTCTGCCACGGAGAAAATATGAACAAAACTTTTGTTTCTGATAGTTTTGGATCTTTCTTCTAATACTTCGTCGAAAATGAAGTGGAGCTGTTCTTCATAACCCATAACTACACATTTATATAAAAATTGTTCACATTTTCGCTTATCCAAAATCCGGCTCTCATTAAAACATTCCTCAACATAATAAGGATATAAAGCACCTTCCTTTAACCCAAGTACATCCGTGATACTATCCAAGTTGTTTAGGGAAAGTGATTGCTTATGATTTAAAATACGACTTATCTCACTTAAATGGATACTAGATTGTAGTGCCAAATCTGTTCTGCTTAAATTCATTTCTTGCATACGATGATAGATTTTTTCAAAAAGAATGGCATTCATCTTACCCACCAGCTTTCATGTCCTTATATATAATGTAATGACCAAACCAATTGACATAATATCGTGTAATCTCATACATTTCGGAATATTGTATCAATTATATAACTTTTGGTTATTAGTTAACAATCAGATTTAAGGGGGAAGAGTGCTACTATTTGTTCAAATTTAATGGCCTATCATCCAGCTTAACTTTCAATCTAAACCTGACAGTGGTTAATGTTGGGGAATTTGAAAAAAGACTAAAAATTCCACTTCTTTATTAATTGCGTGCATCCACATCTTCTTGCCAGTTAATATGAAAGAAATCATTTAGTTACTAGTTTAATTACATTGGGTAATTATGAGCTGAATGTAACGTTTTACTATAAGTGTTACATTCGATTGAAATCTGAAGCACATTTATCTATCTTTAAACCAGTTCCAACGGTAGAACTCACTTTAAAACTCATTAGTTAAGACAATCTGGTATTGACATAACTAATGAGTTTTGAAGTGAACATAGAGAAAGAAAATCAACCCTGATTAGGTAGGGGGCAAATATAGCCAACCTTAATCCAAATCCTAGGGTTAAAACACTAAGCTTTTTCATTCTGACAAGCTTAGTGTTTTACTACTCTAAAATTACATTGGTCTAAAACGCAGATATTGTTTATACCGGAAGTGAAGTTGAAGGATTTACTACTCTCTTAAATTTCATTGGACTAAAACCAAGTACAGGTAAGGGGGCTGAAAAATCAGTTTTACTGCTCTCTAAAATCACATTGGTCTAAAACGTATCAGGACAATTGACTTGCGCGTTTTACTACGCTCTAATATTACATTGGTCTAAAACACTTTCTTCTGCTCACCGAAAGGTTGAAGTTTTACTACTCTCAAATATTACATTGGTCAATCCAGCAACTGCATCTACACCTTCTACAAGTGAAATGTAGAAGCTGAAGGAAAAATGAAAGAGTATCTCAAGAGTAAAACAATTGCTGAGTTAAACGAAACCATAAAAGGAAAATCAAAGAAAAGACATTTAGAAGGAATGCATTGGTTCCGGGAAGCTTTAGAACGCAGATAATGGGATCTCGCCCACATTTTGCTGATTTCATACGCTAAAGGAGTCTAAAAAATTACTTACACTGATTTGTATTGTAATTTTGTTTTCGAGATCGTTAAGTCCTCTTCGTGTAATGAAAGTAACATTTTATCGTGTGGAATTTTTTTCGGGATAATAAGGGCAAAATGTGGGCGGGATCCCATACTTGAAATTTTTTACCCTCAATTACAGATAAATATTATCTTCGATATATTCATTGAGTTTTAAAGGAAGGAATTTAAGTAAATATGGTTGATCCCGTAATTTAATTTTTTTGCACTAAAATGCAGACAAATATTATCTATTATGTATGTGTTTGAAACCAAAAGGAGGAATTTAAATGAAACGAATTGTTATTATTTGTGGAGGTTTTGCAGGTGTGTGGAGTGCAATAAGTGCTGCACGACAACTACATGAATTACAAATTGAAGAAAATGAAGTGGAAGTTGTTTTAGTGAATCGTGATTCTTATTTTGGTGTGCGTCCACGCTTTTATGAAGAAAATCCACAGAATTTAAGAATCCCTTTAAATCAGGTTCTTGATCCGATTGGCGTTCGCATCATGCAAGGAGAAGTAAGGAGCATTAATACAGATTCACACAAAGTAACTGTTCAGGAAAACGAAGAACTAGTGGATCTTCCTTATGACCGATTGGTTTTTGCGGCTGGAAGCCAACTGGTTGTTCCGAACATTACGGGTCTACGTGAGCATGCATTTTCTGTAGATACGTATCAAGATGCCTTGAAGTTGGATCAGCATATTAATGGATTAGCTGACTTACCGAATGTAGAGGGTAAGTATACCGCCGTAGTTGTTGGTGCAGGTTTTACAGGAATTGAGATCGCTGCGGAAATGACATCCCGTTTAAAAAAGATTGCAAAAAGGGAAAATAAAGAAACTGAAGTACGAGTTATATTAGTGGACAGAAATTCTGTGGTAGGTCCTGAATTAGGGGAAAATCCACGACCAATTATCGAACAGGCTTTACGTGATATGGATGTGGAAGTCTATACCAATGAAACAGTGAGATCTATAGATGGAGAAGGAGTAACCTTACAATCAGAATGTCGGATTTCAGCATTAACAACAATTTGGTCAGCCGGTGTAAAAGCAAGTCCATTAGCAGCACAATTCTCTGTGGAGAAGGATGGATTGGGACGTTTACCAGTTGATGCATATCTGAAAGTAAAAGGGTTACCATCCGTTTTCACTGCCGGAGATACTGCTCGAGCAAAAACAGATGTAAACCATGTAGCATTGATGTCTTGCCAGCATGCCATGCCTCAGGGGAAAATTGCTGGACATAATGTTGTATGCGATTTGCTAGGATTGGAAGGTATGCCATACAAGCAAGAACAATATGTCACTTGCCTTGATTTAGGTCCTTGGGGAGCTCTGTTCACAAATGGTTGGGATCGCATTCCGCAGTATCAAGGAGAAGAAGCGAAAAAAATTAAAATGAATATTAATCAATCCGTTATTTATCCCCCTTTATCAGGAAATCGTGAAGACCTATTTGAGGCATCTAAACAGATTATTCCAGATACCCGATTGTAAAATTATAGGTGGCAAAAACGGTTAAAACGCTTATACAAATTTTTGTATCAAATGACGTACAAGACCTAAGTCAGTAAATTTGCTAGGAACGGTTCTGGTGTAATGATTTCACAGTTTTTGCACCAGAACCCTAATATTTCCCTTATTTGTGAATTTAATTCTCCTATTGGCCCTTAATATAAAAAAAGAGCGCAATCAATCCTTGTTCTGGAAATGCCCCCGTTAATCGTCGAGATTCCGTTCCTGCTTATTCCACAAAATGGCATCAAAAGGAAAAAGAGCGCTGATCCTTTTTCAGGGTATTGCGGAATAGGAAGGTACATTTCTTAATTTCCTATTTTTTTGTTTCCCTAATTGATTGTTCCACCATGTACTGATATCCATAAATGAAAATTGCCAAAAGCACACATATAAAATACCAAGTAATATGTTTCATTTTTTTAAATTTAAATACTCCAACTTTTTCCCATAAGGAACAAAAAGGAAAAGCTTGAATAATATTAAATACAATATTTGTAATTAGGTACTTTGGAAAATTGCCGTAAGTTAGTTTAAATATCCATAGTGTGGCTACATAGTAAGGACCTAATAGCTGATCTTCAGTTATTGCCCCCATTAGTAGAACAAGGAAGTATACTTAATTTACTTGACTACCCATCAGAATATCTTTTAATTGATTAACACTTTTGACAATATGCGTAGGGTTTGAATGAGTTAATTCTTCAAATAAACCATATCCATAAGTAACTCCAATAGAATCAATTCCAGTATTACTTGCCCCAATAGTATCGTGCTTCCTATCTCCAATCATAATAAATTCACTAAGTTCATGTTCATTATACTTGTCTAGTATGTATTGAATGATTTCAGTTTTTTTTGCTCTTGTTCAAGGTTACTTCCTACAATAAGTTGAAAATACTGCTCCATATTAAAATGCTTTAATATTTGCTCTGCGAAAATAGTAGGCTTTGAAGTTGCAACAACTAAAGTAAATCCTTGTTCTTTTAACGATTTTAATAGCATGGGGATATTTGAATATAACTCATTCTCAAACATTCCCTTTTCTTTAAACCTCTCCCTATATAAATCTATTGCTTTATGGGTGCGTACCTCATCAAAATTGTAATGTTCAGCAAATGAAACTTGTAATGGTGGTCCAATAAAACATTCTAGATTATCAGTGTCAGGCTCATCAATTCCCATTCTATGTAACGCATATTGAACGGATTTAGTTATTCCTACCTTTGGGTCTGAAAGTGTTCCATCTAAATCAAATAAAATTATTTTATAGTTATCCATGTATTACTCCCTTCTGGCACCAATTATCCACCCTAATTTTACCATAAGAAACACAATTAAGTTTCAATCCTTCTTTCACTTATCTGCCATTAACGGAATAAAGAAAAAGCTGGAGATCCCCTGACTGATCTTCAGCTATTGCCCCCTTTAATGGAATAACTCGCATTCAAAAGATCAACCTATTACCTTTGTGGGTGTATATGGTATTTCAGTAAAATTTATATATTCCAACTATCAATAGTGTAACTGCTGCAAGAATACAGACTATATTCAACCCTAAGGAAATTTTGCTTCCATCTCGGTAATCACGGATTGCACACTCAATACCGAACACTAACCAAAATAGAATCAAAAATAAACCTGAGTTCGGATTATGATTTGCGAAAAGGAAAAACGCCACTAAAAATAACAATACCTTTATTACCAGAAAAACCTTTCGTAACATCAAAAAACTATTATACGATTTGTCTTAAATTCACAAGCTCATAGAAAAATAAAAAGAGTTATTAAACAGGAATGCTGCCCTTTACTTGAACAAAGGGCGGCTGCTTGTTCAGCAAACGCCCCCATTCGTATTATTAGGTTAACCAGAATGCTAGATATTTCTGGTTGACCATTTTTTACTTGGTCTTATTATAACAGTAGCCAGGGTAGAACGTTCGCCCCCTACTGGTGGAAACATGTTTGAGGCTGGTTAGGACAGAGATCTCGTATAACAAGCGAAGCTATGATACTACTAGGAGGAATTAGGGGTTACTGGCAAGTTGAATTAGAGGAGGAGATTTAAAAGAAGCAGTGCTTGGGCGACCCCAAGACGCTGGCGCATACCTAGCGAGTACTTTTTGACTTTGTCATGAATCCGGTTTTCCAGTTTGACGAGCGCAACCACTTCGTCAATCCGTTCTTTTGTTACCCCTGGCACCATTCGGGCATAATGAACAGATTATGGTACCCGCTTAAATATTTATATATTTCCGGGCTTTCTACGAAGCACCGACATGGCGGATTACTTGTTCAAATTCAGTTTTAATATTTTTCCCCTTAATAAGGATTTGACCATTGGTGATCGACATAAGGCCAACGATCATACGGATTGTGGTTGTTTTTCCGGCACCCTTTGGACCAAGGAAACCGAAAATTTCTCCTTTTGGTACATCGAAAGAAAGATCCTCGATGATGGTGTTCCGGCCAATCCGTATTAATACATTTTTCAAGCTGATAATCGGTTCGCTGCTCATACCTGTGCTCCCTTAATAAGAGAATTGAAGATTTCGTCCATGAGGAAAAAATGTCCTGCTTGTTAACCTTCGTCATCACTTTTGTATTCCAGAATATCTCCAGGCTGACACTCCAATGCTTTACAAATAGCATCTAAAGTTTATAGCCTAATCGCTTTCGCCTTTCCATTTTTCAATATAGAAAGATTAGCCATCGTGATTCCAACTTTCTCCGAGAGTTCTATTATACTCATTTTCCTTTTAGCCAGCATCACATCAATATGGATTATTATTGCCATTTTATTCATCTCAGACCGTTAAATCATTTTCCTGATTTTATAGTAATTGCTTCTTGTAAAAGTCTCTCGAGAACTGCAGCAAAGACGGCAATGACTAATGAAACACCGACAATGACCATTCCGATAAGCACAAGACCCGATGCATCATCCCATTGCGCTATGATAAAGGTGAAAGGAAGGACCGCCACATACAAATCACTGATGATGAGGGCACAAATTTAGATCTTCCGGAGAGATATAACTGAGAGCACCGTGAACGCCTGGCTCTTGTCATTATAACGCAGCTGCCTTAATGGCTGATACAACGCAAAGTAAAGGAACACAATTTATTGATTTTCAATAAATTTAATTTTCATTCATTATTTATTGATTAGCACTATTTTTATATCCCGAATTAACACAAAGAGCATTTCTATGATTAGGAAATGCTATTGAAAACTAGTAATTATTCAATTTATAACTTCTTGGCTTCCTGCTCGTTCCATTGACAGACTCCGGGCCAAAACGCTGGTTATTCTATTTATAATAATAATGTTCATCCACATACTGCTTTAGGTATATTCTTGAAAGAGGGGTTCTGTACCAAAATTAATAAATTGAAAGATATGAAAGCAGCAAAATCTATATCAGGACATTCTATTCTTCTTTCTACATCAACAAACGCTATCCTTTCCTATTGCTTTAGAAAGAATAGCGTCTATTTTAGATATGATTTTTCTTAAATTCTACGAGTTAAGCTGAAGTTGAAATCTTAGTAAAAATATTTAAGCGCCTTAAAACATGACTAATTATCAATTGTTTTCTGGATCTGTATCGTCATGGTAAGTTGGATCTGTTTGCTCTGCATTAAATGTCCAGTCTACTTTTAGCTTATCACCTTGGAATTGATTTTGATTTTCTCCATTATCCACGAATTCAAATAATACGAAGATTTTTTCTTTTTCTCCAGCAGGAATACCATCTGGAAATGGACCTGCAAGATTATCAATTTGAGTTAAATCTGGTTGTTGAGTTTGTAAATCATGCAATGTTGTTTCAACTACAGTGTTAGTTGAACTGCTTGTATTATACATGATTGTAACTTTGATGTGTTTTGCTAATTCATCAGTATTGGCTTGTCCATCCAACTGTGCATCCTCAACAGTGTAACTTGTATCTAATAGCACTTTTCCAATATCTAATGTTCCGTTGTTTTCAAGTGTGAATTCACGGTAAATTTCATCACCTGGCTTGATATTGCTAATGTTAACAACTGTACTAGGATTTAAGCCTAAATCCAGTGTACCTGCAGCAAATGTGTTCTCGGCTTCGACTGAATCACTAAAATAGGCAAATGTTCCTCCACCGATTAATGATAATCCTAATGCTGCACTCATAACACCTTGACTTACCTTCTTTGTAAAACTCATTTTTAAATCCCCCTTATAAAATTTAAATTATTATTAAACTCTTATGTATGTGTGTAGATACATAGGAGATATAACCTAAATCATCATGCATTATTTACTTCAAGCTCTTTCTTCGCACTCACGATAGAGCGCAATGAAGAAATCATCAACAGTATACCCGGTATAATTAACAAAAGAGCTGATCCCGCTTTTGAATTTGCAAAATTCAATGCAAATCCGGCATATGGAATCGTAAAGCCGGTGTACTTCCCAACCACGTTTTGTGAGGAAAAAGTCCATAAATCTGGAGCGCCGTTATTATCTCCTTTTGTTTTATACCACGCTTGTCCATTCTCTTGTTTAACATCTACAATTCTATGTGTAACGATCTTATCTTCTATCCGAAAAGTAATAATATCACCTTCCTGATAAGTAGAATGATCAGTTCCTAACTTGATAGAAATGATAGAACCCGTTTGAAAGGTCGGTTCCATAGATCCTGATAAGACTGCTTTGACTTGATATCCTAAAATAGTTGGTTCCCCTCCCGATATTCTAGAAGAAAGAACAACAAATGCTAATAAACATACAACAATCAGGAAAATGAATCCAAAAATACTACTTACGCTTCTCAATATTTTTTTCTGCATGTTCTATCACCTGCTCATTATTATTTGAACTCTTTGTTGCCTTTTGATTAGATGTCTCTTCCACAAGAGATTTAGATTTTTCATGACGTTGTTGGGCTTGTATAGGTTCCTGAGAATCTTTTTCCTTTAATTCTAGAGTTTTTTCTGTATGTTCTTGCGCATTCTCATTATTAGGTAAATTTGTTGTTGCCGCGTGATTCGTTGTCTCTTCAATCCCAAATTCAGTGCTATCGTGATGTTGCTTGGATTGAGTTTTTTCCTGGGAAGATTTTTCTTCCCGTTCCTCTATCTGCAATGTGATAGAGGAAAGGATCGTTTCTATTTTTTGAAAATCAATCCTTTCCCGAACTTCCATCAGCCTGTTTTCTACGTTCCAAAAACCTTCAGACACATAATCAAATGTATGATCCTTATCTTGAGTTTGGTTACGATATGCGGACAGTTCATTGTTAATCTGTTGCAGAGTAGTAACTTGTTGATGTAGTTCCTGTTCGATAGATCTAATTTTAGTAAAACTAACATGCAATTCTTGTAATGATCCTTCTACTGGAACTGTATTAATCCTTTCATACTCAAGGTGCATCCGATCTGCAATTTCTTCTGCCCGATCTTCTAGGAGTTTAATAGTTTCAGGAAAAATAAATGCTGCAGATATTATTATAGGTTTTGGTGTATCCTGGCTTGAAAAGGAAGCTTCTGTTTCTCCTACTATATGAAGTCCTACATAAAATGCCATGGAGCATAAACAAGGAAGTATGATGGTTTTATGAAAAGCTCTTCTCATTTGTCACCCCCCTTTGCAAAACAACTTTATTAACACTTATTATTACTCATTTGCCCGAAAATTGTATTGAGATATTCCCATTTCAAAACAGCGCAGAAATTTGTAGAATATACTCGAAAACACTAAAAATCCCAAGAAACAAGCACGAAATTTTCCCAAAATTAAATTCACTGTAAAATATTGATTTTATTTCGGATTTTCTGAATAATTTAAATTGTTCCAATACAAATTCAACAAAGGGGTGGGTTTATTGAAAAAGAAACACCAGAAAAAAATGGGTAAAAAAGTAGTTATTCCTACTGTACTGGCTCTATCAGTAACATTCGGGGGAATAATGCCATCTGTACCGGCGTTTGCAACTGATTCAACAAGCAATTCAAATATTCTATTTAAAGCTGAAGGATTAAGTAAACAAGAAGTTGTGAAAGCATTCCTTCAGTCACAAGTAGAAAATCCAGTTAGGAGATCATTATCCAGTGGAGGGCAGTTTAAAATTGTAAGTGAAAAGACAGACCGTGCGACAGGTACATACCATGCACGAACTGTTGAGCAATATAAAGGAATTCCAGTTTATGGTTCTGGACAAACCGTAGCATTAGACTCGAACAATAACGTATTTGCATCTTTTGGTAAGGTAAAACAAACCTTGACTCGTTCGACCATTCCAACTGATGCATCAATTTCAGAGGAAAAAGCTATAGCGACTGTCAAACAAGACGTGGAATCACAGATTGGTGAAGTGAAAAATTATGATGGTATAAATTCTGAACTAACCATCTATCCTTATAAAGGTAAGTATTATTTAACCTACCTAGTTAAAGCATCTACTTCTACCCCAGCTCCTGGGTACTTCCATTACTTTGTGGATGCAACAACGGGAGAAGTGATCAACAGCTTCAATAAAATTCACAGTGCTGAACCAACGACCCTTTCCCCAATGACTGCAAGGGGATTGGATGTACATGGTGAAATGCAATCTTTCAGTGCTGGAAAAGATTCTGAAACTAAAACAAGCTATTTACATGGTACTTCTGTTGCAAACAACAATAATGTGCCAATATCGACTTTTGACGCTCGTCGTATAGATGAAACTTTATTTTTACTTTCTTCAGCAATTTTTGGATTCACGGGATGGGAAGTTTCAACAACCAGCACGAGTAACTTTTTCCATAATCCAGCTGCAGTTTCAGCACAATTCAACTCTGATAAAATTAACAAGTACTATCAAAACATTCACAAGCGTAACAGCTTAGATGATAATGGGATGAAATTAATTAATACTGTTCATATTGGACAAAAGTGGAATAACGCTGGTTGGAATGGTGAGCAAATGCTATATGGGGATGGTGACGGTATTGAATTTGGCTCGTTTGCAGGTGGCTTGGATATAGCTGGTCACGAAATGACTCATGGTGTCGTGGAGCATACAGCAAACTTAATTTACGAAAATGAATCGGGAGCCATCAATGAGTCAATAGCAGACATCCTCGGTAATTTCGCGGAAATGTACGCTACCGGAGAGGTTGAATGGGATTTAGGAGAAGATAACACTACTCCAAACATTCCTGGTGACGGAGGACTTCGTTCCATGAGTGACCCGGCTTCTATGAGTGTTAGCACAAAGTATATGCCATCAGGACATTATCCGGATACCTATCAAGATCGCTACCAAGGTACATTAGATAACGGTGGGGTCCATATTAACAGCGGTATCAATAACAAAGCAGCTTACTTAATTACTGAAGGCGGTACAAATAACGGAGTAGATATTACAGGAATTGGGAGGGCGAAAACGGAAAAAATTTACTACCGGGCTCTCACTTTATACTTAACACCAACTTCAGGATTTAAAGAAATGCGTGAAGCAGCTATTCAAGCTTCTCGTGATTTACATCCAGATAAAAATGGGGAACCATCAGCAGAAACGAAAGCTGTTATGGATGCTTACACTTCTGTAGGGGTAAACTAAGTAACTTAAATTTTGGAAGCCATGAATGGATTTATTTCAATCATGGCTTTTTTTATTAATCCTAAGTACTTAACCCTTCTCTATAGCAAAATTTGTGTCTCATACCTTTTCTCTTCATCATTCTTCGAAAAAAAGTTGGTCTAAGTTCGTTCTACAACCTACTCAATAACATGATCCCTTTGCTCTAATAGGTATAAAAAATGAAAGACTCGCAAATTAAATTATAAGATAAAAAGTGAGTTTCTCGATAGTTAAACTAGTTATAAAATTCTAAATCATGGTATTATTTTAGAAAATACAGTTACCTGCATCTTACATAATCACTTAGGGAACATAAGGAGCGAATTACATGGTAGAGGGAGAAATCATTAAATTTTACCGAAGAAAAGCTGGTCTCACGCAGGAACAACTTGGATTAGGAGTTTGCACTCTCTCCTATATCAGCAAGATTGAGCGAGGGCAATCAGCTTGTTCATCAGAGATTATCGAGTTATTATCAGAACGGCTGCACCTAGATATAAAAGAAGAAATCCGTCGATTTGAGAACCTAGGGAATCAGCTCTATCATTGGCATAAGGCTATCATTATGCGAAGGTTAAAGGAAGTAGAGGAAATCAACAAAGAATTAATTAAAATACCCTTCATCAAATCTTCCAAATATGCAGCCTTGTATCAACTACTGCAGGCAAGATATTACATCCTAAAGAAAGATTATGAAAAAACTCATGCTATCTTACAGCTTGTCCAAAGAGATTATCCAGAGCTTCCCCCTTATGAAAGAAACCTGCTGAAGCATGTATGGGGAATATATTATATATGCAATTGTATTTCATCCAAAACCGAAAATCATCGAAAGGCTATAGAAGTATTGAATGAAATAGAAAAGGACGAATATGGAAACCCCGAATACAATTACGATTTGGCAGTTGCATATCATTGTATCGATTCTAGAGTAATGGCTTATGCGTATGCAGAAAAGGCACTTCACTACTTCAGGGAAACAAATAACTCTTTAATGGCTATCACGGCAGAGTCGTTAATGCTTCTCCAGATTGGAAGCAACATTGATCTTAATTTAGAAGAGTTAACGGAAACCTATTATAATTTGATTAATCACTGTGAGTTACTATATGCCACTGATAAAAAAGGGATGCTTTTAAACAATCTGGGCTGTGAACATTTTAGAAGAAAGGATTATGTTACTGCACATAAGCTTTATAAAGAAGCGCTTCAAATGACTGATAAGCATTCCGTTTTATATCTTCAACGCCTATACAATTATTTGGAAAACGGACTAGTAGGAAAGTTAATGCGAAAAACATCAATGCTAAGAAGGGCACAAGAAGGGATGTCCATGGCCAAAAAAAAAGAGAACGAATTTTACCAACTAGTATTCAAACTTCTTATTTTACTTATAGAAAATAAATTGAATCAGTATTACACCTTCATAGAGAAAGATGCTCTACCCTATTTTCAGCTAAATAAGCATACAGTTTTTATAAACAAGTATGCCAAAGAACTCTATAATCACTATATGGAAAGGGAACATTATCAGAAAGCAGCCCAAATTTCGAAGACTCTTATAGACCCAATTTCAACTTCCTAATAATCAGGAGTGGTGAGGATGCCGATGAATGATAGAAAGCAATAAGTACTTCCGAACTTCTTGAACTATCAATTTGTTATTAATGTGATTTAAGATATGTTCAGTAAGAGTTAAAAAGGAGTTGCGGCATGGGAACATTCATTTAAGGTAAGTTCTGAGTAAAAATGTAATACGATAATTTCTTTACTTTTCCAAGAGAGGGAGTTGACTATCTTCCACAACTCTTGAAGCTCATCTTCCTTTATATAATTCCCTTCAACTAAATCTACTTGATCATGAGCTACATCATCAGAAAAGAAAGAAAAGCACTTTAACATTTGTTGTTTTTTCATAACAGTCTTAGCTACATTCATTGTTATGGTATAAATCCATGGTTTAAATGGTCTTGCCGGGTCATAAGTATCATATTTGCTCAAGAGTTTAATAAACGTTTCTTGAGTGATGTCATCCGCCAAACTCCGTGATTTCGTTAAGAGTAAAGCTGTTTTATAAACATAGTCTCTATTTTCCTTGAAAATACTTTCTGCTTTTGCCTCATCGATAAACAATGAACTTTTTTCACTCCTCTAATTAGGTTATAGCTATATTTATAGACTGAGAAAAGAATGGTTTGAGTTCTCCAAAAATGAATATATTGATTATTAGAAGTATATTATTATGTATGAGTTTGACTGTTTCTTCTAGTTACCTGGGTGAATGGGCTGCCTGAATTGTTGGTCGTTAATGCTCCTTTTTCCAATGGCTTATGATTTCTCTTTTGTTCGGTGCCTTCATGAGTTTCTTTCAACCCCTTTTCAACTAACCTAAGGGAATAAATCGTCAAAATAAATGCTAAAGAAGGTCCCAATACAATCCATTGATCAAGCATCAACTCTCGATAGGAAAGGCCAATTAATCCAGACCATTCATTAGATAATGACAATGTTACACTGTCGGAGGAACTTATTCCATCCATAATTTTCAATTTCTTCATCTTCCCTATAATCATCTGGAAAACTCCTAGATGTACCAGAATCAACAAAGATTGAACCACTTGTTGGGTGAAAAGTATCAATAGTCTTGGCCTAAGATAATTCAGTATATGTTTTCTTATCAACCAAGTTTTAGTAGCTCCTAATGACTGCGAGCACTTTATAAAGTCATTTTTCAGAAATCCTCTTAATTCTGTTGCTAAATACCCTGTTAGTGGTATTCCTCCAATAAAGCCCAAAATCAATATTTGTTGAGTTATTAGATTCATATTTTGAATATTAGAGTCAATTTTAATGGTTAAGAAAAATATATAAGCTAGTATGACAGCAGGGATAAATCTAAAAGCTCTAATGAAAGCTTCTATAATAATCCTTAATCGATTTAGAAACATAACGTATAGTATACTTCCGAAAAGACTGATAATAATTCTACTCACACTAATAATTAGAGCTATCATAATTGTGTATTTAGCTCCATCTATCACTTTCCATAAAATGTCCTCACCGTAGCGATCAACCCCCAAAGGATACTCTTTACTTGGTGGATATGGGGGGACATCCACTAAACGATGACCTTCCCCATAAATTGCATCTGGTGGTTGCAATACGGGCTTATGTAAAAATAATGAGTAGCAAAAACTGGTGATTAAAAGAAGAAGAATAAAGGAAGACCCTATGAACAACTTTTTGTTCTTAAAAATACTTTTCAAACCCTACCTCCTCCTTGACCTGACATTCTAGCAGATATAAACCTTCCTAAGTACTCAATGAAATAAAAAGGAATAAAAATAAGAAGAAGACAGGCTGCGAGTATATCAACTGAACTTAAGTGCCTGAACATGAAACTAAATATACCTTTCATATTAAAGATGTATTCAGTAATCAATAGATTAGATATGATTAACCAAAGGATTAATTGGATATTCGAAAATACTACTAAACAAACATTTCGAAATATATGAAATGTCAATACTCTCAGTCGAGTTATTCCTTTGGATTTCGCAAATTCCACATACGGTTTATTTTGTTCTTCCCCTATACTAAATGTAGTCATATGAAACAGTACAATAGAAGGTATAATGGATGTTAGCACAATGGGAAGTAGATAAATATTTTCCAAATATCCTATGGGATTTACAATAAGTATTGCAGACTTGTTAAATATCCAAATGATTAATAGTTGTATTGAAAATAGTAATATCACATCAGGAATGGACTCTAAGAAAAATGCTATTTCTTTGATTGTCTTTTGTCTTGGTAATAAAGAAACGATTACAGAAAACTAATCCCAATAACAATCGAAAGCAAAAACACGCTAATAAGAATTTTTGAGGAGTAAAGGTAGGGTTCCGCCAAAGCCTCCATTAATTTCTGATTCTTAAAGTCTGAAACTCGAACCCTTATATCAGAAAAATTCATTACATTAATCAGCAATTCCTTCAACTTAAGAAGAAAAGTTTGAAACCAATGAGGCTTTAAAAATAGTAGGAATGTTTTTGAGAAAGCTATAATTGATAAAATCATCAGACAAGTGGCCATTAATTCTGCCGTCATTTTTACAGGTATAGTTAACCATTTATTTCTTTTCATGAGTAATTGAATAGCAAATTTGCTACTCGTTATTCCTCCCCGTCTTTTGTCTCGTTCGGGTTATCAAAATATTCTGTCAGGAATGTCCGTTGGCCTGCACTCCCCTTAACAACCTTATAAATAAAATCGAACATTTGAATACTGGAATACTCATTACCGTTTATACTGTATTGAAATAAACCTGGCGAGTTCTCACTTATGTTTTCACCATTAGCACCGTATATCTTTTGGATATCTTCTGATTGTTCTTCTGGATTAAATGAGAAGACTAATTTTTGATCCTCTTCTCTGTTTTCTCTAGAAAAATTCAAGCTGTAATTTCCATCCGCATCTACTATTACAGTATTTTCTTGAAGAACAGTTTCAGCCTCTAAATCTTTTAGTTCAATCTTAATTTCTGAACTGCCCTCTAATGTGCTAGTGCCATTCACTGCAATATTACTGCCAATAGACTTAACGTTACCTAGAATTTCAATTTTCTGTTTTTGTTCCGAACAACCACTTACTACTAATAACAAAACTATACCTATAAATACAAACAAATTTTTCATATTTCCTCCCTATAAAGTGAAGACATTTCAAAACTAAAAAGTCTATATTTCACCTCCGACTATTTGATTTTTTAAAATTCACATATATTACTTCAAAGATTCGAAAAAGGTTCGATATAAACGAATTTTTTCTGGAAAATTTTATAATTCATAACAAAGGGAACATCCATTTTGGATGTTCCCTTTGTTATTCCATTAAATGGCCCTTTAATTGAATAGAAGTGTATTTTCTTTCACTAACACCTTTAGCTTCCCCACAGCTATAATGTCAGTATTGTTGTCGTTAATGAGAATTTACTGGGTAACGTGTGATATAATGAAAAACGCCAAGGTTCCTTTTATATCAAGAGTCCTTGCGTTTTTCATTTTATTTAGTTAGTTGCGTTATCAGGAATGATAAAACCTAACCGAAAACCGGGCTGGCACCTGATATTTTTGAATTGAGACCGGTTTGGATCGGGTTCCCGCCATTTATTTTCAACTCCCCTCAATCACCCCTCTAAAACTATTCCAATCCCCGTCATCCCTAACTATTCCTCCCTTTTCAGGAAAAATTAGTGCATTCCTCCCTTCATAAAAAAACCGGCATATGGTTTAATGAATAGTACATTGGAACGATATTAAACAATAAGGTTGTCATTTTTTTGATAGAGGTTTCTTTATATACTAAAAGCAGGAATTGTATCCGCGGCTTTTTTTTTAAATATTTAACCGAACATACGTTCTAATGGTGGTGAAAAAAATGGACTCATTAAAAGAAAGATTTTATCGTATCTATCCTGATTTAAAAGGAAATAAAGCAGTGGAATCGTTTATGACCCAGCCAGAACATCAGGAACTTCTGAAAGAATTTTTGACGTCACCCACCCCTTCAGCGGAGGATTGTCTGAACGAAGCATTCAAGGCTCATTATTTTGGGATCCGATTTACTTCCTATGTAAGTTCATCCTTATATTTTCATAGCGTCAATTTTGATAAAAAAATCCGTCTCCACCGCGGCCGTCAGCTGCTGACCCTCGACCAGCCGCTCAGCGGGGAGGAGGAAGGAACGTTTAAAGACATGATTCCCGATTCCGGGGAACCCCTCATATTACCCGAACAATCCCTGGAAGATGCAATCAGTGACGATGCGCTGCTGGCTGCCTTCAGAAAACTGACGGACAAACAAAGGGAGATCCTTGACCTCGCCTATGTAAAAGAAATGAGTGATACAGAGATTGCGAAGGTCCTCCGGGTTACGCAGCAGGCTGTCTCCAAATCCCACCGAAACGCTTTGGCAAGATTAAGAGAAGCATTACAGAAAGGAGCATGAGAATGAACGCACTTTATGACATGGTGAAAGAAGCAAAGAATAACTCTCTTTATGAAGTGAACGTGGTCCGAACATTTGAGCCCAAGATCCGGAAGTCGCTGCACTTGACGCAGCAGGAAAACCGCGAAGACCTTGAACAGGAATTAAGGATCAAAGTGATTGCGTATGTCCGGAACTATTCCCTTGAAGATGTGCCCGGATTATTTGATCTAACGAAATAACCGCCCTGCAGATGAGGATCCACCGCACACGTTGAAAATGAAGATGCACGCCTTATTAAAAAAGGACAAGTAAACACGCCCCCCCTCGTGTTTACTTGTCTTTTTTTATCCCTGAAAAGTTTTCACATCCAAGGTTGTAATTTCCCGCTCTCCCTCTTCTTTATAAAGTGTAAGGCAAGCAAAACGGAGTAAGCGTGCGGCGGGGATGGCCCCTCTTACTCTGCATCCCTTTTGGCTGTCTCACCACTGAAGCCAGAGCTGCATCGCTTTAAATCAATGCAGCTCTTGCCTCCAACCAAAAATCCACTAAACCTGAGGGAGAGATGCGTTTATGAACTGGACGAGAACAATGAGAAATGGTGATTCCGGCAGTGATGTAAAGGAACTTCAAATCCGCGTGGCGGGATGGGCTTCTGATTCTGCTTCACAGACCAAAGTGACGATCGACGGGGCTTTCGGTCCGGGAACGGAGGCGGCAGTCAAGCGTTTCCAGCGTGCTTACGGGTTATCGGTTGATGGAATTGCCGGTCCCCAGACGCACAATCAGCTGAATGCACTTGAGAGCAGCGACGGTTCCTCTGCAAATTTCAATTTCAGTGAATTCCATTCCAAAGACGGCAGCGGTTTTTCAGGCGGGAAAGTCGGATCGAGCCAGGTAAAGGAAAATGTACGCCGCTTGATGTACAAGCTGGAAGCTCTCCGCAAGAAGCTTGGCAATGCGCCGATCACAATCAATTCAGGCTTCAGAAGTATCAATCATAACAGCAATGTCGGCGGGGCTTCAAACAGCATGCACCTGTACGGGGTGGCAGCAGATACCGACCCTTCAGGCAAGACACCTTACCAAACAGCAGAAATGGCAAAAACCTGCGGATTCAGCGGGATTATCAAATACAATACATTTGTCCATGTCGACAGCCGCATTGAGTACCCATACGGATCTCAGTTCTGGTATTGGGCTTAAGAAGGGAGGATGATGAGCATGCCAAAGATCGTACTTGACCCCGGCCATGGCGGCAAAGACCCCGGTGCAACAGGGAACGGCCTGCAAGAGAAGCAGTTGACATTGACCATCGCTTCAAAGGTACGGGCACTACTGGAAGAACAATATATCGTCGAGGCCATTTTAACTCGGACAACAGACGTCTACGTCGGGTTATCAGAGCGGGCGCAATTTGCGAACGGACTTGGTGCAGATTACTTCGTCTCCTTCCACCATAATGCCGGCGGGGGGACAGGGTTCGAAAGCTTTATCTACCCCGGTACGTCAGGAACCGAAACGGGGAGGCGCCAGGATGTCATCCATGCTGAAATAATGAAATTTTATGCAGGCTTCGGTCTTCGTGACAGAGGGAAGAAAGAAGCCAACTTCGCTGTACTGAGGGAAACCGCAATGCCGGCTATCTTACTTGAGAATCTATTCATCGACCATGCAGGCGATGCTTCTTATTTAAAAAACTCCACATTCATTCAAGGGTTGTCACAGGCCATCGCTTCAGGTATTGCAAAAGCAGTCAATCTGCAGCCATAGACAAGCAGCTTCGTTTCAACCACCGACAGCCCTTTCAAGCAACCAAACATAAGGAGGTCTCGCAATGGAATATTCTGTGTTCATTCAGTTATTGGGCAATTTCGGTTTTCCGATTGCAGTCACTCTTTTTCTTCTCGTCAAGCTTGAAAAGAAACTCGAACAACTCGAACTTGCCATTCACGCCTTATCCAAAGCCTTCTCCAAACAGGAAGGCAAGTCGGATAAATAGAGCCCGAAAAGGAGAGAGAACCGCAGTGGTTCTCTCTCCTTTTTTTATGATAGATGTAATAATGTAATAAGGTTAATATTGATTTCGATACAGTTCTAGCTGTTGGTTGGAGTTCAAGACGAAGACTCCTGCGGGAGAAGTGGCTGATGTGAGACTTGTCCAGCATTCAACAGCGGTGTCTAACAGCATACATAAAGTAAAAAAAGGTAGAAAGAACTGTTTTACTAGATTTACAAACGAATCTAGTACTTTCAAACACGCAGGCTCCCCTTCTCTATCATATGAAATAAGAGGAGGTGAAATAAATGAAAAAAATGATATTGTTTGCCGATACCGGCATTGACGATGCCCTTGCGTTGATTTATGCCTTACAGCATCCCGATATCGACTTGATGGCCGTCGTCGCCGGTTACGGAAATACAGACCGTGATAGGAGCGCCAGGAATGCTTCCTATCTATTGAAACTTGCAGGGCGCACGGATATCCCGGTCATTGCAGGAAGCACCCGGCCGTTAAGCGGGGAAAACCCGGTCTTTTTCCCTGAAATTCATGGGGAAGAAGGACTTGGCCCCATCTCTCCCCCGGTGCCATTTCAGCGCAGAACCAATTTCACTAGATTGTTTCAGCTGATTAAACAGAACCCGGATGATATCACGATTGTCAATGTCGGCAGATGTACATCGCTGGCGATTGCATGGTATTTAAGCCCGGAAGTGATGAATCTTGTGAAGGAAACCTATATCATGGGCGGAGCCTTTTTGGAACCCGGTAATGTCACCGAAGTGGCAGAAGCGAACTTCTACGGAGATCCCCAGGCTGCCGACTTTGTCTGCCAAAACGCCCCCGGACTTACCATCATTCCTCTCAATGTCACACGCGATGCCTTGCTGACCCCGGCTTTGGTAGATTTCATAGACACCCGTGCAGATACCCCGCTGCAGCAGATCATCAAACCGATTCTCGACTTCTATTACGAAGCCTATCAGCAGCTTGAACCCGGCATCGAAGGTACGCCTCAGCATGACTTGGCCGCCGTGATTGCCGCACTCGAAATACCCGGCATGTTTTCCTATGTAAGAAAACAAGTGAAGGTAGAGGATGAAGACGGCTATGCTGAGGGTCTCAGTATCGCCGATTTCCGTCCCGGTGTTCAGGAATGTATCGGGATGGGCTGTGCCAGAGTGGCATCCAGCATGGACATCGGTGCATTTACGGCAAATATGCTCGATATACTGACGAGGGACTGACCCCGGCGAACCGTTAACAGAACAGCTTTCCCCCTAAAAAAGCCTTCTCCCCTTAAATTCCTTCGAGTAGGTAATCCCTTTTGAACTAACCGAAGTAACGTAAGGGTTTTTAGATAATATAGCGATCTCTTTCTCTGTAAAAAGCTTTTTAGTCACAATTCTCCGTCTCCAAATTTTTCTAGATGTCATATTAATTATCCAAAAAGCACCCTATAGAGAGCACTTTTTTTAAGTGTTTACTCTATAGGGTACTTTTTATACTGGATAAGCCCCCGTTAGCACAATAACGATTTATATTACTGAGGTCCTTTCCAAATCAAATACATTGATTTGATTTTGTTCAAATATTGTTCTAAAGCTTCAATTCCGTTGTCCCCTATCTCTCTTTTTGGATCCAAGTCTTCAACAGCTCTTGCTCTT
Source organism: Rossellomorea sp. GQ25 (assembly GCF_059758515.1). Taxonomy (NCBI): domain Bacteria; kingdom Bacillati; phylum Bacillota; class Bacilli; order Caryophanales; family Bacillaceae; genus Rossellomorea; species Rossellomorea sp. GQ25. The sequence continues at coordinate 235,176 of NZ_JCAXEQ010000003.1, read as the reverse complement.
TTTCTCGTGATATCCCTGCTTTTCGTTCTGTATCTTGTCTCGCCTTCTCCCATTGATATATATCATAAACAGTATCTTCAAGAAGTCGGAAGGAAAGTCCGGCGTCAACGGCTTTTTCAATGCTGATGCAAAATGAGCCTTTCCACGGTTCTGTTTCTCCATCTAACGGGAAGTGTTCAGGAATCCATAATGGCATTTCCGTCCATGGCTGTATTTTATGATCCAGTACAAATTTTTCATCTGTCCATACAAATCTAGCATTGCTATTTGTAACTACTTTACACGTACTCAAAAGCTCTCCCATCGTTAATTCATAATCGGGACCTGTAATATTATACGTACCAGCTTTTCTTTTTCCCACCATATCAAACACCCATGTTGCTATATCCTTCACGTCGATCAATTGAATTGGACGGTCCGGACGTCCTGGCACCACTATGTTTCCACCTTCCGCGACTCGTTGAACCCAATACGGGAGCCGATCCGTATAGTCAAATGGTCCAACAAGCTGACCTGCCCTGATATTTAACACTCTCCCCGGCCAATATTTCTCTGCTTCAGCTTCGCATCGCGCTTTCAATGCGCCGTAATACTCATAAGGAGAGATTCTCCCTTCCTCAACTTCTATCAATTGATCCTGCGGCATGGACTGTAAGTGATAATCTTCCGCGATACTGAGAGGAATCCAATCTTTATAAACAGAGATGCTTGAAATGTACGTATAATGTTTGATGCTATCTCCGAGCACAGCAGCAATTTTGTTAATTTGGTGGGGAGCAAACCCACATGTGTCCATTACGACATCCCAGTTCCTGTTTTTAAGCTGTGATACATCACCATCTCTGTCACCGATAAGTTGTTCCACTTCTGGAAATGCTTCTTTATTGTTCCCGCGATTGAATAAAGTGATGTCAAGACCTCTTTTCAACCCTTCTTCTACCATCGCTTTACCTAAAAAACGAGAACCTCCTAATATTAAAACCTTCATACTTTTCCCCCGTTCACTTTAAATAGCCTGCAATAAATACATTCATTTTATATAACGTTTTTCATTCTTAAAAAGATACGGAGAGTATGAAGAAAAGATGAAATTTTTGCGAAAGCATTGTATTTATAAGCTATTTATGGCTTAGTATTATTCCACTATCTGGCCTTTATATAAAGAAAGAACGCATTTCTTATTCGAATTACGCCCTAAAACAGAAAACTTAATTTCAAGATAATATTAATAATGATCTTTCCCATTTGCCCCTGTGAATTAAACTGTCTGACATTTGAATTTCCCATATCTTTCATCCTATACTTCTTTAATATATATCCCCAATATAGATGCTCGGATTATGTCTATAGTTAAGTTCAGCAGCTGTCCCGGTAAATAAAAAGCGTAATCCAATCTAAGGATTACGCCTTCCTGATAAATAGCCCTCTTTATTTCCTAACAACAGGAATCCACATTTCACCAAAAACTAAGCCGTTTTGATGCCCCATCTCAACGGTCGCATTTGGCGCACCAACATAAGCAAAATCCTTTGCTTCTGGTAAGACTTGACCAAAGGCAATAGCAGAAACCTTATTATTTAATTCATCGGCCGTCTTCCCTTCCCCTTTAACAACCAAGTATTCCCCTTTAGGAAATTGGATCACTCTGGCTTCTTCTGGTACAGATGCTGATGCCGATGCCATGACGCCGGCATAATGCATCATCTTGTTATTCACCGCTTCGTTCACGGCAAAAATGTAGTCATTTGTGGCTATGTCTTTTAAAACGTCAAGCCTTCCATCTTGGCTGACGTCCTGCCAAAAGTCTAACTTTTCCTTGCTCAAGCCAGCAAAGTCAGTGTAATCGCTCTTAAGCTCAGTTCCTAAACCTATAACGGTAAAGCTGTCTTTTTCTTCTAAGATATAATCTGCCATATTAAAAACCTTCCTTTTTTTAAATTAATCAAGTGATTTGTCATCATCTCTTGATGTGTATATAATAGCGTTTAATAGTATCAAAAATTGATACTATTTGGAGGCCCCGATGAAAAAAGTTGAACGGATTAATGTCATTATGCGATATATCAACAACCGAGCCCACTTTACGATTTCTGAAATTATGCGAGAATTTAACATTTCTCGTTCGACGGCTATTAGAGATATCCGAGAAATTGAGGCCATGGGTATGCCACTTGTATCTGAAGTTGGAAGGGATGGGGGGTATTTCGTCATGCACAACTCTGTCCTGCCCGAGGTCCGTTTTACCGATAATGAAGTCAAAGCTCTTTTTATTGCCTTTATGGCCACAAGAAATCAGCAACTCCCCTATCTAAAGAGCCGTCAGTCTATAGCTGAAAAATTACTCAGCCTTATCTCAGAAAGCCAGCAAGATGACCTTATTCTTTTAAATCAAATCTTGCTTTTTGAAGGGACCAATCCCCATAATCCTGACTTACTTGATCTTTCAGACCTCCCTCATCCAATGTTAGAAACATTCTTCCAAATCCTGCTTTTAGATAGATATTTATTAATTACTATCGAAGAAGAGAAGGTAATGAAGTCTTATCCAATTTATCTCTTGCACCTTTATCATGAAAAAAGCCTTTGGCTGATTGAAGGCTTTGATTTAAAGGAAGATAAGAAGCGGATTTTTCCGGCCGACCATCTCATCGATGTCAAACCCTTCTCGACGAAAAAAAAATGGAGTGAGCAAGCGATTTTAGAAAAACTAAATAAGCGGGAAGAAGCAATCAACCTTGTCCTTGAACTTGGTCCAAAAGCGATTGCCCAGTTCAAAAAATACCACCCTTTAAAAGTTTCAATTTCCTATACGAATCCTTACCAAACCACAGCTGTTTTAAAGACGTTTGTCAATGTTAATAGACCCGGGGAATTGACCGAAATAACAAACTGGTTGCTTTTCCTCGGTGAGGATCTCGAGGTCAGGGAAATGCCAGAAAAAGTCTTAGAATGTTTACAAAAGAGATTAGGCTTATACTGCCCATAACAGCATTTAAAGCAGCGGAAACAAGTAAAAAAAGGGTTCTATAGGTGTTCGGACACAGGGGTAACTGGAAACTAGCCAAGCATAAACTGATTTGGATTTTAACCCTTGTTATAACAGTAAAATGAGCATACCAATTATAAGACGTAATCCTCTTTTATGGTAAAGGTTGTTTTCCTCTTGAGGAAGAAGAATTCTGTATTCTAGTTACATTGTTTTTGGATGCCTATAAGCTCTGTCACGAAAAATCTCTTAAAGATGGTGAGGGGGAACTGCGAAGACTCCTGCGGAAGTACGGCCGTGCCGAGACCCCGTTCGGCTAAGCTGAGGAGGCTCGGCCGAACGCTAGCTGCAAGCGGAGCGGTTCCCCTCACCATCCAGCACACGCTTGTTGACATAGCTCCTAGCAGATCTTATGTTACAAATCAACAAACTTTGCGCAAAGTGCCTTTTAGAAAAATAGCCATTAATATAAATAAAACGGTAGGAAAATAATTGAAGGTGCCATTGAAGAGCACCCAAACAAAAAAGTTCCTATGCTCGTATATAACTCATACAAACATAGGAACTCATTGAATTAACGTACGCCCTCGGAGGGAATCGAACCCCCATTTTAAGAACCGGAATCTTACGTGCTATCCGTTGCACCACGAGGGCATGAGATGAATAACTGTCACAAATATATATTATAAGCTAGAAAGTGCTTGTTTGCAATACGTTTTATTGTTTAAAAAAGGAATGAGTGGGTATGATGTAGAAAGGATTTATATAAAGGTTAATAAAGGAATCGTTTAGTTTGACCTTTATTGACCATGGGTGTATGATAACAGTACAAAGTGAATAAGTAACTCTTAATAAAATAAAAGGATTTCTAAGGAGGAACGAGGATGAATTTAATTCCTACAGTAATTGAACAAACAAACCGCGGTGAACGTGCGTATGACATTTATTCACGTTTATTGAAAGACCGTGTCATCATGCTTGGAAGCGGCATTGATGACAATGTGGCCAACTCCATTGTAGCACAACTTCTTTTCCTTGAATCTGAAAACCCGGAGAAGGATATTTCGATTTACATAAACTCTCCTGGCGGAAGCATCACGGCAGGTATGGCAATTTACGATACAATCCAATACATCAAGCCTGATGTACAAACCATCTGTATCGGTATGGCTGCTTCCATGGGTGCGTTCCTTCTTGCAGCAGGTGCAAAAGGTAAGCGACTTGCCCTTCCAAACGCTGAAGTCATGATTCACCAACCACTTGGTGGAGCTCAAGGTCAAGCTACGGAAATCGAAATCGCAGCGAAGCGAATTCTATTCCTTCGTGAAAAACTGAATCAAATCCTGGCTGATCGCACTGGTCAACCACTTGATGTGATTTCAAAAGATACAGATCGTGATAACTTCATGACAGCTGAAAGAGCCCTTGAATATGGATTGATCGATCGCATCATCACACGTAACGATATGAATAATAAGTAATCATGAAACCCTCTTGCACGATTTTGCAAGGGGGTTTTTATTTTGACCGGTGGAGGGATAACGTCTAAAGATCGGTAAAAATATCGCTGATGGGTTGATCCTTTCTCGACAAAAAAGAACTAAAAAAAGCTGATGACCACTCCCAAGTCATCAGCTTTTACGGGTATGAAGTTGATCTTATGCTTCTTTTTGAACGAATCCTTCGAGGGCAACGAGTGCTTCTTCTTCGTCGCTTCCGTCCGCTACTAACGTAATGGAAGTACCCGTAGAAATAGCTAAACTCATTAAGCCCATGATGCTTTTCGCATTTACTTTCTTCCCATCCTTTTCCAAGAAGATTTCAGATGAGAAGCGGTTCGCCTCCTGTACGAATAATGCAGCCGGTCGTGCTTGAAGACCTGTCTTCAATTTCACTTCTACTTGTTTTTCCACCATAATCATTTCTCTCCCCTTTGTCCTTATTTAGGTTTGTATCTTTTCTCCCGCTCTGAGTTTCTCAGCAAGCTGGTCAATTTTACGTAAGCGGTGATTAATCCCTGATTTACTGATGGTGCCGCCTGACACCATTTCCCCTAGTTCTTTCAACGTGACATCTTGATAATTCACCCGTAATTCTGCTATCTCCCGTAGTTTATCGGGTAATATCTGTAAGCCTACATGCCTTTCAATAAACTTAATGTTTTCGACCTGTCTTAAGGCCGCACCGATGGTTTTATTCAAGTTAGCCGTCTCACAGTTCACCAGACGGTTTACGGAATTTCTCATATCCCTGACAATCCGTACATCCTCAAATCGCAGCAGGGCATTGTGAGCCCCGATGATATTCAAGAACTCCGTGATTTTCTCTGCTTCTTTCAAATACGTAATGAAGCCTTTTTTTCGTTCAAGGGTCTTACTATTCAACCCGAAGGAATTCATCAGCTCGGACAACGCATCGTTGTGTTCAGAATAAAGAGAAAAGATTTCTAAATGATACGATGAGGTTTCCGGGTTGTTAACCGAACCCCCTGCAAGGAACGCCCCCCTCAAATATGAACGTCTGCAGCATTTCTTCTTGATCAAGTCTTCCGATATATTATGAATAAAGGTGAAATTTTCACCCAGGATTTTCAGTTCCTCAAGAATCATCTTAGTATCTTCTTTGATTCGTACAATGTAGACGTTGTTTTTCTTCAGCCGCATCTTCTTTCGAACCAGAAGCTCTACCGGGGTGTCGTACCCCTTTTTAATCAATGTATAGATTCTTCTGGCAATGGCGGCGTTTTCGGTTTGAATATTGACGACGAGCATTTGATTTGAGAATGACAACGAGCCATTCATTCGGATCAATGCGGATAATTCTGCATTAGCGCAGCAATCTTTCACTTCAATATTGGTCAGTTCTTTTTTTGTTTCGGACGCAAACGACATCCCCATCACCTCCTAGCAAACGCTTGCACAACCTTTTACAAAAGAAATTTTTGTAGTTTAGCTGGTTGATTTTTCAAGATAAGAATATATGATATCAGCGACCTTCTCCGTGTTATGACGAACAAAATGGTTGTCATAGGAGAGAATCTCTTCTGCAATCACTTCTAAGCCCATGGACTTCAATTTATCCAAATCAAAGTGAACGGGACTCGCTTGTTCTTCATTATATCGTGCCTGCACCTCATCGGGTACCTGCTTTTTGTTGACCAAGATATAATCAATACTTGGCGTTTCCAAATGATCATATAATGCCTTTACATGGTCACTTGCTGAATAATCCAATGTTTCCCCTGCCTGGGTCATGATGTTGCAAATATACATTTTCTTCGCTTTCGCCCTGCATACGGCATCGCCAATTCCCGGAACAAGAAGATTCGGTAAAATACTAGTATATAGGCTTCCCGGACCCATCACAATTAAGTCGGCTTCCTTGATGGCCCGCAAGGTTTCACCCAGTGGCTTGATGCTATCCGGCTTTAAGAAGACCCTTTTGATCTTCTTCCCCGCTTTCGGAATCGTCGATTCTCCCGTGACAATCGTTCCATCTTCCATCTCCGCCTTTAAAATGACACTTTGATTCGCTGAAGGCAGTACCTTCCCCTTCACGTTCAATACCCTGCTCATTTCCTGAATCGCGTGGACAAAATCACCTGTAATGGAAGCAAGGGCTGCAATAATCAAGTTTCCTAAAGCATGACCGGAAAGTTCATTCGTTGTTTCAAAACGATGCTGAAACATTTGTTCAACCAGTGGCTCCACTTCTGAAAGAGCAGCCAGGACATTCCGTATATCTCCCGGGGGAGGAATATCCAGGCTGTCACGCAAACGACCTGAGCTGCCACCGTCATCAGCGACAGTGACAATGGCCGAAATATCAATAGGGTGCCGTTTCAATCCCCGAAGAAGGACCGGTAATCCCGTTCCTCCTCCGATCACGACGACCTTGGGTGTATGTGTCATGTTGTTAGACCCTTTCTCTTCTGAATATCCCGATGAGAAATTTTCGTTTGATAGTCACTTTCAAAATGATGGCCAAGATACTCTGCTAATGCAACCGATCGATGCTGCCCGCCTGTGCATCCTATCGCGACCACAAGCTGGCTCTTTCCTTCCCGCTTGTACTGAGGAAGCATGAACGACAGTAAATCGGTTACTTTCTCGATGAATTTATTCGTTTCATTCCATTTCAATACGTAGGTGGACACTTCTTCATCCAATCCCGTTTTCGGTCTCATATGATCGATATAGTGAGGATTTGGCAGGAAGCGTACATCAAACACCAAATCAGCATCGATCGGGATACCATGCTTGAAACCGAAAGACACGACATTCACCGTGAAAATCGTCTTCTTGTTCACCGAGAATTCCGTTAGAATCTTTTCCCGAAGCTCTCTTGGCTTCATGGTTGAAGTTGTATATATTAACTGCGCACGTCCCTTTAGTTCTTCAAGGAGCTCTCTCTCCTGACGAATCCCTTCAAGAGGCAAACCTGAAGGAGCGAGCGGATGAGAACGGCGCGTTTCCTTGTATCGTCTGACAAGAGAAGAATCATCTGCATCAAGATATAAAACCTGCGGCGTCACCCAGGAGGTTTCCGCTAATTCATCCAATGCTTTAAATAGATGATCAAAGAATTCCCTTCCCCTAAGGTCCATCACAAGGGCGACCTTATTCATTTTATTACCGGACTCTTTCATCAGTTCCAAAAACTTTGGCAGAAGAGTCGGGGGCAGATTGTCCACACAGAAGAATCCCAAATCCTCGAAGCTCTGAATGGCAACCGTCTTACCAGCTCCGGACATCCCTGTTATGATTACTAATTGAACATCGTTTGTAGAACCTGTACTCATACTCTTCCCCCCACTTTTATCGTAATGTTGTATTTGAAAAGTTCGTTGATCAACTTGGATCTAATCGATAAGACAATAACTTAAAATCAGGAGTATAGGTAAACGTTCCATAAATCGTATTCTTTCCGTGTAAGAGGTAGTCCAGAATATGATAATCTCCTTCAGCCATCGGAAGGTCCTTAATATCCTCAATCGGATGCCATTTAATCTTACCTTCTTCCGATTCTTGAAGGTTGACCCCATCCGCTTCGGTTGCAAAGAAAGAAAACATCATCCACTCTGATTTAATCTGATCGCCTTCTTTAATAATGAACGTAAAGACACCTTTCAAATCAGGATTCTTTAAATAGATGCCCGTTTCCTCACGATACTCACGAATGACAGCATCCCGGATTGATTCGCCGGACTCCATTTTTCCACCTGGAGCGACCCACCAATTCCTCCTTGGCTTTTGGAGAAGGAGTACCTTGTCTCCATCCAGATATAAACAATTTGTGACACGTTGCACTACCTTCACCTCAATCTTGATGATTAGGGAGCCAATGAATACATTAGTCTCACTCTCAGTCATTCTCATTCCTTATATTATACTATGATTGTAGACAAGCTACAATGTCTTGGCTTGTTGTTTGAAGGTTGTCGATTGAAATCGAAAGATATTGGGACATGTTTCTACAAGAAGAGAATAGGTACAGATATACATGGGTCACTATAACAGGGGAAAAAAGCAAAAAAAATAGACACAGGCGAGTCCTGTGTCGTCTACGGGATTTATTACTTAAAAGGGGGTCAATTTCTTATTATTTATATTACCCGAAAATTGTTTCACTAGTGTTACAACAGATTTAAAACGGTATTACGGAATTGTTAATGTATGGTTGCGGGATTTGCGAATTAAGACGAACGATGTAAGAACCTGTCATTTCGGGGTTAAAAGTCATAATTCTTCATAATTTGATCCGCCATTAATTCGTATCCCTTACCATTAGGATGAAGGGAATCATGGAAATAGTTTTCCTTGGACTTCCCTTTAAACAAAGGATTCGTTGAGACGTACTTCACATTTTTATGTTTATCGGCTTCTTTCATCATAGATTTATTCCAATCATCCACGTACGCCTCGATTTTATCACTGTCTTTATCCGGGTAAGGATTGTATAAACCTAACACGATAATATCCGCTTTTTTGCTCGCTGTTCCGACAATATTCAAGATTTTATCCAGGTGGTCGAGGTAGTCTTTTTTCGCTTCCATGATCTCCTCATGATGCAACGGGAATAGATCTCCACCATTGCTCTTTATTAAATCATTGGTTCCAATGTTGATGATATATACGTCTGCTTCACTTAAATCCTCCGCTACCTCCGGCTTAACGATCTGCCCCAGCAGCTGATCCGATTGCTGCCCCGGTACTCCAAGGTTTTGAAAGGTGTATGTCATCTTTGTATGTTTTTTATTTACTTTCTCTTCTAAACGGCCGATATATCCTGTTTCTTTTTTATCCCCATACCCATAGGTGAGGGAATCTCCCAATGCGATCACCCGTTTCTTAGATGATGACTTGGTCTCATCGGCAAAAAAACTAAAATACACAATGGGAATAAGGGCAAACAGTGCTACTATTGAAGCGACTTTCCATATTTTCATTCATAATCCGACCTTCCGAAATAAACTAGGATGACTTTCATAATAATGGTTATACCCTTTTGAGAGGGTTGTAATCCTGTTTATTTATGGAAGTTATGAATCAATGGTATCGGTTTAAGAGGTCCGTCCCCCTTACTTCTTCTGAACACCAAACCGGGCATTAAGCTGACCCCGAATCATTTTTTGCTTTGCTTCTTTTCTCTCTTTTCTGGATAATTCATGTTTGATTTCTCTTGTTGTGACCCCTTCTTCTCGCTGGTCGGCGATGTCCATTAATCGTTCCACGTCGGAAAAGGAGTACTTACGATAGCCCCGATTGGAACGCTGTGGGAAGATCAGATTCTTCTCTTCGTAATAGCGGATCTTTCTCTCGGTCAAACCTGTCAATTCACTGACGACACCGATCGATATCACTTTTTTATCCTTATAGGAAGGCTCATTATCCACGTTCTCCTCATCCTCCTAAGCAGGGAATACCTTGATTATACATGTCTCTCTTACGGATTTGGCTTATTATGTTAGAAAACCTGACAAAGAATTCTAAATTGGAAGAAAACTTTACAAAGTAGCAGATTTATATTCAAAATCCCCCTACACTATGGGTAACAATCCAAAAGGAGTGAACACGGATGCCATTCTTACGTGAAGCCGTTGAAAAACAGAGGCAGCAATTTATTCGTCGGTTAGTAGAAGCTGGTGTTTACAAGCCATGTGATGAGGGGTTGAAGAAGCTGACGCTGTCGGAGTTGGTATATGTGTTTAATAAGCATAAGAAAAGTTGAATTCATCAAAAAAAGCCTTACGAAGGGAATCTCCCTTTCGTAAGGCTTTCTTGGTTATCCGTTTTTAACTTTTTCTTTCAGCTCTTCGATATAATGCTGAGCCGTTTGAGCGGCGATACTTCCGTCACCTGTTGCTGTAACGATTTGGCGAAGTTGTTTTTCGCGGACATCTCCGGCTGCAAAGATTCCAGGAAGCTTTGTTTCCATTTGTTCGTTTGTTTCAATATAACCTTCAGAGTTGATGATCCCAAGGCTTTCAAATGGCTTCGTTAGTGGAAGCATTCCGATGTAGATGAAGACACCATCCGCTTGGAAGTCTGTTTCTTCTCCATTTTCTGTAGAGACAAGGGTCACACTTCCTACTTTGCCCTCTTTGTCGTTGATTTCCTTCACCGTATGGTTCCAGATGAAATCAACTTTTTCGTTATCAAAGGCACGCTGTTGCAGGATCTTTTGAGCCCGAAGCTCGTCACGACGGTGAACGATCGTTACTTTGTTAGCAAATCTTGTCAGGTAAACCCCTTCTTCTACAGCGGAGTCTCCTCCACCTACAACCACAAGGTCTTTTCCTTTAAAGAATGCTCCGTCACATACTGCACAGTAAGATACTCCGCGTCCGCCAAGCTCTTTTTCACCAGGTACACCGATTTTTTTGTACTCTGCACCCGTTGTGATGATCACGGCACGGGCTTTGAATTCTTTCGAGCCGGTTTTGACAATTTTAAACTCTTCTCCGTCTACGATCTCTTTAATGTCTCCGTATGCGTATTCCGCACCGAATTTCTTCGCATGATCAAACATTTTATTAGAAAGATCAGGTCCCAGAATATGGTCGAAGCCTGGGTAGTTCTCCACTTCTTCCGTATTCGCCATTTGTCCGCCCGGCACTCCTCTTTCAAGCATAAGCGTTGAAAGACTTGCACGTGACGTATAGACAGCTGCAGTCATTCCTGCAGGGCCTGCACCTACAATGATTACATCATAAATTTTTTCTTCAGACATGATGACATTCTCCTTCCGAAACAGTCGTAAGCATATTCTTTATTAAAATACTATGGTTAGAGGTAGTAATGGTGCTTGAGCCTTCCACCCATAGTATTAACTTCCTACATCTATCCTATAAAAAATAGGGTCGCATCGTCCAAAAATATGCTCACGGAAGGTAACTTTCGACGACTGAGATGTATTTTGTCAGCGTACTCGCAGATAAATTGAATCGATCACATAGTTGCTTCTTCGTGACCTTTTCATTTCGCAGTCGATTCCAAACGAATTCGGTCGCCGCTGCAAAAGCTTTGGCATTCTTGAAGGTTTCCCGTTCTTTTATGCCTCTGTAGGCGATCGTAAACCAAGTAAGGAACAATCCGGACTCCACGCTCGTGATCGGTTGATGATCCCCATAAAGGTGCAGAGCCACTTGATGCATATTCTGTATCTCCTGATTCACTTTAATCGAGCTGTTTCCGTTGCTATTCAACACTTGTGCCAAATAAACCTTTTCGACAATCGACAGGTCCTCCACATCACAAAAATCAGCGTGAGTGAGGATAGCTCTCTGATTATCCGAGATGGATGTAAGAAATAGCCCGAATAATTTCTCTTCCGTATATTCACTTTGCAGTTTTTTCAAAATCGATGTGACGTGATTTTCGAAGCCATCTGCCTGCTTCTGATCGTTCCAAGGCTCGAGCCCTTCTTTTTCAGGGTTGATCTCAAGTACCTTTTTCCATGCATTACGGGCTGTATCCTCATGATCTGTTTCATAAGCAGAATAAGACAACCAATAATAGAAGCTCGCATCGCCATCGAAGCCAATTTTCTGAAGGGACTTCAACCAATCATACGCCCGCTTCGAATGACCGACGAGCGCAAACGTAGCCCCCAGCTTGTAACGATGCTCATGAAGTAAGGGACGGACCTTCTCAAGACCCTGGATCAATTCATCCAGTTCTTCATGACGTTTTTGGTAGAAATAAAAAACAGCCGTATTGCACAAGGCATGAAGATTTCCAGGATTCTTCTCCAGCACCTCTTCTAACGTAGCAGCTGCTTGATCGACTTCTCCTAAATAGAAGTAGGCAAGTGCTAAATTATTATAAGCCGACCAGAATTCCGGATAATCTTGAATGACCTTCTGTAAGGTTTCCACGGCTTTTTGAAAATGTCCGGACTCTAGAAGATCTCTTGCTTTCTCCTGTTGGACGATAAGCTCATCATGCTCATATAAATCGTCCACAATCAGATCGGAATCGAGCTCCAGAAGCTCTAATAAGTCTTCTGCATCCTCAACGAATTCACCATATTCTTCTTTGTCAAGATAAGTTAAAACCTGTTCGTACGCCTCTTTAAATAAGCCTAAATGGGCATAATTATTGGCTAGAAAATAATGACACTCCGACATCCGGGGATCCAGATCATCCAAGATTTGATGCAATAAATCATTTGAGCGCTTGTATTCACCAAGCTCTGTATACACAATCGATAATTGACAGGCAATCATCGGTTCTACTGGTTCTAATTGAAATGCTCTATTTAAATATTTTAACGATTTTTTAAGCTCTCGACGTTGATAAGCCTTCATCCCTTTGTTGTAGTAATACTCTCCAGTCGGGACAAAAGACAACACTTTCGCTTGCTCACTACCTAATTTTGACCCTTTTCTCATCAAAGTCCTCCGAAACGTTCATAGTATAACTACAGTAGTATATCATACAATACCACTGTACTAAACTACCATATTTTGAGGGACGGACCTTTGCGCGCGCGCAAGGTCCGTCCCCCAGGGAGTTATTTATTATGACGTTCCACAAGGACTTCTAACACATCTTCGAGTGGAAGTTTTTGTTCTCTTAAAAGGACGAGCACGTGGTAGAACAGGTCGGCGACTTCCCATTTCAATTCTTCACTGTCTCTGTTTTTCGCAGCGATAATCACTTCTGACGCTTCTTCGCCTACTTTTTTAAGGATTTTATCTACACCTTCTTCAAAGAGGTAGGTCGTGTATGCTCCTTCTGGCCGCTCGATTTCACGATTTTCAATGAGTTTTTCCAGAGTGAGGAGGATATTTTCTGTTGATGATTTATCCTCACCATACACTCCTTCATGGAAGCAGCTCTCTTCACCTTTATGACACGCAGGGCCTTCCTTATCGACGAGGACAAGGATGGCGTCTTTATCGCAATCCCACATGATGTTCTTGACTGTTTGGGTGTTCCCGCTTGTTTCTCCTTTATGCCACAGCTCCCGGCGTGAACGGGAGTAAAACCACGTTTCTCCCGTCTCAACTGTTTTCTTAAGAGACGTTTCATTCATATAGGCCAGTGTTAAAACCTCTTTTGTCGAAGCGTCCTGGATGATGGCAGGTACCAATCCTTTATCATCATACTTCACGGATGCGATCCAATCGTCATTTGTCATCGTACGTGCACCTCCTGCTCTCTTAAGTAGCTCTTAACTTCTTCAACGCTCGTTTCTTTATAGTGAAAAATAGATGCTGCAAGAGCCGCATCGGCTTTGCCTTCTGTGAATACTTCTTTGAAGTGCCCCGCATTTCCTGCACCGCCTGAAGCAATCACCGGAATCGAAACCGCTTCGCTAACTGCCTTCGTCAGGGCCAGGTTGAACCCCTGTTTCTCTCCATCGCTATCCATGCTCGTTAACAAAATTTCTCCCGCACCGAGTGATTCTACTTCCTTCGCCCATTCAACAGCATCAAGGTCTTTCAGCTTTCTGCCTCCATGGGTGAACACCTTAAAGCCTTTGCTCTCTTCATCATATTTGGCATCGATGGCCACTACGATACATTGAGACCCGAAGTAATCTGCTCCTTCACGGACAAGCTCAGGACGCTTGACGGCTGCTGTGTTAAGAGAAACTTTGTCTGCCCCTGCGCGAAGGATGGCTTTCATATCTTCAACTGAGTTAATCCCTCCACCTACTGTAAAAGGGATCGCCAATTCCGCAGCTACATGCTGAACGACTCCCACCATCGTTTTCCGTCCTTCATGGGATGCTGAAATATCCAGGAAGACGAGTTCATCGGCACCTTGCTCGTCGTACACTTTAGCAAGTTCAACAGGATCTCCCGCATCTCTCAGCTCCACAAATTGAATGCCTTTTACCACCCGTCCATCCTTCACGTCCAGACAAGGAACAATCCGTTTCGTTAACATGTCTTCACCTCATTTATGGCCTCGCTCACTGTGAACTTTCCTGTATAAAGTGATTTTCCGCAAATCGCGCCGGAGACGCCTTGGTTTTTGTATTGCTTTAAAGTCTTTAGATCTCCAAGTGAGCTAATGCCTCCAGACGCAATCACTGATTTCCCCGTTTGTTTGGCAAGATCTACAACTGCTTCAACATTAGGACCAGATAGCATTCCGTCTGTGGCAATATCGGTGAAGATGAACGTTTCCGCGCCGGCTTCAGCCAGTTCTTTTCCAAGATCGACAGCTTTGAGACCTGATGTTTCCAACCATCCGTGCGTTGCCACATAGCCATCCTTTGCATCAAGTCCAATGGCAATCTTGTCACCATATTCCGTCAGCCATTTCTTCACTAATTCCGTGTTGGAAACAGCGATACTGCCGATGATCACACGATCGACGCCCCGGCTTAAATAGTGCTCGATATCCTCTTTGGAGCGAATGCCTCCACCGATCTGCACCTTCGCTTCAAGCTTCTCTGCAACCGCGATCACGAATTCATCATTGATCCGGGAGCCTTCCTTTGCCCCATCGAGGTCTACCATGTGAATCCACTCGGCACCTTCATCAGCGAATTTCTTCGCCATATCAAACGGAGAGTCTCCATAAACCGTTTCTTGATTATAGTCACCTTGAACAAGACGAACGCACTTCCCACCCCGCATATCGATCGCTGGATAAATCGTAAAACTCATGAGACCACCTCCGATTCCTTCACTCGTTTTGTAAAGTTTTCTAACAGTTTCATTCCAATCTCCCCACTTTTTTCAGGGTGAAACTGCATTCCGTATATATTTTCCCGACTCACGACTGCCGGGATTTCGACTCCCGCATAATCAGCACTTGCCGCTATCACAGCTTTGGATCTTTCGTGCACATAATAGGAGTGAACGAAGTACACGTAGCCTTCTGATAACCCTTCTAAAAGGGGGGATTTTTTTTGGTATCGCAGAAGATTCCAGCCCATGTGAGGGACTTTGAACGAGTTTCCTTGACTGTCATATTTCGGAATTAGAAGCACTTCACCAGGAAGCAGAGACAACCCTCTCGTCTCCCCATTCTCTTTACTTTCTTCAAAAAGGAGCTGCATGCCCAAACAAATGCCTAAGAGCGGCTTCCCGCTTTGGGCAAAAGCGAGGATGGTTTCTTTTAAGTGAGTGGTTTCGAGAAGATTCATAGCATCTTTAAATGCTCCGACTCCCGGTAAAATCAAGCCATCTGCGTTCAGTAATTCCTCTTGTTGATCACTGATAAAATAAGGAACGTTCAACCGTTCAAGTGCTTTACTGACGCTGAATAGATTTCCCATCCCATAATCTACAATGCCGATCATGAATTATAACATTCCCTTCGTTGACGGAACCCCTTTTACCCGGGGATCAATCGTGGTTGCTTCATCAAGAGCACGTCCCAGTGCTTTAAAGATCGCTTCAATGATATGGTGGGTATTGTGACCATAATGAACGATGACATGAAGATTCATTCGCGCTTCAAGAGCAAGCTTCCAAAGGAATTCATGAACAAGCTCCGTATCGAAGGTCCCGACTTTCTGACTTGGAAGTTCTGCACGGAACTCAAGGTGCGGACGATTACTCAGGTCCACCACGACTTGAGCAAGTGCTTCATCCATCGGAACCATGGCTGAGCCGTAACGCTTAATCCCTTTTTTGTCTCCCAGTGACTCCAGTAATGCCTGTCCCAAGCAAATTCCGATATCTTCAGTGGTGTGATGGTCATCCACTTCAATATCGCCATTTGCCTCGATCGTACAATCAAATTGTCCATGTTTTGTGAACAAATCCAGCATATGACTCATGAACGGGACGCCTGTCTCAATCTTTGAGTTCCCCTCACCATCGATTCCAAAAATCAAACAAATATCCGTCTCATTCGTCTTTCGCACAATCTCTGCACTTCTCACCATGATGTCCTCCTTTTTGGAGGGACGGACCTCATGGAGGTCCGTCCCTCTTCCCTATTTTTCTTTGTCGAATCGAATCTCCACTGCCCTTGCATGGGCTTCAAGACCCTCTAGTCGGGCAAGCTTTGCGATTTTTTGATAGTTTTGCTGCAGTGCTGTTTCACTGTATGAAATGACACTTGTCTTCTTCATGAATTCGTCTACATTTAACGGACTTGAAAAACGTGCTGTCCCGTTCGTCGGAAGAACGTGATTCGGTCCTGCAAAGTAATCCCCGACAGGCTCGGAACTGTATCGGCCAAGGAAGATGGCTCCGGCATGACGGATTTTCGCCATCGTTTCAAACGGCTTCTCCGTTAAAATTTCTAAATGCTCCGCTGCGAGTTGATTCACAACATCGATTCCTTCTTCTATACCTCTCGTCACGTAGATGGCTCCGAAATCATTGATGGACTGACGGGCAATGTCTTTTCTGGGAAGGGAAGACAGCTGTCGTTCTACCTGTGTCGATACCTCTTCGGCCAATGTAGACGAACTCGTCACGAGAACTGCAGATGCAAACACGTCATGCTCAGCCTGGGAAAGAAGGTCAGCGGCAATCTCATCGGGATTCTGATTCTCATCGGCCAAGATCACGATTTCACTCGGGCCGGCGATCATATCAATATCCACATCGCCGAACACTTCGCGTTTTGCCAGGGCTACATAAATGTTCCCCGGTCCTGTTATTTTATCCACGGGGGTGATGGATTCCGTTCCATACGCCAATGCGGCTACGGCTTGAGCACCGCCCACTTTAAAGATGTCTTCCACTCCGGCAATTTTAGCTGCAACCAACACGCCGGGAGATAGCTTCCCATCCTTTCCAGGAGGAGAAACCATCGTGATTCGTTTGACTCCCGCTACTTTAGCAGGCAGCACATTCATTAATACAGAGGAAGGATACGCAGCCGTCCCACCTGGCACGTACACGCCAACTGAATCTAGTGCTGTCAGCTTTTGACCGAGCATCGTACCATCCTCGTTTGTCGTGAACCATGAAGACCTCTTTTGCTGTACGTGAAAGTCACGAATATTATCCGCCGCTTCTTCAATGATCGAGATCATTGAAGAATCTAGAGAAGAGAATGCTTCCTCTTCCTCACTTTGGGAAACCCTGTAGTTCTCTAATTGGACACCATCAAATTTCTCCGTATAGTCCAGGACTGCGCTGTCCCCATCCTTTTTTACAGAAGCAATGATTCCCTGAACCGCTCTGCGCTGCTCCTCCGTACCACTGTCGACCGAGCGCTTAATCGACGCCCTGCTTATTTCCTTAATAATCTTCATTCCATTTCACCAGCCTTTGTGGGGACGGACCTGCTTACGACAGCAGATGCCGTATTCCCTATGTAATCTATAATTGGAGGGACGGACCTTGCCTGAATGAACAAGTATCCAAACCTCAGGGTCTCTTTATAAGTGTGTTAATCCTGTATCGACCTGCTCCAGGCAAGGTCCGTCCCTCTTACCCGATGATGCGTGTCAGCCGGGTGACGAGGTCTTCGATTTTTTCGTCTTTCATACGGTAGCTGACGGGATTGACGATGAGTCTGGAGGTGATGTCGACGATGGTTTCGTATTCCACCAGTCCATTTTCCTTCAGGGTTCTTCCCGTGGAGACGATATCGACGATGCGATCAGCGAGCCCGATTAAAGGAGCGAGCTCAATGGATCCGTTTAGTTTAATGATTTCCACTTGCTCGCCCTGCTCCCTGAAATAGGATGACGCAACATTCGGATATTTTGTTGCGATTTTCGGTGCCACATCACTCATTTTTGTATTCGGCAGTCCTGCGACCGCCAAGTAACAACCACTGATCCGCAAATCAAGCAGTTCATATACGTCACGCTCTTCTTCCAACATAACGTCCTTCCCGGCAATCCCTAAATCAGCGACTCCATGCTCCACATATGTCGGAACATCCATCGGCTTTGCCAGGATAAATCGTAAATCCTCCTGGGGAACTTCGATGATCAACTTCCTCGAATCATCGAATTCAGGCGGCAAATTGTAATCTGCTTTCCTTAATAGTTCCACGGCTTCTTCAAATATCCTGCCTTTGGGCATGGCAATGGTTAACGCACTCATGATATTTCACCGCCTTTTCGATCCTGTCCTACAACGAAGTGCACATTGCTGAAGCCCTTCGTAAACTCGTCCACATCCCCTACGCCCTTCCAGTTCTGTAGCACCACTTTGACTCCTTCACTTCGCAGCTCTTGGGCCAGACCGATAGCCTCTTTCCTGCGCTCATCACTGAAAAGCACGCATTGCTGAAGGGTGGAAGTTAACTCAACCTGCATCGCTTCAAGCACATAATCGAGACGCAATCCAAAACCTGTCGCACCGGAGTTCTTTCCGAATTTTTCAAGTAGCTTATCGTAGCGGCCGCCATTTCCGATCGCAAACCCTACATTTTCTCCGTACACTTCAAATAAAATACCGGAATAGTAACTCATGTGGCTCACCAGACTCAAGTCGAACTTCACATATTGCTCCACTTCGTAATCTTTTAAAATACTCCACAGATCTTTCAGCTGTTCTAAAGCATGCAGTCCTTTTACCCCTTCTAAAAGAGAATGGGCTTCACCCAGCACACTTTCTGACCCCCGTAATTGCAGGAAACGGAACAATCTCTGTTTATCGATGGATGAAAGAGCCAGTTCATTGACATGTTGGCGATATCCAACATAATTCTTCTCATATAAGTATCTTCTTAACGTATCCGCCCGTTCTTCTGTCCCTACAATTTGAGTGAACAGCTCCTGCACAAATCCGATGTGGCCTATGGAAATCTTGAAATGTTCCAAGCCTGCTTCTTTTAAAACCGATACCATCAGCGCAATTACCTCAGCGTCGGCACTGACTGAGTCGTCACCGATACATTCAATTCCCACTTGTTCAAATTCTGCCGGACGCCCGCCTTCCCGCTGCTGGGCTCTGAACACAGAATTCGAGTAGGCCAATCGCAGCGGCGCTTCGTCCTTTAATAATTTTGACGCGGCAATCCGGGCAATCGGCGCTGTCATATCCGGTCTTAACACGAGGGTGTGACCCTGTTGATCCAGAAGCTTGAATAGCTGCTGATCTAATATCGCCGATGCCTCACCAACTGTTTCATAATATTCAAGGCTGGGAGTCTCAATAAACTTGTAACCCCACAACTTCATCGCCTGTTCCATTTTCTTTTTCGTCAGACCTTTGATTTCGTATAAATCAGGAAATGTATCTCTCATTCCCAATGGCTTCTCGAACATAAATAACTTAGTCATAAGAACCACCTTTGGCGTATTAATTCATCTATTTTTCCCCGATTAAGGGATTGCTACTAAATCTCGATTATTCAGAAATACTTTAGTTCGCTAATGTGCTAATAAAATAAAGTTATTTGTAGTGTAGCGTTTCTTTTTTTATTCGTCAACCGTTTGATTTTGTGGATTTTTTTGAGGGGATTGGATTAGATTTAGTAAAGCACTGCTAATCTTTTTCAAAGTTAGTGCTCTAGCACTGTTCCAATAGCATACTGCTTGATTGGAAGGGGATTCGCTCCCTTTCCGCGGACTGGGCAAGCCACCTCGCTTCGCTGGGGGGTCTCGCCCAGTCCGTTTTTCCGCAGGAGTCTCGCAAATCCCCGTCCAATCTATATGAGGTAGCGATGAACAGTGCTAACGTTCATTTGGATAAGAAAAGAATCAGCAAATGAATACTTCTTTCGGTTTATCTGCTATTCGCCAAATTCCGCCGCTCTTCCAACACGCACATCCAGGTCCCACAACGTTCATCCAAACAAAAAAGGCAAAGATAGATTAATCTATCTTTGCCTTTTCCCTTATTCTTCTCTTTTCAATCCGTAGATTGCATCTTCTCGCCAGCGTGCGGCCAGTTCGTCTTTGGTGTAGATGATCCGCATGGGATTTCCACCTACGAACGCTCCTTCCGGGACGTCTTTATGTACGAGAGTTCCTGCCGATACGATGGCTCCGTCGCCAATCTGAACGCCCGGTAATATCGTGGTGTTGGCCCCGATCATCACTTCCGATCCGATTTCCACATCTCCTAATCGATATTCTTTGATCAGGTATTCATGGGCCAGTATCGTCGTATTGTACCCGATGACTGTATTACGCCCAACCGATATTTTCTC
Organism: Rossellomorea sp. GQ25; assembly: GCF_059758515.1. NCBI lineage: Bacteria > Bacillati > Bacillota > Bacilli > Caryophanales > Bacillaceae > Rossellomorea > Rossellomorea sp. GQ25. Next base: position 214,647 of record NZ_JCAXEQ010000003.1, on the reverse strand, counting down.
TGGAAACATCACGTCAAGCATCACCATCAGGGCGAATGAGGTGTGTTCACCGATCTTCATCCTCAAAAACGTTTTGTACAGCCAATTTTTCATTCCCAGAAAGGGTGTGTACCTTGCCAGTTGAATTACGATGAAATTTTTGACGACCTTCCCGAAAGGAACGGTTTTGTAAACATGCCAGAGAGAATTTGCTCCTTCTACAGGGTAGCGGGTCGTTCGTCTCATGTAGTAGGAACTCCAACAATCGGTAATAAGTCTTTCATATTATCCAGCATGAAGTCCGGTTCGTAGTGAGCCAGGTGCTCTCTTCCCTTCGCACTCCACGCGACACCTGCCGATAGCACTCCTGCATTTTTCCCCGCTAAAATGTCGTGGTGATTGTCCCCGATCATGATTGCTTCTTCAGGCGAGGATCCCAATGCCACGAGAGCTTTCTCAATCGGTTCAGGATGCGGCTTCGCGTTCTCCACTTCGTCCAGGGTGATGATGACTTCAAAGAACGAACGAAGATTCATAAGGTCCAGTCCCTTTAACACAACATCACGGACTTTCGTTGACACAATCGCTAATTTATATCCATTTTCGTAAAGGGCTTGAACGGTTTCATACACCCCTTCAAACTCAGTTACAAGTGTGTCATGATGCTCATGATTAAAAGCACGGTAGTGGGCACACATTTCTTCCATACGGTCGGGGTCCAACCCTCCAAATGACTCCTCTAACGGTGGTCCCATAAAAGGATGAACGTCCTTTTCCTCATAATGCCCTGGATAATAATGATTCAATGTATGCAAAAAGGAAGAAATGATTAATTCATTGGTGTTGATCAATGTTCCGTCTAAGTCAAATAATATTGTTGTAATCCTGCTCATAATGTCTCTCCTTTTCTTTCTTTGCATCGACCCTGTTCCAAATGTAGGCCACCGCCATCGTTAACAAAATCGCTGTGACCAGCCTGATGATCAGGAGGGGCAGCACAGGGATGCCGAGAGGGATGAAGATTAACGTATCCTCCACCACGGCGTGACATGCGACTAAAAAGATGAAGGCAATCGTGACATCCTTCTTACTCACTCCATCTTCTTTTACCGCCTGGATCATGACTCCTGCTCCGTATGCCAGCCCGATGACGAGTCCCGCTACCATCGTGGATGATGTATTTGCATTCATACCAAGCGCCCGTGTGGCAGGGGACATCCAGCGTGAAAAAACATCCATCCACTTCAGATCTTTCATCACTTGTATAATCATCATAAGAGGAATGACGATAAGAGCTAATTGCAGGACACCAAATCCTGCTTTTTCAAAGCCCATCAGAATGATTTCTCCCCACCCGTTCGGCTCAGCTTGTTGTGGAGGCATCATTCCGTACTTGGCGATTTCAGATCCACCGTTCCAAACCAGATTAATGACAACTGCCGATACCAGTGCCAATCCGATCCTAACAGCGACAATCAGCCAAATCTTCACGCCCACCTTTGCGGCTACGGTTGATTCAATGAACAAATTATGAGAGAAGGAGAGCATCACCGCAATGATGAATACTTCTTTCACCGTTAAATCAAGGGATAGGATTCCACCTATTCCTGCGTACAAGTTAAGAAAATTCCCTAATACAAGAGGAATGGCCGCATCACCTGAAAGCCCTATAAGTTTCATAAATGGAGAAATCTTCTCCATGACCCAAGGAAGGACAGGTGTGTATTGAAGCAAAAACACGATCAGCGTGATTGGAAAGATGACCTTTCCTAGTGACCACGTTGTTTTCAAACCTGTAAGGCCGCCATTTTTCAAAGATGACATCCACATACTCCCTACTCTCCTTTTGTTAAGCGTTTACGCTATCCGTCTTTTCATCGTATGCCTTCTTCGCAAGGCCGGCTTTTCTTCTGTAAAAGAAAACACCAATCGCTGCAATGATAAGGACAATGGAAATGACTTGAGCGAATCGTAAAGACCCCATCATCAGACTGTCTGTTCTCAATCCTTCAACAAAAAATCGACCGATGGAATACCAAATCACATATGTTAAGAACAGTTCTCCACGACGAAGACTGCTTGCTTTTCTTCTCAAGACAAGAAGAAGAATCAATCCGGCAAAACTCCAAAGTGATTCGTATAGGAATGTAGGGTGATAGTACGCTCCATTAATATACATTTGATTAATGATGAAATCAGGAAGCATCAGGTTTTCAAGAAACCCACGGGACACCTCTCCACCATGGGCCTCCTGGTTTACAAAGTTACCCCAGCGACCGATTGCCTGACCTAAAATAATGCTCGGTGCCGCAATATCAACGAGCTTCCAGAAAGACAGCCCTTTTATTTTGGCAAACACAATCGTAGTAAGGACAGAACCGATTAACGCACCATGAATGGCGATTCCACCATTCCATACTTTAATGATATCCCCGGGGTGATCGGCATAATAATTGTCCCACTCAAAGATGACATAATAAGCACGGGCACAAATGATCGCGATGGGAATGGCCCAAACGAGCAAATCGATGAATGTATCGGGATGAAGACCGAGTCGTTTGCTTTCACGAATGACTAAATAGAGTCCTAATGCGATTCCAAGTCCGATGATGACACCGTACCAATGTACTTGGATCGGACCGAGTGAAATGGCAATGGGATCGATTGGCGTAATGTTCTCGTTCATTTTGTCTCTCCTTTTTTTTCATTAAGATTAGATATCTTCATTCTCTCCATCTTCAATCACATCAGACAATCGGTTTGTAAATTGCTCTGCTGCATTTACGCCCATACGTTTCAGACGGAAGTTCATGGCAGCCACCTCAATGATAACTGCGAGATTTCGTCCAGGACGAACAGGTACGGTGTATTTTGTAATATCCGTATCGATAATTTTCATCGTCTCCTCTTCTAGTCCGAGACGGTCGTACTGTTTCGTTTTATCCCATAGCTCGAGATTGATGCAAAGGGTAATACGCTTATGGCTGCGGACCGCTCCTGCACCAAATAACGTCATGACATTGATGATCCCCAAACCGCGGATCTCAAGCAGATGTTCAATCAATTCAGGAGAACTGCCGATTAGCGTATCCATGTCTTCCTGGCGAATCTCGACACAATCATCTGCTACAAGGCGATGACCTCTTTTCACTAGTTCAAGAGCAGTTTCACTTTTACCAACACCGCTTTTCCCTGTGATCAACACTCCGACTCCATAAATATCCACCAGTACACCATGGATCGCCGTTGTTGGGGCAAGCTTACTTTCCAGATAGTTTGTCAGCCTCGAAGAGAATCGTGTTGTTTTCATCGAAGAACGCATGACAGGAACATCATAACGATTTGATGCTTCCACTAGCTCAGGCGGAATCTCCAGGTCTCTGGAAATGATGATACCAGGTGTGATATCTGTACATAGAGCTTCCATTCTGCGCTTACGTTCGGCTTCATCTAATAGCTCCAGAAAAGACAACTCGGTTTTCCCTAATAATTGTATCCGCTCTGCAGGATAGTAGTTGAAATAACCAGCCATTTCCAAGCCTGGACGGGAAATGTCACTCGTTGTGATCGGTCTATGTAAACCTTCTTCTCCACCGACAAGCTCTAATTTAAACTTCTCGACAATATCTTTTGTGCGGACCTTTGCCACATACAGCTCCTCCTTCACATTACACTCGCTTCATATTTATAAACGATTCTTACTCTAACCTATTTTAGCAATTATAGAGAAAAGCGCAAGGCAGCTTACTTGTGACAGACAAACGGGGATGCTATTACTCTAATATTGAATATTGTACCTATTCCTTTAAATAGGCTATTATCAAACATTACCATTAAATGAATAGTGGTTTATTTCCCCTGCTGGATCCTCGCTTTCCGCGGAACGGGCGGTCAGCATCCTCGTCATCTGATGCTGCGGGGTCTACAGTACTTCAATTTCAGGTATAGTAACAACTCTTTTTATCCATAAAAAAACTCCGGCTCATGTTTCAAGCCGGAGTCTTTTTCTATTACTTCTCCTTCATCGGATCCATCACGGTTTTTTGAATCACCAGGTTGGCAAGGGACAAAATGATCGATGCCAGAAAAGCCATGCCAAAACCGGATAACTCAAAGCTGCTTCCCATCAGACCATCCGTTAACAGTAACGTAATGGCATTAATGACGAAGAGAAACAGCCCCAGAGATAAAATCGTCACCGGCAGAGTCAGGATAATCAAAATCGGTTTGACCAGAACATTCAGTATCGAAAGAATAAAGCTGGCACCTATTGCTGCCCCGAACCCAGATACTTCAAATCCTTCAAAAAATCCTGCCAATGCAATAAAGATTACGGCATTGATTAAAATTCCAATAATCCATCTCATTATTTGATGGCTTCCTCCTCATTTGGCAGCACGAAGCCCAATAAACCGTAAACGATGGCCAGAGGAAAGAATCCCGTCGGAATGAGCAGGATGATGAAAATCACCCTAAGAATCGTTGAATCGATCCCCACATAACGGGACAAACCTCCAAGCACCCCGGCGAGCTTTCTGTCAGACCTTGATCGTGCTAATTGTTTTCTCATCATTATTCCTTCTTTCTCATCTTATGCGTTGTCCTTATTAACATTCTTCTGTTCATACTTTTTTATGAGGACAGATCCCGCTTTTGTTTCCGCAAAAAGATGAAGCTTATCGTCTGAATCGGTTTTACGACTGAAACGAATCGACTTTTGGACTACTTCATTTTTTTCCTCTAGTACATCAATACCCTGCAACTCAAGCTTAAAACCACCGAAGTTTGATTTTGCCTCTCCGGAAATGTTGATGTTTTCAGGAACGAGTAAATCAATGTTTCCCGTTACCGTTTTTGCGTGAAGCGTATCGGCTTTCTCCCCCGTCAAGGCACAAACGACGTTTCCGTTCAGGGATTGCACATCTGAATACGAGATATCCCCTTCTACATGGACCTTGCCATTAATGGATTCAGCTTCAACCCGGTCTGCTTTCACGTTCAAAATTGAAATCGCACCGTTGGATGTTTCCACTTCGGCTTTCTTGGCTATAAGGTGATCGATATGGATCTTTCCATTAGCAGCTTTGGCACGAAGATCCTGGACATCTATATGCCCTGCCTTTAACCCTCCATTAAATAAACGGACAGAGATCCTTTTATATTGATGCTTTGGAATGTAGAGTTTAGAGTCCACTTTCATCCATTTTAACTGCGTCGAGTAATACAGTGTATCCCCGTCTACAGCAAAGGACGTATTCTCCATGAACTGCTTTCTGGCTTCTTCATGATCTTCCGTACGATAAACTTTCGCCTCACATTCCACCCGGACTTCCTCACCATCCCAGGGGATCAGTTCCACTTTCCCATTGGCCACGTCTACATCGATTTTCTCGAAATCCGTATTAGGCTGTTGATACACATGAGACAACTCCACCGGTTGATTCCACTGAAAGTCAAAATCAAAATTCTTAATCTTGTTCAACGCAGTATTCATGAAATCTAGAAGCTTATCTTTCGGATTGCCCGAATGAGTAGAGTGTTCTTGCTCACTCTTTTTACCCTCTTGAAAGATGGACACAAATTCATCCAGAAAATCCTTTTCTTTTGCCTTTGATGTATTTGGCTTTTGATCGAGTGCTTCCAATAATGCCACTGCTTCCTGTGCCGAAATCGTCCCATTTTCCAACATATCCAAAATGCGTTTTCGTTCTTCATTCATACTCTTTCATCCCCTTTATTGATTATAAAAGTACTTTAATGCCTTTATACACATTCCAAATGACAACGACAACACTAAGTAATATGGCTAAACCGATCATGATGACGGTGAATATCGGCAATCCCGCACCACTCGCGAAAACACCCATATCCAAAAACAAACCTGCAATCACAAGGGGAACCGCAACGACCGGTAATAAGTGGGATAAAAAGGCTGCTTTTGCGTCCTTTTTCACATAAGGATTATCTGATACAAAATAAACGATCAGCGGAAAAAGGAAGCCTGCAAAAAATATACTAAAATAGCATAGGGCTGATAATACCTTATTGGTCTCCATCTTCATCATCTCCTCTACTATTATTTACGATACGTGAAGCAAAAGGTTTCAATGCATTTGTTTACAATCTTATTTTCACATAATGGAAATGTTATTCACTCCATCTTGAGGCTGAATTTGGGTAGGTATGGAGTTGTGGTTTTGGTTGGTGGATTGAAATGGGAATTGTGTTTTAGTTAAAAAGAGAGATGCACTATGCATCTCTCTCCATCATTAATACGTCACTTCTTCTTTTTCCCGGATCTTCTTCTTCATCCGTTCACGATCTCGCTCAAGCACAGGTTTCAGGTACTTACCTGTGTAGGAACCTTGTACTTCAGCCACTTTTTCAGGGGTTCCGCTTGCAACAATCGTACCACCTTTGTCTCCACCTTCAGGACCAAGGTCTACAAGGTAATCGGCTGTTTTAATAACATCAAGATTGTGTTCGATGACGAGAACAGTATCTCCGTTTTCAACAAGGCGTTGAAGAACAACTAAGAGTCTTGCGATGTCATCCACATGAAGTCCAGTTGTCGGCTCATCTAAAATGTATAGGGAGCGGCCAGTAGAACGACGATGCAATTCTGAAGCAAGCTTCACACGTTGGGCTTCTCCCCCTGATAACGTAGTGGCTGGCTGACCTAAAGTGATGTAGCCAAGTCCAACATCAAAGATGGTTTGCAGCTTACGTTTGATCTTCGGAATGTTTTCGAAGAATTTCACTGCGTCTTCGACTGTCATCTCAAGTACATCAGAAATATTTTTATCTTTGTATTTCACTTCAAGTGTTTCCCGGTTGTATCGTTTCCCATGACAAACTTCACATGGAACATACACATCAGGAAGGAAGTGCATTTCGATTTTGATGATCCCGTCTCCGCGACATGCTTCACAACGTCCGCCTTTAACATTAAAGCTGAAACGGCCTTTTTTATAGCCACGAACTTTCGCTTCATTGGTTGTGGCAAATACATCCCGGATATCATCGAATACCCCGGTATAAGTAGCCGGGTTGGATCTTGGGGTACGACCGATTGGTGATTGATCGATATCAATGACCTTATCAAGGTTTTCAATCCCCTTCACTTCTTTATGCTCACCTGGTTTTGATTTCGCATTATGAAGCTTTTGAGCCAGTGACTTATGCAGGATTTCATTGATCAACGTACTTTTACCGGATCCCGATACTCCAGTTACCGCTGTAAAGATTCCTAATGGCAGCTTCACTTTGACATTGTTCAGATTATTTTCTTTCGCTCCCACAATCTCTAAGTACCGGCCATCAGGTTTACGTCTTTCCTGTGGTAGAGGGATGAACTTCTTTCCTGAAAGGTACTGACCCGTTAAAGAGTTCGAGTCATCCATCACTTCTTGTGGTGTTCCTGCAGAAACCACTTCGCCCCCATGAACACCCGCTCCAGGTCCGATATCGATGAGGTAGTCAGCTGCCATCATCGTATCTTCATCATGCTCGACTACGATCAAGGTGTTTCCTATTTCTCTCATGTTCTTTAAGGTGTCGATCAGTCGGTCATTGTCCCGCTGGTGCAATCCGATGGACGGCTCATCAAGAATGTAGAGGACCCCCGTCAGACGGGAACCGATTTGAGTCGCTAAACGAATTCGTTGAGCTTCTCCCCCCGATAGCGTACCTGCCGCCCGGCTTAATGTGAGGTATTCAAGTCCAACGTTGACCAGGAATCCGAGTCGTTCACGGATCTCCCTCAAAATAAGATTGGCAATCTTCATATCTTTTTCCGATAGCTCGAGCTTATGAAAAAACTGCTCTGCTTCTTCAATCGAAAAGGCCGTTACTTCCCCTATATGAAGAGAGTCTACTTTTACTGCCAGGCTCTCTTCTTTCAAACGGTGGCCATTACAGGTTGGACAATCCTGCTGAGCCATGTATTTCTCCATCTGTTCACGGATATAATCAGAGCTTGTTTCACGGTAACGGCGCTCAACATTCGGGGTGACTCCCTCGAAACGAAGATAGTTTTCTCGTACTTGACCAAAATCGTTCTCGTAACGGAAGTAAATCTCATCCTTGCCCGATCCATATAAGACCTTATCCATTTGTTGTTTCGGAATATCCTTTACAGGCATATCCATCGGAATCTCATAATGATCACATACGGCCTTAAGAAGAGACGGATAGTATTGGGAGCTTGTCGGTTCCCACGGAGTAATCGCATGTTCATCGAGAGTACGATCCCAATTGGGAATCACAAGCTCCTTATCGACCTCAAGCTTTGTTCCTAAGCCGTCACAACTTGTGCAGGCACCGTATGGACTATTGAAGGAAAACATTCTCGGCTCCAGTTCCGTTATGGAAAATCCACAGTATGGGCATGCGTGATGCTCACTGAATAAAAGCTCTTCTTCCCCAATTACATCGATGATCACTTGACCGTCTGCCAATCTAAGTGCAGTTTCAAGTGAGTCAGACAGACGTGCTGCAACACCTTCCTTCACGACGATTCGGTCAATAATCACTTCGATGGAGTGCTTTTTATTTTTTTCCATCGAAATTTCTTCCCCAAGATCCTGGACTTCACCGTTGATACGTACTCGAACAAACCCTTGTTTCTTGATTTCTTCAAGGGTTTTCACGTGAGTTCCTTTACGGCCTGATACAACTGGTGCCAGTACTTGAAGCTTAGTTCTTTCAGGGTACTCAAGAATACGGTCAACCATTTGTTCAATCGTTTGGGAGGAAATTTCGATCCCGTGATTCGGACAAATTGGTTTTCCAACTCTAGCGAATAGCAGTCTGAGGTAATCGTAAATTTCGGTTACCGTCCCTACAGTCGAACGTGGATTACGACTCGTTGTCTTTTGATCGATGGAAATCGCAGGGGACAATCCCTCGATTGCATCGACATCAGGCTTATCCATTTGACCTAAAAATTGACGGGCGTAAGCAGAAAGGGATTCGACATAACGTCTTTGTCCTTCTGCATAAATGGTATCAAAGGCAAGGGATGACTTACCTGAACCCGAAAGCCCCGTTAAAACAACCAGTTTATCCCGGGGGATTTTAATATCTATATTCTTTAAATTATGAGCTCTAGCTCCTTGTACGATTATTTGATCTCGCGCCATATTTCGTTCATCCTTCCGCCTTGAGCTCAAGAATGGTATCACGAAGCTGTGCAGCGCGCTCAAAGTCCAACGCCTTGGCTGCTTCCTTCATTTCCACTTCTAAGCTAGCAATAAGTTTTTGTCGCTCCGGTTTAGACATAGTCGAAACTTTTGTCTGTTCTCCTTCATAAACCCCTGCTTCTTCTGCGGCATGAGTTGCCCTGATGACATCCCGGATTTCTTTTTGTATGGTCGTCGGGGTAACGCCGTGTATTTCATTGTATTCTTCTTGTATCGTCCGACGACGTTCTGTTTCATCAAGTGCTTTTTGCATAGAGTCGGTCATTTTGTCCGCGTACATGATGACTTTACCGTTACTATTTCGTGCGGCACGGCCAATCGTCTGAATGAGGGAACGTTCAGAACGTAAGAACCCTTCTTTATCGGCATCCAGTATGGTGACGAGTGATACTTCGGGAATGTCCAATCCTTCACGAAGTAGGTTGATTCCCACTAATACATCATATTTACCTAGACGGAGATCGCGAATAATTTCAATCCGTTCCAAGGTTTTGATTTCTGAATGCAAATATTGAACTTTAATACCCATTTCCTTCAAGTATGCCGAGAGATCCTCTGACATTTTCTTCGTAAGGGTAGTCACAAGGACACGTTCATTTTTCTCGATACGTTCGTTGATTTCACCCAGAAGGTCATCGATTTGTCCTTCGATGGGACGCACCTCGATGATCGGATCTAAGAGTCCTGTTGGACGGATGATCTGCTCAACCATCTCAGGAGTATGCTCCAATTCGTATGGACCTGGTGTGGCTGAAACATAGAGGAGCTGCTGGGTTTTCTTCTCAAACTCTTCAAAGCGCAGGGGACGATTGTCCATGGCTGAAGGCAGACGGAATCCGTGATCCACAAGCACCTTTTTACGGGCCTGGTCCCCGTTAAACATCCCCCTGATTTGAGGTAACGTCACATGGGACTCGTCAACCACAATTAAGAAATCGTCTGGAAAATAGTCCAGAAGAGTATACGGAGTCGATCCTGAAGGCCTTAGTGTCAGGTGACGGGAGTAGTTTTCAATACCCGAGCAAAAGCCCATCTCCCTCATCATTTCGAGATCATAACGGGTCCGCTGCTCTAGACGCTGGGCCTCGAGCAGTTTATTATCTTCTTTCATGATGGCTAATTGCTCTTCAAGCTCTTTTTCAATATTCTTAATGGCTACCTGCAATTTTTCTTCACGGGTTACGAAGTGGGAAGCCGGGAAAATCGCGATATGATCTCTATCGCCCATGATTTCACCGGTCAGGGCATCCACTTCACGAATCCGGTCAATTTCATCTCCGAAAAACTCTACACGCATACAGTGTTCATCCCGCGAAGCCGGGAAAATTTCCACTACGTCGCCTCGCACACGGAAGGTTCCGCGCTGAAAGTCGATGTCGTTTCGTTCATATTGGATATCCACAAGCTTTCGCAGCAATTGATTCCGTTCGATTTCCATTCCTGTACGCAGGGAAAGAACGAGCTCCCGGTATTCCTCCGGGTTACCTAAACCGTAAATACAGGACACGCTGGCAATGATGATGACATCTTTTCGCTCAAACAAAGAAGATGTGGCAGAGTGTCGCAGTTTATCGATTTCATCATTGATGCTGGAATCCTTCTCAATAAACGTATCCGTTTGAGGAACATATGCTTCCGGCTGATAATAGTCATAGTAACTGACAAAATATTCAACGGCGTTATCAGGGAAAAACTCTTTAAATTCACTGTAGAGCTGCCCCGCTAATGTTTTATTATGAGCGATGATGAGGGTCGGCTTTTCAACCTGCTTGATCACATTGGAGACAGTGAATGTCTTTCCTGTCCCTGTTGCTCCAAGTAAGGTTTGATGACGTTTCCCTTCATTTATGCCTTGAACTAATTTTTCAATCGCCAGGGGCTGATCTCCCTCTGGTTTATATTTAGACTTGAGCTCGAATTGATCTTTCACCGTGAAACCTCCTATAGTAAAGGACTGCTACCTTGTATTTACCTACCTATACCCATCTTAAACACTGTCCATTCTTCTATACACATTCTACCACATTTCCTACAGTATTAACCAATAATAAGCGAACAAAAGTTCGTTTATTTATTTTTATAGAGAGAACAGTATCTTGGTTGTGGATAACTTTTGATGAAGAAACCGTTTCGAGGCTTGAATTGTGGTTTCGACATATTACGGGAGGCAGCAAGGAGCTTATAAGAAATTTTCGACATAATCCGAGCATTTCTATACACAACCTGTGTACAACTATGTGCATAAGTCGATATTACTTGTGGAAAATCCCTAAACTTATTCACAATTCGTCAAATTTCTTGTGCACAATGTTGATGAATGCGGATTCAATCTGTGAATAACATGTTCACCCCCTCACTTATTCACACTATTCTTTATTTATCCACAATTAAGATATCTCTATCTGGGATGATTTCTCCCACATCATAAAGCTTATCCCTATCCAAATATTCATCTAGGCATATACCCAATAATTGATTGACTATTCTGTCTAATTTCCAATAAGCTTTCTTATAGGTTCTACAAAAAATACATAGTGTTTAGGAGGAATGTATGAAAAAATCTAAATGGCTACAAGTCGCCGTCTCCCTTAGTTTAACGGGATTTCTACTGAGTTCCACCATCACCTCGATGTCACCATCGATTACCTCTCATGGAGTGGCACAAGCTGAAGTTTTCGATTCACTCGAGTTGCAAAAAGCGTTTCAACAAGCAGCGCAGGAATTCAATGTCCCTGTTGAAATTCTACTTGCAGTGGGTTATAACGTATCCCTATGGGAGCATCATGACGGAAAGCCAAGTGCTTCCGGAGGCTACGGATTGATGCATCTTACAGATGTTCACACTGATAGTTTAGAAGATACCCACAGCGATGAACCTGCTCATATGTTTTTATCCGGTAAAGAGGATGAAGACGCTCAACCTCTAGAAGAATCAACATTGAAAATCGAATCTACATTAGACATTAATGATCCCAAACTTCACACTCTGAATACCGCAGCTGAACTACTCTCTCTTCAACCAGAAACTTTAAAACAAAATAAGAAAGAAAATATCCGCGGTGCTGCAGCACTTCTGGCACAGTATGCCAAGGAGATAGCTGGAGAGACACCTTCTGACGTAAATGAATGGTACGGGGCAGTCGCTAAATACAGCGGTTCATCCGACTATACGGGAGCAAAGGATTTTGCGGACCGTGTATACGATACAATCAACAACGGAGTGACTAAACAAACAGAGGATGGCTCTTCCTTAACCTTAGCGCCCAAACAAACCAATCCGAATAAAGAATCAATCCAATCATTAAACTTAAAAATGGATACTGAAGAGGCCGATTGTCCGAATGGCCTTGCATGTCATTACGTTCCGGCAGCTTACAAGAAAATTGACTGGGGCGGCGGGACCTACTATGAAACTTCATACGGTAATTACGACATAGCAAACCGGCCACATAACAATCAGGAAATCAAGTACATCGTCCTCCACGACACGGAAATCAGCTATGATTTAACCAAAACCGTGTTCCAGCGTGAATGGACTCAGGCTTCCGCTCATTATGTGATCCGTTCTTCCGACGGTGATATCACCCAAATGGTGGACAATAAAGATGTGGCCTGGCATGCTGGAAACTGGTATTTCAACTCGAAAAGCATTGGGATCGAGCACGAAGGTATCGCCATTGAAGGGGCGGCCTGGTATAACGAACAGTTGTATCATGCATCAGCCCGATTAGTAAAACATCTTTCTAAAAAGTACAATATTCCATTAGACCGCGATCATATCATTGCACATGATGAGATACCTGGAACGACTGCTGCAAGACAACCTGCTATGCACTGGGATCCAGGTCCATTCTGGGATTGGGCACATTATATGCAAATTCTTGGAGCTCCCCTGGAATCAGGAAAAGGACAAAAAGACATCGTCCAAATCCGTCCGAATTTCGAAACAAACAAGCCAATCCTTCAGACTCCAACGGGAGAACCCGTACCTGAACAATCGGCAAATTTTGTGTATTTGTATACAGCCCCAAGCTTTGATGCTCCATTGATCAAAGACGCTGCTCTAACGAAAGCCCACCCATATGATGCGTCCAATTGGGGCAACAAGGCCGTTACAGGGCAAACCTTTTACAAAGCAGAAGAACAAGATGACTGGACAGCGATTTGGTACGCAGGTCAAAAAGCGTGGTTTTATAATCCTAAAGGAACGAATACCACAAAAGGATCAGGTATTGTGATCACACCTAAGGAAGGAACTACGGGCATCCCTGTTTACGGACTTGCTTATCCAGAAGAAGAAGCTTTTCCTGACGGCATCCCGATAAGAGGAATGTCTCCTCTTCAGTACACGCTGACTTCGGATCAAACGTATGTAGCAACCGAAAAAGTAAAAGGAAGCTACTACAGTGCACCTGTTTACACGTACAATCCAGAGACGACACATAAAATCGTCTGGGGGAATGATGAATTTTATCTTATTCACTTAAACCATCGCCTGGCATTTGTAAAGGCCAGCGATGTCGATGTTGTAGCTACTCCATAAAAAAACACGGGCTGTCTTTTTAAAAAAGACAGCCCGTGTTTTTTCAGGAACTTCTATTCATCTTTGTCACCCAAATCATGCACTTCTCTTCGCTTTTTTCATCATCTGGTCGCTATACCAGAATCCAACGGTCAATGAAGCCGCGTCTACGACAATCAGTAACCAGGAGTCCGTATAGCCCTTTGAAACCGAAGCTGCAATGAGAGCTACGGTCAAGATCAATCCGACATAATGATTATACGTCACCCGTGTGAACAGAACGACAAGCAATCCTGGTAAAAATAAACCTAAAATGATTTTAGACACGTTCAACTCTCCTTAAAGATAAGGGAATAACCCATATTCTACCGAAGTTTTCCCTATCTGGAAAGGGTTTTCCTAGTCTTCACCCTGCTGAATTAATTTCTGGGTCCGTTCCTTCAACTCACTGTGAGGGATGAATTTCTCAGAAAGCATATCGGGCAGAATGTATTCCAAGAAATATTGTACACATTCCAGATCCTTGTAGTTCACAATCGTAGAAAGTGCTTCTTGATAAATTTCAATAAATAGAGGCTCCGGATTCCCTTTTTGAATTTCTCCAAAGGATTCATACAGAAGATCGATTTTGTCTGCTACAGATAAGATTCTTCCTTCAAGGGTATCGTCTTTCCCCTCTTTAAACCGTCCTCTGTACACTTCTTGAAATTGCGGGGGGAATTCTGTAGTGATGAATTTATTGACCATCTGATCTTCTACCTGGCTAAAGAGCTCACGCAACTCTCCTGATGCATATTTTACAGGGGTCTTAATATCCCCTGTAAACAGTTCCGCGTAGTCATGATTCAAGGCTTTTTCATACAGTGCTTTCCAGTCAATTTCTTTCCCGCTCTGTTCTTCCACCGTTCCAAGAAATTGTGAGATTTTGGTCACCTTAAAGGAGTGGCTGGCTACGTTATGCTCATGATACTTAAATCGCCCTGGACAGCGAATGAGGGTTTCAAGGTCGGATAAGCTTTTAAAATAATGATGAATTCCCATCGTATTCTCCTCTCATTGTTCGACTTTACTTTATTAAAATAATATCAAGTAGAAGGAGTAAGAGCAAAGATAATCACCCTTCTATTTCTCCTAACAGTATATTATTTAGAGCGTCGTGATAACGTGTGGGAATTTGATGAGAGGCTCCTGGAATGATATATATTTTCTTAGGATAGCAATCGTTATACAGTTTAAGATGAGAATTGATCCAATCCGACCTTTCCCCGTATATTAAGAGTAGCGGGATGGGAAGCTTCTTGACCCGCTCTATCCCATCGTAGTGAAGTGATTGCTCGTAGAATTGATACCAAATATGGTGGTTCGCCTTATTCATATGACCCCTCAGCTTCTCCCGCTCAAGCTTGTCTTTGAAATGCGCTCTGGAAATAATCCCAGATAGGCGAGCCGGATGTTCACGAACCATTTTCATGCCCATATGGTGCATCCATTTCAGCTTGGGATTCGTGACTTTCGGATAACCCCCTACAAGAATGAGGGCGGAAACCCGATCTTCATAGGTACAAGCGAATATTTGTCCCACCACTCCCCCTGCAGAGTATCCGAGCATCACACATGTAGAAAGGTTCAGGTGGTCGAGAATCGCCTTTATGTCCTCTACAAACTGAGAGATACTAATATTCTGCTCCATGGTAAAGGAGTCACCGTGGCCTGTTAAGTCCGGAATGATGAGGCGAAAGTGCCTGGAAAGCACATGCTGCTTTATGAAGGTCATCCTCCCCATACCGGGAGGATGAATCAAGACTAGGGGAGTCCCCTCTCCTAGATCGTCAAAATAAAGATCTCTATCCTTAAAATGGATCATCGCCATAAAAATAAATCCTCCCTCAACCGCTTTACTACACATTATTCTCGGGTTAAGGGAGTTCTAGTCACTTTATTTAAATGAGGCGGACGGAAACAACACCGTGTATTTCTTTCATCCTGCTTTTCACTTGATGTTGTTCTTCTTCGAGGAGTTTCTGATCCAAATCAATCATGGTATAGGCCCACGTATGTTTACTCCGGTTGATCATATCTGCAATGTTAACTGCATACCCTGAGAGGACATTGGCGATTTGACTGACCATATTCGGGATGTTTTGGTGCATGACCGTAACTCGCATTTTTCCGCTATAAGGCAGGTTCACATCAGGCAGGTTCACAGCATGCTTAATATTACCCGTTTCAAGATACGTTTTCAGCTGCTTTGTCGCCATGATGGCACAGTTTTCTTCAGATTCAACGGTAGACGCGCCCAGGTGAGGAACAGGGACGACATTTTTCATGTTCAATACCTTTTTATTAGGGAAATCCGTCACATACTTTCGGACAATTCCTGCTTCAAGGGCCTTTTCCAGAGCACCTTCTTCCACTAGCTCACCTCTTGAAAAGTTTAAGATCGTCATACTCTTTTTCATCTTCGTGAAGCCTTCTTCACTCACAAAGCTTGCAGTTTTGTCTGTTAATGGAATGTGTAGTGTCACAAAATCACACTCTTCCCATACTTCTTCAATATGATGAGCGCGATTCACATCCTGGGATAAACGCCACGCTGCGTCCACTGATATAAATGGATCATAGGCGACCACATCCATACCAAGGGCAAGGGCATCATTTGCGACAAGGACGCCAATCGCTCCCAAGCCTACTACACCAAGCTTCTTCCCTTTAATCTCACTTCCTACAAATTCTTTTTTCTTTGCTTCTACGACACTCGGTACGTCTTCCTCTGTTTCTTTTAACGTGTTCGTCCAGCCGACTGCAGAATATAGGTTACGGGAAGAAGCGATCAAATTAGCCAGTACGAGCTCTTTCACGGCGTTTGCATTGGCACCGGGCGTATTAAAGACAACAATTCCTTTTTCCGTACAGAGATCAATCGGGATATTATTGACTCCTGCTCCTGCCCGTGCAATGGCTTTGACTGAAGTCGGGAAAGAGTAATCATGCAAGTTCTTTGATCTTACTAAAATTCCATCGGGATCCCCATTCCCATTCAGATGGTAGTTCAGGTCATCCTCGATCAGTGAAAGTCCGCTTTGACTAATGGCATTGTACGTATTGATTGTAATCATTTTCATACTCCTCCTTGCTCAGACTCAAATTTTTTCATGAAACCGACCAGTGCTTCCACACCTTCAAGCGGCATGGCATTATATAAACTCGCTCGCATTCCCCCTACGGAACGGTGCCCTTTTAAAAATTCAAACCCTTCTGCTTTGGCTTCTTTTAGAAACCGGGCGTCCAGCTCCTCGTCACGTGTTGAAAAAGGAATGTTCATTAAGGAACGATTTTTTTTCGGGACAGGGTTATGGAATAAAGATGATTCATCTATACAGTTGTATAAGAGACCTGCTTTCCTCTCATTTTGAGCCTGCATCCCTTCCACTCCACCATTCTCCTTCACCCACTCCAGAACAAGCTTTAATACGTATATGGCGAAGGTCGGAGGCGTGTTAAAGAGGGAATCATGCTTTACATATGTTTCGTAATTCAGCATCGTTGGACACGTATTCGCTGCTTGACCGACCAGACTTTCATGAATGATCGCCACCGTAACACCCGAAGGACCCAGATTCTTTTGAGCTCCTGCGTAGATGACTCCGAAAGAGGAAACATCTATTTTCTCAGAAAGGATATGGGAGGACATATCGGCTATAAGTGGAATGCCTCCTGTTTCAGGCCACTTATGGTAACGCGTTCCTTCAATTGTATTGTTGGATGTAATATGTACATAGCTGGACTGTCGTGAAAAATCTTCTGGTGTATAAGCAGGGATCTCAAACTTCTCTTGAGGTGATAAAGTTCGGACATTCCCAACCTTCCCCGCCTCTTTGACAGCTTTCTTTGACCAGCTGCCTGTCAGGATATAGTCAGCTTCTTGATGTGAACCGAGCAGATTAAGAGGAATCATGGAAAATTGCAAGGATGCTCCACCTTGCATAAATATCACGTGATAATCATCTGGAATCGAGAGCAGTTCACGCAATAATTTCCGGGCTTCTTCTATTATATTTTGGAAAGGGGCAGAACGATGGCTTAATTCCATTACAGACATGCCCGTTTCTTGATAGTTCAATAATTCACCTTGAACCTTTTTCAGAACAGGCTCAGGTAACACCGCAGGACCAGCAGAAAAATTATACACACGCTTCAACAACAGCACCGCCTAAAGTTCAGAATTTTTCAACAGTATAATCGCGCACATTGGTTTAGTCAATATCAAAAATGTGTGATGAAAACGCTTAATAGAACTGTTTTTAGGCTCATGCGTGAGTATGGATTGATTCTTTGTCGTTTTTAAAAAAGGCTCTTTTCATAAACATTGTGGCTTTGCATAACTTCCCAAAAGTGAATTTTTGTTTTGGATGAGTAGTAGTGCGAAAACATGGACCGTTCCTTTCCGCGGGGAGGAAGTCGAGCCTCCTCGACGTTCCGTCTGTGGGGTCTCGACCTTTCCTCTATTTCCCGCAGGAGTTAAGTGCCTTCCGCTACAATCCACTCTGTGCTTCTCCTAATGAGGTATAGACAATATAAAAAAGCTCCTATTGTAGAAATGTTGAGCGTTTTTTTTTCAAAAAAACATCTACAAAGGAGTAAAAGAAAATTTTATGTTTACTCATGAATCGAAGGATCATTAAACTATCTTTTAAATGAACCAACCAATGCTCCCACCGTAAATAACCTCATTTAAAGAGAGCAGTAGTCCGTTTTCTATATTAAGCTTTGTCATGAATTTTTTTATAGATGGTAAGGGGAACTGCGTAGACTCCTGCGGATTTCGGGCGTGCCGAGACCCCGTTCGGCTAAGCTGAGGAGGCTCTGCCGAACGCTAGCTGCAAGCGGAGCGGTTCCCCTCACCATCCAGCACACATTCATTGACAGAGCCCTGGCAGATTCAATTATATTCATCAAACTTCACGAAAAGAGCCTAAAAACAATAAAAAACCGGCTCCCCCACTTACCCGCGAAGGGCAAAATGAAGAGAGCCGGTTGGTTTAATATTAACCTGTTAATATATCTTCTTTTGGATAGCGGATCTTTTCTTTGTCCGGTCTTGATAGGGAGAAGGCCAGTGTGAGGGGGCCCAGTTTCCCGACAAACATCACGATGATAATGATCCATTTACCGATGGCTGTCAGGGAGCCTGTAATCCCCATGGACAACCCTACTGTTCCAAAGGCTGATACCACTTCAAAGAGAATAGCCAGGAAAGAAGCATTCCTTTCCGTCATATCAAGAAAAAATAGAGCCGTAAAAACAAGGAGGACACTAATCATCGACACGGCCAAGGCCTTAAAAATATAGTTTTGATCAATGGTACGACGAAAAATACGAATCTCTCTTTTCTCCTTCAAGAAAGCAAACACACTCAATGAAATCACAACAAAGGTGGTAAGCTTGATTCCTCCACCAGTGGAAGCACTCCCGGCCCCGATGAACATCAAAAGAATCGTGAGAAGCAATGTGGAGCGTTCCATGCTGCCATAATCAAGAGAGTTAAAACCAGCCGTGCGGGGTGTGACCGCTTGAAAATAGGAAGCGAATAGTTTATCCAGGAGTGGTAACTGAGCCAGTGTATTGGGGTTATTATACTCCAGGATGAAAATCATCATAAAAGCGAATACATTGATGACAAAGGTCCCAACTACCATGATTTTCGTATGGAGTGACAGTTTTCGAATCATTTTCGATTTCCATAGGTCCACTAAAACGGTGAAACCGATCCCTCCTACAATAAACAGAAACGAAATCGTGATGTTGACGATGGGACTTCCCACGTAACCCATTAAACTATCGGACCACAGAGAGAATCCTGCATTATTAAACGCGGAAATAGAATGAAATATACTGACGTACAGCCCTCTTCTCCAACCGAATTCAGGAACCCATTCTGACGCCAGTAATAGTACTGCGAATCCTTCTACAAGGAAGGAAAAGATAAATAAATATTTTACAAGCTTGATGACTCCTCCTACAGACGTCTGATTTAATGCCTGCTGCAGAAGAAGTCGCTCTTTAAACCCGATCTTCTTTCCGAGCATCATAAAAATCAAGACGGCAAAGGACATAATGCCCAGTCCTCCAATTTGGATCAGACTCATAATGACCACTTCTCCAAAAAGGGTGAAGGCATCTCCTGTATCAACGACCGCAAGCCCTGTAACCGTCATGGCGGAAGTTGTCGTGAACAAGGCATCAAGCCATGTAATCGATTCTGTGGTGGCAAACGGTAGTTTAAGCAAACCCATTCCTACTATGATAAAAAATAGAAAGGTCACAACGAGAAGTTGAGGAGGGCTTAACCGAATCACCTTATGCTTCATAGGTTATACACCTTCTTTTTCAAATCGGTTGATATCCCTGTTATGTCCAATGACAATCAGTAGATCCTCAATTTTTATGACTTCATCGGCAGAAGGGGATACAATGACTTCCTCCCCGCGGTGAATGGCAATAATATTACAACCGAATTTCGCCCGGACATCCAGATCATTTAAAGTTTTGTTAGCGACCTTTTTAGACGCACAAACTTCTACAATACTGTGCTCTTTCGATAGTTCGATATAATCAATGATCTTTTCTGACGTAATGTGGTGGGCAATTCTTCGTGCCATGTCACGTTCAGGGTGAATGACTTTATCGGCCCCGATCCGGTCCAACACCTTCTGATGATAGGAGTTTGAAGCTTTCACCCATACTTCTTTAACCCCTAATTCTTTTAAAAGTAAGGTGGTAAGAATACTTGCCTCTATATTATCGCCAAAGGAAACGATCACGTGATCAAAATTTCTGAGCCCAAGGGATTTCAATACAGATTCATCCATCGCATTCGCTTGCACGGCATGCGTGGCAATGTCTATATATCGTTGGACAACATCGTGATGAATATCGATTGCCAACACTTCAACATCCAGGTCAGCTAATTCCTGAACCAGATTTCCTCCAAATCTCCCTAAACCAATAACAGCAAACTGCTTTTTCATGATGAAATCCTCCAAAACCTTTTTAATAGCTTAACCATCTAGTACTTCTTCATTACAACAAAAGCGCAGACTGCTCGAACAGAGGCGACAAGTATAAGACGAATCTGTCGGAAAGGCTTCCTTTGCCTTTTTGGCAGATTCGTCTTATGACCTCTGGCCTCCGGAGCCAGACTTCTAAACAACGCAAAAAGACCAGCAGGAACTAAGCCTGTGGTCATCCATAATCGATCACAAGTATCATCCTCTCCCATTACGCTTACGAGGTTAGCTGACGGATTCGGGTTATGGAAGTAGCCCTACCTTTTTAAGAAAGGATTCACCCCTTTAAAATACTCGGGTCCCCCGCTTCAAAAATGAATTAAGCGATAAAGAATATTCATTTGATGATAGATATATTACTCCTCTCCTAATTCGTTGTAAATAGGTTTTATGTAAAATTTTTTAAAAGAAAAAAAGGCAAAATTAAATCAATCCATCCAGCATTTACTGTTCGTTAAAAAGGTTTCCC
This sequence comes from Rossellomorea sp. GQ25, assembly GCF_059758515.1. NCBI lineage: Bacteria > Bacillati > Bacillota > Bacilli > Caryophanales > Bacillaceae > Rossellomorea > Rossellomorea sp. GQ25. The sequence goes on along the minus strand of NZ_JCAXEQ010000003.1, from coordinate 193,407 downwards.
TTTTCTATATCCGGGGAATAGCATACATAAGTATTACGAAAATAGAACCAGAAGGGAAGAAGCGTATATGGCAGGAGTTTCATCCATTACAACATCAAGCAGTTCATCTGTTTCATCAAATGATATAAAACCTTGGATTAGAGGGTTTGCACGAATTGGATATATTTCACGAGGAATTGTATATATGCTGATCGGCGCATTATCCGTGATGGCGGCGCTGGGTGTAGGAGGAAGCACTTCGGACTCAAGTGGTGCCTTTTCAGCAGTGGCGAGCAAACCCTTTGGGGAAGTCCTTCTGTGGATATTAGGTTTTGGTCTGATCGGAATCGTTCTTTGGCGCCTCATTCAAGTGGTAAAGGATCCGGAGCATGTGAAAAACGATGGGAAATCCTTATTTAGAAGATTGGCAAATCTAATCAGCGGGATTGCCTATGGTTCTTTAACTTATAATGCTTTCGCCATTGCGACGCATGCCAAAAGCTCCGGCTCGGGATCTAAACAAACCTTATCTGCTAAGTTATTGTCTCAGCCCTTTGGTCAATGGATTATCGGGATTGTCGGACTTATCATTATTGGATATGCAGTCTATGAAGTTCATAAAGCTTATACTGAAAAATACACGAACAAATTCAAACGGCATGAAATGTCCGAGAAAGAATGGGAACTGGGAAGAAAGACAGGAAAGCTCGGATTATATTCCCGGGGCACCGTCTTTTTACTGATCGGCTATTTCTTTATTCAAACTGCGATCACAGCCGATCCGGATAAAACAAAAGGGCTGGATGGAGCACTTTCTAAAATTGCTCAACAGCCGTACGGCCAATGGCTACTCGGGCTCATAGCAGTCGGGTTATTTCTATATGGCGTTTTCCAGATTTTAAAAGGAAAAAACCGTCATATGAGTATATATTGAAAACCAAAGGAGTTGCCCCCCGGCAGCTCCTTCTTCTATTCCAAAACACACTCCCCCAAAAGCATATGAATGACTCTTCCCACACCCTCTTCTTTTTTCACTTACTATCTAGCTGGTGAACTGGATTCAATCGGTTTGGTCGAGGAGCTTCTCGACTTCTCACGATATTCTAAAGGGGGATCTTTTACGATTCATCCTACTGCCTTTTCATTCGATTCGTTAATTCGTGAAGTCATTCTTCAGCTGGATCAAAAGCGAAAAGAAAAGGGAATATCCATCATTCTTGAAAACAAAGAACCGATTGACCTATATGCCGATGAAAATCGAATCCGTCAAATCCTGATCAACCTCATAAAAAACGCGATCAAGTATTCTGAGCGGGATTCTATGGTGTTCATTCGTTATACCAACACGAATTCTTTTTTTACCTTTGAAGTTGAGGATCAAGGTGAGGGAATCGATCAAGACCACTTACACCATGTGGCTACCTTATTTTACAAAGAGAATGAAAATACGGATGGTATCGGCTTAGGTCTCGCCATCTGTAAAAATATCATTGAACTTCATCATGGACAATTAGTGATAAAAAGTGATAAAGGTTCCGGGACAACTGCCGGCTTCACCTTACCCCTTCATACGTAAAGAGCTTGGATCAGCGCTTGATTCAGGCTTATTTTTTATTGGTTGACAAGCATGGATTTTGACACGATTCGTATTCTGTTATATCTTATGACCATAAATCCTCACTAAACCTATCAGAATTGTATATGTTATGTTTGTGATTCGATTCGTAGGGAAATCTACTACTAAATTAAAGGAGGCGTCAAAATGAAATCTCTTTGGAGGGGTTATCTTAATACATCGCTTATTATGAAAATAACCGTCGCCCTCGTTCTAGGAATTGCTGCAGGGCTAATATTCGGAAAGGATGCATCGATTCTTTCACCATTAGGTGACATCCTGATCCGCTTGCTCACATTCCTTATCATCCCACTTATTCTATTTACATTAATAGTCGGGGTGAATCAGACAAATGTAAACAAACTGGGGCGAATGGGTGGAAAAACGTTCTTATACTATTTATTCTCATCTGCTTTAGCGATCATCGTCGGGATTGCGGTTGCAAGTATCTTTAAGCCGGGAACGGGAATGACTCTGGATACATCGGAGACATTTGAAGTACCGGACAATCCAGGGATGATCAGTGTTCTATTGAATATTATCCCAGACAATATCATCTCAGCGTTCACGGAAATGAATCTATTAGGAATCATCTTTACCGCCATCGTGTTTGGCATTGCCATCTCTTATTTAAGGTCAACAACTGAACATCATGAACTCGGAGAACATGTGTATAAGTTCGTAAGCGGTTTGAACGAAGCCACGCTGGCCGTTATGAAAGGGATCCTTCAATATGTTCCGATCGGTATCTTCGCGATCATGGCGGAAACGGTCGGGAAACAAGGACTGAATACACTGTTGTCTTTAGGAAACATGATCCTTGTTCTTTACATTGCTTTATTTGTTCAAATTGCCATTTATATAGTGGCCTTACTTTTCTTTAAAATCAGCCCAGGCAGGTTCTTTGCTCAAGCAAGAACACCGATGATTACAGCATTTGTGACTCAAAGCAGTTCTGGTACCCTGCCGCTTACTTTAAACGCAGCAAAAAACCTTGGTTTACCGAAGAGCTTATACGGATTCAGCTTACCCCTTGGGGCCACAATCAATATGGATGGGGCTGCGATTCGAATCGCAGTGTCAGCTGTTTTCGCGGCTAACGTAGTCGGCAATCCATTAAGTTTGACTGACATGCTGGTCGTTGTCCTCGTTGGAACACTGGCATCGATTGGAACAGCCGGCGTTCCTGGAGCAGGCATTATCATGATTGCCACTGTATTCGCACAGCTCGGGTTACCGATGGAGACCGTTGCCCTGCTAACGGCCATTGATGCACTTGTGGGTATGGGATGTACGGCTCTTAATGTAACGGGAGATTTGGTTGGTACGTCGATTATTGATAGGACGGAGAAAGGCGACCATCAGTCAGCCGTTTCCGTATAAATATCGATTAAAAAACAAGCTTGAGTATGCCTCAAGCTTGTTTTATTTAAGGACGAGATTTCCATTCCTTTAAGGCGACGATTAATTTTCCGTGCTCTTTTTCTCCCTTAACGGCAAACCTTAGCCACCTTCCATCCAACCCTTTGAAATTATAGGTATGGCGGCTCACAATACCATTTTCTAACAGAAAACGGAATAACTCAGTTTGATCGTTAAGCTCCGGGTCCCTTAAGAGATAAAAATTTGTCTGACTTGGTGAATAGTCAAATTTGGATTGGTCGAAAAATGCAAATAGCTTCTCCCTCTCCCTTTTCACCATGCATTGAGTATGACGGATAAAATCCGTTTCCTCCAAGAGTGTTTCCCCTACTTTTTGAGCGATCCCGTTCACACTCCAATGAACCTGATAGGTTTCCAATTCTCTCACGACTGTCTCCCCAGCCATAAGAAAACCTAGGCGGATCCCAGGAATACTAAACATTTTCGTCATGCTTCTTAAAACCACGAGATTTGTATATTTCTTTACCAGAGGGGCTACCGTTACCTCTTTCAAAGGAAAATCATAAAATGCTTCATCCACAATCACGTAACAATTTTCATTATGAGCTTCCATAATGATTTCTTCTAACTTGGAAGCAGAATACAATACACCCGTCGGATTGGTAGGATTACATATAAAGACAGCATCCATTTTCGGTAGAGATGCTTTCAATTGATTCAAATCAAGGGCCCAATCATTCTCTTTTATAATAAAATGATGGATAGTGCAATCATTGATTTGACAAGCTTTCTCGTATTCCGAAAAAGTGGGATGAATGATCAGAACATCGGAATGGGACAGCCATCTACCCATTAGATGGATCAGTTCTGCGCCGCCATTACCAATGAGGATCGCTTCTGCCTCTATCTCTTCCTTCCGTGCAATGCTTCTTCGTAATGCTACAGAATGCGGATCAGGATACGTCACAATCTCCTCTAATAGATCTTTCCATATTTTTTTTAAAACAGCTGGTGGACCGTTTGGATTAATATTTGCACTTAGATCAACGATTTGTTCAGGCATCCTAATATCCATTGCTTTATATGTATACTGTGGATTAGATCCATGATCTGGTAATACCAACAAGAATTCCTCCTATCCAAAGAACAATGATGAAGATGAAACAAGCCTTCTGCATTCGGGCAATGGTTTCCGGGATATGATTTCGTTCTAATTCGAAAACCTTTCTTCCCATTTTCGCCCGATCAGAGACCATTCCTTTATATGTATTGAGTCCTCCCAGTTGTATTCCTAAATTCGCAGCTACAGCCGCCTCTCCCCAGCCGCTGTTGGGACTAGGGTGTTTTTTGGCGTCTTCCAGTAGAATCCGAAATCCTTCTTGGTAAGTGAAATATTCAGGACGTTTACAGAAAAATAGAATGAATCCCGTTATTCTACTCGGAATCCAATTTAGGACGTCATCAAGCTTGGCCGATGCCCACCCAAAGTCTATGTACCTCTTGTTCTTATATCCCACCATGGAATCACACGTATTCACACATCTGTACACGATGGCTAGAGGGGCACCGCCAATTAACGCCCAAAACAAAGGAGCTGTTATTCCATCGCTTGTATTCTCCGCAACGGTCTCCACAGTCCCTCTTACGATTTCACTTTCATTTAAGTGTTCTGTATCTCTCCCCACAATATAAGATAGCTTCACCCTTGCCGTTTCCATGTCGTTTTTTACAAGTGGTTGAAATACTTCTAAAGCCGCAAATTTAAGGCTCTTTTGGGAGATGGTCGTCATGATGACGATTGCTTCTACCAAGACCCCAACGATAGTATGGAGGGAATAGCTTAACCAAATGATACAGTAGGTAAGGATAAATGCGTTTAGGACAAGAATCGATACCATCAATATACCTTTTCCCTTTAGAAATCCACCTTTATTTAATTGATGATCTAACCGGAGAATCGCCTTTCCCATCCACTTAACGGGATGAGGCCAATCCGGTGGATCCCCAATCCATAAATCGAGAACATACGCAATGGTTATAGCCAACAAATGGTGTATCATCTTTCAGCACCGATCCTTTTCTTATATATGGAAATCGCTTCTTTGGTACACTCATAAACCCCTATACTAATCTTTTTTCCTAGGGGCGTAATCGTTCCTGCATATTCTAGAAGAGACCCCTCTTCAGTACTGGCGATCAAAATGCTGTCTGTTGAGGTACCGGTTGCGCCAGTTCCCGTAACAGGGTCCCTGACGTTATGAGCTTCAAGAGCTTTCACCTTAGCTTCTGTTGCAGTCATAATCCCCTGGATTCTCGCTGCCTCCGTTACTCTCCCATTGATAAACACCCAGGTGTTAATCGTGCCGGGTGAATAATCAAAAGAATGATGATCACTCATACTCGCATCAACGGCATTACCTACTCCTGCGGTAACGACAATGAATACGGAAAACGATTCCTCCTCATAAAACCCCCAGCATACATCTTCCAATTGAACAGCCGTCATCATCCCGACCGTTTCTTCACCTTGGGCACCTATTTGCTGGAGATATTCTTGCATCTCTTCATGATGGTTTTCACTATTATAGTTTTTCGATACATGGCGATTCACAAACGTTGTATACCACCCTGTTCCGGCATTGGTGACGCCAGAGGAGACTGTTTTTAGTGGGAGTGGTGAATGGAGAATGATTTGGTCTTTAGAGTGAGTCAGTAAGTGCTGGTTGATGATGAAAGGTGTTTGCAACTTTTCTTTTCCGCTTTTCATTGGTATCTTCTCCTCGTTTGATCTTCCTTTTTGATTATTTAAATATCATTCTATAAAGACTATTTCTATTAAAAAAGCAAACTACTGTCAGTAGTTTGCTTGAAAGAATTGTCTATGAAACCTGATGATGCTCCCAACCTGAAGACTCATCCGCAAAAATGATTCCCAACTCGTGATGATCACCTTCGTACAGGGCTCCTTGCGTAAAACGGTTTTCCCCGTTTGTCCCAAGTACCTCAAGCTTACAGTACGCCCCGTTTTTTTGAAGGGCTTCATAAAACGCTCTTTCTGTATTCACTTCGACTCCATTTACTTTCAGGACGATTTCCCCTACTTGAAGCGTCAGTTTCTTTGCAGGAGAACCAGGTAGAATTCCAAGAATCATGACTCCCTTAGACTGTCTTTTAAAGAAGTATGGCTTAGAATCCTCCGCACTTCGGTAGCGAAAAGAAATCCATGCTCGTCCTCCCATTGCCACAACCGCTGCTCCAATTGAAAACAAAGGAGCCCAGAATCCTGTTACAGCCAGTGTCAATACAAATGCACCAAGCCAGAAAACCCTGTAACCTGTATGCTTAATCGCAACTTCAGGCAAGGTGCTTTTAACAAGCTGCTGAAAACCAAGGAGAAACGGTACACAAAGTAAAGAATACGTTTCAGTCCCCAAAGTAAACACCGGCCACCATTCAAATGGAAGGGTCAATGTCCCGGTAGGAATAAGCACAAACATCGGCACAAGCCACAGTTTCTTCCCTTGATGGGCACCTACCTTCAGGCCACGGGCACTTTTAAGAAGACGGGGTGAAGTATGCTTCCACCCGTTCATTCGAATCAGGCTTCCTTCAATCATCGTTAACACCCCAAGAAGCACGACGATGGAACTCAGCAGCCCTAAATTCAAGGTTTCCACATATGTATTCACGTAGGGGATATCCCACTGGAAATAATCCACCGCAACCAGGATAAAATACGAAAACCCTACCGTCATGGTCGCAGACATGAGGTGAAAACGACTCGTTAACGCAAACAGGATGGACACCAAGCCTATAAGCATGATTCCGGCGAAAGGAACCACAACCCCTGCTCCAACTGTTACAACAGAAAACAGCAATCCAAGTACAATTCCATATGAAAATAAAACCCGCGTATCATGATAACCATCCAGCAATCTCGTATTAAAGTCCCTTCGTTCTCTTTTGACACGATAATAGCCCGTCATGATAGCGAAAAACACAGCCACATATAATACAGGATGAAGAAATAACTTTCCAAATCCTTTTACGACCTCCAGCAACCAAAGCTCAACCAATGATCCGTCACCACCTTTTGCAAGAAAATTTGCATTATCTACTATTTTATCAAAAGACTCCTCTAAAACCTATTGCAATTTTATTTGATAGTTTTACGATTCGATTTCATTTCCGACAGTATTCTGCATATTTTCCCGGGAAATGATGTCGGATAGACAGGAAAAACAAGTGATTATGTGTGATTTTCAACACAAAAACAGAGCCGACCATCATGATGGTCGGCTCCCAATTCATTAATGCTCAGCTGTCCGTTCAATATACTCCAAAGCCGCCTGCAGCTGCAGGTCATTCTTCTCCTCCTGAACCGCTTCAAAGATTTCTTCCTGTAATCTTTCCGCCGTTACAGTATCAATGAGCCCTGTAGCATCAATACTCTCCTGACTTTGGAAATCCTTTACGGCCTTTTCCGTTTTCTTACTGAAATATCCATCCACACGGTCAATGGAGAATCCAAGTCCTTGAAGCATTTCCTGGGCGTTTTGAATCTGTTCATTGTTCATTCCTTCTTGAAGGGGCTTTTCCACTTGAAGCGGGTGGGCATAGAAATAGGACGGCTGTCTGACAGGGATATCCGGTTTGATCCCTTTTTTATGAATCCAGTTTCCATTTGGCGTCAGCCACTTGAACATCGTCAGCTTGATATTGCTTCCATCTCCCATTGGAACGGCTTGTTGTACAGTGCCTTTCCCAAAGCTCTTCGTTCCGATGAGCGGATACCCTTCCGCTTCTTTTAGCGCGCCTGCCAGAATTTCAGAAGCTGAGGCACTTCCTTCATCTATTAACACCACAACTGGATACGTCTTTCTTGCTTTGCTGTTTGAGAAGGATTTCATTACTTCTCCACTTCGCTCTTGAATTTGTACATACGGCTTTTTCTCCGTTACAAACTCTTTAAGGATTTCTTCTACACTTGAAAGGAGACCTCCCGGATTCCCTCTCACATCCAGGACCAATCCTTCTACCTTTTTCTTTTCAAGTTCTCCTAATTGCTTTTTAAAATCAACGGCTGTATTTTCTGAGAAGGTAGTGATCTGGATGTAGCCGGTTTTCTTACCATTGACTTCCTTCACATCAGAGAGGACTGTCTCAACAGGAATTTCATCCCGTTTCACAGATACTTTGACAGGATCTGTCAGTCCTTCCCGCGTAATTTCCAATTCAACCTCAGTACCCTTTTTCCCTCTGATTTTCAAAGTAGCTTCGTACAGATCAAGTCCTTCGATGCTATTTCCGTCGATTTTAATGATACGGTCATTCGGTTTCAGTCCCGCTTCTTCCGCAGGAGAATTTTTAAAAGGAGCGACAATGATCAGCTTTCCGTCCATAATCGTAACTTCTGCTCCTATTCCTTCAAAGGAAGAATCCAGGGCGTCATTAAATTGCGATGCCGTTTCGGCATTCATGTAAACGGAATAAGGGTCATCCAGTGTTTTCAACATTCCTTGAATGGCGCCTTCTACAAGCTGCCCTTTGTCCACATCCTGAAAGAATTTGTCACTAATCAAGTCATACGCAACTTCTACTTTGTGTAGCTTGTCATTGAGCTCGCCTTTTCCGTCAAACTGAGCAAGCTCATCCCCATCCTTGCCCGTCCATTCCAAGCCGCCATACATTCCTCCAGCACCGATCAACATGCTAATGATGATTGTGATGATGAGCTTTCTGCCCGTCCACTCCATATATTCCCCTCCAGCTTGTTGTTTGTCTATGGTATAGATAAGAGTGGCGCGACTAAGGACGCCAACCTTTCTTATCCAACGAAAAAGACACCACACAAAAACGCGCTAAGGCGGTGCGATGTCTTTGCTTATCTAACTATATGCCGGAGGGGGACGAGTTATGATAAGTGAGCTCTTATTTTGAACCTGTAAAAACTCTTTGAACAGAATGGTTCTTGAGGTGAGAAGCAATGATTCCTCCCCACTTTTCAAATTCCACCAGAAACCCATCATGACCAAAGGAGGTAGAGATAAAGTAATGTTCACTCTTTGGTACAAGATGGGTGAACTCCTTTAGATATTGAGGTGAATAAATTAAATCTCTTTCATAACTTATCGAAATCAGTTCGCACTGATAATTCTTCGCTACCTCTTCTGTTCCTCCTCTTCCCCTTCCGATATCATGTGAGTTCATCGCTTTCAGCAGGGTAAGGTAGCTGTTTGGGTCAAACCGCTTTCCTAATTTCTTTCCTTGGTAATCGAGATAGCTTTCTACATTGAACCGTTCATTTTGCTTTTCACGTTGGAAACGATGATCGAACAACTCCTGTGTCCGGTACGTAACCATTCCAACCATTCTGGCAATCTCTAACCCTTTTAAAATAGCGCCTGGTGGATAATGCCCCTTTTGAAACTCGGGGTCCTCTTCAATCGCTGTGATTCCAATGTGATTAAAAGCGAGACCATAATCATTTAAGGCAGGGGTGACGGCAAGAGCGAATACTTTATTTATATAGGCAGGATACAGGGCCCCCCATTCCAGGGCCTGCATTCCTCCCAGTGAGCCTCCGATGACTGCTTCGATGTGGTCGATTGAAAGTTGTTGGAGTGCTTTATATTGGGCATGGACCATGTCCCTTATCGTAATACCCGGGAAGTCCGGACCGTACCGTTCTCCTGTATGCTGATTGGTGGACGCTGGTCCCGTACTTCCTTCACATCCTCCTAATACATTAAAGGCAATCACATTAAAATGTTCAGTATCAATATACGATTGAGGACCGATCAGTCCATCCCACCAGCCGCGATCTTCACTCGTTCCCTTTACGATATGGGTCCCAGTGAGGGCATGGCAAACCAAGATGGTCGGTCCTTCTTTGTTTCCTGTTCGTTCATACGTAAGATCTACCTTTTTCAACGTGGTGCCTGACTCTAATGTTAGGGATGGGATGGTAATGGAGCTTACTTCATATGTGTAAGGCTTCTCCATTCCTCCACCTCCTTTTTTTGGTGTTGTGGTGGGGGTGATCAGGATTCCACTCCGTATACCCCCGTGGGATTAATTCCTCCCTGAATAAAAAATATTTCTCCTATTATACCCGTGATGTTTCCAATGCGACTTCAATGGCATGATCTAAGTCCTCGATCAGGTCCTTCGCAGACTCTAATCCAACAGAAAGTCTCACCAGATCTTCTGTAACGCCTGTCGCCCGGATTTCCTGATCGTTTAATTGCTGATGGGTCGTGGAAGCCGGATGGATGATCAGTGATTTCGCATCCCCTACGTTGGCAACGTGAGACCAAAGGGAGATATTATCGACTACTTTCCGTCCGGAATCTCTACCACCTTTAATACCAAAGACGACGATGGATCCTGCTCCGTTTTTCAAATATTTTTGAGCAAGTTTATGAGACGGATGCTGAGGCAATCCTGGATAGGATACCCAAGCGACCCCATTGTGCTGATCTAAATGCTCTGCAATTTTCAAGGCATTTTCCGTATGACGCTCGACGCGAAGATGCAGGGTTTCTAATCCTTGTAGCAGCAGGAACGCGTTTTGCGGACTTAAGCACGCCCCTAAGTCACGAAGCAACTGCACTCTTAATTTTGTAATGAAGGCTGCCGGGCCCACATCCTGTGCGTAGCGCAGTCCATTATAGCTCCGGTCCTCTTCCGTGAAGCCCGGGAAATTTTCATGATTCCAATCAAACTTCCCACCGTCAATCACCACTCCCCCGATTGCCGTACCGTGACCGCCAATCCATTTTGTTGCAGAGTGTATGACGATATCCGCTCCCCACTCGATCGGCTTACATACATATGGAGTGGCAAAGGTATTATCGATGATCAGTGGGATGTGATTGTCATGAGCAACTTTTGCTACCGCTTCAATATCAAGCACATGTAGACTTGGATTTCCGATTGTCTCAGCGAATACGGCTTTCGTTTTAGGAGTGATCGCTTTGCGGAAATTTTCCGGGTCAGTCGGATCTACAAAATGAACCTTGATTCCGTATTTCGGAAGAGTGGTCGAGAATAAATTATAGGTTCCACCGTAGAGATTGGTAGCCGCTACAATTTCATCACCTGCTCCGGCAATATTTAAGATTGATAGTGAGATAGCGGCCATTCCGGATGAAACACCAAGTGCTCCGATTCCCCCTTCTAAAAGAGCAAGTCGTTTTTCCAACACGTCTACTGTCGGGTTCATGATGCGGGTATAAATATTTCCTGGTTCTTCAAGGGCAAATAGTTTTGCAGCATGATCACTGTTATCGAAAACGTAGGATGTCGTTTGATAAATCGGCACTGCCCTCGAACCTGTGGATGGGTCAGGCTCCTGGCCACCGTGAAGCAGTAGTGTGTCGAAATCGAATGATTTTGTCATAGAGAATTCCTCCTGTAATGGTTTTTTTGGATTTGGATTGGGTTTGCTTAAATGCTGCGGTTGACACATTCAGCTGTTAAAATAGATGGTTTTTTCAGCTGCTGACTATCACCAAACATTCTCCCGCTGAAATCAACCAACGTCTGAAATGTGTTTTTCTAAGAAGATAGAAGAGGAAAAAATAAAAAACCCTCTTCCTAAGAAGAGGGTCTAATTTAATAGGGTCCTCCTCTTATCTTTCAGGCAGATGCCTGCAGGAATTAGCACCTTTTCATGACGCTTGAATGCGTACATGAAGGTTGCCGGGTTTCATCGGGCCTAGTCCCTCCACCTCTCTGGATAAGAGCATGTAGTTGTCAATGTGAAAATTCTTGCGTTGAGATGAATTATAAAGGGTAACCGACCTCAACGTCAAGAGTATTTTTAGAATTTTTACATTATTTAATTACTAACCGAAGCTGCAATCGCTTCGTTAAATTGCACGACAATGTCTTCCCCATCCTCAATACCTAACGATATGCGCACGACATGTGTGTTTATTCCCAGTTTTTCCTGAGCATCTTTCGGTAAAGCACGATGAGACGTTCCTAGAGGGTAAGAAACCGTTGTTTCCACGCCGGCTAAGGACGGGATGATTTTAATCCATCCCAGTGATTTGAAGAATGCGCTGATATCACATGTGCTGGATAGCTCGATGGTTACGATGGCCCCATTTCCCTTATCGGATAAATCCGTTGGGTAATAGACTTCCTTCACAAATTCATTTGCTCTAAGGTCCTCAGCCAGAACTTCGGCATTTCTTGCTTGGGTTCCCATTCGAAGAGCCAATGTTTTCGCTCCACGGCATGTCAGCCAGGCTTCAAATGGACTCAAATTCGAACCGATATTGACAACTTTTTCTCTTGCTTTTTGAACAAGGATTTCTTTTCCAACTACGACTCCTGCTGTGATATCACTGTGTCCTCCGATATACTTCGTGGCACTGTGAGCGACCAGGTCGACCCCTTCCAAGAAAGGCTGGCGCAGAAACGGTGTGGCAAATGTGTTGTCGATCATGGTTTTCAAGTTGTGTTTTTCAGCTAATTCGACCATTTTAGGGATATCTTCCACTCGCATAAACGGGTTTGTGACGGTCTCACTGTAGAGGAGTTTAGTTTGTGGAGTAATGGCCTCCTCTAATTCTTCCACACTTGTAAAATCAACGAATGAAGTAGAAATACCGAATGATCTCAGCTCTTCTTTTAACATATGAAACGTACCACCGTATAAATCCTCGGCGGCAATGATGTGATCGCCTGATTGTACAACAGCAAGGATTCCAACAAGGATGGCCGATAATCCAGAAGAGGTTGCGACACCTGCTGGAGCCCCTTCCAAGTCTGCCACCATCTTACCAAGCTCGTCTGTATTTGGATTTCCCGTTCTTGTGTAGAGATAAGGAGACTTCCCTTCATAGAAACCCTCCAACTCTTCTAAAGAGGTAAAAGAAAATGCAGATGTTTGATAAATCGGCGTCGTCTTACTGCGGATTTCCTCAGTCCCTTTTAACTGACTGTGCACGACCTTGGTTGTGAATTTCATCTCTCTTTCATCCTTCCTGAATCTATGTATTTTTAAAAGTGTATCATATTCAGAAGATTGTGAGGAGTAGGATGTATTGGAAGGCATAAAAAAACACCTGCCCACTTGCAACAGGTGCTCTCGTTTTATTGAACGTTATCTAAACATCCGATCAGGCGATTTTCAATATCCAATGCCAGATTTTTCAGTGCACCGTTATCCACCATCTCGATCAGCTTGCTTGGTTTTGCCATCCCGATCTTAGTTGTTCCGCCTTCTGTGTATACCGCTACTTTACAAGGCAGGAAGTAGCTTACGAGCATGCTTTCTTCCAGCACCTTTTTAGCTTCATGTGGATTACACACCTCTAATACGACTACTTCTTCATTGAAATCAAGCCCTTTATCCTGCAGCTTCTGGGCAAGATCGAGATTCCACAACACGCCAAAGCTTTCATCTTTCAGGGCAGTTTCTACCGCTTCCACTGCTTCTTTCACACTCATTGAAACTTCTTTTGTGTAATGAAACATGTTCACATCTCCTTCTTTATTCTCTGAGTCTACATTCTGTTAATACCTCGTAGTGTATAAGGTGAAACATCGACATTCAGAGGTCCGTCCCTCTCGATTATTCCATTCCCTCTACCATTTTACCCATCATTTCTTCGTTCATGGGGCCGACGATTTTGTGTTGGATGATGCCTTTGGTGTCGATCATGTAGGTGGTGGGGATGGTGAACGCCCGGTATTCGTCTCCGATTTCTCCCTTTTCATCCATTGGGATGGGGAAGGTGAGTTCGTAGCCGTCGATAAATTGATGAACGGCCTTTTCCCCATCGTCTATGGAGGTCAGATTGACCGCAAGGATTTCAACGTTTTCTTTATCGGCATTGTTTTCATAATAACTCTGCATATGGGGCATTTCAGCTTTACACGGCGGACACCAGGTGGCCCAAAAGTTCAGGATCACTTTCTTACCTTGATAATCTGAAAGCTTTACGGCTTCACCATTTAAAGTGGTTAATTCAAAATCCGGAGCGCGGTCCCCTTTTGTCAGCCCTTGCTCTGCATCAGACAGATCCATGGATTCATTGGCTAATTGGGCCGCCTCTTCCCTGGCCTTCTTTTCCTGCTGATCCTGAAAAAAGTTCACTAAGAAAATGCCGATCAGAAGCGCAACGATGGCCAACGCAAAATTTCGTTTATTCATTGTGTTTCCTCCTTACGTTTAAAAGAAAGATGAGATAGGTCATCATGATCAAATACGTCCAGACGGTGACGGTCAATTCAAAGCCGCCAATGAAAGCACTTAGAAATAGCTGGACTAAAGTAAACATAACTAGTAACTGTCCCGCCCAGATATCGCCGCCAGGATCACTGGTTTTTTTAATAAAAAAGACAGTGATCAATAGATTGAGCACTACCTGAATACCAACTAGCAGATAGTGGTGATGAAGCATATGAAGGACAGCTTCAAAGACAAGAACTGTGACCATCCATGAAATGATAATAGTAGCCGGATGATCTACTTTTTTAACCAATATGTAAGTAAGAGCCGCTATCAGTCCTAACCAGTGCCCAACGACTCCTCCGTGAAAATAGAGAATCGTAATGGGATGCTTGAGAACCGTTTGAAAGTCAACCACAATCACACTCAGCTTCCAGACGAGTAAAAAAGTAAAAATACTATTGGAATACCAGTCGCTCAACTTTCTATTCCAGAAGAAGAGGAACAAGAAAGTGAGTATGAACGAGGCGATAACGGCTCCCCATGAAGCCGGGAATGTGAAGGAGGCTATGGTGTACCACTGCTCATTCATAGCCATTTCCCTCCCTTCAGAAACGTTTTAAATTATCTATTATTCTTCCTAATGACAATATAATAAACCGATGGATGCAAGTGACCTACCGATGTGTGGAATCCTGATGATTTGAGCTGGTGATCAAGTTCCTCGGAAGAAATCCGACGATCTAAAGACGGTCCCATTTCTGATTCTACCCTCTCCCAATCCAGGATCAGCCAAATTCCATCTTCCTTCAGCATATCGTGTAAATCCTGAAATACTTTGATCAAATCGGGAACTTCGTGCAAGACAAAAGCGGATACGATTTTATCCAAGGTGCCTTTATTGAAGCTGAGATATTCAAGGGATGATTTCACATAAACAATATTGTCTACATTTTCTTCGTTTGCACGGTGTTTCAGGTATTCCAGCATTTCCTGCTGCAGATCTACCGCCTGGACCTTTGTTTCAACTGTTTTGGCAATGGGAAGGGTCAGGTAGCCATTGCCACAGCCTAAATCGGCGACGATATCGCCTTTATTTAGTTTGAGAAGTTCGAGCACTTTGTCCACCGGTACGAGCTCTTGACGATTTGGATCGAGGAGCTTTGAAGCTTTATGGTGTTCGAATAAGTCTCCTGCCATTGGAATTCCTCCATTCGTTAAATATACCCTAATATGTATTAGTATCTTAAATTTTTATATACAAGCAAATTATTTACTCATAGTGTATCCTATATAAGAATTATTACAGATTTCCTGGGAGAGTGTGTGTCTAATCATTGAATTATTTTATTCATTGCAGGAACAAGTTACATATGAGAGGACGGCTCGTTAGAAATAAGGGTCTGGATGAGCAATTACTGCCTGTTACATAAATAAAACCGAATGCCGGATTTGGATCCGCATTCGGTTTTTATATGTTATGCTGCTTTTAATCCTTCTAAAATAAACATAAAGTATGTCACTGTATTTCCACCACGACGATTGATGATTTCAATGTCGTTTAATATCCTCTTAACCTCTTCAGCGCCGAGATTTTCAATAATCATCTCGGTGATCTCTTCTGCTGTATATTCACCTGCATAAGTAGACTTTAATGCAGTACGGTTCCTTCTACAAAAACTTCTTAATTGCCTTTTTAATTCAGTCGATTCCAACATCATCATCCTTATTACAGATTCAAATCCTACTATAATGGACATATAGATAAAAATATCCCACCAAAATGGCAGGCAAAATGATACTAATAAAACGTCCTAATTAGTATTCATTGTAATACATTGTTTTCGGTAACCCGGCGATCAATATAAAAAATGGCAGACCCGTGGTTTTGCGTCCTAATCTTTCAATTAGTTTGCCTTTTCGAAGGACTATACAAATCAATTGTTTTAATATTTAGGTAATATAGTTGTCATTATACTAGAACAAAAAGGATATGAAAACAGTGATGAGAATAATCTTCCATTCCATTTCCTTACAATATCAATATACTGCGTACCAACATGAAATATATCCAATAAAAGAAACCCCGCTCATGGCGGGGTTTTCTAATTAAAAGTTAATATATTGACGTGGGTTTACAGCATTGGATTTCGATGCATTCCAAGAACCTGCATGAAGCTCAAAGTGTAAATGCTGTCCGAAAGAATATCCTGTATTACCCATGTAACCAATTCTGTCACCCTTGTTCACTGCTTGACCAGTGCTTACAGATGAAGAAGCCATGTGGGCATAAACCGTTGTGAATGTTTGACCATTGATTGAGTGAGTGATGTATACTACATTTCCATAGCTAGAGCTAAAGTGACTCTTGATGACATATCCATCAGCTGCTGCTGAGATTGGAACACTGCCTCTTGCCGCGATATCCGTACCATAGTGGTAACGTTTCTTACCGTTTAATACATCCCAGCCGAAGTTGGTTGTAATCGTTCCAGAAGCCGGGGCTGTCCATGCACCGGCACTTACCGGTGCACTTGGAGCTGATTCAACAGGAGTAGAAGAAGAACCACCGCTGCTGCTGGTTGTTGCTTGTTGTTGTGATGCTGTGCGTTTTGCCGCCTCAGCTTCCGCTTGACGCTTGCGTTCGATTTCACGCTGACGTGCAAGTTCCGCTAATCGTGCTTGTTCAGCCTGGATTTCACCTTCAAGCTGGTGTTCCATTTTAGAAAGCTCATCCGATTCTTGTTGAAGGTCTTTTTTCTCCACTTCCAAAGAAGCCTGCTGCGTTTCTAGTTGTTTAAATAAATCCGCTTTTTTAGCTTTTTGACTATCAAGATCTTTTTTCAGAGACTCTAGACTTGCTTTAGTAGATTCTAAATCTGCAAGCTTGCCTTCTACTTCTTCTTGTTTCTTTTCTAATTCAGCCTGATCACGTTTTTGTTCGTCCATGATCTTCTTATCGGCACTTACGATTGTATTTACTGCTGTTACACGGTTGATGAAGTCACCGAAGCTGTCCGCGCCAAGTAGCACATCAAGATAATTTGCAGAGCCGCCTTTTTCCTGGATCGCACGGGCACGTTCTTTTAATAGTTCGTTACGTTCTTCTATCTTTTGCTTTAGAACTTCAATTTCTTCTTTAAGTTTATTGATTTCTGCAGTTGTTTCGTCAATCTCTTTTGTTTTCTCGGCAATCTTTGCTTCAGTATCTTTTAATTTTGTACTGATTTCTGCAATTTGTGATTGGATTTCTTGTTGTTTATTGATGTTTTGGTTAATTTGTGATTTTTTCTCATCTATCTTTCCATTGATTTCCTCTTTTTTAGAAGAAATGCCTTCTTGTTGCTTCTGTAATTCCTCCACAGAGGAATGAGCGTTAGCAGTTGTCCCTAACGTTGGTAGACTTCCGATTGTTAATGCTGCTGCAATTGATAATGATATGAAATACTTCTTGTTCAAGCGGCATGCTCCTTTCAACTTCTATCAACCTATCAAATTTTACACTTTTAAGAATTTACGTACAGACATAAAGCTTCCCCAAGCCCCGATCAGGCAACCCATTAATAGAATTAATCCGTTTACTTGATAGATAAAGGGGGTAAAATCTAATATCTGAATAAAATGGTTTTGTAGTTTTGGTCTAATAAATTCATAAGCATAGTAGTAACCTGTTGTGACAAGAGCGACCGGGATAATAGAACCTAAAATTCCAAGCCATAATCCTTCTAGAATGAATGGCCAGCGTACAAACCAGTTGGTTGCACCCACGAGTTTCATTATCTCGATTTCCCTTCTTCTGGCGACAATGGTGATTTTGATTGTATTTGAGATGAGGAACATGGCGGTAAACAATAAACCGATGATTAACACTAATCCAACGTTTCGACTCATTTCCAGTACATTAAATAATCTTTCAATCTTCGCTTCACCATAAAGTGCTTCGTTCACACCTTCATACTTGCTGACTTCAGCAGCGATTTTCCCAGTATCGCGGGGATCTTCCGCTTTTACAATAAATACATCGTATAATGGATTATCCTGTTCGAATAACCTGAAATCGTCTCCTAAATCCTTTACCAGGTTTTGAAGTTCTTCTTCTTTAGAAGAATATTCTACGGATTCCACTCCACTTATTTGGTTAATTTTCTTATCTATTTCTTCTACTTGAGCTTTTTCAGTACCGATTTCCAGTAATACGCGTACTTCAACGTCTTTCTCAATATCGGTTGCAACCTTGTTCATGTTTAGCATAAGTACCATAAATACACCAACAAGTAGTAGGGTTACAGTAACGGCACTCACGGATGCGAATGTCATCCAGCCATTACGTCCGATGCTTTTGAAGCTTTCTCTTAGATGTCGACCATACGTCCTAGCCTTCATAACCGTAATCACCTCGCTGTTCGTCACGAACAATTCGGCCATTTTCGATGGCAATTACCCGATGCTTGATGGTATTTACGATTTCCCGATTATGAGTAGCCATGATCACCGTTGTTCCACGATTGCTGATATCTTCAAGAATGTTCATGATATCCCAAGATGTTTCCGGATCCAGGTTACCCGTAGGTTCGTCTGCAATCACAAGCTGCGGCGTATTCACGATGGATCGTGCAATCGATACACGCTGTTGCTCTCCACCTGACAATTCATTCGGAAGCATTCTTGCTTTATGCTTTAACCCTACCAGATCCAGTACTTCCATGACTCTCTTCTTAATTTGCCTTGGATGTTCTTCTATTACTTCAAGTGCGAAGGCAATGTTCTCATAGATTGTAAGAGATGGTAACAGCTTAAAATCCTGAAACACGACTCCAACGTTTCTTCGTAAGTATGGAACTCTACTATTTTTTAATTTTGCAAGATTAATACCGTTTACGATGATATCACCCTTAGAAGGCTTCTCTTCGCGGTACATCATCTTGATGAAAGTAGACTTCCCGGCACCACTTGGACCCACAACATACACAAACTCACCTTGCTTAATGTGGACGTTAAAGCCATTGGCAGCCATGACACCGTTGCTGTACTGCTTATACACGTCTTTCATTTCTATCATTATAAAATCACCTAATTTGTATTATGTAGTTACCCTCTTGGCTGTTATCGACATATGTACGAACACAACGACGTTTTTACCATAATTAGACATGAAATGGCGAAAAACCTCGAATTGCTCTCCCGAAAGTTATTATAACATCACTTTGTACGTTGTTAAGGAAAAAAATTATTACATTTACGTTTCAAAGTTTGAAATTATGTGTATATTTTACCTTTTTTATTGCCGATTATGCCTATTTTCCGTTATAAACATAGGTATTTTTATCTATAACCTGGTACTATAACCAAGTAAAAAGGTTTGATAATAGGAGGATGATAAACCTTAGGTTGATGCTAGTCTCAGTAAGTTACTAGGTTATAATTTTTTGCGGTTCAATTGCTGATTTTTTACAATATTTATTCGAGGAGCTTTTGTAACATATATTTAAAGAAGGGAAAGGAGAAAGTTTGTGGATAAATCAAAAAAGAAGAATCCTCAGTTCGGGACCCTTCTTCCTCACTTACTTCTTATTCGCCAACCACTCTGCCACTGCTTCTGCTTCTTCACCTTCAATGAGTCCCGCAGGCATTTGACCTTTACCATTTTGAATGACTTCCAAGATTTGATCTTTGTTTAAATCAGCACCAATTTTATTAAGGGCTGGCCCCATACCGCCTTCAAGGTTTCCACCATGACAGCTTGTGCATTTATTGTTTACGATTTTTTCAGGGTCTACTCCGCCAGAGCTTGTTTCTGTACTTTCTTCGCCGCCACCACCGCAAGCTGCAAGTACCAATGAAGCGCCAAAAACAATACCAAGTAGTTTTTTCTTCATTTTTCCTCCCCCTAGGAACACATTTTAAGAGTAACGGGATGTATCGAGGTCCGTCCCCTATTACATAATTATACCAAGGTTAAACCCGTTTGAAACCTTCACCTAACACCTCTGAAGCGTCCATTGTGACGACGAAAGCAGAGGGGTCAATGGTTTTGACCAGTTGTTTCAGTTTTGTGAATTCTGTTTGATCGACCACACACATAAGGATCGGGCGCTCATCGTCCGTATAACCACCGTATGCAGATAGTTTTGTCACACCACGATCAATTTTATTCAGGATTCCTTCACGAACTTCTTCCTGTCTGTTTGTAATGATAAGTGCCATTTTTGATCGGCTGATGCCGACCTGGACTAAATCAATCGTTTTACTTGTCACATAGAGGCCGATAAGAGCATATAAACCACGTTCGATGTCAAACACAATCGCAGCAGAAAGAACAATCATTCCATCGATAAGCGCAACACACGTGCCTAAGGACAACCCAGTAAATTTGTTTACAATCTGTGCTGCCAGGTCCGTCCCTCCTGTAGACGCTTTACCTCGAAAGACGATTCCCAAGCCCAGTCCTACACCAATCCCGCCGAATAAAGCACCCAGCAGGGGATCTTCCGTCCACGGCTTCCAGTCTTCTGTTAAAAATACTACTAGCGGCAAGAAAACCGTACCGATGGCTGTTTTCACGCCGAATTGAAGGCCCAGAAAGATTAACCCTGCAATGAATAGCGGAATATTAAATGCCCACTGAACGAAGGCTGGCTTCCAATCAAACAGACCTTTCAGGATGGTCGATATCCCACTCACCCCTCCTGAAGCAACCTCATTTGGCAGTAAGAACACATTAAACGCAAGAGCCACAATCGTTGACCCAAACACAACAAACAAATACTCTAACAACTTCTCTTTCCGCGGATTAAATGCCTGCCCACGACGTCTCTCTTTCAAACCCATCCAGTACGACTCCTTTAACCTATGTATTTATAGTATGAGTACAACCTCTTCCTTTATGCAGAGTATGCAGAGGGACGGACCTCTAATTGGTCAGATCGTGAACCTCTGAGCATGAAGATTGTACATATATTTCGCTTTAAGAGTTGAAAATCATATGTATGAAATAGGGCCAAATAAACTTTCCCAACCTTCCAACACGCTCTGTATCAACCTTTGAGAGTATAGCATGGGTACTTAGAGGTGTAAATAACACTTCAATAACGTGGTAAAGCACTAATAAGTTGAGGTGTTTTTGTGGTGAGGGACGGACCTTGATTAGTGAGAGGGTTTACAAGGGAAAATTTAGCTTCCGTCTTCTGCAATAAGTGATAATACCGATAGTCGGCGTGTGCTTATTTGTGTATGTAAAGTATATTCCACGTTCATATCCATACATATGATGGAAGAAACTGACCTCCTTTAAAGGTCCGTCCCTTAAAATCTTTAGAAAAAAGCTGAAACCTCCAATTAATGGAGGATCCAGTTTGAGTATGATTATTGAATTTTGGAACGAAGATAAGCGTTGATGAATGGGTCGAGGTCTCCGTCCATGACGCCTTGTACGTTTCCTGATTCTGTGTTGGTTCTGTGGTCTTTGACCATGGAGTATGGGTGGAAGACGTAGGAACGGATTTGGCTTCCCCATCCGATTTCCTTTTGCTCTCCACGAATTTCGGCAAGCTCCTGTTCCTGCTCTTCGATTCGCTTTTGGTAGAGCTTCGCTTTCAGCATTTTCATGGCTGACTCACGGTTCTTGATCTGAGAACGTTCAGATTGGCAGGTTACCACGACATTCGTTGGTAAATGCGTGATACGAACAGCCGAATCCGTCGTATTGATATGCTGTCCACCGGCTCCACTTGCACGGTACGTATCGATTTTAAGGTCTTCCGTACGGATTTCGATTTCAATTTCTTCATTAAACTCAGGCATGACTTCACAAGACACGAAGGAAGTGTGACGACGTCCTGAAGAATCGAATGGTGAAATACGAACAAGACGGTGTACGCCTTTTTCAGCTTTTAAGTAACCGTACGCATTGTGACCTTTAATGGCAAGGGTCACACTCTTGATGCCTGCTTCATCTCCAGGAAGATAATCAAGGGTTTCTACTTTGAAACCGCGTTTTTCTCCCCAACGAGTGTACATACGTAGAAGCATGGAACCCCAATCCTGAGACTCCGTCCCACCTGCCCCGGGATGCAGCTCAAGAATCGCGTTATTTTTATCATGTTCTTCGCTTAGAAGCAGCTGAAGTTCGTAGTCATTTAATCGTTTGACCAAATCACCAAGCTCCTCTTCAAGGTCCTTTTGAAGATCTTCGTCCGGTTCTTCTTTAATAAGTTCAAGGGTAAGCTCAAGGTTTTCATGGGATTCAAGCAATGATTTGTACTCGTTTACAAGATCCTTTAAACCATTTCCTTCATTGATTAACCCTTGAGCTTTTTGCTGGTCATCCCAGAAATCGGGTTGAACCATGATTTCGTCCAGCTCTTGAATTCTGGCCTCTTTGTTTTCTAAGTCAAAGAGACCCCCTGAAGTCCGCTAATGTCGTAGCTGTTTTTTCTAACTCTGCTCTGATTTCTGATAGTTCCATGAGTGTTCACCTCTATAGTTATTTGGGTTGTTGAATTTACTTTGTTTTGATAATACCTGGAATAGAGTGGCCGGATTTTCTATTAGACAGTAGTGGTTGATTTCCGCTCCAGGTGCTCGCTTTCCGCGGGGCGGGCGGTGAGCCTCCTCGGCTTCGCCTGTGGGGTCTCACCTGTCCCGCTTCTCCCGCAGGAGTCGAGCACCTTCCGCTCAATCAACTTCAGCGGTATGCTTTTACATAACCTATTTAAAAGACAACAATCTTACAAAAAATTAGCCAAGTATAACAACCGCTATCCCAGGCACCCATAAAAAACGGAAAAGTACCTGGCACTTATTTTATCAAAATAAGCACCAGGTAGCATTCTCTTTATTTATCCAGTTATGCCGTGGCAGTGTTTGTACTTTTTACCGCTTCCGCATGGACATGGTTCGTTGCGCCCTACGTCTTCTTGCTTGCGAACTGGTTGTTTCTTAGCCTTACCGCCTTCTTCTTTCGGGTTCACCGCTTGACCTTTGGCTACTTCCTGACGTTCAAGATTGTTGCGGATTTCAGCTTTCATGACGTATTTAGCCACGTCTTCTTCGATTGCGAGTACCATGCTTTCGAACATGGCAAACCCTTCATGCTGGTATTCGCGCAGTGGGTCGGTTTGACCGTAGGCACGAAGGTGGATACCTTGACGCAATTGATCCATCGCATCGATATGGTCGATCCATTTTGTATCAACCGCGCGAAGCAGGATGACTTTTTCAAACTCACGCATTTGCTCCGGCGTAAGTTCTTCTTCTTTTTCATCGTAACGGTGCTTCACATCTTCATAAATCAGATCCATCATTTCTTCCGGCTCTTTTCCACGTAGATCATCAACTGTTACGTCGTTTTCAGGAAGAAGATTCGCGTTCACATAATCAACGATGCCTTGAAGGTTCCAGTTTTCCATATTTTCTTCTGCTGTATGGGCTGCTACCTGACGTTCGATGGCTGATTTGATCATTCCCTCAACAATTTCACGAAGGTTTTCTGAGTCGATTACTTCATAACGCTGTTTATAAATGATTTCACGTTGTTGACGTAAAACATCATCGTATTGCAGAAGCTGCTTACGAGCATCGAAGTTGTTTCCTTCCACTCGTTTCTGGGCCGATTCTACAGCACGGCTCACCATTTTACTTTGGATTGGCTGAGTATCATCCATTCCAAGGCGTTCCATCATGCTCTTCATATTATCAGAGCCGAATCGGCGCATCAATTCATCTTCCATGGAAAGATAGAACTGGGTCACACCAGGATCTCCCTGACGACCGGAACGTCCACGAAGCTGATTATCAATACGGCGTGATTCATGACGCTCGGTACCAATAACGGCAAGACCGCCACGTTCGATGACGCCTTCTCCTAGTTTGATATCCGTACCACGTCCGGCCATATTTGTCGCGATGGTTACGGCACCAGGCTGACCTGCTTCTAAAATAATTTCCGCTTCACGGCCATGGTTTTTCGCATTTAACACATTATGGCGAACGCCTTTTTTTGTTAAAAGTTTAGAAATAAGCTCTGACGTTTCAACGGCAACGGTACCAACCAGTACAGGCTGTCCTTTTTCGTTCCGTTCTTTAATATCATCGACTACAGCAAGGAACTTCCCTTCTATAGAAGCGTAAATCAAATCGGCACGATCATCACGAACGATTGGCTTGTTCGTTGGAATCACAATGACATTCATATTGTAGATATTACGGAACTCTTCTTCTTCCGTTTTCGCCGTACCGGTCATACCGGAAAGCTTTTCGTACATACGGAAGTAGTTCTGGAACGTAATCGTTGCCATCGTCATGCTTTCGTTCTGAATTTCAAGACCTTCTTTTGCCTCGATTGATTGGTGAAGTCCGTCACTGTAACGACGACCCTTCATCAGACGTCCTGTGAAAGAGTCAACGATGACAATTTCACCTTCCTGAACCACATAATCCACATCACGGTGCATGCTGACGTGAGCTTTTAATGCTTGATTGATATGGTGGTTAAGGGTTACATGTGAAATATCAAAAAGGTTATCAATGTGGAAAGCTCTTTCTACTTTGCTGATTCCGTCTTCCGTTAATAGAACACCTTTTGTTTTTTCATCATATGTGTAATCTTCATCTTTTTTCAGCGTACGTACGACCGCATTGGCCTGGATATAAAGCTGAGGCGTACGTTGTGCGTTACCGGAAATGATCAGAGGTGTACGTGCTTCATCGATTAAAATCGAGTCAACCTCATCGATTACGGCAAAATGAAGAGGACGCTGCACCATTTGATCTTTGTACAGGATCATATTGTCACGAAGGTAGTCGAATCCGAATTCGTTATTCGTACCATACGTAATATCCGCTTTGTATGCTTCACGTTTTTCATCTTTAGACATCGAGTTTAAATTCAGGCCTACAGAGAGCCCCAGGAAATTGTATAGCTTACCCATTTCCTCAGCATCACGGCTGGCCAGGTATTCGTTGACTGTGATAACGTGAACGCCTTTTCCTGTGATCGCATTCAAGTACACAGGCATAGTCGCTGTCAGCGTTTTACCTTCACCGGTTTTCATCTCAGAGATGTTACCGCCATGTAAGGAGGCACCACCCATAAGCTGGACGCGATACGGATATAAACCAAGAACGCGGCGAGCCGCTTCCCGTACGACAGCAAAGGCCTCAATCATCATATCTTCAAGGTCTTCACCCTTTTGATAACGCTCCTTGAATCGTTCCGTTCTTTCACGGATTTCATCATCCGTCAACCGCTCCATATCGGGGCCTAATTCTTCTATTTGATCAGCCAGTTTTTCAAGCCTCTTTAATTCTCTTTTATTTGCATCGAACACTTTGTTTAATAGACCAAGCATGTATAAACGCTCCTTTATCTGTGTTTAAATGAGAGCCGAACGTCACCAGTATAACGAAAGAAAATGAAATTCAGATGAGAGTGATGAAAAATCCATGTAATAAGTCACCATTATCCGCTTCCAATCACTCTACTAAAAATTCGCTACAAAATCCAAATATCCTCCCACAAAAACACGATATATTCCCTACCAATCTTACCACTATCCTATATGGGTTACAACTCAAGGAGGGACGGACCTCTCAATCACAGATCTTTCAAAGGTTGGATGCTTCACTATCACACGGTATTCCTGGGTTGATCATGAGATGTGAGGTCCGTCCCTCTAGAAATAGCGTCGATTCAGGTTGAGGGACGGACCTCACCTACTAAATATATCCGTCCAGGGTTGAATTGGTGAAAAGTGAGGTCCGTCCCTCAAAAACAAAAAAGCCGCCTATGCAGACGACTTTTAGGTGTTGTGTATTTGAATGGTTAGACTTTAGTTGCTTTCAGTAGTTCGTAGACGGTGTCCTGGTAGCTTTCCCAGATTTGTTTGCTGCGTCTTGAGATGCTGTTAGCAGAGACATCGAAGTATTCTGCCAGTTCTTTTTGGACGTGGCGGATACTGATTTCGTCGATGTTTTTCGCCATGTCTACCAGTGCTCCCGAGTAGATTTTCGGATTGCGGATCGTTGGGCGCTCTGTGTAGAAGTATTTTTCCAATACGGCTACCAGCAGCTCACTCTCTTTTTTGTCTTCCCCTTTTTCAGTCAGGAAGTTTTGAAGGGATGTGATCGCTTCAACGTATTCAGGTGTTTTCCAGATTTCTACTCCTTCGATCGCTTCTTCGGATTTCTTATCCGAATCCTTGGAAGTATCTGTTTCATCCGTGGCTTTAGTAGATGCTGCTGCTTTTCCGGCCTTTTTCTTCTCAGCACTATAAAGAACGAATCCGACATCTGCTATTTCCAAGTACTGCCCTGATAAGTAGTCATGCAGATTTTCAAACTCACCTTGTTCAAATCGGATTTTCACCAGTTCCATCGCTGCTTTCTCAATCGCAGGATAAATGAAATATTGAGCGAATGGAAGATACTTCTCCCCATTCGGCAATAGTAACCCCAAGAAGAAACTATTCTCTTCTAATTTACCGAACTTTTCAGTTACAATCAGCACATCACCAGTGATGGCTTCTTCCACACGTAATGTATTGTCATCTACCTTCTCTACGGTACCTGCCGTCACACGCACGTTTTTCCACGACTCCAGTACTTCAGCTGTCTGAGGACGAGTCACCGTGCTCAATTGCTTATCGACAAAGCGTTCGATCAAACGAACACCGTCAGCATCCTTTTGAGTCGCTCCGTACCAGCTGACAAAGGCCATTTCATAAATATCCGGATCCGCTTGCATCAAATCCATTTTCGCTAAGTAGCGGTGATAGGATTCTTCCATCTCTGTTGACTGTGCCGTAGCAATATAATCATAAAGCTGCGCCTGAAGCACATCAAGCTCCTGACTCACCAATGTATCTATATTCACAACATTTTCTTTTTCACAGCATTTCTTATATTTTTTCCCACTGCCGCATGGGCATGGTTCGTTTCTTCCGACTGTACTCATGTTTGTATTTACCTCCAACTTCTTGAGTCCCGTACACAAATGTTCATTATATAACATTTAAAGCGTTCCTTAAACTGTTTTAGAACAAGAAAAAAGAACCAATCGCTTTTGGACTGGTTCTTTTAGGATCTATCGTCCTTGTTTTTTCATATAATCCAATACGTCAAGATCAATATAATTCTCATCCTGCTCACGCATTTCAAAGTTTTCGGTATGGAGATAGTCTTTCAAGCTCTGATGAAGGGACTGTCTTTCTTTTGCATAGCCAAGACGGTTGAGTTCCCGCTCCACTTCATCATGGATTTCACCTTCCAGCAATACGACTCTACCAGGCTCTGAATCTTTAAAGTAGAGCTGATGCATCAAGTAGATTCGTTTCAATTCCTTAATTGGAGAGGCGTGATCATCCACCCTCAAATCAATGTACCGATCATTGAAGCCACCATATCCACCGTTTTCCTTCACGATTAAAAGGGCAGCAGACTGCATGCCTCGGGAATCGCCACCAGCTTCCTGACCGGCATCGAGTGCATGGAGTAATCGCTCAGCCAGAGATCCAGTCGTCGACCCAAATGTCTCTGCCATCGCCTTTACGGTCTTCTCATCCACTAAAATATTTCCTTGAGCTGCAAAGTGCTTTCCTGTTTGTCCACCGGCCCAGTCATAACATCCCTCTCCCGTAAAAGTGGCGGGATTCCCACATGCATCAATCAACCCAACCTGGCGTGATGGACGCTCGGAATCATCCTTTGTGATGATATCCAGGGCTTCCTCTGCCGTCTTTCCTTCTTCCATTAATTGAAGTGCATGAGGCCCGTACGAGGTATTCGCGTAAGACTGAGTTGCCACGGCTCCCACACCCGCTTTCGCAAATGGTACGACCGATCCAACACCGAGGAATTTGGATTGGACTGCAATCCCCCACTCTTTCTCTTCCGGGTCATAGCCTACAATGGAATACGTCATGGTGAAGTCCTCCTTTAAATTAAAGCGTCAGGATTCAATCCTTTTAGCTCTTCTACTACAAATAACCCATCCTTGCGAATTAAAACATCATCGAAGTAAATTTCTCCTCCGCCATATTCTGGACGCTGGATACAGACCATATCCCAATGTACACTCGAACGGTTTCCGTTATCCGCCCCTTCATAGGCCTGTCCTGGTGTGAAATGGAAGCTTCCGTTTATTTTTTCATCAAATAGGATATCCAACATCGGCTCATTGATCTTCGGATTCACACCAAGAGCAAATTCACCTATGAAACGGGCACCTTCATCTGTATCCAGAATATTGTTCAGTTCCTTCGTTTTATCTGCCGTTGCTTTCACGATCTTCCCGTTTTCAAACGTCAAAGAAACATTGTCAAAAGTAAATCCACGATACAGTGTCGGTGTATTATACATAATCGTCCCGTTCACACTATCCTTCACGGGAGCTGTATACACTTCCCCGTCCGGAATATTCCGCTCTCCAAAGCACATGACAGACGGAATATCCTTGACGGAAAACGTAAGGTCCGTCCCTTCGCCGGTAATACGAACTTTATCGGTTTTATCCATCAGCTCTTTAAGAGGCTTCTGGGCTTCCTCCATCTGCTTGTAGTCCAGGGTACAGACTTCCAGAAGATAATCGAAGAATGTGTCATAACTCATCTTCGCTTTTTGGGCGAGTGACGGGTTTGGATAGTTTAATAGAACCCATTTCTTATTTTGAATGAGATAGTCATTGGATTCTTTCATATGCGGCATGAGAAGCTGCCACTGTTCGGCCGGCACCTCACTCATCTCTGCATCATTTGCTTCGCTTGAAATATTGAGAAACGCATCGATATCCTGATATTTATCCATATTCCATTTATTTTGCAGAATCATTTGTTCCGGTTTCGCATGAGTGGCCATGATACGCAGTAACTCCTGATCGCCGAGCTCATAATATGGAATCACTCCCATCTCATACGATTTCTGGAGAAGCTCCTTTACAAGTGGTTTCGTGGAATGCTCCCCTGCAATAAAGAGTTTTTCTCCTTCTTTTAATGCTAATGAATGGGTTAGCAGCACTTCTGCCAACTTCTCTAATCGTGGATCTCTCACTTGTATCCCCCTAAATTTTGTCTACCTTCAAACAAACTTCGACAAAAAATGGAAATAACCTCCTTTTGATTATAAAAAATCCTGCGGCCGAAGTGACCGCAGGATTTAAGGTAATTAGTTTGTTTCGATTAAACCATACTTCCCGTCACGACGCTTGTACACAATATTCGTCGCATTTGTCTCTGCGTCTGTGAAGATGAAGAATGTGTGACCCAGCATGTTCATTTGAAGGATCGCTTCTTCACTGTCCATCGGCTTAAGATTGAACTGCTTCGTTCTTACTACTTCTGTATCGTCCTCTTCCTCCAGTTCAACCGCAGCTGCACCATTTGGAGAAACGTGATTCAGATCTTCCTGAGCCGCGAAGAACTCTTTCGGGCTGCCCTTTTCACGCATTTTACGGTTCACTCTTGTTTTATGTTTGCGAATTTGACGCTCTAATTTATCTACAATCAGGTCAATGGCCGCATACATATCCGTGTTGCGTTCCTCTGCACGTAACACTAATTGCGGCATTGGAATAGTCACTTCAGTTTTCGTATTTTTATCAGGATACACTTTTAAATTAACATGTACATTTGCATCAGGAGTTTCATTAAAGTAACGGTCTAACTTGCCAATCTTCTTCTCCACGTGTTCGCGAATCGCTGGAGTTACCTCAATGTTCTCGCCTCGAATGTTGTAGTTCAACATGTAAACTCCTCCTTTTAAAAATAAAGCTATGTTTATATATTCTCCATTCCCTCAATTATTCCTCCTTAAACTTTCTAAATTTTTTGTCAATTTTCCGTAAAGTTTGTTATATGGTGTCGAGAGTGTTGATGGTTGTGGGATTGGAGAATGAAAAATTGAGGTGATGGTTGCGAGTATGTAGGGTTCACCTTTCACTATTTATACTATTATTTTCTCATTTTTGGAGGGGAATAAACGGTGGGGATTTGGAGGATTTGTGTATAGTTTGGGGCGGATTTGTGAAGGGTCTGGTGTGTTAGATTTTTTTGTACCAGGTACAAATGCTGCGGATTGTACCTGGTACAATCAAGGTTAGTTGTACCAGGTACAAAATGAATTCAACTTAGTTATATAGGCTCGTTCCAATCCTTAATATTAAATTTTGTTTCTACATAAAATTTATATTTCTCATATGGATGGTCATCAAGATTTGAAAGAATCTTTTGAGTATCAACAATTGATTTATAACCTGCCGTAATAAAACTCTTATAGCTGCTCCAATGATAGTCTTCAGGTTGTTTAGAGTACTTGGATTTTACCGGGTTCAAATGAATGTAACTACTTGTATCTATCAGTTGCTTAGAGTTATTAATTAGCTTGGCGTAATATCGATCCTGAAACACATGACCGACATAATTGTATTTCCTATTAAAGTACCTTGCATAAATGGAATGAATGTAATGGATAATCTCTGAGGGAGAGTTATCAAGTGTCCCAATAATGAGATGAACATGATTGGGCATGAGGCAATAGGAGTGGAGAGTGAATGGAGTTTTTTCTTTTGCTCTTTGCACTAATCCTAAATAATGATTAAAATCTTTTCTATCTCGAAACAGATTATTCTTTCTGTTACCACGTGCGGTTATGTGATAAATAGCTCCAGGATACCAAATCCTATGGTTTCTTGTCATACACTCTTCCTTTCTCTAATAAAGTTACCATTATTCCTATTCGACATAATTCGAAATTTCCCTGCTTAAAGGTGTGTGGTTGAGAGGAGGAGTTTTATTTGTACCTGGTACCTCTGTACACTTTTGTACCAGGTACAAATACTATGGATTGTACCTGGTACATCAGAAGCTAAACATCCACATCCCGCCGACCAAAAATCCATCCGGCCAATCCACCAAACCCAATCAAATACACCACAATCACTATGACCGAAAACAAAAACGTCATCCCTTCAAAAGGCGGAGTTCCGAAGAAATACTGCTGCAAATCTGTATTCGCAAATAATAAATACCTACCCCATTCCATTCCCCGCTCATTCATGACAATCAAGAAAGTTCCTGCAGAAAATGTCAGAAAGATGGTCGTTCCACTGGCAAAGGAGCTGCTTCTCGTCAGTACAGAAAGGGTGAAAGAAATGGAGCAAATCACAATCAGTTCAAGAAACCTCAGCACATAAGCTCCCGCTACAATAAACACGTTCACGCCGAATTCAAAGAAGCTGTCGTAGAACCAAAGTATGCCCAGTATTGACGAAAAAATAAAATGTGCGGACGTCAGAAGAGTTGCTATGAGGATAACCGTTAAGTATTTTGAGAGCAGGATTTTCATACGGTTGACCGGGCGAATGAGCAATAGCTTGATGGTACCTGACGAAAATTCACTTGATACGATGTCCCCTGCTATGATGAGGCAGAAGACTTGTAAGACTATGAGCAGGTTTGAACTGATCCGCATATATTCCCAGAAGGAAAATTGAATTCCCTCGAACAGCATGTAGACGAAAAGGGATGCGATGGAGTTGATAAATACGATGACCCCAAGGGAGATCCACATGCGGGGACGGGATAGTTGTTTTATGAGTTCATTGGTGATTAGGTTGATCATGTGTCTTCATCCGTTTCGTACTTGATTTGCCAGTTTCTTGGGAGCCACTCTCAAATAGCCCTCGTGAATCAAGGTTTCAATAGCTTTCCATCCTACTTCCTCTGCCTCTACTAAGACCCAGACTTGTCTACCTATGTAGGGGGCTTTTGTGTAACCTGGCTGCTCCAGTAAGATTTCTTGCGTGGTGGGTAGGGTTTTAATAGATAAGGAGAGATTGTTCTCCTCACCAAGAATTACAAAGGGCTTGTCCTTCACCCGGAAAGAAGAGTGTCCAAAGCCGTCTATGTGCTCATGAACTTCAGGATAGGTTACGCAAAGACTTCTGATTTCATCTACCAGACTATTTTTCATCAAGTCTTCCTCCAGCATTTTTTCTATTATTATAGCATGAGATTATTTGGAAAAAGAAAAAAGCCTCGGGGATTCGAGACTTAGTGTGTTAAATAGGGATTAAGTTCTTTTTCAATTGTCATTTTCCATGTAGAAAGTGCGGGTGACAGTATTTCCTGCACAATACTTTGTTTGTCTAAGTTGTTTTCTAACTGCCCATTCAGTTTCCATACCGGATCCGTCACGGTATCAAATTGGATTAGAGCTCATGAATGCCTTCGCTCCCATTAAATATTTCTTTTAGCAAGCGATTGCATTCTGAAATCTGCTCAATGGTCTGGAAGGCTTCTGAAAGGAGCATGTCCCCTTCTGTTTTGCTTAGATCAGTGAAGCTTGCTACAACGTACTTCAGTGCTTCTTCGATTATATCAAGCAAACAACGTATTGGCTGACCAATTTATACTGTTTTTCTTCTAAGTTAGTCGCAAAATTCAAAGAACCACCTATTTCTTTTTATCGTAGAACATTCCATCATATTGCAGGGATTCATATGGATTTGAATACTTTTGAACGGAAGTTTTTTTCTTCGTTAACCCATTCATATCTCGCTTGATTTCTAAACGCAGTTGATCCAACTGCCGATCAATCTGCTGGTTCCAAACAATCATTTGCTTGCCGAGCTCCTGCTCATCCTGAGTATAAGGTGGCTTGATGGTGCCAAGTACGCTCTGTCTTTTTTCTAAAAGAGACTCCACTTCCTCAATCGTGGTTTCCCTGTTTTCATCTTTCACCTGTTCCAATGCTTCTTTCAATTGTTTCGTGATGGTGTAGCAAAGAAGGACAGAGCTCATTAAACCTTTCCACCTTGACTTGCATGTTGCTTCTGGCGGTTGAGTTGAATGACTTCTTTCCAGGTATCACGGAAGTCCGTGATAAGGCCTTCTACTTCTTCTAAAATTGCCACTTCATTCTTGATATTAGCTTCAGTTAAACGACGATTGATATAGTCGTAAAGGGACATGAGGTTTTGTGAAACTTCAAGATCCGTATTCAATGTAACCATTAATTCGTTCACGATGGCTTGGGTCTTTTGGATATTTGTATTTTTCAATTCAATATTTTTGTCTTGAATGGCTTTTTTCGCGATATGAATAAATTTCAGGCTTCCGTTATAGAGCATAAGGGTGAGTTCACCTGGTGATGCGGTGTTAACCGAGTTGTTCTGGTATGCTGCATACGGGTTGTTGATGGCCATAGTGACACTCCTTTTGTTGTGATTAGCCGCCGAATTGGTTCATGAGGAACATGGATTGTTCGTTGGAGCGCTGTATGGCTTTTTCCATGGCGGTGAATTGGCGCCAGTAGCGGTCTTCGACTTGGATCAACCGGTCCTCAAAACGGTCCATTTGGCTGTCCATATTGTTTAATAACCGACCTAGAGTAAATGTATTATTGGTGCTCGAAGCTTTTCCTGCTTTTTTCTCAATGCTGTCCATTGTATTTTTTACTGTATCACGTAAACGACGAGCGATACCTTGTTCATTTGAAGTCGCGCCATCTTTAGCAAAAATCTCATAGATCGCATTCGGATCTTTGGAAATCGCTTCTTTTAGCTTGCTTTCATCAATAATCAGTTTTCCTCGATCAAGATAATTACTTGATGTTTTGATTCCGATTTGGGCTAAATGGTTAACGCCTGAAGTTCCACCTGAAATTGGTGTGTACATGTCTGTTCGCATTTTGTTTAGACCAGATGTCAGAACGGAATCGTTTCTCAGAGTACCGTTACGTGATTTTTCTTCCCATAATTCGATTTCTTTTTCTTCCATTGACTCTTTTTGTTCGGCTGTCAAAGGTTGGAAATCACGGTATTTCTTTTCGTTTACTTCACCGTTTGCTTTTTCGATGAGTTTGTTGTATTCATCGACGAATTTGACGATTTTTTCGAGGATTTTGTCGGTGTCGGGTTGTGAAGCAAAAGTTACATTTGTATTCGATGCGTTCTTAAGAGTCAGTTCAAAACCATTGATTGTAAACGTATTTGATGACCGCTCAGTAGCCATTCCATTGTATGTAAACTTAGCATTCTCGCCGATGGAACCTCTATTATTTGTGAGAGCAGTATCGTTTTCTGCATCGAGGTTCAAATGAGTAGTAAATAACGCCCCTTGCAGTTCAATTTCCGGACCAGCCGAATTGTTGCCCGTGTTCTTGCTCATAACAGACATTTGCTTCGTGTGTTGATCATAAAACATGGTCACGCCGGTCTGAGCATTAATCTTCACAATAAGACTATCTAACGTCTCATCTTCAGCCGTGAATTTAATCTCAGTAAAATCAGCCGACATCGTTCCATCTGCTTTAATTGCCTTCACTTTAATACTTTGCTCACCAGTCATCCCGAACGACTCACTCAATTTCTTCTTAGGATCAAATGTGCCACCGTCGGACTGGGTAATAGCTGAGCTGTACATCGTAGCAGCAGTAGCCAATTTTGCTACTTTTAATGTACCTGAGAAATCAGTGGTAGAACTGATGTTTTTAACAGATACTTCATTCGGATTCGAAACAGAGACTGTCTTCTGCGTATACGTCCCCTGCTTCATCACCCCATCAAAAATAAGATTACTAAAATCAAACATCATTTTATTCATATCCCGGTAGTCATCACGTTGCCATCCAAGATATTGCTTCTTCTGTTCCAATTTATCTAAAGGAATTCTTTCCGCCTTCATTAAGTCCTTTATGATTTGATCCGTGTCCATACCACTGGCAAGGCCACCAATTCGCATATCAGCCATATGTATCTCCTTCCACTAAATCTTCTTATCGACCATTAAACCAACAAATTCCGTCATTGCGGCATGCATATCAAGAATCTTTTTTGCCGGTATTTCTTTTACTACTTCCTGCGTACGATCATCAACAATCGTCACATAGTATTCTTTCAATTTATCATGAAATTCAAATTTGAGGTGGGTATTCGAAGTTGACATAAACTCATTCATTGCATGAACAACATCTTCCATTTTTTCTTTGGTGACAGGTTCTTTGATTGTTGTTTCTTCATGGTGTCGTTCCTGCGCTTGAATTTGTTTCACTTCTTCACTTGTATGATTCTCTAATCTAGTAAATGATTGTATCCCTGAAACTCCGCCTGTCACTTTATCAATCATCTTTGGATCCTCCTGAGGGTTATATGGGTTATATCGGAGTTTGGTGAGGAAAGTTTAGTAGTTAGATAGACTATTCAAATTTTAAACATAAAAAAAGAGACTCTATTGCTAGAGTCCCTCTTAGAAAAATTAAAATTAACGAAGAAGTTGTAAAACTCCTTGTGGTTGTTGGTTCGCTTGCTTTGCGACTATGTCTTTCGATCATAGAATAGACTATATCTTCACCCTTTTGTATGTAAGGAGCTGGGCACTTCGAACAGCATTTACTGTCCTACGAGATTCATAGTCATAGCTTTCGCTTTAGACCGTGTTCTCTAGTCGTTGAACCTTCTCCAGAGTTTCCTCACAGGAGCTTGGCTGCTGATTATCCATTGTAGTATCTCTATCATTTTCAGACCGTTCCGCCTACCGTTTCCAGTTACGTTGTGGTTGATAAAGCTTTAGGAAGTTCCAGCAATTCACCCAGTTATTCTCCAGTTCGTTACCAAACTGGACGCCCTCGAATCAATTATCTCAGAAGTTGTAAAACTCCTTGAGGCATTTGATTGGATTGAGCCAACATTGCTTGTGCTGCTTGAGAAAGAATAGAATTCTTTGTTTGGTTCATCATTTCTTTAGCCATGTCCACGTCACGGATACGTGATTCTGCAGCAGTTAAGTTTTCAGAAGATGTATTTAAATTGTTGATAGTATGCTCTAAGCGATTTTGTGTAGCACCTAATGCTGAACGAACAGTAGAAACTTTCTCAATTGCTGTATCTAAAGCACCTATTGCAGTTTGTGAGTTAGTTTTATCTGTTAAATCTCCAACCCCACCTGTAATTGTGGCAGCATCCATAAGTTCAAAAGTATATGTGATTTTTTGTGCAGCATTTGGTCCTACTTGAAAATCAACTGCAGTTGTAGTTCCATCCCAAAGTTTTTGTTTATTAAATTCCGTATCACTAGAAATTCTAGTAATTTCTGTAGCTAATGCTTGGTACTCTTTATCCAGAGCAGCACGGTCTTCAGTTACATTCGTATCATTCGAAGATTGAACAGCAAGTTCACGCATACGCTGAAGAATTGAATGAGTTTCATTTAATGCTCCTTCAGCAGTTTGAAGCATTGAAATACCGTCTTGTGCATTACGTGAACCTTGATCTAACCCACGAATTTGACCACGCATTTTTTCTGAAATCGCTAGACCTGCAGCGTCATCTCCAGCACGGTTAATACGAAGACCAGAAGAAAGTTTTTCCATAGATTTACCTTGAGCACCATTGGCAGTGTTTAACTGACGATAAGTATTCAACGCCGCAATATTATGATTAATTCTCATAACTAAAATTTCCTCCTTGAAATTAAGCCCACATCCATGTGAACTATAAAAGTTTAGTAGTTTGCAACGAGTCACAAAGGTCGGCCGCCCTTCCCCTCATTGCTTACATAACTAATATCGGTCGTTTTGACTAGTGTTTAATAGTTTATGAAAAATAATTAATCATTTTTTGGCAAAAGATTAAACAGATTGTCGATCCCTTTCGAAGCTTCAGTGTTTTCTTCTTGGATAGAAAGGTACACTTCTTTCCGATGGATATCCACGTTCTTAGGAGCATTGATCCCCAATTTCACCTGATCACCTTTTACAGAAATGACCGTTAGCTCAATGTCATCCCCGATTTGAATGCTTTCTCCCGTTTTCCTTGTCAGCACTAGCATCCCCTCACCCCTTCTTTCCTGCAGGCTGAGCAAAGATCAGGTGCTTGGTTTGGTAATCGGTATTGTTTAAAATAACTTGCTTTCCTTTACGATTTGCTAGATTAATAATAATAGGAGCCTGTAGATTGACCGTTGACTCATTAAGTGGTTCTCTTACTGTCAAAATAGAAAACACCTGCACTTCTTTTTCTGTAAGGTTTTCCAGTAACTCCACACTCGCCTGATTCAATTCAAAATCATATTCCTTAAAAAAGACAAACGGATCAGTCACCACAAATCCAAGCTGAGGCGTCGTCACGGACTGCAATATATGAAACCACTCATTTTCAGGAAGTGGCAATAAAACAAACTGCTTCTCTTCCCCAAATCCGGGGATTCCGTGTTCAAATGTCAGAACATCTTCTGATTTCACTTCTATATCTCCATGATATTTCGTATTGATTTTCATCCGCTTCATTCCTTCATTCTATATTTCTTGTTCGTAGTTAATCCCTACGTGCTTCAAATTCGCAAAATCAATTTGTAAGTCGGCGTAGCGCTTCAAACTGACATCCACTTGTGCAGGCGTATATTGGATGTTCGGTTTCTGTGAACGGGAATTGTTGATTACTCTTTGAGGTTCGACGTTAACTTCTACGCTTCCGGGATCGTATCCAATCTTGACGCTCCCTGCAGAAGGGATCCATCCTATGTTGAATTCATACATCGGATCCTCACTGTTCCTTTTAGCCTGGGCAGCAATCGCACCTCCACCATTCTCGATCATCATGAGTTCATCCCCGTCCTGAGCGACTCGGGCAAGTCCCGATAACCAGTCTTCATATCCTTGTTGGGAATATTCTTCTATCCTGCGACGCACCGATTTCAAGTCCATATCCGACCGGGCCTCGGTTTGATCGATGGTCAGTTTGGAAGGCGTCCGTTCTATTTCCATCTTTGCCTTTGGCTGCTGAATATCCAATTGTGCCGGTGGCTGTTCAATGTCCATACGGCCTGGAGTTGTCCGGATGCTCAGGGCTGCTGAAGTGGACTGCAATCTTATTTGTGGAACGTTCACACATTCTCACCTCCATATAAAAAGGGACTGACCCTAAGGTGACAAAACACCTTAAAGGGTCAGTCCCCTTGCTTTTATCGTAGAAAATCCATTAATGTGGGCTGAATGATTCTCGCTCCGACGCTGAGTGCCGCTCTGTGGACACTTTCCTGGGTTTTCAAATCCGTGATGACGCGTTCAATGTCAGCGTCTTCGTTGTCAGAAAGAATTCGGTTTGCTGTTACTTCCTGTTGACCCAGTCGGTCGTCTACCATTTCAAGACGATTATAACGGGCACCGAGTTCAGAACGTTCTGCTGATAACGTGTTCATGACATTATCCAGATTCTCAAGCTCTGTATTAAGGGCCGAATCATCTCCCGACTCCAATGCTTTTTGGATGTTGTGCACTGTGTCGAACAGTTTCTGATTAAAGACCTTATTCGGATTGACGTTTGCTTTTAGCGAAACGCCTTGCGAAACTTCTACAGGATAAGCATCGATAGCACTGCTGCCTAAATTGTCTGCGACCTGTGGAGTACTTCCGTCTGCGGGATTCCCATCCTTGATCGGAGAATTCCCAACATCCGTTCCATGAAAAATATATCTTCCTGCCACTTTCGTTTCAGCGACACTAACCAAATCTTGTTTAATCTGTTCAATTTCAACAGCCACTGCTTTTCGGTCTTCCGGGCTTAACGTTCCATTTTTCCCCTGCAACGTCAATTCCCGAACACGCTGCAACCCTTGGTTCGCCTGTTCGATTCCGGACTCTGAGTTTTCCATCCAGAGGTAAAGTTCCGATAAATTCCGCTTATACTGCTCGATCCCGGTCAGGTTCGAACGATAAAACATCCCTTTCATCGCAACCACGGGATCATCCGATGGCTTTGTTATCTTCTTCCCTGTCGCCAATTGATCCTGCAGCTGTCCCATTCTTCCATAGGAAGAGCTTAGGTTTCTCATCGAGTTCGCTGTCAGCATACTTTGTGTTACGCGCATATTCGTTCACCTACCTATCTTCCAACGGTCCCCATGCCGTTGATGATTTTATCGAGCATTTCGTCTTGCAGTGTGATCATTCTGGCAGAGGCGTTGTAGGCATGCTGGAATTTGATCATGTCGGTCATTTCTTCGTCAAGGGACACCCCGCTGACGGACATGCGGCGTTCGTCAACCGCTCCTCTTAATACGTTGGAGTTGCTTGCGAGTCGCACGGATTCTTGGGATTCCACTGCCATCTTTCCAATCACGGATTCAAAGTGCCCTTGGAATGAAGCTTCTTTTTCTCCATAAGGCAATTTAGTCGTTGTGATGATGTCGGCAAGCGCCAGAACATTGGATGCGTCTCCAAGCGTGGGATTATCTGCACCCGCTGTCGCGATATTATCGAGATTGCTCATTTCATCGGCGACCTGTATTCTTTGGGCGAAGCCTTCTTTCGGTACACCATCCAAATCTGCTGAAGCATTCTTAGAATCCTGGAAGAACTTCGGTGTATCCGGTGTGAAGTTGTCAGGATCAAAGTTTGGATCATTCATTTGTTCAGGTGTGACCCCTTGTTGATGC
Organism: Rossellomorea sp. GQ25; assembly: GCF_059758515.1. Classification (NCBI taxonomy): domain Bacteria; kingdom Bacillati; phylum Bacillota; class Bacilli; order Caryophanales; family Bacillaceae; genus Rossellomorea; species Rossellomorea sp. GQ25. Next base: position 153,818 of record NZ_JCAXEQ010000003.1, on the reverse strand, counting down.
TGGTTATTGAATGCTTTGGCGAATTCGTACGCCATGCTGTCCAGTTCATCGAGCATGCTGATGTAGGAGCCTTCTGCTTCACCGTCTTTATTTTTTAAGCCGTATGTATCGACAAGGGCTCTCAGTTTTCCTTCACCTTGTGATAAGAAGTCCTTTACGTCGAGTGTCTGGTTTCCGATCGTTACGGAATCCACCGTATTTTGAGGGCCTTCATAGGTAAGCTTAAGTTCATTCACTCCAGCTTTTCCGACCAGATTGACGGCCAGGTTTCCGTCTTTACCGACCAATGTGACAGTGACCGCACCTTCTGCGATAGGGGAAGACGCTCCTCCATTGGATTGGTAGCTCGTTTGAATGGAAACATGTTTTGAAAGTTCATCGATTAATCGGTCCCGTTCATCGTATAGATCATTCGGGAGATAGCCATGTGGCTCAACATCAGCTATTTGTTTATTGATGTTATCAATTTGTCTCGACAGGGAATTGATTTGCTTTTCACTTACAGACAACTCGTTTTTCAAATCGCCTCTGACACTCGTTAAAGAAGAAGATAAGTAAATAAATGTTTCAGCAACAGCCTTCCCTCTCTCGACGACCACTGACCGGGCTCCGGAATTGGATGGGTTAACGGCTAAATCCTGAAGGGACTGCCAGAACATGTCCATCGTTTTCGACAAACCTGAATCGGATGGCTCATTCATGACTTCCTCCATCTTCTTCATCGCTTCCATTTTCGTTTCCCAGTAGCCTAGTTTCTGATTTTCTCCTCTATACTGCATGTCCAGGAAGGAATCACGCACACGTTGAATCGAACCGGCGTCGACTCCCGTTCCGATTTGACCTGGGATTTGCGGGCGGTTCATGGAGGGGGCAGGATATGGTGTCGTTTGTTCAAAATTGACTCGTTGACGGGTATATCCAGGGGTATTTGCGTTGGAGATATTGTGGCCGGTTGTATAAAGGGCGCCCTGCTGGGTGTACATGCCTCGTTTCGCCGTTTCCAGGCCCATAAAAGTGGATCGCATGGTGTTGCCTCCGTTTCAATTAGTAAGTGCTATGCTTTCGAATCAAACATGGATCGTCCGGATGGTGATGGTTTTTCACCGTTTGGACGTGAGTATGTTGACTGATCCGGCTGCGGTTGCATCATGGATAGATTCATATTCACAAATTGAAGAGATTGATAGACAAGCTTTTGATTCAGCTCGTTTTGAACTTTCAACTCTCCGATGATATCGACCAGTTTTTGCTGCCAATGAGCGAGCTTTTCTTGTTCTCCAGATGAACTGTGCTCGATGCACTGAGAAAGTGTTGGTGGTTCGCTCAAATGTACTCCCCGTGATTGAAGATAGTGACTCGACTCACGTTGCCGCTCAGCTTCAACCGTATGGATGGCGGCCAAATACTTTTGTTCATCCCTCAATACACGATCGAGTTCACTCATATCGCCTTTTTTAATCACATCTGTTTTACTGACAGAAAGATCGAACAAACTATTGTGCAGCTTATACAGTTTTTCAAGAGTTGTCATTAATTTGGTGGCTGACATGTTTGTTCGCTCCTTTTTTATTGTCCGTTATAGAAATCCTTCAATCCTTTAGCAATGGCTTTCGGATCGATGGTGTAGTTCCCGCTCTGTACCTGATCTTTTAAAGCTTCCACTCTGGCTTGGCGCTCCTTGCCGAGTTTAGAAACCTCCTGCATCTCTTTGGCGGCAGAAGAGATTTCGATTTTGTCGGATGCCGGTTTACCTGCTTTGCCGACCTGATCCATCTTGTTAAGATTACGCTTATAAGGATTAATGTTCTGATTTCCGATATTGTTAATCTTCATCATTTTCCCCTCGCTTTCATCACGTCCATTGTTTCTACCTAGTATATCGGATAAAAACGCGTTTTGTTTAGTATAAGAGACTGGTTAGTTCTTCCTGATTTAGTTTACTCTGAACTAGTTCTTATCTCTCATAGTGTAGTACGTTCTCTGACCCGATTCTTTAACCTTACTTTTCCATTCCTGCTCGGTTTCGAACTGCTTCAGCTCATTGACAAGTTCAGAGGAACAATCACCACAGATCCTACCCGTCCCAATAATCTTCCCGCATTTATCACAAGGATAACCCATATTCGGAAACTGTCTCGTCTGAATGCGGCCTTTTTTCACCCATTTATATAGAAGTTCCTCGTCTACTCCCGTTACTTCAATCACACGTGACATGGATGCAGCACGGTTCTCCCGTTTCTTTAAAAATTGGTAGACGGTCTCGTACATGTTTTCTTCTTCTTTATAGCATTTGTCGCATACATCACGAAATTTATTTTTCATAAAAATCGCGTTGCAACGTGGACAATTGATGATTTCTGACATACTTTTTTCCTCCCGGTGAAGCTTCTCTTATTCGTTATATCGGCAGAAAAGAGGATTGCTTTAACCCCTGGCAAGAGTTAAGGAAGATACCTCTTCAGCCCCCGCTTCCTTCAAAAGTTTTGCCGCCTGCCTCAAGGTCGTCCCCGTCGTATAAATATCGTCAAATAGCAAAATGGATGTACCGTTCAGATCGGATTCAACCAACTGAAAAACCTGTTCCTGACGAAGACGATCCTTTCTTGACTTTTTCGACTGCTTTTCAGAATGCGAACGGGTGAGGATATTGGAGGGACGGACCTCCGCTTCTTCCAGTAGAGCGGTAGATTGGTTGAATCCTCTCTCATAGAAGCGGTCACTACTTAGGGGGATGGGAATGATGAGGTCATATTCTATTTTAGTGAGATAGGATTTAATAGTGTGAGAGAAGGCTTTTGCCAACACGTAGTCCCCCCGATATTTATACTTTGCCAGATACTCTTTAAGAAAATCATTATACCGATATAATGAGAAGTTCTGATTTAGAATCCCTCTCCACTCGGGATTCCCTTCCCATCGATGACAGTCCAGGCACTCGGCACCTTTAATAAATTCTGTAGAAAAATCATCTAATGCCCGGGAGCACCCCAAACAACGCTTCCCTTCTATTTTCACCAGCTGTTTATTGCACTCATCACACAGAAATTGCGGTTCCCTGTAAAACAACCCTCTCCAGGATATAACCTCAACCAGTTCATTTGCACAATTCAAACAGTTATTTTTCATCTATCAACCCTCTTTTCCCGGCTTCCTTGTTCATGTGATCAATATGAAGAAGAGCCTTGATCATTTCACCCGTGCGGCCGTAATGAAAATAGATAATTTCTCCCTTTGGATAGTCTGCACTACGTCCTACCCTTCCTGCGATTTGCACGAGGGCGCTTTCCGTAAAAATCTTTTCTTCTGCTCCCAGGACGGCGACATCTATTTTCGGAATCGTTACTCCTCGTTCTAAAATGGTGGTTGTTAATAGAATAGAAATCTCTTTGTTTCGCATTTTCATTACCTTTTCTTTTCGGTCTGGATCTTCGGCATGGACGGATTCGATGAGAGGATTCATTTCTTGAAATAACGGCAGGGCTTTCTCCATTAGTTCGACGGTAGGGAAGAAAATGAGGACTTGTTTGGATTGCTGGAGTTTTGATAATGTCCACTTCTTTAAAGGACGAGGGATTCGATTTTTCTTTAAAGATTTTTTCCAAAGACCACACCACACAAACCTGGGAAGTGGAATCGGGTGACGGTGGAATCGGGCCGGGATTTGGATAAAGGTTCTATTACCCTTGGCACACTGATGCTGTGTTTTTTGATCAGGGGTAGCAGTGAGGTAGATAATCGAGGACTGAGGTTTGCAAGCTTTTTCCACTGCCCATTGCAGGGAAGAATCGTAGGAGTATGGAAAGGCGTCGACTTCATCAATGATCATGACATCAAAGGCGTCCTGGAATCGGTACAACTGGTGTGTGGTGGATAGAACAAGTTGTCCATAGGTATTCCGTTCTTCTGAGCCTCCATAAAGGGTGGTCACCGACGTGGCAGGGAACACCTTTTTAACACGTGGAGATAGTTCAAGGATTACGTCGGTTCGGGGTGCGGCAATGCATACCCGTTTATTCTCCCTAAGAGCTTCATGGATTCCCTCAAAGAGAACCTCGGTCTTTCCAGCCCCGCACACGGCCCATACCAGCAAGTCCTTCCGCTCTTTAACGGCCAAAACCATTTGTTCAGAAGCTGTCTTTTGCGCTTCTGATAGAGTGCCAGACCATTTAAAAGTGGGAGTCGTTTCTGACGTTGGTGCAGGTCCTTTCCAGATTATGAGTGGTGTGCATTCCGATACTCTGCCCATCATGATACAGTTACGGCAGTAGGTGCAAAGGGTGTGGCATCTGGAGCAGGAAAATGAAGCGAATAAATGAGGTCTGTTGTTTCCACAACGGTGGCAACAGCTTTTTTCCACACCTTTTTCATAGGAAACATAGCCATTCAAATAGTGCTCTTGAAGGGTGTCGATTGTAAATGGGATCTCGTCCAGTAGTAATGAACGCCCGCTAAGAAAGGATTGAAGCTCTGGAGAAAAATGAAAAGACGGGTTGAGAGGTCGAGGTGGAAGGAAAGGGAATTCTGAAATCCTTTGTAGAACGGTGGCTTCCTGTTCTATAAGGGGCTCTGGTATTAATCCATTATCTGCAAAAGCAAAACGCAAAAACATCACTCCTAGTTCGGGATAGTGATGTATTCTACATAAAGGGGTGAAAATCCTGCCTAATAAAAATGGTGCAAGGCACAAAAACGTTGTTTTGTGCCTTGCATCGAGAGATCAAGAGTGTACCTGGTACATGATGATCTGATTGTACCTGGTACAAAACCCTATGATTGTACCTGGTACAAAACGTGCGAAATGTACCAGGTACAATCAAAAACACCCAATCCCTATCGACTCATCCTCCGAGCCCAACCCATTCCCATCGATCCCTCACCTAAATGAGTACCGATGACCGGACCAAAAATACTAACATTGAACTCCACATTCGGATACTTCTCTTGAAGCTCATTCTTCCACTCAATTGCTTCTTCTTCGCGATTCGCATGGATAATCGAAGCCTGAAACTCTTCTCGGGAAGACACAGCTTCTTCAAGCAAAGACTCCACCCGCTTCAACGCTTTCTTCTTCGTACGGATTTTTTCAAACGGAACAATCACTTTGTCGACAAAGTGCAGCAAAGGTTTAACCTGTAAAAGGCTTCCGATGATCGCCTGAGCTTGCGATAGCCTGCCTCCGCGTTGCAAGTGAGCCAGGTCATCAACCATGAAATATGCCTGTACTGATTGCTTCATTTCATCCAATAATTCAACGATTTCTTCAGCCGTTTTCCCTTCACGACCAAGCTTTGCCCCTTCAATGGCATAGAAGCCCTGGATCATGCAGCTGATTTCAGAGTCATAGGGATACACTTTTATGCCCTCTACCATTTCCCCCGCTTGAACGGCGCCTTGGTACGTCCCGCTGATTCCACTTGATAAGTGAATGGAAATGACGGCATCGTAATCCTTAGAAAGTTTCTCGAATAACTCGACGAACTTTCCGACTGGAGGCTGTGAAGTCGTTGGAAGCTTTTCCTGGGTGCTGACCTCTTCATAAAATTCACTTGCCGTAATATCAACTTCTTCTTGATAGGTTTCTCCTCCGAAAATGACGCTGAGAGGAATCATATGTATGTTCAGTTGATCACGCAATTCTTTCGGGATGTAGGCGGTACTATCCGTTACAATTGCCGTTTTCATAGAATTACCATCCTTATTGTTTATTTTTATAGCCCCGCTATGAGCTTGTCTAGTCTACCTTATGTATCCTTTTCATTTTATATGAAAACAAATTGGTTTGCATTAGTTTCTCGGGACTTTAGGCTTCACAAAACCAATCAAACGTTTGTTTAAGAATCTGAACCCATATGGTACAAGGGATTCGATGTCCTAATCAAACGTTTGTTTAAAGGTCTTACTTCATGCCAACAGGCAAAGAGGAGACGATTTTTTTCGATTTTCTTGACGATAGGAATACTCCTGCAAAAATGATGAGTAATCCTACTATCAGGTTATGCGTGACAGGTTCCCTCAGAAGAACGAATCCCCAAATCATCGCAGTACCCGGAATCAAGTACGTCACAGTCGAAGCAAATTCCGGACTTCCATTCGTCATGATATAGAAATAAAGAAGCGTCGCTACACCTGATCCTAAACAGCCTAACCCTAAGATACCCAGGATGACCTCTCCTGTTAACAAATCTCCAACTGAGATCGGATTGGTCAATATCATACCTGCAAAGCCTACAGCTGCACCTATCAACAGCTGGAATGTAGAAATGACAACCACACTCGTTCCAGACAGATATTTTTTTGTGAATTGAGAGGCAAACGCATAACTCATGGTGGCCAGCACCATTGTCCCAACACCTACAAAATCAGAGGTAAAGATTCCGCTCACCTCGAAATTCATTAGGACGAGAATCCCTACAAACCCAACAACAATTCCAAACCATTGAAATCCTGTCAATATGACAGAGAAAAATAAAAATCCTACCAGCCCCGTCCAAATCGGTGTGGTCGCATTTAAAATAGAGGCCGTATTACTATTAATCTGTGTTTCACTTAACGCGATCAGGGTCCAGGGTAGCGCGGCATTTCCAATCCCGACAACAAACAGCTTCCACATAGGGAGCGATTTCCTCTCCCCTTTTTTCCTCTGTATGAAAAAGATAGGAAGAAGCACAAGCGCCCCGGATAAACAGCGTAAAAAGACCGTTCCCCACACACCAACGGGATCCACCAACCACTTGATAAAAACGAACGACATCCCCCAAATCAGACTTAAACCAATTAAGGCTACATATAATCTGGCCAATTTGCTCCCTCCTCCCTTTTGTGTCTAGATCGTATAATTTAATAGTTAAATAGATGTTATAACATATTTTGTTAGTTCTATCCTATCTTACTTTGCTGAAGATGGAAACATTCTTTTTTCGTATTTTTGACCTATAATAAAGCATTCTTTTCCAATAAGAAGAGGTTCATTCGAAGGGGATTCACATCTGCCAACTGAAACCATTTAACTTTCATGGGTTTTCGTCATATAATGGTTGGGTAGGATTTAACTTAGAGAAGACGAAAATTACTTTATAGGACTGATATAGAATGTACAATAAGGAAAAAGTGTTTGAAGAATTATCAAAGGTGATGCATTCTGACAATATCAAACGGGACGAATTGTTAAGAGAGCACCTGTATACGAAGTTAGGCGGAAGAGCAGATTTCTTCTTAACGCCAACCACTTATGAAGAAGTTCAAAACATTGTGAAGCTTTCAAATAAAGTGGATGTTCCATTTACATTATTAGGAAACGGATCGAATTTGATTGTAAAAGATGGTGGAATTCGTGGAATCGTTCTTCATCTGAAAAACTTTAAAGACATCAAAACGACTGATCAACTGATTGTTGCTCAAAGTGGTGCAGCGATCATTGATGTGTCGAGACGCGCGTTAGCTGAGAAATTATCAGGACTTGAATTCGCCTGTGGGATTCCAGGTACCGTTGGCGGTGCTCTATTCATGAACGCCGGGGCCTATGGCGGAGAAATCAAAGATGTTCTGGATTATTGCCATGTCGTCGACCGTGAAGGGAACCTGGTAAAACGTACAGCCGCAGAATTAGAGCTCGATTACCGTCATAGCAATATTTCTGAAAAAGACGATATTGTACTGGAAGCAACCTTCAGCTTAAAGCCTGGCGACTACGAAGAAATCAAGGCCGTTATGGATGATCTGACAGATAAACGGGAATCCAAGCAGCCACTTGAATATCCATCTTGCGGAAGTGTTTTTAAACGACCACCTGGATATTTCGCCGGGAAGCTTATTCAGGATAGTGAGCTTCAGGGAACGAACTTCGGTGGCGCAGAAGTATCCAAGAAGCATGCAGGCTTCATCGTAAATAAAGACAATGCGACAGCAACGGACTATATCTCTCTGATTGAACACGTTCAAAAAACAGTAAAAGAAAAATTTGATGTAGAGCTTGAGCGGGAAGTTCGCATCATCGGGGAAGACCTAGAATAAAAAAGTCAGGAATCATTGGATTCCTGACTTTTTTATTGGTTTTACAGCATCTACAATCAGCGATACAAATCCAAGATTTCCATTCTGATTCCGATGATCGAATCGCTTGGAACGATAGATGTATCCTTCCTTCTCATCCCATTGTTCGAAATGAAACTGTCCGGTTTCATCACAGTATTCCAAGAGACGGACCTCGTAACCAGCTTCTTCGAATAGGGAGGTTAAGGTCTTATACGTATGGACGATTTTATGGCTAGCTGCGGGATGGTCAATCGGTCCGGGTCCACCAACCTGTACTCCCTTTTGATACTTATCATTCGGAAAATAACCATCCGGCACTGCACAACGAATGTATCCGCCTGGCTTTATATACCTCCAGCAAATTTGTGCCGCTCTCTTTCCTTCATCAAACGTTAGATGCTCCCATACATGCTCAGCGAGAATGGCTTGTACGGAATCCTTAGTAAACTTCGCTTCCCAATTTTCTTCATTAAGGAGATCAAGCTCTGTTTCCTGAGTCTGAATCCAGCCGGGATTATTATCATATTCCCCTGCACCAATCACCACTCTGATGTCTTTTTCTCTTTTCATTCTTCCACCAACTCCGAATATATATTTACTGAATTTATCATTCTATGGATGGATGCCGATACCTCTTTTTGAACGAAAAAAACAGCCTAAAAGAGTTTTAGACTGAGGAGGGATGATTCGATTTAAATTTTCACATTATCTTTTTTTGACAATGGGGGCGGGCTTCGTTCTACGAAATTCTCTCAGCTTTATCACTTGGGATTGAGTCACTTTCGCATCCTGCTCATATGCTTCACGAGCTTTAAAGTAGAGTAACGACACAGCTAATGCCCTCCTTTATAAAATAATTAGTTTCTTTTTACCCGTAAAATGCTAAATAAAACCATATCACAAGAAAAAATCAGACTTTTTTTCGCTTATAAGAATGATTAGCCCCAGCCTTTTTCACCTCCAATGAACGCTTTTTGTCAGAAGTTATAATCCCATAGAATCTTCCATTCTCCTTCTTCAAGTGTCACATAACATGTTTGACTGATGGTCAGCTCACCGAATTGACTGTCAAAAAATAAATCGACCTCTGCTTTTCTTACATTCTTAAATGTCAGCCCTTCCTCATTAAACGTGAACTTCTCTAATTTCTCTATTTTCCCCACCTCCACGTCAAACTCATCTACACCCATATGACCCATAAATACATGGTTCTTCGTTTGAATATAAGAGGATTTCGGAAACTTGTTCTGCATTTCCGGATGAAACAATTCCCACGCGTTTCCGAAATCACCGGATTGTTCGAATTGATAAAATTCCTTGATGACCTCTTCTGGTGTATCAGGTTCCCGGCTTTCCCCTACTATCATGAATAGGGCTACTACGATAAGAATGGAAGCAATTACTCCAATAACAAGAGGAACCGGACTTTTTCTTTTCATAGCTCCACCACTCCCTGTCTATAGTAATCTTTATGAGGGACTTGCTGGATGTATGTAAATAAAAAAGCTCTACGAAGTGATTTTTTCATGGAACCTCTTATTGGAGTGAATTTAGATTACTTTTTCTCTGAATCCTTTCCCAGCTTTTGAATCAATTCTTCTTTTTTCTCTAAGATAAAGGCTGTCAACTTTTGATTAAATTGAATATCAAAAAGCATAGCCGCTTTGTCCAGATAAGGTAATGCTTCGTGGAAACACTCTTGCAGCTCCAGGTTATACCCAATATGATAATTTAATTGAGCAAAACCATATAAGGTTTCTTCTTCAATGATCCACCGAATACCTTCTTCACAGTATTCTATTGAATCCTGATACTTTCCCAGTCTCGTTAATACTCTGGCAGTATTATATAAAAGTCTTGTTTTAATCGATTTATCGCTAAGTTGATCATTGTATTTCAATGCATGATTTACTTTAGTATAGATTTCTAATGCTTTCTCATAATTATTTCTGCTGAATTCAAGGATCCCCATACTAATTAGAATATTCATTTCTCTTTCCGACATGGCTTTTTTTATATCATAGGTAAGTGAAAGTGCTTTTTCTAGAATCATTAACGCCGTTTCTCGATCCTTTTTTACTTCATTCACATATATCCCCTTATGCCAATAAAGGAGCTGGAGGTTGGTTTCATCTTTTAAAAACAAAGGATTTTTCTCCTCTGTTTTAACAATTTCAATGATTTCATCATATTGCAATTTAACTCTAAGCTTCTTTAACTGCCACTCTACTTCCTTAACGTAATCCAGGCGTGGTGTCATTCCAATCTCAAAAAAGTAGTTTACATCTACTCCGAGCTTCTTTGAAATTTGATAAAGAGAAGTAGCACTTGGATAAATGTCTCCTTTTTCTATTCGACTGATGAGAGCTTGTGTGCATATCCCATCTGCTAATTCACCCTGAGTCAACCCGACTACTTTCCTGAGCTCTTTAATTTTTTTTCCAATGACTGAATAATCCACAATCTCACCACCCAGAATATTAATATATTTATATTTTAACAGAAAACGAGCTGTTTCTTTAGGGAAATCCTCATACATCCCTTCTCAAGCCCATAGAGCGATAATACATACATTTCAAATCTATGTTTTAATAAACTTAACGACAAATTACAATACCTTTGGACGGCACTTTCCTTAATGGGAAGTGCTCTTTTTTTAGGAACGGACCTCTACTCGCTTTCATACAATTCTAAAGGAAGTCCATCTGGATCTTCAAAGAAAGTGAAACACTTATGGGTATATGGATTTATTCTTATTTCTTCCGTTTCAATATTCTTATCATTTAACAGTCTGACACTCTCCTCAATATCCTCTACTTCAAATGCTAAATGGCGCAACCCTTGCGCTTCTGGATAGCTGGGACGTACTGGTGCGTCAGGGAATGAAAATAATTTGATGACGTATTCTCCATTTAACGCTAAATCCAGTTTGTACGAGTCTCTTTCTTCCCTGTAAATTTCTTGTTTCACTTCAAAACCCAGTTTGTTGACGTAAAATTCTTTTGATCTAACATAATCTGAGCAGATGATGGCGATATGGTGGATTTTTTTGAAATTCATGGTCATGGGGCCACTGGCACCTCCCGTATTAATCGAAAAAAAGAAGCAGCCCAAAGGCTGCTTCTCTCAATTCTTATTTCATCGCATCCGTCAACACAGGTACGATTTGCTTCTTACGTGATACAACGCCTTTTAATAGGGCTGTATTGTTTTGAAGGGTTACATTAAATGCTTTTTCCACTTCAGCAGTTTTGCTTCCAAGTGCCAGCGCAGTTGAGTCGTTTTCCAAGATGTCTGTTACAACAAGTAAGAAAAGATCCAATCCTTTTTCCTTGATCATTGTTTCCATCGCAGCTTCCACTTCTGCCTGACGTCCGAATACGTCATTCACATCGACAACGTTGATTTGAGCCACTTCTACCTTCGCGTTACCCATTGAGAATTCTTTCGCATCAAGGGTTACAAGCTCCGCAACTGATTTCGTGCTCATGTTTGCACCGGCCTTCAGCATCTCTAATCCGTACACCTCTGCATCAACGCCTGCGATTTCAGCCAATTCCTTAGCTGCTGCTACGTCTTCATCTGTGCATGTGGGAGATTTGAATAAAAGGGAATCCGAAATAATGGCCGAAAGCATTAAACCAGCCATTTCCTTCGTTACCTCTACTCCTTTTTCCTTGTAGATCTTGTTTAAGATCGTTGCTGTACAACCAACCGGCTCTGCACGGTAGTATAAAGGATCTGCCGTTTCAAAGTTGGCGATACGGTGGTGGTCGATGACTTCAAGAACGCGTACTTCCTCAATGTCTTCCGCGCTTTGTTGACGCTCGTTATGGTCAATAAGGATAACCGTGTCGGTTTCACTGGCAACCTTCTCAACCAAACGTGGTGCGTCAACGCTAAAGTAATCAAGGGCATATTGTGTTTCACCGTTCACGTCACCTAAACGTACAGGCTCTACGTCCATCCCGATCTTTGTTTTCAAATCAGCATAAACTAGTGCAGACGTAATCGTATCTGTGTCTGGATTTTTGTGTCCGAAAATAAGTGTTTTACTCATCATCATTCTCCTAACTCTATGTAATAGTCATCAATGATTTCTCTCTTTACATTTTCTTATATTACCATATTTAAAAGTAAAACCGTATCCGTTGGGAAAGATTTTTCCCAATGATTATGAAGGCAATATTCCCAAATTATGTGTTTTACTAATGGAGGGAGGTCTCCACATATCTGGCCAATTTTCATTCAATCTCCCTCATTAATTCCTTCCCAATTTCACCTTCATATTCTTCATACAGAGGAGCCAGCCTCTTCATCCATTCTTCTTTTTCTGAATTTAACAGAATGTGAACTTCTAAATCAGCGTTTCTTTTCAACTCGCGCATATGATCGTCATTGATTTCAATAGAATGCCTGCGAATCCATTCAGTCGTTTGCTTCATCGCTTCTTCAATTTCCACCCGGTACTCTTCAGGCAAGTCATCCCAAAATTCTACATTCATTAATACGACATAGCCTAAATAAGAATGATTGCTGACTGTAAGATACGATTGATGGTCATAAAGCTTCTTCGAGTAAATATTCGAAATGGTATTTTCCTGTCCATCTATAAATCCTACTTCTAAGTTCTCGTATGTTTTATTAAAAGGCAGGTGACTTACGGCAGCCCCCATCCTTTGATATTGATCTTTTATCACTTCACTCGGCATGGTACGGAAGTGGAGCCGATTGAAATCACCCGGCCTGATCAAGGGTCGCTGACTATTGGTGATTTGTTTAAATCCGTTATACCAAAAGGTAATTCCTTTCACGTTTTCTTGTTTTTCTACCTTTTTAAGTAATATATCTCCTATATTCCCCTCAAATGCCTGTTGAACATCGTCATAACTATTAAACGCAAAGGGTAAGTCGAACACACTATACTCTGGAACATAAGCAGAGACTTTAGACGTGGCGGGGATAATCATTTGGACATTATTATTTTTAAGAGCATTCCATTCACTGATATCCGAATAGAGCGCGCCGTTTGGGTAGATTTCAACCTTCACTTTTCCCTTGGTATTCTTTTCTACTAGTGCTTTAAAACGCCTAATGGCTTTTCCTTTCGGTGTATTTTCAGAAACAACATGACTGACTTTAATGACAATGCCATCTTTCAGTTTTTCTTGATCATCATCATATTCCGAGGTAAAACCGGTCTGAGATTGAAATCCAACAAAATAGGCTGTAGCGATCCCTGTTATAATAAACAACCCTATAAAGAAAAATGTTCTCATTATTGGACCTCCCCTCTCTCCGTTCTACTAAAAATGGTACAATAACTTTGAATGAAGAGGAAGGAATATTCAGAATGAATCGAAAACAAATGCCCATTCGGTGGAAAATGACGATATTATCCTTTGGTGTAGTCCTGTTTGCGCTAATCATTGGATTTATTATATTTATAGGAAAAGCGATTGAAATGAAGAAAGAAGAGTTAGGAAGCCAAGCACTTATTACAGCTAGGACGGTAGCTAACCTTCCTACCGTTCAAAGCCATCTCGAGGATTCCGGAGGATGGGGAAAAATTCAGCCCATTGTAGAAAATATCAGGACGGTAAATGGCTCTGACTATATCGTCGTCCTCAATATGAACCGGATCCGTTACTCACACCCGTCCGATGAGCAGCTTGGAACCATCTCTGCCGGAAAGGATGAAGGCCCTGCTTTTGCCGAGCATAGTTATGTGACGACAGCTAAGGGGGAAATGGGTACGGCGGTAAGGGGGTTTGTTCCGATCATGAACGTTGAGCACCAACAAATCGGTGTGGTCATTGTAGGCATCCTGCTCCCTTCTACACTCGATATAATGAGGAATCTTCAAAATGAACTCATCATTATAGGTGCTATCACTCTCCTATTCGGCATCATGGGTTCATGGTTATTAGCAAGACAAATAAAGAAAGATACCTTTCAGCTGGAACCTTATGAAATTGGAAAACTCCTGGTGGAAAGAACCGCTACTTTTCAAGCCATGAATGAAGGCATCATTGCCATTGATAATCAAAAAAAGATCACCGTCTTTAATGAGAAAGCTAAAGATATATTAGTGGTAGATGGAGATCCAGTCGGAAAATACATTCAAGAAGTACTTCCTTCTACAAAATTACCGGACGTCCTAACAGAAAAGGAACCGATTTATCATGAGGAAATGAGATTAGAGAACAAGATTGTATTAAGTACCAGGGTTCCCATTTTAGTAGACGGAGACATTGTCGGGGCCGTTGCCGTGTTTCAGGATCGAACGGAAATGACTCAACTGGCAGAAGAGCTGACTGGAGTGAAAGAATTCGTTGAAGCATTGAGGGTCCAAAACCACGAACACCAGAATAAATTACATACCGTTGCCGGTCTGATTCAATTAGAAGAAGGAGAGAAAGCTCTCGATTATATCTTTCAATCCTCCCAAGAAGAGGAACATCTCACCGCCACCCTGACGCGGCAAATCAAGCTTGATAGTTTGACAGGATTACTATTAGGCAAGATCAGGAGAGGAATGGAAATGGGGATAGAAGTGAAGTTCGATTCCGATAGCTACCTATCATCCCTTCCCCCTCTTCTGGATGAACATGATTTTGTCATTATCTTAGGTAACCTGATTGAAAATAGCTTTTATGCCCTAAAAGATTCTGGAGAAGAAACCAAGGTCATTCATGTCTATTTAAAAGAAGACCCGGACACTTTTCATATTGAAATAGAAGATAATGGAGCAGGAATGACGAAAGAACAGCTTCCCCACTTATTTCAAAAAGGATACACAACCAAAGGAAAAAATGGCTCAGGCATCGGGCTCTACTTGATTCATAGCATTATAGAGAAAGCAGACGGTCATTTTAAAGTGGAGTCAACTCCCGGTGAAGGGACGTTATTCCAACTCACCTTTCCAATGAATGGAGGGAACAATCATGAAGGAACCAATTAACGTATTACTTATTGAAGATGATCCAATGGTTCAGGAAGTCAATCGAATGTTCATAGAACGTGTACCCGGCTTTACAGTGTGCGCCATTGCAGGAAATGGACAGGAAGGTGCGGAGAAGGTTGCTTCCTATCAGCCCGACCTTGTCCTTCTGGATAACTTTATGCCTAAACAAAATGGCCTTGAAACCTTACAAGCCTTTCGGAAGCAGGATACAGACGTGGATGTGATTGTCATATCAGCTGCACAGGATAAAGAAACCATCAAGATGATGATGAGATTAGGGGTATTCGATTACATCATTAAGCCTTTCAAGTTTGAACGATTGAAACTAGCTCTTGAGAAATATCAACTGTTTAAACAGCAAATGACAGGAGGGGGATCGGTGGGACAACAGGAATTAGATCAGCTTCAGGGTGTTCCCTCTCCCATTAAATCCTCCTCCGTGAAGGAAGAATTACCAAAGGGATTGAACCAGCAAACGTTACAGCAGATCATTCATTTTTTAAAAGACCAAAGAAGCCCCTTATCTGCAGAAGAAACCGCTGAAGGAATCGGCATTGCACGTGTAACAGCCCGAAGATATTTAGACTATTTACAGAAATCAGGGCAAGTTCAAATCATGATCGAGTATGGCGGTATTGGACGCCCGATCAATCGGTATCAATGGAAGTAAGAAAGAATGAGGCGATTGTTTCATGCCCCATTCTTTTTTTGTTCTCCTCGATCACACTCCCGGACCAAAAAGACCAAAACGTCCTTTAAGTTCTAAATATTCTAATTTCTTTATGTAAGCGTTACCATGTTTAACAGGTAACTTAAAGGAGGACGAAGCGATGAAAAAAGTAAAATGGATTTCGATGGTAGCCATCGTCTCATTACTATTGGCGGCATGTGGCAGTGATGGTGCAAGCGGCGGCGATTCAAGCAGTGGCGATGATTCTTCCAGCCAATCAATCGTCTTTGGGACAGGTGGAACGTCCGGTGCTTATTATGCGATTGGCGGATCATTAAAACCAATTTTCGAGGAAAGTGATTCAATCGGGAATGTAACAGTAGAATCAACAGGAGCTTCTGTTGCCAATATCCAAAACATTACAGACGGTTTAAATCAAATGGCGATTGTCATGAGCGATGTTGCTTATGATGCAGCTGAAGGAAAAAGACAATTCGAAGGCAATAAAGTAGAGGTTCAAGCTCTTGCAGGCATGTACCAAAACGTGGTTCAGGTAGTCGCTATGTCTGATAGCGGAATTAAGAGTATTGAAGATTTAAAGGGTAAGAAAGTAGGAGTCGGTCAGGTAGGTTCCGGCGTGGAACAGAGTGCGAAGAAAGTATTGGAAGCGGCCGGCTTAACGTACGATGACCTTGAAAAAGTCACTCACACAGGGTACGCGGATTCTGTCCAGGAAATGAAAAATGGCACACTTGATGCTGCATTCTTCACATCAGGTGTACCGAACAGTAATATTACAGACCTTATGCAGCAAAATGATGTATCGTTTGTTGAAATCAAAGGAGATCTTGCTGATAAGCTAATGGAGAAATACCCATTCTATAAAACATTTACGATTGAGTCAGGAGACGAGGCAAAATATAACCTGGATTCAAAAGTTGAAACCGTCGGGATCCAAAATATGCTGATTGTATCGAAGGATGTAAGTGAAGACACAGTATATAATTTAACAAAACGCTACTACGATTACTTAGGAACAGACGCAGTAGCGGTTGCACCGCTTAAAGAAGTCGACCGGGATGAAATGGCGAAAGGCCTCATTGCTCCCCTGCATCCGGGAGCGAAGAAGTTTTATGAAGAAAAAGGATTACTGGAATAATAGAGAAAGGGCATCAATCCTGGTGCCCTTTTCATTCTATCTATGAGAAAAAGAATCTCGGGTGCCTCTACCCTGCTCCTATTTATCCTTCTCGCCATTGTTCCGTTCAACACGATCGTCTTATCTGATCAAAATACAAATATAGTCGTACAGCCTGTTTTCAATCAAAAGGAATTTTCCATCCGCTGGACACATTCTGTTGAAAAAGAAGATTGGGAAGAGTTTTTTTACATCGAAGATCATACAATCACCCTGACCTCCACCCGTTTCAAAACGTTTGGTGCCGGTGTTCCAGATAACGCAGGCGAGGACACATATATCAAAGACGGCTGGGTGTATATGACGAATATCCATCAACCGATTGGAGACTCATTGCGCTTCCAAACAGGTAAGAATACGAATCATCGTATTTCATTAAACGAGCGAACTCTAGTACTTGATTCTCAGCGGTCCTACCAATTATCGATAAGGTCCGTCCCTATCTATGAACTGATTTATATGATTGTGAATGATTAAGCGAGGTGACTCATGATGAGAAAACAAAAGAACACATCTGTGGAAGAGTTAGATCGGGAGGGAAATACGAGAAGCCGGTTTCCCAAAGTGATTGGTCTATTTATTTTACTATTGGCAGCCGGGATTGCACTCTTCCATTTATACACGTCTTATGCAGGTGCGTTAGTCGATGTTAAGCAGCGAAGCATCCACTTATATGGCTTGATGGCCATTGGATTTATCCTTTACCCTTTTATTAGTAAAAAGAAAGGTCTACCTGTTCCATTTTATGACTATATCTTAAGCGGTTTGTCCTTATTCGTTGGCATTTATATGTTATTCAGTGCGGAGCGCATCATTAAAATGGGGGGACAAATCAACGATACCGATTTCATCGTTGGAATACTCGTCATTATCCTTCTTCTCGAACTGACAAGGCGTGTGACCGGCTGGGGCTTGACTCTTCTTGCCCTTGGATTTTTAATCTATGGTCTCTATGTAAAGCTGGCCATCTATCCGGAATTGAATTCTCAAATCACATTGACTGTTACAAAGAAAATGATTTCCCAGCTTGTTTACATTACGGAAGGGATCCTTGGTACAGCGATTGGGGTGTCGGCAAGCTACATCATTCTCTTTATCTTATTTGGAGCCTTCCTTAGCCGCTCTGGAATGGGGAAATTATTTAATGACCTGGCACTGGCAGTCGCCGGTCATACAAAAGGCGGTCCTGCTAAAGTTGCCGTTATCGCCAGTGGATTTCTCGGTTCCATTAATGGTTCGGCTGTTGCTAATGTTGTGACAACCGGGGCTTTCACCATTCCATTGATGAAAAAAATCGGCTATAAGAAAGAATTTGCAGGGGCGGTCGAATCAGCGGCAAGTGTCGGTGGGCAGATCCTTCCTCCAATCATGGGTGCAGCCGCCTTCATTATGGCAGAGAATCTAAATATTCCTTATACCAAAGTGATCTTGGCAGGTATCATCCCTGCTCTGTTATTCTACATCGGTATCCTGCTTCAGGTGCACTTTAGAGCTTCCAAACGCGGATTACACGGGGTACCGAAATCAGAATTGCCATCCGTGAAAGCAGTACTGGCCGAAAGAGGACATTTAATCATACCGATGGTGATTCTCCTGTACTTATTATTCTCAGGAAAAACACCGTTCTACGCTGCGTTCTGGTCGATTTTAGCAACGATTATCATTTCCGGTTCGAAGCAGGTTCTTACGTTATCAACCCTGCTCGGAGTATTTTTCATTTTCCAACCACAGTTGAATGGCTTCCTTTCAGGAGAAGGCATCCCTCCCCTCAAAAGCGGATGGTGGGAACTCCTGTTGATTGTGGTGATTCCATTAGTGATTAATCTCGTTAGAAAAACAAAAAATCTGGAAGCCGAAGAAATAGGCTTAAAGGATTGCGTACAAGCATTGGAAGAAGGAGCGAAGACGACGATTCCGGTTGCAGTTGCCTGCGGTGCTGTTGGCATTGTCGTAGGAGTTGCCTCACTGACTGGAGTTGCACTTGAGCTCGCAAACAGTATTGTCGGTATTGGTGAAATGATCGACAGCCCCCTCCTTCAGCTCGTTATTACTTTACTGCTGACAATGGTCACTTCCATCGTACTAGGGATGGGCTTACCAAGTATCCCAACCTATATCATTACGAGTACCATGGCAGCACCGATCCTTTTACAGCTACCCTTGTTCCGTGAATTGGCTGGGTCGACGGAAACGGCGGTTTTTGTTGCTCACATGTTTGTGTTTTACTTTGGGATCTTTGCAAATATAACGCCGCCAGTCGCCCTGGCAGCGTTTGCCGGAGCAGGCATCAGTGGAGGTGATCCGACTAAGACCGGATTCCAAGCGATGAGACTTGCTATTGCAGGATTTATCGTGCCGTTTATGTTTGTATTTTCTCACGAAATGCTGATGGTAGACGCATCTGTTATGAGTATTCTTGTCCTGACGGTTACATCAGTTATCGGAGTGTTCCTGCTGTCGGTTTCCATTGAGGGGTATTTCAAGAAGAAACTCCCGGTCAGTATGAGATTGATAAGTGCAGCAGCAGCTTTCCTCCTGATCTATCCTGGCTGGGTGACAGACATTGTTGGCTTCACCGTCTTCGTCTTTGTTCTGTTTTGGAATTACCAAGGAAAGGGTAAACCGATGAATACGGAAATCAATATTCCCAATTAAATGAGGTGAGTTTCAATGGATTTTGGTTTAAAGAATAAAGCAGTGATTGTCACTGCTTCCAGTAAAGGATTAGGAAAAGCAACGGCACTCGAGCTTGCAAAAGAAGGAGCTCACGTGCTTATTTCCAGCAGAAATGAAGAAGAGCTTCGATCCACGGCAAATGAAATCATCGAACTGTCCGGGAATCAGTATGTTTATTTTGCTACATGTGACATGACGAAAGCAGAAGACATTCAAGCACTTGTTGAAACAGCGGTAAATAAACTTGGAGGTGTTGACATTCTCGTCAACAACACAGGCGGTCCACCTGCAGGGGGATTTCAGCAATTTGATGATGAAGACTGGCAATATGCCTTTGAGCTCAACCTGCTCAGCTATATCCGGACCATCCGAGAAGTAATTCCTCATATGAAAAAGAATAAGGGAGGACGGATCGTCAATATCGCTTCTTCCTCTACAAAGCAGGCAATCGATGGTCTGATTTTATCCAACACCTTCAGAACAGGTATTGTCGGCTTATCGAAGAGCTTATCAAGGGAACTTGCCCAGGATCATATTCTCATAAACACGGTAGGTCCGGGTAGGATTGCAACAGAAAGAGTGGCTCAGTTGGATCAAATAAATGCAGACAAACAAAATATCCCTGTTGAGGAGCTAAAGGATATGAGTGAAAAAGCGATACCTATTGGACGTTACGGGGAACCAGGGGAGTTTGCCCAAGTGATTACTTTTCTGGTTTCAGATGCAAATACCTATTTAACCGGTCAATCCCTCGTCGTTGATGGCGGGTTGGTTACCGCACTATAAAAAAAGCAAAGCCCCAAAGGCTCTCACCTTTGGGGCTTTGCTCATTCTATTTATACAGTGAGCTTTCCTCCGTTAGGCTCGCACCCCGTTCGAATGATCATCTCAACCGTCTCATTCGACATATCCAAATGAGAAACCCCGGTACCTTCCATTAGCTCTTGAGTATTGCGATCATCAAACGTCAACGCCCCTGCCAGATACACCTTGAACACATCAATCAAGCTATTAAGCTTCATTTCTTCCTCGTCTAATTCATACTCACCTGTGTTTTCAACGACCGATAAGTTTTCAAATTTTAGTGCTTCTTTTAACATCTTCAATAGCTCTATGTTCTCCGGCGGATTAGGATTCGTAATATGATAGATTTTGTTCGCTTGTGCTTTTTCAGGCGCCAGGCTTAGAATGTCTGCTACATAATCCACGGGAACGAGATTGGAAGTACCGTTTTTAGCCGCAACCAGTCTGTAGGTCCGCTCTTCTCCACGGCGCCTTGCAGTCTTACGCTTGAACACCCCGAGAGCACGCATAAATCCGTACAGTGTGAATTGAGAGTCCGCTTCCCCCGTTTTAGAATCTCCTACAATAATAGCCGGACGGAAAATGGACACATCCATTTTGTCTCGATAAGAAAAAACAAGATGCTCCGATTTCACTTTGCTTTCCTCATATGGGTTATGGAATTCTCCGTCTGCTGGATAAAGTTCCTCCACCCCTTCTGCCAGCTTTCCGACTGTGTAAGCCGTACTCACATAATAAAACTTCTTCACTTGCAGAATGGTAGCCAATTCAAGGATATGCTTGGTCCCATCGTAATTAGCAGCAAATAGTTCATCACGCAAATCAAAATCAAATTTCACCAGGGCAGCGAGGTGATAAACCTCATCAATCTTCCCTGTTAACCATTCAAGATCATCCCTGCTCAAGCCGGCATTGGGAATGGTAATATCCCCTTGGAAAATATGAATTCTCTTTTGCTCATCCATTTGAAAGGAATCTCTTAATCTTTCAGCCTTCTCTACATTTCTTACTAAAATGTAGACTTCGTTACGTTTATGTTGTAAAAGGTTCTTGATGAGCCTCCCACCAAGAAAACCTGTCGATCCCGTTAAAAATAAATTCAAAATTGATCACTCCTGTTGAATTTCAACCTCTAGGGCTATTTTGTCTATCATAGCACATATTGAAAGCGGAATCGTGGTTAAAGAGAGAGTTGGAACATGATGTCAATAGACGGACGTTTAATAGCAAAAAACGATGAGCATATTTTTGCTCATCGTTTTCAACTCATATTCTCTTCACTTTACCAGCTATCATAAAATCTTTTCGTCACTTCTACCGTATGCGTACTGCCTCCCGCTTCTTCTACATCTTCAAGAAGCACGGCGAGCACCATCGTCGGGTCATTCTGATCATACGAGACAAATAATCCATTTTCCGTTCCGGTTGTCCCTTGTTCAGCCTTGATTTCGGCTGTACCGGTTTTTCCGGCGATTGCTTTCCCTTTTACACTCGCTTTTCCGGCAATTCCTTCAGTGACAACTTTTCGAAAATCTGTTTTCAGCATGTCAGCTTGTTCTTTCGTCAGCAAGTTTTTTTTCCAAACCTCATGTTCTTCATCCTTTAGAAGTCTTGGCTTCATCATGTTTCCATCGTTGATGATTCCTCCGTAAGCACTGGCAAGATGAACGATACTCATAAGAACTTCCCCTTGACCAAAGGCTGAATCAGCCAGTTGGACTTCTTTTGAGATGGTTCCGTCGTTGGAGATTTGGGATTTATAAATTGGATAAGAAGATGGAATTTCTTCTCCAAAACCAAAGTCCTTTAATCCTGCAATAAAGGTATCTGCTCCCATCTCTAACCCCACTCGGGCAAAATAAATGTTATCCGAGAATTTCAACGCACTTTCCAAGTCCACTTTACTCTCATTATCAAAGACACGGACGACTCGGTAATTACCCCAGGAATCATCCTTTTGCCACTTCTTCCCCGTAATATCATAGATCTTATTTGGATCTAATTTCCCCGATTTCAATCCAACGGAAGCTGTAATTCCCTTCATCGTTGAACCGGGAGAATAAGCAATAGGGAAACGATTGCGGAATGGCTTTTTCGGGTCATCTGCAAGTTTCTTATATTTCTCAGAAGACATTCCCAGTACAAGCTCATTCGGGTTATAAGCAGGTGTGCTGACAAGAGCTAACGCTTCACCTGTTTGTGGATTAAGAGCGGCAGCTGTTCCTGCTTCACTCTTCATCTGTTCATACAATTTCTTTTGCATTTCGGCAGCGATGGTTAACGTAATATTTTGACCGTCCTGTACGTCCTGTTCAGCAACGGTTACGACCTCTTCAGAATCTTCCTTCTTCAAATAAATCCGCTGACCATCTTTTCCTCTTAATTGATCTTCATATACTTCTTCTGCACCGCTGAGACCCATTAATGACTGAGCTGTATAGCCTTTATCCTTAAGTTTCTCCAACTTTTCTGCAGTAAGCTTTCCTATATATCCCGTCAGGTGGGCGGCAGCTTCTCCATATGGGTATTCTCTTGCAGGCACCCGCTTGGAGTACAGACCGCCTAACTCTATAACTTCCAGAGCTAAAGGTCGCTCGGTAAGGGCGATCTTTTTAATCGGCACAAAAAATTCCGGTTTCACCCAGCTCTGATCAAGTTTACCCTGAATGGATTCCGCTGACATATCGAGCAGGGATGAAAGCTTCTTTAAATCACTCTCGTTAAACTCTTTCGGTACGATCCCGAGCTCAAATGCTTCTCCGTTCATCGCAAGTGGCTGTTGATTCCTGTCAAGGATATCCCCACGCTTAGCAGGTATACTCTCCACGCCTACTTTATCTCCGTTTTCCATTTCCGGCAGGATAAAAGAAGGCTCCCATTCTACAAACCAATTTTCATCTTCACCTTGTTTTTCTTTTGTTAAAGTGATTTCTTTTTCGTAGGAAACCTCACCAGCCAAAGTGTTGAATGAAATAGTCAAAGGAAATCCCGCTTTTGTTTCTTTGTCCCAGTCCACTTCTTTTTCCGGTTTTTTAAAAGATACTTTAACGTCCTTCACTTCTAAATCTTCATAGATGTCCTTGTATCTCGTGACGAAATCTTCCTTTTTAAATGTATCTTTCGTTGAGCTGTTGAGGTAATTTGTGAACATATTTTCGAACTTTTCTTTATTCCACAGATTTACATACTCTTGTAACTGATCCGTTGGTTTGGGCTTTTCTTGGCATCCGGCGATCAATAGACTGAAAGCAACAAAGAGACAAAGCAGCATGACTTTTCTATACATATGTACTGACAACCCCTATATTAGACTTTTCATTTCACTTCTAATTCTTTCAAAAATAACAAATTTTTTCAAATTTAATGTATCTATATGCTTGTATCTCGTTTATGATGATGACCTGGAAGGGCAGCGAAATTTGTCATATTTTAAAATAGTGGAAGATAGAATGAAAATATGGAAGATAAATCCAAAATTGTACACAAATTCGAAATACGGCAGATAAAGCTCAAATATGGCAAATTTCCCTCCGCAAAATCCTGATATGCGTACCACTCCTCCACCGAAAATCCAATTTCCACCACCTTTTCCTCCCAATCCCCATCTTTTCTCCACCCTACATAATGCATTTCTTTAAAAATTTGTTATAATAGTACATCGTAAGAGTAATAAGGAACAGAATCCTAAGATTATATCTTGCAAATATATATCGATAGGTGGAAATAAACATGAAAAATTATCGAGTACTACTGTATTACAACTATGTAGCCATTGAGAATCCTGAGGAGGTTACTGCCAAGCATAAGGAATTATGCGCGGAACTTGGCCTTATGGGACGTATTTTGATTTCATCTGAAGGAATCAACGGAACATGTTCCGGTACGATCGAACAGACGGATGCTTATATGGAAGCGATGAGACAGGATCCTCATTTCGCGGACACTGTGTTCAAAATCGATGAGGCAGACGGTCATGCCTTCAAGAAATTAAAAGTTAAATACCGTCCGGAACTAGTAACCCTACGTCTTGAAGATGACGTGAATCCGAATGAACTCACTGGGAAATACCTTGAACCAAAGGATTTCTTTGAACAAATCCAGCAGGAAGATACGATCCTTCTTGATGCACGTAACGACTATGAATATGAACTGGGACACTTCAGAGGAGCCGTGAAGCCGGATATCAAAAACTTCCGTGATCTTCCGAACTGGGTCCGCGATAATAAAGATAAATTGGAAGGCAAGAAAATCATTACGTATTGTACGGGTGGTATCCGTTGTGAAAAATTCTCTGGCTGGTTAGTGAAAGAAGGCTTTGAGGATGTAGCGCAGCTTCACGGTGGAATCGTTACCTATGGCCAGGACCCGGAAGTAAAAGGTCAGCTATGGGACGGTCAGCTTTACGTATTCGATGAGCGTATCGGTGTTCCTGTCAACCAGACAGAGCACGTTGTTGTCGGGAAAGACTACTACACAGGTGAACCTTGTGAGCGCTACGTAAACTGTGCGCACCCGCCTTGTAACAAAAAAATTCTTTGTTCTGAAGAAAATGAGCATAAATATATGAGAAGCTGCTCTGATGAATGCCGTAAGAGCCCGGAAAACCGCTACATTAAAGAGCATGGTTTGACGGAGGAAGAAGTGGCAGAGCGTTTAGCCGTGATTGAAAAAGAGAAGGAAACTGCAACAATCTAAATGATTTAAAAGAGAACTGGATTTCACTTCCAGTTCTCTTTTTGGTTTTTACCGCTTCTCTCTCTTCTGACTCTCCATATACTTCTTCTCTTCCTTAGTCGACAACAATCCTGTTGCTTTTCCGATATTCCCGTTTCTCATTTTCCAAACGGCATTATGATCCCTGACTGCACCTGAAAAGTCTTCTTCTTTCCAGCTGACTAAGATTTCGTTGTAGGTATGTTCATGCTTATATTTGTTAACTTCTAATTGTGAAAGCAAGTAATCGATTCGTTCATCGGTAATTTCAAAAAACGACCATTTTTCTTTCGCCTTTACCTTTTGATGACTCATCGCGTGTATGTATTGCTGGATCAGATCTTCACTTAGCGGAGTTTTTACTTTTTCCCCGAATGGGTTTTCTTCGCCGGTTTTGGTTTGTGGTGCAGTGGTTTCCACACCGGCAGTTGAGACAACGTCCGTCTGGGTAGTATCTTCAATGGTGCCGGTATTGTTTAAACTGCTTACGGCGAAATATACTCCGATGGCCGTTAAGAGCAGGACGCTCCCTACAATGATAGAGAAAGATTTTTTTCGTATCATGATGATACTCCCCCTGTATGCTATGGAATCTATGTTCCTTTTTTTCTGTATTACTTCCTTCTATATTTTAGGCTAAATGTCCTGCAAGAATTTGTAAACGAATTGTAATGCTACTATATTTTTCATTGGTACTTAAGAGATAGTCGCTAAGCTGGTTGTATTCAAGTGGTAACTGCTATATAATGACTCAATGTTTGTAAATTGATTTCCAGTCTACATAAAGGGAGCTTTGATAGATTTGAAGAATCAGACGTGGTTGTCCATTCAGTTCTTTGCGATTTTTTTCACTTGGGGAATTTTCATACCTTACTGGACAGCGTGGCTGGTAGAAAGTAAGGACTTTTCCATATCGGCTGCAAGTACGGTGATTGCGGTTGGAATGATCACGCGGTCGTTTTCGAGCTTTTTCCTGTTTCCGAAATTGAGTCAGACGGTTTCGTTGGGACGACTTTCTCGATGGTTAGTGTTGATTTCCGGGGCTTCATTGTTGCTATTCCTGCCTATGAATTCTTTTGGGATGATTTTGGTGTGTATGGGGTTATTCAGCCTGGTGTATCCGATGCTGCTTCCGATGGTTGAGAGCATGGCGGCTGTGATGATGAAGGAAGATGGCATTGATTATGGCAAGAGCCGTTCGTGGGGATCGATTGGATATACGGTTGCACTGCTTATGGTTGGATTTATGACGTCTCTATTTACCGAGGGGGCAGTCATTTACCTGCTGTTCGGTGGGATTGTGGTGATATTACTGTCATCTCTTGTGAAGCTGCCTCAGTCCATTAGTGGGACCCGTGGTCAGGAAAAGCTTTCTTATCGAGGATTGCTCAAATCCCGTAAGTTTGTCTGGGCCATGGTCATTGTCGTGTTGATTCAGGGAGCTCATGCTTCTTACTATAATTATGGTGTCCTTTATTTGAAAGAATTAGATGTCAGCGCCGTTTATATCGGTGTCATTTTAAATATTGCCGTGCTATCTGAAATTCTGTTCTTTGCGTTTTCAGATCGGCTGTTAAAAGGCAAAAGCATTTCTGTCATGTTTATGATTGCAGCAGGGGCTGCTGTGACGCGTTGGACTTTGTTGTTCCTATTCCCCAGCACCCCTGTGTTCATCTTTACCCAAATCTTTCACTCTCTAACCTTCGGATTAACACATTATGCCTTTATGCGGTTAATTTATGAAGAATTGGAGAGCAAGGACATCCCGGCTGCCCAGGGAGTGTATACTTCGTTGGGTATGGGGTTGAGTACCGCGATCCTGACGTTTATCGGTGGATTCCTGTATGATATCTCGCCTGGTTCTGCGTTTCTTGGAATGGCCGTTGTGGTGGTTCCCTGTGTGGTGCTTGGTGGATGGATGTATTGGAAGTATGACCGTGTGGCGGATGGTGTGTTTTTTTATAAATAGTGTTGTTTGAGAGACCGTTCAGGATGTAGATGCTGGGCGGTTTTTTATGTGAAGATTTTGGTGTAGACGGTGCCTTTGGTGGAGCCGGTTGTTTTTAGGTTGAGTGATTGCAGGATCAATGTAGCAGATCTAGGTGATGATAGGTTCAGAAAGTTCCGTAGTTCCTGATTGGTGATGGTGGGTTTGATAAGGAGGAAGTAATCCTGAATGGCTTGGAAATGGGCAGTTTTGGACAAGTGGTGGCAGTTGGGGCATAGCCATATGCCTGTCTTCCTATTCATGATGTGAAGGCATTTTTCACACTGGACTCCTTTTATAATGTCTTTTTCGGTTAGCTGGTAGGTGGTGAGGATTGATGAATAGTTAGGTCGATGTTGATTCAGGAGGAGTCGCTTTACTTTTTTGAGGTCGATGACTTCCCGGGTGTATTCTGTGTTTAACTTGCTGATTTCCCTCACGATGTTTTGGGCGTGGATCATTTTGTCATAAGGCGGGACCCTTTTGTGGCCTGGTGCCATTTTCAATATGGTGGCCGGATTGCTGAAGACGACGAGGAATTCGACTGGAGGACACGGGAGTTTATTATTATGGAACCATCTTTGCAGGAATAACATCTGACGGTTGGCTTGTGTGATGGGATCCGGATAACCTGTTTCGATTCCGTTGAACTGCTTGGAGAGCTGGTTGAATTCGGGGTCCATCATAAGGATTCCCGATAGATTCTTGATTTCGATGGGAAGCGAGTAGTGGGAAGTGACTAGTAAGCTATCGATTTGGAAGTAGTCCGGTGCGATGGGCAGCCTGAGGTCATTGAAGATCATATACTTTTTATCCGTCAGGAAGCTTAAATGATAATCGACAGCCTTCTCTCCGTGGTATCCTGCTTTTCTTTTTTTAAGATCCTGTTCAATGAGTGTTCTTTTTGGATGATCGATGGGCTTAAGCCGATTTAGCAAGGCTTCGGTTTGGAGAAGTCTAATGGGAGTTTTTCGTTCTTTTACAATCATTTTATTAGGGGACACTCCTTTTGGGTTGGGATATACATTAGTTCTACTTTTTTGATGAAATTCCTGCTTTTTGATGGGATTTTGTTTAAGGTTGTCTGTTTTAGCTGGAGGATTGGTCCTTGATGGGGGCTTTGGTCCGGATAAGGGGGTGAAATCCCTGATCGAGGATGTCTTCGTAGAGGAATTAATCCCATTGGGACTGTATTCGATCTCTATTTCGGATTATTGATCCTGTTTGAGATTTTTTAATCCTGTTTGAGATTTTTTAATCCTGTTTGGGATTTTTTAATCCTGTTTGGGATTTTTTAATCCTGTTTGGGATTTTTTAATCCTGTTTGAGATTTTTTAATCCTGTTTGAGATTTTTTAATCCTGATTTTGATTTATTGATCCGCTTTTTAAATAATTGATCCTATTTGTCGAATTTTCTTGATGTATGTATGCGTTAGGGCCATTAAGGAACGCTTTCCCAACTGCGTCAACAGGCAGAGGCTCCGTTGTTGGAACAACGTATCTTACGGTTTTTTTCTGCTTTTTACTAGAAAATAACTTTAGATAGTCTTTTTTTATCTGGAATGTGATCCTGTACGGGGACTGAGGGCCGGATTGGGGGGGATATTTCTGATCGGGAATGCCTTCGGGGGAGGAATTGATCCCATTTGGACTGTATTCGATCTCTATTTCGGATTATTAATCCTGTTTGGGATTTTTTAATCCTGATTTTGATTTATTGATCCGCTTTTTAAATAATTGATCCTATTTGTCGAATTTTCTTGATGTATGTATGCGTTAGGGCCATTAAGGAACGCTTTCCCAACTGCGTCAACAGGCAGAGGCTCCGTTGTTGGAACAACGTATCTTACGGTTTTTTTCTGCTTTTTACTAGAAAATAACTTTAGATAGTCTTTTTTTATCTGGAATGTGATCCTGTACGGGGACTGAGGGCCGGATTGGGGGGGATATTTCTGATCGGGAATGCCTTCGGGGGAGGAATTGATCCCATTTGGACTGTATTCGATCTCTATTTCGGATTATTAATCCTGTTTGGGATTTTTTAATCCTGATTTTGATTTATTGATCCGCTTTTTAAATAATTGATCCTATTTGTCGAATTTTCTTGATGTATGTATGCGTTAGGGCCATTAAGGAACGCTTTCCTAACTGCGTCCACAGGCAGAGGCTCCGTTGTTGGAACAGCGTATCTTACGAAAGATAAAACGCCCCACCCATACCAGGCAGGACGCTCCATTTAATTAGTTAAATCGCTTATATCCGACAAACTTAGGATTCCAATACGTATTGCTCAACTTCGAAATCATTACCCCGCTGTCTGAAGCGTGGACGAATTCTCCGTTTCCAAGGTAGATTCCCATGTGGCTGATGCCGGCTTTGTACGTATTCTCAAAGAATACCAGGTCGCCAGCTTTTGGACTTGAGACGAAGGATGATTTGCTATAGTAGCCATCTGTGTTGGTACGTGCAATCGATTGTCCCGCTTGATTGAATACATAGTAGATGAATCCGCTGCAGTCGAAGCCGGATGGTGATGTTCCTCCCCATGCGTATGGAGTTCCTACATATTTCTTCGCGATATCTACCACATTTGAAGATGGCGTTTGAGATCCGCTATCTGAAGTTCCTTTAATGGAAAGCTTTTGACCGACATAGATGTTATCAGAGCTTAATCCGTTCCATGACTTGATAGAAGAAACGCTTACATCATAACGGACTGCGATATGTGATAAGGTGTCTCCGGATTGGACGGTATAGGTACTAGAGCCTGATGGCGGTGGCGTGCTTGTGCTTCCAGAAGAAACGACCAGCGTTTGACCAGGAAAAATGACATCACTCTTTAAATTGTTCCATGCTCGGAGTTCCGCAACGTACACGTCAAACTTGGCACCGATTTTTGACAGGTAATCACCTGATTGAACGGTATATGTTTTAGCAGAAGTACTTGTTGGTGCTGATACTTCAAGGATTTGGTTTACATAGATCATGTCGGAGCTCAGTTTATTCCAGCTCTTCAGGTTTGAAACAGATGTATCATATTTATAGGCAATCACCGAAAGGGAATCCCCTGATTGTACGCGGTAAGAAACCGCTTCCGATGAATTGACAGCAACTGACGAAAGTAAGGCAGCAGTAGTAAAGGCAATAATGGTTTTCTTCAAAAAAAATGTCTCCTTTATCGATAATGTCGAATTTTGATGCTTGTCCATTATGGATGAAGAAGACTGATATTTTAATAGGCTAAAATTCTTATATGAAGAAAAATAAGGAAGAAACCCCAGTATAATAAGGTTTAGTAATTTATGGTTACATTACCAAGTGGAGTATCTTCTTTTTCCGGGTCTTTTCTCTCCTTCTTTTTGAAGAATCTGACTACACCTGCCTTTCCCTTGGCCTAGGGACCTCCTTTAATAAGTTGCCATAGTCCTGTACTCTTTTTTTATCAAGAAAATTCTGAATGACAATTTGCTAGTTATAGACTAAAATGAATAGAATTTATATTTATGTAAACAAGGGGCGGGTTGGATTGGCGGAAAAAATTAGGCTGTCAAACTTTGAATCTCTCAGGGTACTGTCAATGGTCATGATCGTCTTGTTGCATTTCGGTACCTACGGATTTTCAAAATATATTGCGATATCAGAGTTAAGCACTGTGAATCAATTTCTTTTCCATTTAATAAAGGTGCTTTGTATCGTCGGGGTCAATGTATATGTGCTAATAAGCGGATATTTTTTATGTAAGTCACAATTTAAAATGAGCAAAGCGTTCAGGGTCGTGCGGGAAACATTCATTTTCTCGGTTCTTATTTTTGCAGGATTGACCGTTTTACAATTAACGGATGGATCCTATACCAGCTTTATCAGGTCGGTATTCCCGGTGTATCTGTCTACCTACTGGTTTATCACCGTTTACATCGTATTGTTTATGCTTTCACCTTACTTAAATATCTTGATCAATCAGCTTTCCAAGAAAGATTACGGAAAATTTCTCTTCCTATTATTTATAATAAATTGTGTATGGCAATTCTTCCATCCCTTAGGGAGCTTCGGGGTGAACGGTGGCTATAGCATCGTGCATTTCATCTTTCTTTATTTTGTGGCGGGCTACTTAAGACATCATGGACAGTTTCTGTCTGCCTTAGGCAAGCACTATTATTTAAGCGTTTACATATTGTTGGGAGCCGTTTCGGCCTTGGTTTTACTACAATCGTGGGAATTACCATTTAAGCTGTTGTCGTATAACTCCCCTGTTATTGTGGCCATGTCACTTGCGCTGTTCCTATTCTTCTCGCAGCTTACGTTTGTATCCAGGCCGATAAACTTCATATCCGGATATGTGCTAGGGGTTTATTTGATCCACGAGCATCCAATGATCAGGCAGCGATTGTGGAATAATGTGATGGAATTAATGGGAACCGGGAATGAAGCTCTCTTGATCGTGCAATTCCTATTATATGCGGTCATCGTCTTTTCAATCTGTCTGGGCATTTCATATGTGATTTATCAGATCATTAATTTCAATACCTTGATTAAGAAAGAGTCCCCTAAGAAGGTTAAAGAAAAGATGGCGGGTTAGTATTTTCGAAAGAGTCACTTTTTAGTGGCTCTTTTTGTTTTGCCTATTTTCAAATGAAAACGGCTACACTTTTCTATTGACAACTTGTATATACATGAATACAATAAAACTATATCTTGTATATACAACAAGATCCCTTTTAAATGAAAGCGTTTCGTTTTATCGGAAGTTTTTTACCGAAAGCATAGTGAGAAGCGTTTCCCACACACCATTTAGGGGAATTCCATTAATAGAAATGAAAGCGGGTTCAAGACAACTTTCGACATTTTTCGAGAGTTGCCATGCACCATTACTAAGGGAGGGAAACTCATGAGCGTGAAACGTGAAGACGTTCTGGAAATCATTGAAGCGATTGGCGGCAAGGATAACATCCGTACGGCCACTCATTGTGTGACTCGTCTTCGGTTGGTACTGAATGATGAGAAAAAGGTTGATAAGGAAAGATTAGAGACGATTGATTTGGTGAAGGGTTCATTCTCTTCCAATGGTCAGTTCCAAGTTGTCATCGGACAAGGTCTTGTAAATAAAGCGTATCAAATGTTAGCAGAGG
Organism: Rossellomorea sp. GQ25; assembly: GCF_059758515.1. Taxonomy (NCBI): domain Bacteria; kingdom Bacillati; phylum Bacillota; class Bacilli; order Caryophanales; family Bacillaceae; genus Rossellomorea; species Rossellomorea sp. GQ25. Next base: position 121,645 of record NZ_JCAXEQ010000003.1, on the reverse strand, counting down.
AAACGGGGATTGAGCAGGCTTCCAAGCAGGATGTGAAGGATGCCGCTACTCAAAACCTGAATCCATTGCAGCGTGCGATCAAGGTATTGGCGGATATCTTTATACCGATTCTGCCTGCGATCGTAACAGCCGGTTTGTTGATGGGTCTGAATAATATTTTGACAGGACCTGGGATTTTCTTTGATAAAGATACATCGGTCATTGATGTGTACCCTCAATGGGCGGATCTGACGAATATTATTAACTTAATCGCGAATACCGCCTTCGTGTTCTTACCGGGACTCATCGGTTGGTCGGCGGTTAAGCGTTTTGGCGGAAGTCCTTTGCTCGGTATTGTATTAGGTCTTATGCTCGTACATCCGGATTTACTTAATGCTTGGTCTTATGGTACAGCTGAAGAAATTCCGACATGGAACCTGTTTGGTTTAGAGGTTGACAAAATTGGCTATCAAGGACAAGTGTTACCGATCTTATTTGCTTCCTTATTATTAGCGAAAATTGAAAAGTTCCTGGATAAACGGGTTCATGACTCGATTAAATTGTTAGTGGTTGCTCCTGTAGCCTTACTGATTACTGGTTTCGCATCATTCATCCTAATTGGACCTGTGACTTTCTTCCTTGGGAACATGCTGACAGATGGGGTTGTTTGGGTATTTGATCATGTATCCTGGTTAGGTGGACTACTATATGGTGGATTGTATGCAGTGATGGTGATCACGGGTATGCACCACACGTTCCTGGCAGTAGATTTACAGCTTGTATCGAACGCAGGCGGTACATTCTTATGGCCGATCCTGGCACTATCGAATATCGCTCAAGGTTCTGCAGCCCTTGCCATGATGTTTGTGGCGAAGAAAGAAAACGAAAAGCTCCGTGGGTTGGCAGGTACGTCTGCCCTATCCGCCTATCTCGGAATCACAGAACCGGCTATGTTCGGAGTTAACTTACGCTATAAATATCCGTTCATCTCAGCATTAATTGGTTCTGCGATTGGCGGGGTATTACTCGCAATGACAAGTACGAAAGCATTCTCCATCGGTGTTGGAGGACTACCTGGTATCCTGTCTATTAAATCTGAATACTGGGTACCTTTTGCGATTGGAATGGTCATCGCCATCGTCGTACCATTCGTACTGACGATGATCTGGTCAAAATTCAGCAAAAACGAAGTCGTATAATCAATAGATAGAGAAAATAGTTGTCACAACTTGTATATACAAGTTAAAATAAGGGGGACAAATCAATTCTAGCCACTAGCCTGCTCAGGTTATGTGTAATGGATGGTTGTCTCCCTTTTTGTTTAGGGACGGACCTTCGAAAAGCTTGCAGTAGTGAGGAGCGTCCAGTCTCATTGTCTAAAAACTAGAGGAATATGTGTTAGAGGTCCGTCCCTCTTGATGGACCTTAAAATAGCAAAATCGCAGAAGAATCATGTTTGACGGGCATGAACTTGTATAAGTGAAATCGATTGAGGTCCGTCCCTCAAAATTAAATCTAGGATGGTGTATAAGATATGAAGCAGCCTTGGTGGAAGAAGTCGGTTGTGTATCAGATTTATCCGAAGAGTTTTTATGATACGTCGGGGAATGGCGTGGGAGATATTAAGGGAATTACGGCGAAGTTGGATTATTTGAAGGAGCTTGGGATTGATGTGGTGTGGCTGACGCCTATTTACAAGAGTCCTCAACGCGACAATGGTTACGACATTAGTGATTATTTCAATCTTCACGATGAGTATGGAACGATGGAGGATTTCGAAGAGCTCTTAGAACAAGCTCACCAGCGTGGAATCAAGATCATCATGGATATTGTGATCAACCATACATCCACGGAGAATCAGTGGTTCATTGAGTCTCGTAAATCGCAGGATAACGAGTACCGAGACTTCTATATTTGGAAGGACGGCAAGCCTGATGTTTCCGAGCCGACAAACTGGCAGTCCAAGTTCGGCGGCAACGCCTGGCAGTATGATGAGGAGACAGGTCAGTACTACCTTCACCTCTTTGACGTGACGCAGGCTGACTTGAACTGGGAGAACGATGAGGTCCGTAAGAAGCTTTATGACATGATGCACTTCTGGCTGAAGAAGGGCGTCGACGGCTTCCGTTTAGATGTAATCAACCTTATCTCCAAGGACCAGGACTTCCCTGACGATGATGGTTCGGTCGCTCCTGGAGACGGACGCAAGTTTTACACAGACGGTCCCAAGGTCCATGACTATATGCAGGAAATGAACAAGGAGGTCTTCTCTCAATACGACATCATGACGGTTGGCGAGATGTCTTCTACAACGATCGATCATTGTATTAAGTATTCACATCCTGACCGGAACGAGCTCAGCATGACGTTCAACTTCCACCATTTAAAAGTGGATTACCCTAATGGGGAGAAATGGTCGGTCGCCGACTTTGATTTTCTTAAGCTGAAGGAAATCCTTTCTACCTGGCAGCGTGAGATGCATGAAGGTGGCGGCTGGAATGCCCTATTCTGGTGTAACCATGACCAGCCTCGAATCGTGTCTCGCTATGGTAACGATGACAAATACCATAACGAATCAGCGAAGATGCTCGCGACGACGATTCATTTGATGCAAGGTACCCCTTATATCTATCAGGGTGAAGAGTTCGGGATGACAAATCCCAAGTTTACAAGTATCGATGAATACCGTGATGTTGAGTCGATTAACATCTTCAATATTTTAAAAGAGCAAGGTAAATCTGAAGAAGAGATTTTAGAGATCCTTCGACATAAATCCCGTGACAACTCCAGAACGCCTGTACAGTGGAATAAGGAAGAAAATGCCGGATTTACGAGCGGCACTCCTTGGATTCCTGTAGCGAAAAACTATCAGGAAATCAATGCTGAACAAGCGTTGAAAGACGAGAAGTCGGTCTTCTATCACTATCAGAAACTTAATCGCCTACGCAAGGAATATAACATCATTGTGGATGGAGACTATCAGTTAATTTTGGAAGATCACTGCGATGTCTTCGCTTATGTGCGAAATGGCGATGGTGAAAAACTTCTTGTGATTAACAACTTCTATGGTCATGAAACGGAGTTCACTCTTCCTGATGAGGTTTATGTTGAAGGCTGGTCGAGTGAGGTATTGTTGTCTAACTACGAAGATACTGCTAATAAATATAAGAACATAACATTACGTCCATATGAGTCTGTTGTGTTTCACTTTCAAAATAAGCATTAACAAATAAAGAACGTTTAGAGATGAATGATTCTCTAAACGTTCTTTATTTGATATAACCATGTATAATGGTTTTAATAGGAAATTGGTGGGTATTGTAAATCATTACAAATGAATTTAGACTAACTTGGGCAGAGATAGAGAACCATTTCTATATTAGAGAAGGAAATATATAAATAAACTGAAAGTCAAACAATCTGTAAGAACTGCACTTTTATTGTACGCCATCATCATCGGGATAAGCGGGATCATTATGTTCTCAGTATTATTGTTCTGGGTAATTCCCCCAGACAAAATTCCAATTGTAATAGTTCCCTTATCCGCTATAGCTTTTTTCTATTCGGCTCTTGCGCCATTACACTCATTCTTCGTATGAAATTCTTCAGAAAAGAGGGTACTCCTAAAGATCAGTAAGGAAAAAGCAAGAGAGCTTTTCACCATGACTACTATTCAAGTCATAGATACCATTCAAAAGATGGGAACAAAAAAAGCTGGAGATCCAGGAGCTTGATGACATATTTAATCATTACTCAACCAAGCATTGAATACATTCAAAAACAGACTGAGGCGGATACAATCCACCTCAGTCTGCACTATTGCTATTCAGTAGCTTCCTCTTCCCCTTCACTCGCCAGGAAGAAAATTGCCGCAACCTTCCATCCATCTTCTTTCTTATGGAAGACGGTTACTTGCTTACCGGAACGAGTCACTTCTTTATCACTATTCGGGTCCTTCGTCGTCGCTTCAATTTCAGCATACACATCTGCTTTTTTACCGGCCGCGTAATTAATAATTTTCACATTTTCAACCGTACGCTTTGAGTCGACGGAGTCAAAGATTTGTTTCACATAGCGCTCTTCATCCGCGTATTCGAAATTCACCGGTGTCTTCGAGATGACACTCATATATGATTCGAAGTCTTCTTCGTTAAATGCATTGATATATTGATTAAAGGCTTCGTTAATCGCCGTTTTCTCTTCTTCAGGGATACCCTCTGCTTCTTTCAGCTCGCTGGCATCCTCAACGATCTGTGTCATTTGATTCAGAGATGCCGCTTCGTCTGTTGCCGGGTCTTCACTTGGCTTTACCTCTTCCGTACTGTTTGTGTTTTCTTCCTTCTTCTCTTCGTCTGCACCACAAGCACCCAATAGTAATGTACTCATGCCAATTCCCAACATGATTTTCTTCCAATGCTGTTTCGACAATGCTCTTCACCCTTTTCTAAAATTTGCGCTATCTCCATTCTATTGAAAATATTCACAACACTCAAGTTCAATCTCATTTCTTCCTATTAATTATGGTAAAATAATAGCAGGTGATATTATGACGAAAAGCAATAAATACAAACAAATCTTCGAGGATCTCTCTGAAAAAATACAGGATGGCACCTATACAGCGGGTTCGATCCTCCCATCGGAAAACGAGCTCTCGGTGATGTATGCCACTTCACGTGAGACTATTCGTAAAGCGCTTACATTATTGGCGCAAAAAGGATTCATTCAAAAGCTGCGTGGGAAAGGGTCCCTCGTACTTGATGTGTCGCGTATGAGCTTTCCGATTTCAGGGCTTGTGAGCTTTAAAGAGCTGCAGACCTCCATGGGGCGGGATCATATAGAGACATTCGTTCATGACTTTGGATTGATCCATGCTGATGACCAGATTGCTTCACAGCTCGAGACTTCTCCAAACGCTGAAGTCTGGAAAGTCGTCCGCTCCCGTCAAATCAGCGGGGAGAGAATTATATTGGACAAATCCTATTTTCTGAAAGAACAAGTCCCTTTGTTGACGAAAGAAATATGCGAGAACTCCATTTATGAATATCTGGAGGGTGAACTGGGACTTCCAATCGACTTTGCCAAAAAAGAAATTGTTGTGGAAGAGTGTACCGATGAGGACCGGGAATATCTTGATTTAGATAGATATGATCATGTGGTTGTCGTGAAAAATTTTGTCCATTTGAAGGATGCCACACTGTTTGAGTATACGGAGTCGAGACATCGGTTGGATATGTTCCGGTTTGTTGATTTTGCGCGGAGAAAGCATTGATGAGGATCCACTTCCTTGATGGGGAGTGGATTTTTTGTATCAAATAATACGCTTTTTTTAAAAACAAGCTGAGAGAGCGGTCCCCAATAGGATTGCATACATACATCATGAAAATTCGACATGCAGGATCAATTATTTAAAAAGAGGATTAATTAATCAAAATACAGGATTAAATATCCGATATCGGGATCGAAAACAGACCAAATGGGATCAATTCCTCCGCGAAGGTATCCTCGATTAGGAATTCCACCCCCATATCCGGCCCATAGTCCATGTTCAGAATCCTACTCCAGCTGAAAAAGACAATCTAAAGTTATTTTCTATTAAAAATCAGACAAAGTATGGACATAACATCTAAAATCAAAACCGAAAGATACGCTGTTTCGACAACCAATTATCTGCCTGATGATGCAGAGAGGAGAGCAGTCCTCAATGGTCCTAACGCATACATACATCAAGAAAATTCGACAAAGAGGATCAATTATTTAAATAGAGGATTAATTAATCAAAATACAGGATTAATATATCCCAAACAGGATTAAATATCCGATATCGGGATCGAAAACAGTCCAAATGGGATCAATTCCTCCGCGAAGGTATCCTCGATCAGGAATTACACCCCCTTATCCGGCCTTCTGGTCTTTCGAAGATTCCATTCCCAGCTAAAACAGACAATCTTAAGCCTGAAACCCACCAAAACTCCAACAAACAAACCAAAAAACGGCCCTTCTCAAAAAAGGGCCGCTCTCTCAACAACAAATTAACAATACACTATTCTCTATTATCGTACTTCCACCCAACCGTTCTTGATCGCAGTTACAACTGCCTGGGTACGGTCGTTCACATTCATTTTTTGTAATATATTACTTACATGGTTTTTAACAGTTTTTTCGCTGATGTATAGTCCTTCTCCAATACCGCGGTTACTCTTACCGTCAGCCAGCATTTGCAGTACTTCACATTCGCGGCGCGTTAATAGGTGAAGCGGGCGGCGAACTTCGGATTGTTGGAATCCACCTGAGTTTTGGGCGTTTGCCAGGCGCTTGTATTCTGCTACCAGGTTATGAGTTACCTTCGGATGAACGTAAGAGCCTCCATCTGCGACGATCTTCACGGCGTCCACAAGGGCGTCTGAATCCATTTCTTTTAATAGGTAACCGAGTGCTCCTGTTTTCAACGCATGGTTTACATAGTTTTCATCATCGTGGATGGATAAGATGATTACCTTCGTATCCGGATATCTGTCCATCAGTTCACGTGTTGCTTCTACACCGTTTGTTTCAGGCATATTGATATCCATCAGGACAACATCTGGTTCGTGTGTTTCAACTAGGTTCATGGCTTCTGAACCGTCATCGCCTTCTGCTACTACGTTGAAAGAAGGTTCGAATTCTAGGATTCGTTTTACTCCCTCTCTGAAAAGCTGATGATCATCAATGATAACAATATTTGTTGCCATGTCTTTCGCCTCCCTAAACCTTGGAAAAATTTACTTATTAAGTGGAACTTGGATCAGTATGACCGTTCCTGTTCCTACTTTTGAGTCAATCGTGATGTCTCCTTCAAGAAGGTCGACACGTTCTTTCATCCCCATGATGCCAAAGGATCCTGTTTTTTGTTTATCTTTGTCGAATCCTTTGCCGTTGTCTTTGACAACAACTGTTATTTGGTCTTTCTTTACTTCTACTTTAACATGAATATGTGTCGCTTCAGCGTGCTTAAGTGCGTTTTGAACACTTTCTTGTACTAATCGGAACAGAGCGACTTCGAATTTGGAAGGAAGTCTGATATCGAGCCCCATATTCACAAACTGAATCGAGGTCTCCTGGTTATACTCTTCGATTGTACTCAAGTATTTTTTGAGGGTCGGAATTAACCCCAGGTCATCTAGTGCCATTGGTCTGAGGTCGTAAATGATGCGACGAACCTCGTATAGGGCTGAGCGGACCATCCGTTTGAGGTCGCGGATTTCTTTAATGGCATCGTCTGTCCCTTTTTCACGGTATACGCGTTCGATCAGATCCGAACGCATTAAGACGTTGGCCATCATTTGAGCAGGACCATCATGAATCTCACGGGATAAGCGTTTCCGCTCGTCCTCTTGTGCCTCGATGATTTGAAGTCCGAAATCCTGACGCTGCTTCGCATCCTCCAGTGCCTCATTCACTTGCCTTAAGTCACTATTTAAATAAGTGAGAACGACGGATATTTGTGAGCAAAGGTTTTCTGCCCGTTCAATCGTGTCCCCCAGTGTGTGTAAGCGCCTTTCCAATTCATCCCGGCGATCTCTCAGCTGCTTTTCTTGCTGTCTATTCATGGATAGCTTCATTTGCAGGTCATGAGCCTTCTCATACGCTTCTCTTACCTGATCTTCTGAATAGGTTTGAAAATGTTTGCTTACTTCAGAAAGTCTGAGTCGGGCGAACTTCGATTTCTGTTGGAGGTGATCTCCTTCATCAATCACTTTCAAGACCATTTCTTTCACTTCCAACAGTTCTTTCATCAAATCTTCATAATCAGTTCGACATTGCTCGCCAATCTGGAAGATTTCATCCTTACTTTCGTCAACCGTATCGACCATCTTTTTCAGGATGCTATCTAACATCTTGGTGTCTATTTTTTTAAGTGACACGGTACACCCCTCTTTTGTTCCACAATAGTAGTCAACCCAGAATAAAGTTCATGTAAAACTATATTTACATAGCAATAATCGGCATTTTCAGCTTGTGCTTCAGTCTTTTCAATGAAACCTTAGACCTACCACTCACCTATAAATCCGTACCTATTATTAATTCCATGTATAATGACAAAACTCCTTTATTCATCTAGGCATATTCCTATGTAATACCTCTACCAAGGGATCATTCGCTCCAGGAACATAAGAGAATGAATGGGAATTATCTAGACCATTCGACTTCCCTTTCAGAGCTTTGGAACAACTGAAGTATTACTATCAGCGTCCATTATACCATGTCATATATTGTCGGAGATTAAAGTTTGATTACATTGTATTACCATTATTTCATGGAGAACCAGTTTTTTTCCGTATGTATTCGGATATTGATATTTATTTATGTGCAATCCGTTCTACTTTTATATATAGTAGATATAGGATGCAAACAGAGATTAAACGCGTATTTCGCCATTATTCATACATAAGGAAACGGAAAGGAGAAACCTTATTGCTACATCACTATAATACCGTCAAGGGTTACCAAGAACATGAAATCAATATAGAACGTTCCAGGTTCATCACTTATGTAAATCGGGTGGAATCAGAAGAGGCAGCACATGAGTTCATCGCAGCCATTAAGAAAAAGCACTCGGATGCCAATCATAACTGTTCTGCTTATATGATTGGTGAACATAATCTGATCCAGAAAGCGAATGACGATGGTGAACCTAGTGGGACTGCCGGAGTGCCGATGCTGGAAGTGTTAAAGAAGAGGGATCTTAAAGATACCGTTGTCGTGGTCACCCGTTATTTCGGTGGTATCAAGCTTGGCGCCGGCGGACTTATCCGTGCATATGGACGTGCAACTTCCGAGGGGTTGAATGCTGCCGGTATTGTGGAAAGAAGCTTGATGCGTATCATGAAATCCACGATTGATTATACGTGGTTAGGAAAAGTTGAAAACGAAGTGAGATCCTCCCAATATCAACTGAAAGACATTCATTATCTGGAAGCTGTAGAGGTTGAAGTCTATGTCGAGGAAGCCAATAAATCTGCGTTCATCGAGTGGATGACGGAGCTGACAAATGGACAGGCTGACATAATGGAAGGCGATGTGGAATACCTTGAAACACCTGTTGATACCAACTCGTAAATATATTTACATTGGAAAAAATTTTTTTCTTACAAAGCCATCATTAAACTCATACTAATCGTATAGAAGTAACACGGAAAAATGACTCTTTAGACGGATAGAGAAATATACTTTTTTCGCCTACAATGGTGAAATTAATTGGACATCCTAACGTTTAGATTCACTTGGTTAATGGGTAGTAGTAAATTAACTTGTTACTTTTTGAAACTTTTCACTAAAATACGACGTCTAACTAAGAAAGCCTCTGCTTTTTTTGACATAATACCCACTACGCATTTTAGTAATTGTTCCCTTAAAAAAATTGTTGCACATCATTAAATATGTGGTATTCTTACAATTGGAGTGCCCATAGAAGAAAAAGAGGTGAACGAATGTACTCTCTAATTGATTTTGTAATTGCTTTTGCTATTTCTTTAGTTGTTTCTGTAGCAGTGACTCCATTCGTAATCAAATTCGCCAAGCGATTTGGCTTTGTCGATAAACCAGACCATCGAAAGGTTCATAAAGGGCTGATGCCTCGTGTGGGCGGCTTGTCGATTGTCATTGGTGCATCAGCTGGCTTGTTGTATTTGAATGATCTAATTGCTCCACTTTGGCCGGTCATTCTTGGGGGAGGAATCATCCTGATCGTAGGGATCCTTGATGATCGCTTTACCCTATCACCAAAAGCTAAGCTCGTTGGACAAATCCTGGCAGCTTGTATCGTCGTGTTTGCCGACTTTAAAATTGACTTCATTACTTTGCCGTTCGTGGCAGAGCGTATATATTTAGGGAATTTCAGTTATGTGTTCGGCATTCTGTGGATCGTTGGAATCACCAATGCCATCAACCTGATCGATGGACTGGATGGACTGGCAGGCGGAGTATCCGTTATTGCCATGACTTCCATTATGGCTCTTGCAGCTATGAATGGTCAATATATGGTCGTTGCCCTTACCGTTATCTTAATCGGAGGGACCATCGGATTTCTATTCTTTAACTTCAATCCTGCGAAGATCTTCATGGGTGATACGGGAGCATTATTCCTTGGCTATTGTATCTCTATTATCTCACTCCTTGGATTGTTCAAGAGTGTTACGATCTTCAGTTTAGTTGTTCCAATTATCATTCTGGCTATACCGATTTTCGATACGTTTTTTGCGATTATCAGACGTATCCTGAATAAGCAAAAGATTTCAGCACCTGATAAATCTCATTTACACCATCGCTTACTGGCAATGGGCTTCTCTCACAAAGAAACGGTCTTGATCATTTATGCGATTGGAGCATTTTTCGGACTATGCGCGATTCTTTTCACTCGATCAACTCTTTGGGGAGCTATTTTATTCTCCGCTGTTCTGGTGATTATCATTCAGTTAACAGCAGAAGTGGTTGGATTGATCGGGCAACATAAGCCTTTGATCAATACGATGAAGAAGTTACGCGAGAGATAAGCAGACGCTTTCGTTTATGCGTGGAAAATACTAGATTAGTAGAAAACCTTGGATGATTATCCAAGGTTTTCTTTTTGATTTGTTGGTTAAGGTCAAGATTAGAACTGAATTGAGACATTTATTTTTAAGATTGACTTTTTTTATCTGAAAAGGGTTTCGGGGTGGGGAATGACTGCTGGATGTAAGGATGATATTCGGATAAGTACAGTCTTCACGGGATAATTGATCCTTTTTTCACTACAATTAATCCTGATTTCGGATAATTAAACCATCTTGGGAATGATTAATCCTGAATTTGATTAATTAAACCTTTTTTCAATTAATTGATCCTTCGTGTCGAATTTTCTTGCAAAAGTGTTCGATACATCAGGACCGCCCCCCCCCATCTCAAACAACCGATCGTCCGAAACTAACGTTTAAGAAAAGGAGTTGACTCTATTTTGCCCACCATTCGTCAAATCACGCATATAAACGCTCCTGTGTCCGTTTGTTTTGATTTAGCCCGGCATTGTGGATATTCATACTCAAACTACCTCTAAAACGAAAGAGAGGGCTATTGGAGGCGCACATGCGGATTATTAGAGGTTGGAGATACCGTCACATGGGAAGCCGTTCAATTTGGCGTTAAACAGCGGCTGACGGCTCAAATTGTCGAAATGGACGCTCCCCATTCGTTCACAGACGTGATGTGGTAAAGGTTGCTTTTAAATCCTTTACTCATATCCATGAATTTCGTGAACAGGAAAATGGCACAATAATGAAGGACATATTCTCTTATAAAGCTCCTTTGGGCTTACTAGGGACGCTTACAGACAAAATCTTTTTAAAAAGGTACATGCACACATTCATCGAGATGAGAGCAAACGAATTGAAGAAGATCGCAGAGCAAAAAAACACTCCTACCTCATGAGATAGGAGTGCGATGGTTATTCTTTTTCTTTTTCCTCAAAGTAATTACTTCTGATGATAAGATCCGATACTTGCTGTGCTTTCAGTTCGAATTCCTTCTTCTCTTCTGCCAATTCACGATCGGATTGAATGATATTCTCAAGTGGAATAACGGCAAAACTGTCATCAGATGTAAGCATATTTCTTCCCATTACGACATCTTCATATTTCTTTTCCTCAATGCCCATTACATAAGCCAGAGTAGGATAGATATCGACTTGACCATAAGCTTTGTCTAATTCCAATGGTTCCATTCCCGGATTGTAGAGGATGAACGGCACCCTGCCCTCTTCATCAATTCCTTCAACCTTAGGATTTTCTTTCATCATTTGATCCTTGTAGCTGTTCTCGAAAGCAGCGTGATCACCGAAAATGGCAATCATGGTGTCATCGAGCATATCTTTCGCTTCCAGATCCTCTAACAGCTTCCCTACTGCCATATCCGTGTAATGAATCGATTGAAGGTAGTGGGCGGCCGAGGTGTTGCTATATTGCTCTTCAAATTCAAGACCCCTGTATTGTTCCGGCATCACGAACGGCGTATGACTGGTCAGGGTAATCAGGTAGCCGTAGTAAGGCTGCTCCTGCTCACTAAGGAAATCAACGGACTGATGGAAAAATTCTTCATCACTTAAGCCCATTCCGATTTTTTCGCCTTCTTCATAATCTTCTATGGCATGATAATGATCGATATCCAAATGAGGATATGACTCGCGTCGATTCCAATAAGTGCCTTCGTCCCCATGAAAAGCAAAAGTTGAATACCCTTTCTCTTTCAATAGGCCGGGAAGCGTTGTGTAATCATTCGTCGGATATCGGAAAAATGTACTCCCCTCAGCTACCGGAAGCAGGGACGTATTCACGACAAACTCCGCATCAGAGCTTCTCCCGCCTTTCGTTTGAGGATAGAAGTTCTGAGCATAGATACTGTTCTTCAACAGTTTGTTCAGGTTGGGTGTGACTTCTTTCCCATTCACCTTTTTATTCAGCACCCAATTTTCAAGGGATTCGAATTGCAGAATGATGAGGTTTTTACCTTCTCCGACTCCTTCGTACTTATTATTTAAGTATAGTCTCTTTTCTCTAAATTCTTCTTTATTGCCAAACCAATCTTTGACTAGAGCTTCTTCTTCCTCGTTCAAGTCAATGTAACGGTTGTTTTGATAAAACAGGTACATATCCAGCACACTGTATTGAAGCGGATTAAACTTCAATATGTAATCATAGCGATCGTAAATTTTAAAGATTTGAGCATATGGAGTGCCATCGACATAGTGATTCTTCAATGGCTTCACAGCAAGAATGCTGAAACCTACAAGAAAAAGTATGATAAAGGTTTTCCATTGCACCTTAGGAATCGAAAATGATTTCTTTTTAGTCAGAATGAGCAATATGATGATATCTACTACAAATAGGACATCCAGCCCGTTGATGAGTTCCATGATGCTCGGTCCTAATCCTGATAGATTTGACGTCTGCAGCAAGGCAAAGAACGATAAAGGTGTTCCAAAATAGCGGATATACCATAACTGAGACAGCAACAGGAAGGTAGCTATTATATTGAGCCCGATGATGGCCGTCTTCCTAGACCACGTTTTTAACAGAAACACAAAAGAAAATAACATCAAAATACTACCTGGAAGTGTCACAAATAAGCTTTTCACTTCAAATAGGCCTTTTCCTAAAAATAAATAAAATAGCACTACTTTAATGGAAAGACCAATGGCAGAGATGAGCAGGAGTTTGTCTTGCCATATGGATAGCAACGCCTGTTTTAGCTTGTTTACTAGATTCATAATCTTAATACCTCGTTTACATAATTGTAATAAAATTTTAACACTTTTCCCTTTACTTATAAAGTCAGGATTTGACATTTTAGTGTAGAAATCGACTTTATTAGAGATGGACACGATAAATAAATACGCGAAAAAACCCGGTTTGAGTAGGCTCAAACCGGGTTTTATTTCCATTATCTACTAGTTGGTGTCCATGTCGCCTGTCTCTTACCCGAGATCGCTCTCAGTGTACCGAGGAAAGCTGCATAGTTTACCAGGCAGAAGTAGTAAGGGATATACGTTATTTTGTTGCTCGTCACTTTGCCTAATAGTGCGAGGATATAGAATACCCATTGTAAGCCGAACATGACTTGATATAATGGCTGATCCAGCAGGAAAAGATTAATGATAAAGATCGCAATCATATAGTAAGGAACAAGCCATCTTAAGAATTTATGAGACATGTATTTATAGAAGAAATCGAAATTCCTAAATGGATTCAACACATGCTTGTAGCTCATGATTCCTGTGAAGCTTCGGGTTACGATACGAACTTTCCGGCCAAATTCTTCTGATGATTTTGGTGAGGTCTCTTCCATCGTAATCGCATTCGGTTCATAGACGAATCTCTTTTGCTGGTTGATGATAATCAGTGGGTTTTGCATATCATCCCCAACGTTCGGATTCATTTCTTTGAATAATTCTTTACGCAGGGCATAGATTGAACCATTTGCAACGATTGTCGTACCTGTTGCCGTCTCGAGCATTTTCAAGAGCTTCTCATACTTCCAGTAAGCACCCTCTGATTCTCCAATTGATGAGTTTGTTGGATTGGTTAATCTAAGCTCACCACAAACTCCACCGATTTCTTCATCTTTAAAATGCTTCACTAAATGATGAACGGCATCCTTATTATAAAGAGAGTTCGCATCGGAGAATACAAGAACTTCACCCGTTGCCAGAGGGACGGACTTGTTCAGTGCGGCAGTCTTTCCTTTTCTTCCTTTTACGACATTCAACTTCACGTTCGGATATTTCGCCACGAACTCATTGACGATGTCGTTCGTTCTGTCGGATGAATCATCTGACACAACGATGATCTCAAGTTTGTCTTGTGGATAATCAAGATCCACAGAGTTTTGTACTTTTTCAGCGATGACTTTCTCTTCGTTGTATGCTGCGATAAAGAGCGTTACCTTTGGTTCATAACCTGCATCCGTGATTTGATTCTTTTTGACAACTCCTGAAATGAGTTTCAGCAGGATCGGATAACCGGCATAGATATAAACCGAAAGAAGGATCAGCAGCCAAAAGATTATTTCTAGTATCATATCATGACTTCCTCTCATCTATCCTTATATACCAATTGAAGGTGGACCCTGATGAAGGATCCACCTATCATGTTATGCTTTGATCGTTTTTCTCCCGATTGACGCGTAGTAGTATCCGTTCTCTTCCATGTGAGCAGGATCAAAGATATTACGTCCATCAACGATTACTTTGCTGTTTACTAATGTAGCTACTTTTTCTAAATCAAGCTCTCTTACTTCATCCCACTCTGTTAAAATCAGGATGGCATCTGAGTTTTGGATCACTTCATATAGATCTTGACCTGTACGGAGGTTTGGAATAACCGCCTTCGCATTTTTCTCTGCAATGCGATCATAAGCAAGAATTTCGGCTCCAAGTTCATGCAGTTTAGGAATGACATCAACAGAAGGTGCGTCCCTCATGTCATCTGTATTCGGCTTAAACGCAAGACCCAGGACAGCAATTTTCTTGTTTGTCAGGTCACCATCGAAGGCTTCTACCAGCTTGTCTACAACCTTAAAGCGCTGAAGACCATTCACCGCTTCAACTTCTTTGACGATTTTGAAATCGTAGCCTACTTGATCAGCAATCTTTACAAGGGCACTTGTGTCTTTAGGGAAACAAGAACCTCCGTAACCGATTCCTGCGTTCAGGAATTGAGGGCCGATACGCGGGTCATACCCCATTCCCTCTGCTACCTTCGTCACGTCTGCTCCAACAAGCTCACATACGTTTGCCACTTCATTGATGAAGCTGATTTTCGTTGCAAGGAACGCATTGGACGCATATTTGATCATTTCAGATGTTTCAATATTTGTCACGACGATATTTTTGGTAAAAGGAGCATGTAATTCCTTCAGAATCGCTTCCGCTTTCTCAGATTCCACACCAATGACCGCTCTTTCCATATTCACCGTATCGTAAATGGCCGATCCTTCACGAAGGAATTCAGGGTTTGATGCGACATCGAATTCTTCATGTCCGACAACATCTTTGATGACACTTTTTATCATGGCACCTGTTCCCACTGGAACCGTACTCTTTGTCACGATCACTTTATAGTCATGCAGGTGCTCTGCAATCGAGCGGGCAGCCGCTTCGATATATTGCAGGTTCGCTTCACCATTCTCTTTTGGAGGAGTTCCAACCGCAATGATAACAAGGTCCGCCTCCTTCATTCCTCCAGCATAATCCGTGGTGAAGGATAAGCGACCTTCGCTGATATTCTTTTCTACTAATTCGGTTAATCCCGGCTCGTATATAGGAATGATCCCATTTTTCAGGTTCTCTACTTTTTGAGCGTCTATATCCAGGCAAGTCACGTTATTTCCGGCATCACTGAAGCACACGCCAGAAACAAGTCCAACATAACCCGTACCAATTACACAAATATTCATCTTAATTTCTCCTTGTTCATTCTGAAATGATGTCTTTTAACCAATCTTTTAATGGACCTTTAAGGTCATCTCTCATTAAAGCAAACTCTACTGTTGCTTGAACAAAGCCGTATTTGTTTCCAATATCATATCTTTTACCATCAAAAGAATATCCGTAAACATTTT
Organism: Rossellomorea sp. GQ25; assembly: GCF_059758515.1. Lineage (NCBI taxonomy): Bacteria > Bacillati > Bacillota > Bacilli > Caryophanales > Bacillaceae > Rossellomorea > Rossellomorea sp. GQ25. The sequence continues at coordinate 105,541 of NZ_JCAXEQ010000003.1, read as the reverse complement.
GCTTAGTATTTAATTCTTGAAGAGCGTCTGTCAATTGAATTTCATTTCCTTGACCAGGCTCCAAGTTTCCTAAAATATCAAGTACATCCGGTGTGAGAACGTAGCGCCCCATGATAGCCATATTAGAAGGAGCATCTTCTAATTTCGGCTTTTCCACCAGTCCTTTGACTTTGAAAAGAGGACCTTCGTTCGTAGGGTCTTCTACGTCGATAATACCATATTTGGATACGTCCTCGTCAGGAACTTCCTGTACGCCGATGATGCTTGATTCTTTCTCTTCGAATTCATCGATCAATTGTTTAAGACAAGGTTTCTCAGAAACCACGATGTCGTCTCCAAGAAGGACTGCGAAAGGATCGTTACCGATGAATTTTCTGGCACACCAGATGGCATGTCCGAGTCCCTTTGGCTCTTTTTGACGAATGTAGTGAATGTCCGCCAGATGAGAGATTTGTTTGATTTGCTCGAGCTCATCGTATTTTTCTTTCATTGCCAGCATTTCTTCAAGCTCTAAAGACTTGTCAAAATGATCTTCGATGGCGCGTTTTCCACGGCCAGTTACAATCAGGATATCCTCTATCCCGGAATTTACAGCTTCTTCGATAATATATTGGATTGTAGGTTTATCTACAATTGGTAACATTTCTTTCGGCTGTGCCTTTGTTGCTGGTAAGAATCTCGTACCTAAACCTGCAGCCGGGATAATCGCTTTTTTTACTCTCAAAGAACTCACCTCTTAGTTTTGTGTAAATCAATTCTTCTTATTCTGGTTCGAAGTCTTTTTAGTAGTGTCTGCAGATTTCGGCTCCTTTACGCCTCGTGATGAGAAAACGTCCGACCAAATTTCTTTGCTCTTGCGTTTTCTCACCAAGTGTCTACCTTTCAGCTTTCCTATGAAAGGCGAGTGAAACTTTGGTTTCACTCGAATGAGCCAAAATCTACTAAAATTCATGTGTATTATACCATATGTTCTTGTTTTCTTAATCTCACAGGTTTAATGTGCTATAATATAGCGAGTAATTTCAGATGTGAGGATGAAGAAAATGATTAGTGTAATCGTACCAACTCTTGGAACGAAGCCAGAGGAACTGAAACGATTGTTTGAAAGTCTTAATAATCAAGTATATAAAGACTTCGAAGTCATTATTGTATCACAAGACAATCACAATTATATTACATCCGTTTTAAAAGATGTTAACTTTAAATACAATCATATTGAAATTGATCGCAAAGGGTTGTCACTTGCCCGAAACGTAGGTATTGAGCATGCCAATGGAAGCATTCTGACGTTTTCAGATGATGACTGCTGGTATAATGACGACTCGTTTCAGCTTGTGGTGGATTACTTCGACGAGAATCTTGAGACCGATGTCGCATGCTTCCAAATCTATGATCCGATCCAAGGCGTTTACTATAAAGAATATGACGAAGAAGAGCAGAAACAGGTTACAACCGGTAAGCTGTTGAAGAAGTCTTCTATCGAGATCTTTATCCAAACGGCGAATATCGAGCGTTCCCTGATTCGATTTGACGAGAAGTTCGGCTTAGGTGCGATCTATCCTTCTGGGGAAGAAAATGTCTTCTTATTTGATTTAGCCAGAAATAATAAGTCCATCAGCTATTATCCAAAGATTGTCGTAAATCACGAGAAGCCTGAGATGCAAACCCGTTTATATGAAAAGTCATTTATCGGAAAAGGGCCGTTGTTTAAGAGAATGTACAATACCCCTACTGCAGTTGTTCTATTGACCCTTTTCTTTTTAAAGAAGTATCGTCATTTAGATGAGCCGTTTGGGTATTATGGTAAAGCGATTAGAGAGATTTTCAGGTATGAGAAGAAATAGTGTTTGTTCGATTCGATTTGATTTGCGGCGGGTGCCAGATTGTTGGCGCCTGCCGTTTTTGAGTATGTAATAGATCGATTTTCTTCCATTCTGGATTGATTTTTCTTTTAGATTGTCCTTTTTTGGGCTGGGAATGTGGTTTAGACTGGCTTAAGGGCCGATTCGGGTGATGGATCGATGAGTGGATATGGTCTTCGGACGATAATTGATCCGGTTTTGAATGGAATTGATCCTGATTTACGATAATTTATCCTGTTTTAACTTTATTAATCCGGAATTTAATTTATTGATCTTAATTTCGAATAATTGAGCATCTGTGTCGAATTTTCTTTATCTCTGGAGGTGCAGATGCCTCCAAAATGGATCCCGTCTTCATCAACAGGCAGTTCCTTGGTCTTTGAAAAAGCGTATCTTTGATTTTAGGATAAATTGGGATGCTATTGATCGATTTTCGTTCATTCTGGATCGGTATATCTTTTAGATTGTCCTTTTTCAGCTGGGGTTGTGCTGTTTGGGTAGGTTGCGGGCCGATTTGGGTGATGGATCGATGAGTGGATATGGTCTTCGGACGATAATTGATCCGGTTTTGAATGGAATTGATCCTGATTTACGATAATGAATCCTGTTTTGGCTTTATTAATCCGGAATTTAATTTATTGATCCTGATTTCGAATAATTGATCATCTGTGTCGAATTTTCTTTATCATTTGCCGGATACAGAAATAAAGAGGTGCACCCCACTTGCCCGGGTGCACCTCAAGAAATCACTTCTCTTTTAAAATGACTTCTGTAATCATGTCATTTTCTTTCGTTAACTCCAACTCATTTTGTTCGAGATCGAGCTCATTTTCAAGATCACCATGGATCTTTTCGAATTCCGCGGCCGGAATGTTTACTGGGAACTTGATTTCCACGAGTCGCTTATCTTCGTTTAATCCCACAAAGGAGTTGAACTCTTTGTAGTAGTAGAAGTATTCAATCTCGCCTTTCCCTTCAAAGATGTAAACAGGATCACCATACTTACCGAACAGGTTCTTTTCTGAATACCCTATTGGAAGAGGTGTTTCTGGTAAGAGGCCTGCGTCCAGGTATTGCAGGAATTCATCGGATAGTACCTTTCTGTTGTTCTTCTCGTAATCGATTCGGAAGCTCAGCATACCGGACTTTTTGAGAAGCTCTTCGTCTGTTAACTCCAGAAAGTCTTCCGTCGCCAGCTCTTCATTCAAAGCACTTATTAACTCGACAATTGGAATTTCTTCTTGAGCCAATAATACTTTTGTAATCTTACCCTCTTCTACTTCGAATACAATGCTTTGTTTTTTAATAATCATATACACGTACGATTGTGCAGCATTTTCATCTGCTTTATATTCAAACATGTCCAGCTCTAAGTTATTGTCAATAACCTTTTGGAGGTCATCTCCTACATTAATCGTCTTAGAAATCTTGAACTTTTTATTGGACGTGATCAGGTAGTCTGCTTCGCCGCCTGTGAAGTGAACACGAAGCTTCTGTTCTGAATCATCCAGTACTTCATCCTTGGATTCAGGATCTTCAAGAACCTTGAATACTTCTTGATACCTTTCTCCTAAGCCAAAATTCAGGAGTGAATATTCGTTTCCGACCGATTTATATTCACTTTTTTGCACCTCTTTTGTTTTCACGCCAACAATAATGCCAAACAAAAGAACCACAAAGATCAGATATGAAAGAAAGATTTTGTATGAACTCAACTGTATCACTCCGTTACATTTTGCTTATCTTTGTGTTTCATTTCACCGATTTTCACTAGCACGGCGATAACTAATAGAACTGCCCAGAATCTTGGTGTGACATAATCCGCTCTGTATAAGGATGTAACCATCAGGTGAAAGTACTCTACTAATGCTATGAAGTAGTACATGTTCTTCATGCCGTTCTTCAATAGGAATACGGCGATGGAAATTAAACCTGTTAATAAAAGAAGGAGTCCGATGACACCTTGCTCGAATAGGACATCAATAAACATATTGTTTGCCGAGATGGCCAGGCTCATCTGAGTATGGGGGACAATTTTGGTCCCCGCCAAGAACTCATAAGCTCCCGGTCCGTATCCAAATAGTCCCGATACGATGGAATGATCGAACAGCCACTGGAATGGCATGACGTACATATAAATCCGGCTTGATTGTGTCGGATCAAAAAGGTTATCTCTTCTTCCCCAAATGGGAGAGAAGAATTTTGCCAGTAGATCCGGGTTCACTATATATAGGCCAACGATCCCGATGACTCCCACTAACGGAATCATCCATAGGATTTTCTTTGGGAATCTTGGATGGAACATTAAATAGACCATTAAGAAGCCTATCACCAGTACCAGGTTGAAATAGGCGCTCACGGAAAATGTAAAGGCCAATATGAACAGAGTCGGAATAAGTACAACGACTGCATACACCCATTTACGTTTCACAAACAGGAATGCCAAAATAATCAGATCGATTAAGAACGGTCCCATATAGCTTGGTTCATTTGTGAATGACGTGATCCGGAAATCGAACAGTGTCACTCCTTCTACACTATGAACAAAGGAACGGGTATTTAAATTAAGGAATGGAATGTTGAACATGAAATAAGCAAGCTGCCAAAAGGCTACAGCCACTAATAACAATATAGACAAAGGGTAGACCTTGATGATACTTTCGTTATCCTTTGGCTCATTGACAAGCAAACGGTAGCCGAAGTACACAAACATGAAAAAGCAGAGATAATAGGCAAGTCGTGTAATCATCGAGCTTTTCAAGTAGCTCATATACTCTATACTATTCACTACTGTCGCTGTATAAAAGGCAGAAAGAATAGCCAGTGCCAATGAGATAAGGAATAGAATCAGGAAGCGTTTTAAGTATTTATCAAACTTTGAGGTTTGCGTTAAACGTTTTCGATTGAGTAAGTAATACAGGAATAATAATGAGCCAACCCCCAGTGTCAGCACCGCAGGAACGGGTACGGGGAGAAGCTTGATGTATTTGGCTTGAGTAGAGAACTGGGCGAAGAACAAATATCCGGCCACTAAAATCAAGATGATCTGTTTCAGCCTTGGCTCATACTTGTTCATGAGTGTGGAAAAATTCATACTAAACTCCTCATTGTCTTTTTAGTTTATTGAAGGCCTGTGTTCGCACTAGCGAGAAAAACCTTATTGAATATAGTCTATATCTTTCAGTAAAAGAATTCCGTCCTTCTTCTCCCACTCAGTCATATAAACCAATTCATTTTCTTTATTAAATCGATAGAACTTATTGACAGCTTCGGTATGAAAGTAACTTTTTCTTTGAGATGTCAGTTTCTCTTTAAGATAGTTGAAGTCCGTTTCTGTCACTGTGTTATCAGGACTCAGCATATATTTAAAGGTATCCCAATCCGTGTTTTCAATATTATTGCGAATGTATTGATCAGCTTCCAGAAGGTTTCTGAATTTCAATGGCTGATCACCGCAGCCGCTTAAGAATAAGGCAATCAAAATTAGTAGAATGGCAAACTGTCTTTTCATTACAAACTCCTTTCCTATGAGGACCATCGTCTCTTACGAATTCCTTATTTCCTATGTAAAAAAGGGACGCACCCTGTTAAGTCTTGATAATCAAACAACAATAAAAAATTATACATGAAAAACGATCATTTGAAAATGATTTGTTCCCTACCCCCATAAGCTTTGTCACCCTTGTCAATACTGAAAATGACGCAGATTCTCTATGATTCCGTTATGTTAAATATGTGTTACAAACATGATTTATAGTCATATTTTTGGAAGATTGATCTATATAAGCCAAAGTTACGCTTTTTTAACTACTGGTTATCTGCCTGTGGGCGGGGGTGGGAGTTTGAGTCGGATGGGCTTAAAGCGTAGAAAATTCGACAGGGAGAATCAATTATTTGAAATTCGGATCAATTAATCAAATTCTGGATTAATAAGCGCCAAAACCATACTAATTATCGGGAATTCGGATCCATTACATTCAAAACCGGATCAATTATCGCGCGAAGACTATTTCAACTCATAGATTCATCACCCGAATCGGCCTTCAGGCTAGTCTAAGACCACTTTCCTAGCTGAAAAAAGGCAATCTTAAAGAATAACCCTTCCAAAAGTGAAAAAATCTATTATACTCAATTCCCATTAAAAAAACTGCCATCCCAAAGAATGGCAGTTTCATGATTCGGATTAATTCGCTAAAGCCTGTTGGATATCTTGACGAACAGATTCTGAAATGGCACCTTTACCACCTAAGAAGTAGGTATCGGCTAGGACAGTGCGCTCATCCAGCCATGTTTCTACATGATCCGGCAAGGCATCCTTACGCGTTAATAATAATGGTGATTTCATCGCTGCTGCTAATGAAGACGCAGGCAGGGCATCGATGAAGATGTCTCCGCGCGCGAAGAATAGTGTCTTCTCTTCGAATTTATCACGGTATTTCTCTGCAATGGTTAAGCTCGTGTCGTAACGGTCCAATCCGTATACTCTTGATACATTTGAAGCAAGGTTTGTTAATTGGCGTTCTACTTCAGGAGAAATAGCAGTCTGACCACCAATGATTGTTACTTTATTAATCGTATTCTCTTTCATGTAAGCTTCAACACTCTCATGCAGGGAATCTTTTGTCGTATAAAGAATCGGAATTTGCATCATGCTTGCATATGAAGCAATTGACAAGGCATCTGGAGATTTCTCGTCTTTTGTCACAACAAAAACTTCATCATTATTGTTAATTTCATCTGCCACTTTCACTGCTGTCTCATAACGCTCTTTCCCGCTGATGCGAGTAATATCGGAATCAGAAATGAAAGATAATCCTTTAAGCTGATTCTCTACATTGCCACTGATAGCATTCGTACCACCAAGTAAGTAGACTTTTTCAGGCTGAAGTCGTTTAATTTCATTAAGGACTGTATCTGGAAGTGACTTGGATGTTGTTAATAATAACGGTGAATCCAATTTCTTCGCCAGTACACTTCCTGTTAAAGCATCGATCGATAAATCGCCGCGGCCGATGACAACAGCCTTCGATTTATTTTCCCAGCCATATTCCGATACACTAACACTTGTTTCATAGCGATCAATACCTTTAAGCTCATGAGAATAGTCGTTTAAGTCCAGTTCTCTATTCACACTTGTTGTTGGATAGTAGTAGCCAAGGATGGTTCTGAAGTTGTTTCCTTCTTTCGACATCTGGTAAGCACCGTATTGGCTCATCCCGATTCCGTGACCGAAACCGCCGCCGTTAATCGTATATAGCTCATCCGTCTCGGCAAGGCTCTTCACATAAGGACTCTTCATGATAGATGTCCCCAGCATAAAACGAATGTTATAAGAACGGTCGTTAATCGTTTGGGTTTGCAGTTTGATTGTTTCATCTTCATTCTTCACAAATCCACTATCTTTTTTCTCAAAGTAAGTGAACGATACTGTTCCTTTTAACACATCTGTTGAAGTGAAAGAAGAATCCGGAATATCAAAAGAGACACCCTTAATATCTACAATTTTAATTTCACTCTTATCATCAATATGATTTTTATTTTTCAACCATGATTTCATGTTCGAAATGATCGTTTGATCTTTTTCCTTCACATCCGACCACCAGGCTCCCGGTTTCTTAAGGTCTAATTGACTATCGTCGAATTGAGATTTAGAAAGAGGGACTGCCCAATTTCCATGTGGTGAGATTTTCGCATCATAGATGTCCGGCTTCGTCTCCAGGTAAGGAACTAAAGGTGATCCCCAAACATTTTGATTCGAGAATACTCTTCCCCCATTAGATGAAGAATAAAAAGCTTCAGCATAGTTATCGCCTTTTTTCAGAACTTCACCTTGGGTTTCATTAACCGCTTGAGTAGTATGAGGATTCCAATCATACCCTTTATAGACTTGATCACTTTGGCCATCATAAATCGTCCAGTTCCCTTTTTTCAATACAAACGTTCTGGCCGCGACAGCTTGAGCCTTCAAGGCATCCAGTCCGCCGTTACCGCCCCAGGAAGCAGGCATTTCAGCAGGAACCACGCCTTTTAAGTAATCTTCTAGACTAATATGATTGACGGGTCTCACATATTTACTGGATTCAACTGTGAACTCAACTTCTCCTAAGTATTGCTTGTCGTAATTCCCTTTAATCGTCATGGAACGATCCATCGCTTCTGTAATCGTCGGGATGATCGAAACGTTCCCATCGAACTTTTTCACGAGTGTGGAACCTTTATAAAGAGATAGTTTCCCAGATTCAACCTTCATGGTGTAAGCTACCCCTGGTTGAATAAAAATCGACGTACCCTTTACCTGGTAATCACCATTCGTTGTAAATGGAAGCGCAGTCTTGCTTCCGATATAGTTCTGCAGTTTAACCGAAATCGGCTGCCCCGCTGCACTTGTCCCAAGGGGTGCTGCGATAAGTACCGTGATCACTGTGGAAAGCAATAGCATGGATAGTACTTTCTTCAATGGTATTCCTCCTTGCGATATGTTTTGAGGAAGGCGTTCCAAACCGGAACACCTTCAGAAATTTATAGGGCTTCTACTTTTTTCAAGACTGATTCAATTTTGTACCCTTTGTCACCGGTTTCTTCATATACTTCTTTGATCATGCCGATTCCGGGAGCATAATACATGGTATTGATTGTTTTCACGTTTCCGTTTTTCACCGTATTTCGAACCGCGACGACATTTTCGTACGTGTCGTAAGGAACTTTGACCGTTTCGTCTTCACTGATGATTTCCCATCGAGTGGTGTTGCCTTTTCCTTTACGCTTGATATCGGCCAGCGGCTGCGCTTCTTCATCCGGAGTAAAGTTTTCCAAAATGCTGTCTTTCACGTTTTTGGGGTTACTTTCTTCATACACAACTTGAATGGCATCCTGATCCCATTTAAGAATTTGAAGAGTGACCATCTCTCCTACTTTGAATACGCGCTGAACATGCGTTTCATTGTGATCGACTACCGTCTCCGTCAAGCTGAAATCCTTGTTTTCAAAAGTTTTGACCATGTTTTTTTCTGGCTTCAGCTGTTGGAGTAACAGGTTCACTTCTTCTTTTCCTGATGTTTCATTGTCTTCTTCAGATCCTACTTCTTCTTCAGAAGATGAGTCTTCGGTCGGCTCCTGAGTTTCCTCTTCATCCACTTCTTCCTGAACAGTGGAGTTATCCGACTCTTCATCTAGAGAGGTATCTTCATTCGACGTTTCGCTTTCGACTTTCGTTGAATCAGGTTCTTCCTTCGTTGTTTTCTCACTTGGCGAGGAAGCATTACATGCTGTAAAGACAGTCATAGACAAGATGAGCAGAGTGACTAGAAAGAAATTTTTACGACTGTTTAACACGGGTTGTCCTCCTTAATACAAGACATTCTTCATTTTTGCAATGATGGCGTCATCGACTTTTCCGCCTACTTTAATGACTTCTTTTACGCCACCAGCCGGCTGATACTCAAGGATGAAATCCTCTAAATGACCATCTAATGTGCCGCCTACTAATACGATTGGTGACTTGGTTTTAACAGATAGCGCAGATGCGGTTAAAGCATCAGGGTAATTCGTTCCCGTCGAAACGATGAATTTGTCTGATCCCATCACTGATTTAAATTTCGTCAGCACTTTTGCAAGTGTTTTATAACGGTCCACTCCGGAGAGTCTTTCAACATTGGTTGAATAGCGTCTAATCGATTGTTCAACCGTTGAAGAAATAGCACTTCCCCCACCCAGTACCTTCACTTGCTTTCCTTTTAAATACGATAGAGCGGTAGAATTGATGCTATCTTTACCTGTTAGCACAATCGCCCATTGATTGGCTGAAGCAATCGGTGCAGCTCCAAGGGCGTCCGCGTAATTTTTGCCTGATGCCACGAATACACCTTTTACATTCGTCAGCTTTTTGTTAATTAGAAGATTCGTATCATAGCGATCAGCTCCACCGACTCTTGTAACCGTCAGTCCAAGCTTCGCTAATCGATCTTGAACCGCATTCGAAACGGCTCCTTTACCACCAATCATGTATACTTCTTTCGCGTTCAATCTCGCAAGTTCTTTTTCTACTTGTAAAGGAAGCTGGTCCTTAGCGGTTAATAGAATAGGAGCGTTATCCAATTGAGCTGCCAGAGGCCCTACTGAAAGTGCGTCTGCGAAGTCATATGCGGTTGCTAATACCACCGCTTTTTGTGTTTTGGAGCTGGAGAAACCGTTAGGATAAAGGTCTTTGGAAACCTTAATCGCCGTTTCCATTCGATCAAGGCCAATTAAGTTTGTATCATTAATGAAACGATTGATTTTAACCCCATCGATACTCGACCAAATGACTCCTTTAGAATCAATATCAACCACTTTTAATGGTGTTGCCTTCCATTTAGCGTAATCGATTGCACTTTTGACATCGTAATAAGACCATAAACTTTTACCAGCTTCTGTTTGAACACTGTATTTTTTGGTTAAATAATTTGACCAAAGAATCTTTTCAGTGTGTTCATCTACTACTCTAGTATTCGCCAGACTTTCTGCATATTGAATAGCGTCTTCTTTAATCGGGTAGGTTTTAAGCTTTTCATTCCCTTTTTGATAGACACTGTATTCATTCAAATTCTCGTACACTTTTTTCTGCTGGTATTTATCAAATACATATGTATTAGATTGAGACTTGGAATATTGAATGGCTTCCTCTTTCGTTTCATAGACTTTAAGTCGTTTGTTCTCTGCGCTGTATACTTCATATACTTTGAAATAAGAAACGATTCCATTTTTAATCCCTTCAGCTGCACTATTCTGAAAAGACCATGTCTTAATGAGCGCTTCTTCTTGAGGATTCGACATGTACCCCATTTCCAGTAAAAGCGAAGGCATTTGCGTGTTACGAATCACGTAAAAGGCCTGATTATTCCTCATTCCCTTGTCATTTAAGCCAGTCGAATTCAGGACACTCGGGTGAATCGTTTCTGCTAATCTCTTGGATTCACTGCCGTACGCCACTTGAATCGGGTCGGGCGGATATTCCGCTTCCCAGGCATATTTATGATCATAATGATAGGACTCAAAACCACGTACGTAGGGGTTTGTTGGTGCCGCGTTGTGATGGACTGAAACAAACACCGTTTGATCATTCTTTCCTTTTGCGAATGAATTCGCTATATCCGTACGATCTTGAAGACTCAAATACGTATCTAGATTATCATGAGTCATAAAAACGTTGAATCCTGCTGCATTTAGCTTATCCCTTACCATTTTAGAGATTGCCAGATTGGCATGCTTTTCATAAAAACCAGTTGAATTCCCAGAAAATCCTGCTGTTCCTGAATCCCAACCTCCGTGACCTGGGTCAATGACTACATTCTTCTCAGCTGATGCCAGAATCGGTATGACAAGAAACATAGTCATTGTAACAACAAGCATCGCAATCTTTTTCTTCATTATTATGCATTCTCCTCCATTATATTAAAATTTTCCTTTATTCTACCATTAATATCGGCAATAGTTGACATACTTTTGACATGTTTTCGTAAAATTCTACATAAACGTAAAAAAGGCACTCATTTTTCCTTTATTAGGATTTTGAGTGCCTTAGATATTTATGAGTTCGAAAAAACATAAATTACGTAAATAGAGATGTTTAACTCTCTACTTTACTATTTCATTATAAAGATCTATCATTCTCTTAGAATTCTCTTCCCAATCGTAATGGTTGATAACGTGCTCCCTGCCGTTTCTCCCTAACTTCTCTCGTTCTGAGGAATCCTTATAGAGATATAGCAGTTTTTCGGCTAGCGCTGCCGGATCCTTAGATGGAATCAAATAGCCTGTTTCCCCGTCCAGCACGACTTCCGGCAGACCTCCGACATTGGTTGCCACAACCGGTACGCCACAAGCCTGGGCCTCAACAGCTGAAACTCCGAAGCTTTCAATCAAGGAAGAAATGACAAATATATGAAGAGACGAGATGAAATCAGGAACATCCTCATGAGCGATTCTTCCTAAAAACTCTACATTCTCACTAATGCCAAGGTCTTCTGTCAGTTTCATATATTTCGCAAGATAAGGTCCGTCCCCAGCCAATTGCAAGCGAACATACTGGCGCTCCGAGCCCAGTATGTTAAGAAAAAGCTTAAAACCTTTCAGCAAATATTCTATTCCATACTTTGGCTCCATCCCTTTAGCAATTCCGATTCTAAATTGACCTTCGATCTTTTTCGCGGGGTTTGGTTTGAATTGTGTAGTATCCACACCAAAGGGGGTAATGGCCAATGGCTTGTTTGCATCTATATATTTCTTTGTTTCCTGTTCTAATGCAGGACTTGTTGAACAAATGTAGTCCGCTTTTCTCAAGGCGTACTGAAGGATTATGCGATTCATCACATTCCGTTTAGGGAAATCATAGATGTCCGATCCCCATACCGATAGGATGTATGGACTGAATCCGGTTAACGCTCCTATTAATCCGTAGCTCGAGGCATAATGGGAATGGATTAAATCAGGCTTATAGTTTCGAATGATTTTCTTCAACCTGGAAACCGTAAATAAATATGAAATCTTGTGATTCAATTTCAGATTTAAATAGACTCTGCTTACATTCCCCCAAGGGATGTGTTCAGTAGAGTCTTTGTGGTTCTCTAAGCTAATATTCATGACCTCGATACCAATCGAATTATAGTAATCAAGCCATTTCTTGGTATGTACATTATTCGCTGGTGCTAATAATAAAACTTTCATAACTCGGGTACCACACTCTCTTTTTTACTACTGACTTGCTGCATTGATCTAAAAAAGCTGTTATTAGAAGGAAGACCTAAGCTCTTAATGTGCTTGTTAAAACAGTCTGACAAAAGAAATATATTCAACAATATCGATTGTGATATAATATACTAATTGATTTGATACTTCTTATCATAATATAAAAAGCGATTAAATTGAATTTATTTGTAAAAACTATATAAATTTTGTTAATAAAACGGATCAACAGAGAGGTATTTCCATGTTTAAACATACGTTTATCTATTTTCTATCTAAAGGTGTGCCAGGGATTATCAACTTTGTCGCGATTGCCTTGTATACACGCCTCATTTCACCTGGCGAGTATGGAGAATACTCCCTTGTCATTGCAGCGGTGACCTTTGTTAATACAACGTTCTTTCATTGGTTACGGTTAGGGCTGCTTCGATACAACCCTAAATACGAAGGCAATCAGAAAGCCATGTTCATCAGCTCGATCACGGCAACTTTTATATCCATGACGATCTTGACAGTATTCTTGGGTACAGGAGCTTTCATTGCCTATACTCCATTGCACTCGATGGCGATGCTTTGGTTCTTAGGAATTGGACTGCTCATGATGCAAAGTCTGTTCGATTTGTTCACTGAATACTTGCGCTCGGAGCTTTCATCTAAATTATTTGGAGTAGTGACAGCATTAAAAGTGGTACTATCCCTTATTATTGCTGTGGTGCTGATTAAGTTCTTTGGATTTGGAGCAGAAGGAATTATTCTTGGACTGATCATTGGAATCTTCTTATCGATCGTCTTCTTTATTCCAAAGTATCTGCACTTGATCAACATTAAGTTGATCGATCGTGACATGATTAAAGAAGTCGTGAAATATTCCATTCCATTCATTGCTGCCCTTTCAATGGAAGCAATCATCCTGAATACAGACCGGTACTTGATTGGCTGGTTAATGGACAAGGCATCTGTCGGTATCTATGCCGTTTCATACGACCTGGCCAAACAAATCCTGTTCTTACTGATGATGATCATCAACCTGGCCGCTTACCCACTTGTGGTCAAAGCGCTTGAAACAGGCGGGATCAAAGAATGTCAGAAACAATTAAATGAAAATACGTCCCTGTTATTACTAGTATCGGTCCCGGCGACCACAGGAATGATTCTGTTGAGCGACTCTTTTACCGGGATCTTCCTGGGGGAATCCTATCAAGGGAAAGCAGCAACGATCTTTTCACTGATTGCCTTTGCGATCTTTATCCAAGGTTTTAAAATGTACTATTTTGATCTTGCCTTCCAGCTCGGGAAAAATACGAAGCTTCAGATCTGGCCAGTGCTGGCCGCAGCTGTATTGAATGTAGTCCTGAACTTACTCTTCATACCAGAGTACGGAATATTCGGCTCAGCATACGCGACCATCATTTCCTACGTAGTATCGGTTCTGTTGAGTGCCTTAATTGGAAAGAAGATTTTCCCGCTTACCTTCCCGTTTAAAGAAGTCGGAAAGATCTTTATCGCAACTGGTGTAATGGCGCTTCTAGTTTGGCCGGCACTTGCCATTGATGGCATCTTCGGATTTATCTTACAAATTGCAGTTGGGATTGCAGCCTATGCGGCTGTAGTATTCGCTCTGAATATTAATGGAATACGCCAACTTGTTATGCGCAGATTGAAGAAATCTCCTCAGTGATTGAGGGGATTTTTTGTTTGGTATTTGAGTATGGATTAGTGTTTATTTTGCTAATTTTCTTTTTTGAGCTGGGGATGTGCTGTTTGATTGGCTTGTTGGCCGATTCGGGGCTTGAATATGGGAGAGGGAATGGTCGTCGCGGGATAATTGAGCCGATTTTGGATGGAATTGATCCCCATTTACGATAATTAATCCGGTTTTGGCTTTTTTAATCCGGAATATGATTATTTGATCCGAATTTCAATTAATTAATCCTCCGTGTCGAATTTTCTTTAAGTATGTTCATAATATATCCATCCGCCTCAAGCTCCCTCCCACGCCAACAGGCAGATAACCAGTAGCTGAAAAACCGTAACTTTGGCTCTTCGGGTTCTTCTGTAGATGGGTAAGTGTTTGATGTCATTCTTTCACTTATGGAAGGATTTTTGCTTTAGATTGTCCCTTTTTAGCAGGGAATGTGGTCTTCGACTAGCTTGAAGGCCGATTGGAGTGATGAATCCATGACTTGAAATGCCCCTCGCGCGATCATTGATCCGGTTTTGGATGGAATGAATCCCCATTTACAATAATTAATCCGGTTTTGGCTTTTTTAATCCGGAATATGATTATTTGATCCGAATTTCAATTAATTAATCCTCCGTGTCGAATTTTCCTTACCAATACCCGCATTATGCTAATCATATTTAAGGTCGACATCTCCTTCCACACGTACAAAAAAACCCACGGAGCATCACTTCACTCCATGGGTTCAATCTATAATCTCTATTCCTCATAACTACTTGAATCTTCTATTTCAGTCGATTCCTCGTAGCTTCCAGTATCCTCCACACCAGTCGAATCCTCAACCACGGCATCGTCACTCAACGCTTCTTCCTCAACATACTCTGCATACGACTTAGGTTCTTCACCATTCAGAAAGTCTTTTAACGCTTCCGTATTCGCATCCAGGTCTACGTCTAATACGGCACCGGCGCCTTCATATCGAGCATTTTCAAACGAATTGTCGATTGGTAATCTCATTGTTTCGATGTTATCAACCGGATTCAGGACAAATTCTTTTGCAAGACTGATACGGTCCATCGAGCCGATATTCGTTTCGATATATGGTGAGACTGTACCCATCAGTTTAGGGATTTTGGATACTCCGTTTAATGACAGCATTTCGTCTTTCAAGGCATTGATGACTTCCTGCTGGCGCTTAACACGGCCGAAGTCTCCTTCCGCGTCATGGCGGAAACGGGCATAGCCTAATAATTCCTTGCCGTTCAATTTTTGCAAGCCAGGTTCCAGTGTCACATTAATATTAGTGGACATTTCTTTTTCTACATTCATTTCAATTCCATCTGGCGCCAGTGCATCTACAACCTTCTGAAATCCTTTAAAGTCCATTAACGCATAATATTGTACATCTATATCGAAGTTCTCTTTTAATGTTTGACGAAGGAGTTCAGGCCCCCCGAGGAAATAGGAAGTATTCAATTTATACTTTCCGTATTCCGGAACATCTACATACATATCTCTCATTAATGAAACCAATCTGGCCTCGCCTTTTTCAGGATCGTATTGAGCAATCATGATTGTATCTGTACGGGATTTTTCTTCGCCCCTTGTATCTGATCCGAGCAGTAATATATTTATTTTTCCATGCTCATCTTTTTTACCATTAAATTCAGGAAGTTCTTCAGTGGCTGCTTTCGGCTTACCTGCATGCATAATTCCACTCTGATACTGATACAGAAAATAAGCTGTTACAATACTTGCTCCAAAAAAAGATAAAACGAGAAAGATCCGAAAGAATCTCTTTCTTCTTCTCATCCGCTGTCTATAGTCATTGCGAGTCTTCATATATGTTTTTCACCTTTCAAATCGAAGATCAATACGAAAAATAATTTTATCATGAAATAGTTTAAAAAAATAGAATCTTACATAAATGTAATCTCTGTTTAATAATCCTATCAAAAAAGACTCTACCGATGATCGATAGAGTCTTAATATTAATATCTACTATATTAATAATACAGCTTTTTGTATAAATCTCCAAGCTCGTCTTCTACATTCATTGCACTAGGTCCTCCGAGCAGGAAGAACTCTTTATATTTCTTGGTTGCGATAAAGTTATTGACGCTTGTTGGCAGGTGTTCCGGATTAGATAGAAGTAGTGGTGTCTTTTGCTTTGCAGCCAATACAGATCCCGATAACGCATCCGGATAGTTTTTACCGCTCGCGAGAAGAGCTTTCTCATCAGGGTTAGCCAGTGGCAGCTTCTTCGCAATTTCAAGAGAAGTTTCATATCGGTCCACTCCGCTTACTCTCTGCTCGGCTTTCACCTTTTTCATAACGCTATCACTGATGACACCTGCTCCACCGACAACGATCGTACTATCCACTCCAGTAAGGGCTTTACTCGTATAGGAAGAAATAGCATCCTTCGCTGTTAAAAGGATCGGGTACCCTTTTACAGAAGCATACGGTGCCACAGAAAGAGCATCCGGGAAGTTTTTGCCTGACGCAATGATGGCTTTAACAGGATTGGGATTCACTTGCTCTGATATAAGCTGGGCTGTTTCGTAGCGATCGATACCACCGATTCGGTCAACTTTCAATCCCATTCCTTCAAGAGCATCCTTGACTCCATTGCTGACCGCCCCTTCTCCACCTAAAACGATGATGTTAGAAGCTTTCAATCGTTTGATTTCATTTTTCGTTGATTCAGTCAGTTTATTTTTGTCCGTTAATAGAAGTGGTGCATCCTTCTTATAAGCAAGGGGACCACCCGTTAGCGCATCGGGGAAGTTATATCCCTGGGCCAGCACGACCGTATCAGCTTGATTCCAGCCAGCCTGGGATATGTCAACGGCTGTCTTGATTCGATCGGTTCCAGATAGCCGCTCACCGATTTTATTTAGCTCGCTTGAAGCAACGTATGCCTCTTGTTTGTTGTCTTCACGTTCAACGTTGTACCAGACGAAGTGATTCGGATTCTTGGATTGATCGTATGTAAATCCTTGGAGAATCTCAAGAACTTCCGTTTCACCGCTAGGTAGTTTAAGCGAAATCTCTTTGGACTCAGACGTTGGTCGTTCTCTAAAACGGGATCCATCCGCAGAAATCACTAAATCCCCTGGTTGATATGAATGTTTAGTCGTATGGGCGAGTCCCTCTACTTCATACTTTTTCTTGTTGAATAATAAATAATAGTTTGGCTCGCCTGTGTAGGTGAAATCCTCTTTAGCAAAAGAAAGTTCGACTCTATCATTCTTGAAGATGCCTGGGTTTCCACTTGAAAGCTCCGCATATACCCGTTCTTGATAGCTTCCGAAGTTTCTTTCACCAGTCGCCATTTTGATTGGACTATTTTCTTGCGCCTGTCCGTTGTAAGCTAAAAGGGCAAAATACCAGTTCTCGATGATGTCACGCTCATTATCTCCAATGGTAGGGATGCTTGTAGAACGATTCCAGTTTGATAGACCCTTTTCACCAAGCTCCCATTTTCCATTTAAAATCTTAATTCCTGCTTCAATATTGAATCCGATATCATTCTTTAAACGCTCGACATCATAGCCGGCTGTATCGGTCACCTGCATAATTCCAATCCCGCCATCATCCGAAATATTCGGTTCTCCATCTGCCGTGAATTGCTTCCAACCACTCTCTTCAGCAGCTACAGCCTTCACAATCTCGGCGGGAACATCATATTTCATCGCTGCTTCTGTCAACAGTTTATTGATTTCATATTTAGACGGATTTTCATATCCCGCTGCCTTCGAAGTAATTGGACTCGCCAGTGTCGCGCTAAGTGCCACAGCTGCTATCCCTGATACAAGTTTCTTCATTTTAGAATTCATTGCGTTCCCCTTTTTAAATGTTATTTTATTCCATCTTAACATAGTATCTAGTAAACTTTAACCCTTCTATACCAAAAAAAGATAGAGAGGCAATCTCTCTATCTTACTTATTCATCATATACTGATCGATTTCCCATGCTTTCTCAACCGATAAAGCTCCTGGTCCACCCAGAATATGATAATTGTTCCGTTTGGTTAACAAACTGATTGTTTTCTTCAGGTTCAGGTTATCGTTTCTATCAACCAGAACGACCGGGCTGTCTTTTCTTGCAGCCAGCGGGCTTATGCTAAGGGCATCGGGGAATTTCCCTCCTGTGGCAAAATAAACTGAATCTGAATCTTCCAAAGCAAAGGTCTGATGAACCTTATAATTGGTTTCATAACGATCCAAGCCATATATTCGGAAATGTCCCGGCAGATTATCTACTACTTTATTAGAAAGAATACCTTGACCACCGATGACATACGTCTTGGAAATTTCATTCTCTTTCATATAGGTACGAACCGATTGTGGAACACTCTCTTTTTGAACAAAGAGTACAGGATATTGCATACTGCCACTGTAGGAAGCAATCGAGAGAGCATCAGGATAGTTTTGACCAGAAACGACAAAGGCCTTGTTGGTTGTGTAGGGAATCACGTTATTGATCGCTACGGCCGTTTCATAACGGTCCATGCCATATATTCGATTGGTCTCGATTGATAGATTCTTAATCTCATTTTCTACTTCATGAGAGATTGCATTTTCTCCTCCGATCATTAAGACATGAGAAGGATTCAATCTCTTCAGTTCTTCCTTAAGGGATTCACTCAATCGATTGTTCTTTACTAATAGAATCGGGCTGTCTAAATGCGATCCCAGTGGAGAAGCAGCTAAACTATCCGGGAATGAATCACCGCTAGCTAAGATAACAAACGATCCATTCAATTTGTTGTGACCGATCGTCAACTCTTGTTCCTCTAGTGAGGGCCAGCCATTTCGAGATATTTCTACAGCCGTTTCCACAGAAGTCAGTCCGTAGAGACGATTTTTCGTTTGGACATAGCTTAACGCTTCTTCAGCATTGATCAACCCTGTCCCCAGCAAATCGACTTCTGGTAATGGGGTGGTTGAGTTTTCAAGAACATCTTTCACCTGCAATCCTTTTAAAAAGGGGTACTGCTGTTTGACCATGGACGAAACCGAACTTGCAATGGCTGTTGACATACTGGTACCATCCAACTTTTCATAGCCACCCATCCATGTACTGAAAATGTTCGTTCCCGGGGCAGATACATCTACTGCCTTCCCATAGTTTGAGAACGTTGATTTTGTTAATGTAGTAGAGTCCACACTGCCTATAGCCAGAACATTCGAGTAGGTTGCCGGGTAAAGAACAGCGTGCTCGTCATCGTTTCCTGCCGCACCTACTACCAGAGCTCCTTTGTCCACAGCGTAATCAATAGCATCCTCCAGCGCTTTCATATTGCTATAGCTGCCAAGACTCAAATTGATGATATCCGCTCCGTTGTCTGCTGCATAACGAATGCCTTGAATAACCGTGGACATATAGGTGGTCTTACCTTCAAACACTTTGACGGGCATGAGTTTTACCTTTTCAGCCGCAGAAGCAATACCCATTTTGTTATTGGTCACAGCTCCTACCAGACCTGCTACATGGGTGCCATGTCCTGACCTATCGACGGGAGGCTCCCCTTCATTAATGAAGTTCTTTCCTTCTATTAATCTACTGCGAAGCTCGGGATGTTTCAGATCAATACCTGAATCGACTATCGCAACGGTAACTTCTTCAATGGGATTGTAGTTTTCCCACGCTTCCAATACCTTCATTACCTCAAAGTCCCGGGATTGATTATTAAAATATGGATCATTGGGTGGAGCAGCCTGTGTGTAAACGAGCTGATCGACCTCTGCATATTCTATGTTTTCATCATTATTTAGTTTAGATAGAGTATCAGGAACGTCTTTTGAAGGTACTGACACGACCTCAAATTTCTCTTCACCTTTGTCTGAAGACTGTGTAGATACTTCACCATTTTGATCCTTGTGAACCACCAATAGTTGAACCTTCTTCTCATCACCCGCTTGCGCAATTCCGTTTGGAAGCAGGATACAACCTAATAATATGATTATAGAAGCGATTACTCTCATTTTCATCAAGCCACTCCTCTCTCAGTTGAATGTCATTTACATCATCTGTAAAAAGTATATAAGATGATGGAAGACCTGTCCATGAATTCAAGGAACTTTCAGAATGATAGGCTAAAAGCCCCTGATATTCCACAAAAAAAGCCACCCGCTATAAATAGCAGGTGACCCTATTAACCTTATTCTATTAGTTTGATACTTTTTCTTGAAGGTCTTCTCTTGCGCTTTCACCAACTGCACCTTTACCACCAAGTACAGTGACAGAAGAGATTTTGTTCTGGTACAGATACTTCGTTAAGAAAGCATCTACTTCTTTCGGTAATCCATTAGGATCTGTCAGTAATAGTAAGCCTGCGTTATCTGTTACAAGTGGAGCAGCAGATAATGCATCCGGGAAGTTCTTACCGCTGGCAACATATAACTTATCTGTGTTAGTCGCGAACTCTCCAAGGATTGCTGCCAGTGTACCATAACGGTTCACACCAGAAAGTACTTTAACATCGACAGCTACTTTTTTAGCTTGAGCTACTACATTTTCAGGAACAGCTGACTTACCACCAAGCACATAGACTTTCTGGTCTTCAAGAATGGCTTTCGCTTCAGCAGATAAATCTTTTCCATCTGTTAAAACGATTGGCATATCATTGGCACCAGCAATTGCCGCAGCACTTAGTGCATCTGCAAAGTTCTTACCAGTTGCAACGAATACACCGTTTCCTTTGAATCCAAGCTCTTGAAGCTTCGAAACGATGGCAAGGTTTGTACCGTAACGGTTTAGCATTCCATCTGTTTCTAAGCGTTCGATATCAGAAGAATCGATCGAAATGCTGTTTAATTGTGCGAATACATCGGCAGAAACGACACCTTCTCCACCAAGGATATATACATTTTCAGCACCAAGACGTTCGATTTCATCTAAAACTTCCTTAGAAAGCTTCCCATTGCTGCCTACAGGTAAGATTGGAGCATCGATTGCGGATGCTAATGGACCTGCAGATAATGAATCCGGGAAGTTGTATCCAGTTGAAAGGATAACAGTTTTGTACTTATGGTCATCGGCAAAGCCATCTTTATGAAGCTTTTTGGAAACTTCGATCGCTGTTCCGACACGGTCTTGACCGGAAACCTCAGTGATGATGTCACCGTCTACCTTGATTGGAAGAAGTGATAATACTTCATCTGTTTTCGCATCAAGTAAATATACTGCTCCGATTGAGCTAACTGACTCGGATGGAGTTGTAATGTTTACATCCGTCGTTAATGATTTTCCTACTTTAAGATGTTGTGAAGCTTTAACATCTACTTCACCTTCACCTTTTTCTCCAGGAGACAGTACACCGAACTCATTGATTGATAGATCAAGAGTCGTGGTTGGATCCATTGTTGCGTATCCTTCAATGGCAATTGTGTACGTATCATCCGGTAATGAAGTCAAGGAAACTTTTTCGTCAGATGTAGCACCCGCAGAATATGCTACTTGATTTCCTTTAGAATCAAAGATATATAAATCTACATCATCAGTAGCATGTGATGGATTAGAAGTTTGAACTTCTAATGATACATTGTTCTTCACTTTGATATCTTGATAGTAGAATTCATTGTTACCAGGTACTTCTACCTTTTCAGAAGAAATCTTAGGCGTACTGAACGGTGCACCAACAACCTTCACATCTCTTGCTTCAGATAAGTAGTTTGAGAATGTAACAGACTTGGTCATTTCAGTTTCAGCTGCAACGTTACCTAAATCAATTTCACCCGGTTCAGCAACGACATCCTGAACAACAGCCTCTAATTGATATTTATTTACTTCCTTACCTGCTTCAGGCCCAGAAGTTCCATATACATGTACTTCCCATACTCCTGGTTTAGGAGACTTGAATACATGATCTTCAACACCTAATCCACCGGCACCGTAACCTGCATACCCTTGGAATTCGCTTACTTCCACTCCGTCAGGATTAAATACGATCGCACGTACCCGGCCTTTATAATCATCATTTTCACTGATTGCATTTAAAGAGAAACGAACTTCACTAACGCCAGGCTTCACTTCGAATGTGTATCCTTTCGTTTGGGAAGATTGAACCTCTCCTTCTTCACGGAAACGGAAACGGTTATCCTGGTTGAATTCATGTCCGGTAATAATCGTTTGTGCTGATCTCGCTTCTACGTAAGGAGTTGATGCATCATCAAATACTAACGTTTCAGCATTTACGCCTGTCTCTAGTTTCGACGAATCGTACTCAACGGTAATCACTTTGCTTTCTCCAGCTTTAAGATTTACTTTCGAAGCAGATGGCTTAATCCAATCGCCCGTTGGAGATACATCCAGGCTCTTATCTTCATCAGTCTTGTTCTCTACTAATACATCAACTGTTTCAGGAATTTCTTTATTTCTTACATATAGACCCGGACCGCCGGACACTTTCTCTCCATGATATACGGTTACGTCTACATCTTTAATGTCTGTGATGAAGTTTTTGCGCAGGTACTCATAAGCGGCCGGAACATCAATCAATCCGCCACCTTCTTGAGCCCGGTTGTATCCATCTAAATGATTAGCCGTTTCAATCAACGCTTCACGGGCAATTTCATAATTAAATGGAATACGATCTTTCTCAGCTGCAGATTTAAGTAACGCTACAGCACCAGCTACATATGGTGAAGACATACTTGTCCCCTGCATCACAACGTACGGTCCATTTTGTACCGGATGAGCAGCATAAGCAGATCCAGGTCCAACGATATCAGGCTTTTGATTCCCTGCTTCGTTAGGTCCTACAGAAGAGAAGTACCATAATCCTTGTCCTTCTTTCGGAGTGCCGTCTGCGTTTTTACCATATGGATAAGAATTGTATTCTTTTGCCCACATGTCAGCCGTGATATGTGCACCAACAGAAATGATTGGCGCTACGTCACCAGGTGATCCAACTGTGTCTGCACCAGGACCCGCATTACCAGCAGATGTAACGAATACGATATCTGTATCTTCACTTAAGACCGTCATTAATTCTCCATAGGATCCTAGACCATCATTTAAATCCGGGGAAGAACCTAAGCTTAAGTTTGCAACATCGACGTCAAACCCGCCTTCGGATTCAGGAAGCGCAGCATCAACCATAGCCTTTTGGATACTGAATGTAGGTGCTCCGCCAGCTGCTTTGAACACACGCATACCGACAAGCTCTGCTCCAGGGGCAACCCCTTCACCAGCAACGGCTCCGAATGCATTTGCTTTTGCCGGGCCATTTGCTGCAGAGATACCTGAAACGTGAGAACCGTGCCCGTTGAAGTCAGTGAACAGATTGATTTTCTTCAGACCTGCACCGAACCAGTTCAATTCCATATCATTGACACGGAAGTTCGCTCCAAGATTTTCATCTTCTACATTCACATCGAATGTACCTGTATCGTTATTGGCATATGCCGTTTCGTCGGTGAAGTCATTATCCATATCTGTATCGATATAGACTTTGTCCCCTACCAATAAAACAGAGAAGTTATCTGAATTCCCATTTTTCCCATCTGCATTTAAATCCTGGTTCGTCCAGTTGGAATTGCCTTGTGGATAAGGATTTGTTTCAAATGCCGTTTTCCCGAAGTGAAATTTATCATCGGAAGCGTCAAGTCCTGCTGTATTATATGTAGTTTCCCCTACTGAAATGGAGTCACCTTCAGCATGTCCTTTATCGAATAGCACGTCTCCCTCAGAAAGGTAATTGATACCGTCACCTAAGTATTTTTTATAGCGCTCTTCAATGCCATAAGCAAGTTGACGATTCGAAATGGTATAGTCTCTTACTGCAACAATTTTAGAATCCCCATATTTACGCGTTCCTTCTTCAAGACCCTCTGTAAAGGATTCATGACCTGGATCGGGTCCTGAGTCAATGATTCCGATACGTGTACCACTACCATCAAACTTATCGTGGAAATCATCCACTCCCGTCGGAGCATGAGTTTCTGCCTGATTAGGTTTTACAACCGCATCCTCATCCACTTTATTTTGGTCCTTCACTTCCAACTCGGGGTCATTCACTTCCCCTAATTGGATTTCAGTGTTTTTGCCTACTGTGCGGACACTCTTAAGATCCAAAACCTCCATCACTTTGCGTGTAGGTACATCCGCTAAGTAAACATAGTTCTTATAATTCTGTTTCACCTTAACGCCAAGCTTCTCTAATTGACCAGTCGCATCTACTTTACCGTTACCTACGATCACAAGCTCTTGAACAGCTTGATCACTCATAGACAGTGCTACAACCTCTGAGAAATTCGAAACCTTGAATTTTTTCGTTTCCTGTAAAGCAGCTTCTGCTTTATCAGGATTGAAGGCTGTTACCCCAGCGAACGAGGAAGCTACTAAAGTAGCACTTGCCATTACCGAAAATACCTTTTTCTTAAGCGTCAATCCCTTTTCCCCCTTGATAGATTAATAGTAGTGGTCCGAAATACTCCGTATCTTCCAAAATAATATAATTATGGAAAAATTCGAACTCTATTTTCCATTTTAATCTCAGTTAGTTCTTTAGTCAACAAAAGGAGACATTATTTTCAGAAAAAATAATATATTTTTACTATTGTCTTTTCTGGTTCGTTAAATTATTTATAAGAAAAGGTTTAAGGACTATTGAATCGGGTAAATAGAAAAAAACTGATTGCCATGTGACAATCAGTTTCTCTATCAATCTATTAATTTACAACCTTTACAGCGCCTAAATAACGGGGTTTCCAATATACATTATTCATACTAGTTACCTCTACTCCACGATCACCAGCATGAATAAACTGGTTATTCCCTATATAGATTCCACCATGTGAAGGGCCTGGCTTGTACGTTTCAAACATGACGATATCCCCAACTTCAGTAGAACTTGACCGGCTTCCAAAATTCCAGATGTCTGATGTCGTTCTAGGCAGATCAATATCATATTTGTCATATACATAGTTTAAATAACCACTGCAATCAAAACCACTTGGAGTCGTTCCACCCCATTTATAAGGTGTTCCTATATACTGTTTCGCCGTCTTGATTAAACCATCTGTATCAAAACCAAATAGACTTTGGGCTTTCTCAGAAATCACGGACGTTCCACCAATAATCGTAAACTGATTAATACCCAATTTATCAACTGTCGATTTGACGGAAGTTGGGACATTATTCGATTGAATCAGCATAACCGGTGAGCCTTTTTTGGCTGCAAGGACAGATCCTGTCAACGCATCTGCATAGCTCTCGCCTGTTGCAATGACTGTACTATTTGAAGCTGAGTAATATTTCTCGGCGACTTTTGTTGCCGTATCATATCGATCTTTTCCGGAAATACGGGTGGCTCTTGGCAATTGCTTCTTAACGCCGTCACTAACCACACCTGTACCTCCTACAAGAATAGAAGAACTATATTTACTTAACGCTTTTTTTGTCTCTTCAGGGACATGGTTTTTTTCTGTTAAAAGAATCGGCATTGACTTACTGGCAGCAACAGGTGCAATGGCAAGACTGTCCGGGAAGTCCCTGCCATATGTGACAATGGCTTGTGATCCTCCTACTAATGCAGCAATTTTCGCCGCTGTTTCGTACCTGTTTTCCCCTGCCACTCTTGTACTGGTAATACCTAAACTCTTAAGCTGAGTTTCGACAGAAGATGAAATAACGGAACTTCCACCTAATATGTATGCTTTATTTGGCTTTAATCGTTCTAACTCTTTTTTCACACTATAGGGAACACTATCTTTGGTTACTAGTAGGATTGGAGCATTATACTTATCGGCTAACGGCGCACCTGCTAACGCATCCGGAAAATTATTTCCCACTGCAATGACGACGGTTTTTGCACCACTGCCCCACCCTTGCCTGGAAACTTTAACTGCCGTTTCATACCGGTCGACACCACTTACTCGATCTATCTGTGTACCTGCAGCTGATGCAGGGTTCTGGAAAAATAATAGAAACATGAAGCTTACTACCGTGACGAAAGTAATAGATACAGGTTTGCGATAATTAGACATTTCTCAATTTCCCTTCTCTATAAATCTACAACAACAATCTTATCATTAAAATTTTCAAAATAATTTTACAGTTATGTAACAAAATTCGTCATATTTACCCCTTTTTTGTAACATCCCTCCTGCAAACGACACAAAAAATGCCCGTTTCCACAACAGAAACGGGCACTTTTCGTTATTCGTTTTCTTTGTTCCAATACTCCAAAAGTCCTTCTCTCATAGAGAACTTTGGATCGAATCCTAAAGATTTAAGCTCAGATATATCAGAGTAGGATTCTTTAATATCTCCTGAACGTTCTTCTAATTGTTTGATTGAAAGCTTTGTATTCGTAATCTCTTCATACATGCCAATCAATTCGTTTAAGCTTGTCGATTCCCCTGTACCAACGTTGAATACCTTACCGATTGCCTCTGAAGATTCTGAAACGAGAAGGTTTGCTTGAACAACATCTTTTACATAGATGAAATCTCTCGTTTGTTTTCCATCACCATAAAGAGTGAAGGATGTTTCTTCATTGTTTACTAACTGTTTAAATTTATCCGTTAAGATCGATACCACACCAGAGTATGGTGACGATGGATTTTGTCTATTTCCAAAGACATTGAAGAAGCGAACGGCTGTTGTTGGAATATCATATAATCGACTAAATGCCAGCACATATTGCTCTGAGGCAAATTTATCGATGGCATATGGCGTCAATGGTCTGATCGTTGATGTCTCTTTCTTAGGAAGTGTTGGCTCGTCTCCGTAAACCGCTGCAGAAGAAGCAAAGATAAATCGCTCCAATCCGCCTTGTTTGCGTGTTTCTTCCAATAAATATAAAGTCGCTTCCAAATTGGTTTGATGTGTATGAAGGGGATCTTCTACTGAAGCCGCAACACTGGCAATCGCACCTAAATGAAAGACTTTCTTGAATTTATGTTGTTGAAATAGCTTTTCAATTGTCTCTTTCGAAGAAATATCTCCTTCTACAACTGTTAACTTAACGTCTTTCGGAAGGTTATCCATTGAACCCATTGAATAATTATCTATCACTACCACTTGTTCGTTTTGGTTTAACAATTCTTCTACAATATGGGAGCCAATAAATCCGGCCCCGCCTGTGACAAGGATCTTGCTCATTTATGTTGTTCCCCTTTCAGTATGGAGAGTTATCCTTTACTTTTTTCACTGATGTAAGTATAGCAAAAATCACATCCGGTTTCTATTCGGTCATTAAAATGTAAAACACCCTTAATTTTTATCCTATTCAGCCTTTCTAAAACCCCTTCCATTCATGTCATAAAAAGGCGAAAAATATTTATTTGAAACTATCTAGTCAAGCGTTCAAAACCCTATTATACTATTCTAGATGTTATGAATTTTTGGTATGGGAGTGCCAAAGACATCAACTCTGTTCCAGAAAGAACAGAGTTCTCTAAAAATAGAAAGAACATGACTATCGGGGGAAAGAAAGATGAAAAAGTGGTTTATTGTTTCAGTTGGTTCAGCTTTACTTGCATCTAGTTTATTTAGCACATCTGTTTTAGCGGAAAGCCCTTCTACAACCGTACAACAAAAGATGGACCTTTTAGCGTACGATCGTGATGGTTTCTTCGTTGAGGAAGAGCCGAATAATACGTTTACTAATTCCAATGAAATTCTTCTTGAGGATGCCGTAAAAGGAACATTTACTAAAGATGATGTGGATATGTATAAGATTCAAGTCGTCAATGAAGATCCATTGATTATATACGGAGGATCATGGGATGAAAACCCTGGGATTCTATTAGATATTACTCTATACGATGAGAACAAGAATGTAATTGAACCAAACGAAATGAGTACAGATGCGACAGAAGGTTTTATGGCCGACTACACTGTTACTTCAGGCACGTATTATATGTCTGTAAAGGATACAAACAATTTAGCAACTGGGGAAGAGTATGTAGTGGTTCCGTCTCAATTCACAATTGATCCTTACGTAGACCGATTATTTGGTGCAGACCGATATGAAACCGCTCTTGAAATTGCTTTACAGGGCTGGGGATACGGGACAGATGAAATGATTTTAGCTACAGGAAGCAACTTCCCTGATGCTTTGGCCGGTGCACCGCTGGCTTACCATAAAGACGCTCCTATTCTATTAACTACGAAGGGTTCTCTTCACCCATCAGTAGAGGAAGCCATTTATGAATTAGGTGTAAATAAGGTGACGATCCTTGGAGGGCCAGGTGTCATTTCGGATAATGTAGTGAAGGAATTAAAGGCATTGGGTGTGTCTGTTACACGTATCAGCGGCAAAGATCGTTACGAAACGGCAGTTGCGATCGCTAAAAAGCTGCCAAACAATGACGTAGCTGTAGTCGTAAGCGGAAAAAATTATCCTGATGCTCTATCCATTGCGTCTATTGCAGCACAAAACGGATATCCTATTCTTTTATCTGATAAAGATAGCATCCCGGCTGCAACGTTGACACAGGCGAAAACATATGTGAAGAATTTTGTCATCGGGGGGACCGGTGTGATCAGTAATACAGTTACTAAGAAGCTAAACGATCCGACTAGGATTGCTGGTATAAATCGCTATGAAACGAATGCAAATATCATTCGCAAGTTTGACGTTCCAACTGACTTCGTCTTTGTTGCGACTGGTACTCAGTTCGCCGATGCGTTAACAGGTTCTGTTCTTGCAGCCAACTGGGGAGAGCCGTTGTTACTGACTACTCCATATGAGTTACATCCTGAAATCAAGGAATTAATGATTGATTCCACATTTGGTGTGACGATCCTTGGTGGAACGAAAGCGATCCAGCCTAAGGTAGAGGAAGACATCTGGTCCATCATTGAAGGTAACGAATAATACTGAACGCGCTCTTTAGAGGAGCGCGTTTTTTATTTTGAATAATATATAGAATTTTCTGTATATTAATGGTAAAATAGTAGCATATCTCAAAACCATACATAAGAAAGAAGGCATACTACCCATGGAGTCTCTCACACAATCAGTTGCAACCATCTATAAAAAACTGGTCATACACCTTGATAAGGACAAGCTCCGCGAAGAAATAAATAATCATTTACTCCAAACGATGAAAAGCTCTTCAACAGAGGAAGAATACACAAAGAATTTGGTGAAGGCCATTGTTTTTCATGTTGAATCAACAAAAGCTCTTCATGGAATTCTGCAGCCTCTTCTGTTAAATGTAAAATATCCTAACCTCGCTGGTGTTTCGAAGCTTATGAATCGCGCACATGTACGCATTGAAAATGACATGGAGGGACTAATCCCCCTTTATCAGGAGCGGATTGAGAGTGAAGAATCAGTTAATGATATCGTCACCCAGTTGGAAATTTACTTTACGACGACCTTCACCGAACTTCGATTAACGTACCGTTTCGTCGACGCATTCGGTACAGAGAGTAATAAAGAGCTGTTCCAGCCTTTATTTGATTTTCCAGCTGAAGAAGTAGGAGAAACCATCTTGAAATACACAAGAACCTATGCAAGTCTCCTATTTGAAAAAACACTAAATCAGAAATAGTTGAAGGTCCGTCCCTCAACCTGCGGGACGGACCTTCTTTCTTCTATACTTTCAAATACCATTTCTTCTTATGACAGACAAAGGCTACGACCGTCCAGAAGAGCAGGTTAAGTAATCCATATGCCAGTTGCGGATGTGGGGCAAACGTTGCCACCCATTCATTTATCACTCTGGACCACGATTTCTCAATGCCATCATGCGTGATCGAAAGATGGATCAGTACGGAACCGAGCATGAATTTACCGAAATAGATCAAGAAGCTATTGCGTCCATAGGCTTCGAGGAACCAAACAACGGGCTTCAGCGCCGTCTCTTTGGCGTCTACTTTTCGTTTATCGAATACTAGATACAAAATCGATAGCATACCAGCGGCAAATCCAGCTGCCAATAAGGCAAACGCAGGCGTCCATAATCGCTTATTATAGGGAAGGAACTGATCCCACGCGAGGGACAGGGCGAACAATAGAGCGCCTATCCCCAATAGTTCCCGCCACGCCCCTGTCTCTTTACGGGTCACTATTAATCGTCCGAATGCATATCCGAAAAGAACATTTGATAAGGCGGACAAACTGGTGACCAAACCTTCAGGGTCATACCCCCGCTCGCCATGATGATATAAATGACTCTCCCCAAACACTGCACTATCAACCACATGTGAAGGATTGCATTCCGGCTGAGGCAACCCTCCTTCACACGATTGACCTGTGTATAGGATGAGCCCCCCATACACCGACGACACCAACAAGGCAATCATCATCAACTTCATAGGAGATTGTACAAACTTGGTGATCGCCACCGTAACAATTCCCAGAAGGGCAAACATCTGTAATACACCGGTCAGGCGAATAGTCGGGAAATCCAACGTCCATTCCACAATAATCGTAAAAATGATGCCGTACACAATCAATCGGACGGTCCGCTTTAAAATCTTCTCCCATTTCACCCCGCGCTGATACGCAATCGCCATACTCACACCGAAAATGGTGATGAACGTAGGTAAAATGATATCAATCAAGGTGACCCCATACCATTCCGCATGTCGGAAATAGGGGTAGTCCACCTTCCCATAAGGAATCGTACTTAAAAACACGGATAATGCTACAATAATCCCTCGTAACATATCGAGGGAATAGACTCTTCTTTTCTTTGTCACTTGTATCGGCTTTTCTGTTGGTTGAACTTGTTCCATACTCCGTTCCTTTCACTTCACGTTCTATACTTTCCTACTATGAAAGTATACACCAGCACAAAAAACTTTGGTAGAATCAATGAGTAAAGATTTAACTATTTTCTCTCCTTGGAGGTCAGCATGCGATCTATCTATTTATCCATTATACTATTATTATCCGCCTTCCTGAGCGGCTGTACTCTTTTTGAAAAAGAACCTGAAACCTCTGTCTTTTACGCTCCACACGCAGACGACGAAACGCTCAGCTTAGGGCCTTCCATCCTACGTCAAATCGACAAGGGAAATGAAGTAGCCGTGGTACTGCTCTCCCATGGTGAAGCCAGCCAATCGATCAAAAAAGTCAATGAGAACCTAAAAGAAAAAAACCTTCCCACCATTTCTAAAGAGAAGTTCGGTGACTCACGGGTAAACGAATTTAGAAAGTCCGTGAAAGAATTGGGAGTCAAGTCGGAGAATGTCTTCGTATACGACCTTCCCGATGGTGATATGAAAGAAGACGAAGTCATGACCATCATGAAGGAAATGAACGAACGATACCCTGAAGCAAGACACCATGCCTTATCCTATCATGACCCTCATCATGACCACGCTGCATCAGGATCAGCCTTAAAACAACTGGTTGAAGACGGGACCATTCAATCGGCTCTTTATTATCTTCCCGTTCAAGAGTTTAAGAATATGGAGTACGACGACACTTACCCTGTACCTGATGGGCTTTCTCATGAGTATAGTAAGAGTTTGGATGCTTATCGGATTTGGGAGCCTGCAGAAGGGTTTTATCGTATTGGGTATACTTCGGTGGAGCCTTATTTTGTTGAGGCTGGGAAGTTTAGGGAGAGTCGTTGGCATAAGTAGAAAAAACATCCCCATTGTGTTTAGCGGGGATGTTTTTTCTAATAATTCCAACTCCCTGATAAGAAGTATTTCTATAGTGAATTATGGACAATCAAGCTCTTTAAGGAAGCAGCTATTACGTTCCTGCTACCCAATGTTTAAGAAGATCAAAATTATAAATAAACTATATGGTGATCCTACATACATCTAATCATTCCTCTGTAGTTTGCGTTAACCATCCATAGCTATTTTAAAATCATATTGACAAAAAAAGCCATCGAAATCAATCGATGGCTTCTTATTATTTTGAGTTATTTCATTAACTTCTCAACTACAGCATCACTTACAGCATTTTCTCCACCAAGAATGTGGAAATCCTTCGCTTTTAACTCTTCAATGGCATCAGAAGTGACAGCTGGTAGATTATCAGGCTGTACTAAGAGCATAGAAGCATTTTCTTTTGCTGCAAGGACAGAACCTGCTAATGCATCGGCAAAATTCTTTCCAGTCGCTAAGTATACTTTAGTTGATGGATTAAGATCAGTTGCGATTTTTGCTGCCGTACCGTAACGATTAAGACCGAAGTAACGAGTCGCTTCAGGAAGTGATTCCATTACGTCCTTGCTTACTACAGCTTCACCACCGACTACGATCGTACTGTCGATCCCTTTTAAAGCTTTCTTTGTCTCAGCTGGAAGTTTATCTGAATCCGTTAACAGGATCGGATATCCATTGCTCGCTGCATAAGAAGCGATGGCAAGGGCATCAGGGAAGTTTTTACCGTTTGCCATTACTGCTTTCTCTGGTGATCCTCCCAGACTCGCAGCGATATTCACGGCCGTCTCCCAGCGGTCATCCCCACCAATACGGTCTACATCAAGACCCATTCCTTCAAGCTGATACTTCACATAGTTACTTACAGCACCTTTTCCACCAAGAATAATGACATTCTTAGCACCAAGACGCTTGATTTCTGCTTTTGCCGCTCCGTTTAATGTACCTTTTTCCGTTAACAGGATCGGTGCATCATGCTTGTATGCAAGCGGTGCCCCGGCAAGAGCATCAGGGAACGAATCTCCACGGGCAAGGATGACCGTATCCGATGTTTCCCAACCTTTTTTGGAAATTTCAACGGCTGTCTCGTAACGAGTATCACCAGTCAGGCGTGTTACTTCCGGAGCTTCTTCTTGAACGATTCGATTTTCAACAGCTGGTGATATAGGGTTGTTCTTTTCAAGGTAAGAAGTGAACACCTCAAAATCGACAACGAATAATTCTGTCATGCGTCCTTCTTCTTTCGCTTCCTTGAACATTGTATAACCGTCTCCACCATCGGCAGTAAAGGCGTTTGTTGCTACAGAGTACATCATTTCAGGGTCAATCTCTTCAAAACCGTTGTCTGTCTTCACTTCTACGGACCATACTCGTTCCCCGGCAGGTTTGCTTACATCATACTTGAAGTTAATCCCTGACACTTGAAGGAATTCACCTGGTGCATCTTCCCCTTCGACTCTGGCTACACTGTGCTCAAGGGCATCCATAATTTCTTGTCCCGTTAAATCAATAGTTACCAGGTTGTTTCCAAATGGCATGGTCGTTAAAACTTCTCCAAGAGTGATTTCACCGGCATCGATTGAAGCACGGATCCCTCCACCATTTTGAAGACCGATATGCGTTTCCACGAATTCATTTGCTTTCGCAACCATACCGTCCGCGATTAAGT
Organism: Rossellomorea sp. GQ25; assembly: GCF_059758515.1. Taxonomy (NCBI): domain Bacteria; kingdom Bacillati; phylum Bacillota; class Bacilli; order Caryophanales; family Bacillaceae; genus Rossellomorea; species Rossellomorea sp. GQ25. The sequence continues at coordinate 72,011 of NZ_JCAXEQ010000003.1, read as the reverse complement.
TTCCTAGGTTTGTTTCTTTTCTGCGAACGTCTGCACGCTCACCATCTAACGCTACTTTGGTGTTTCCTACAACTTCTTTCTTTAACTCATCAAGAGGTGCTTTGAACTCTCCTACCTTCGCAAGAGCCTCAGCATTTTCTTCATAGCTTTCAAGATCCAGTACTTCACCATTATGACTTGTTACTACACCTTCATCATCAAATGTTACATCTAATAGTCCAAGCAGGTTCAGGTATTCGCCGGCTTGAACGATCAGTGTAGGCTCCTCCTTCTCAATGACCACAGGCTCATCAAGTACAGTATGAGAGTGACCGCCCACGATGATATCAAGTCCTTCTACTTCTTCGGCCAATTCTAAGTCATTCGAGTATCCCAGGTGAGAAAGGACGATGATTTTATTGACGCCTTTATCTTTAAGCATCGCGATTGTTGCCTTCGATTTTTCAACTGCATCTTCAAAGACGACGTTTTCTCCAGGGTTAGCGATGAATTCTGTGTCTGGAGTCGTTAATCCGTAGATTCCCACTTTCTCTCCATCTACTTCTTTGATCATTGCAGGGTAGACGTTTCCGCCGTCACCAGGCTGGCCAATTTCATTTTTGAAAAGGGGTTCCAAATCCGTATCACCTGTAACGGTAACATTTGATGAAACCATCGGGAAGTTCATTTTTTTTATGAAATCTGCGAGGGTTTTAGAATCTTTATCGAATTCATGGTTCCCCAGAGTCATGGCATCGAAGCCAAGCTCGTTCATAAAGTGTAAGTCGGCTTGGCCAAGATATTGACGGAAGTAAAGGGTTCCCGAGAATACGTCACCAGCGTCTACCAGTAAAGAGTTCGCTTTTTCAACGCGCAGTTCATTAACTGCGGTTACTAAACGGGGATATCCTTCAACATGAGCATGAGTATCGTTGGTATGCATAATCGTTAAATCAAATTCTTCCCCTTCTGCAGAAGCTGAAGTAGCAGGGGATACTGCAAAAATAGCAGTGGCCAAAGCTGCAGTCGATAACACACCGTATAGAGATTTTTTAATATTCATTTGGTTCATCCCTTCGTTTTCATATGTAGGTTTTTGTCGGAATCCCTCCACAAAACCAATTATATAGTAATTTTTTGGTTAAGTGTGCCAATTTTACTAATTTTATCAATTAATATAGAACTTTTTACACATAGTCAGGGGGGAACGAATCCCCCCACCTTTTTTCAATTATTTCTTCAGTTGTTTTAAAACTTCTTCATTTACAGCATTCTTTCCGCCGACAACGTGGAAGTTAGAAATATTGTCCATTTCAATTGCTTCCATGATGTCCGCAGGTATCTCATCTTTCTTCACTAAAAGGATTTCAGCACCCTTTTTAGCTGCCAGCACGGAACCGGCCAGTGCATCGGCAAAATTGGCTCCTGTTGCCACAATCGCATAGTTTGTTTGAGGAGTTAAGTGCTTCGCAATTTCAGCTGATGTTTCATAGCGATCCAGTCCACTATAACGGGTCGCTCCATCAAAGCTCTCAAAAATTTCTGTGCTGATCGCATTTTCGCCACCAACGACGATTTTTTCATCAATGTCTTTTAATACTTTATTAGAGGCTTCTGACAATTTGTCTTGAGCAGATAGTACAATCGGATATCCATTCTGTGCTGCATAAGAAGCAACAGAAAGGGCATCAGCGAATTGGTATGCATTTGCTACAATCGCCTTTTCAGGATCCCCATCCAATTTAGCAGCGATATTTGCCGCTGTTTCAAATCGATCGTCACCTGAAATACGGTCTGTTTTCAAACCTAATCCTTTAAGCTGATATTGAACATACTTGGATACGGCACCTTCACCACCAAGGATGATCGCTTTCTTCGCACCTAAACGTTTGATTTCTTCTTGTACTTCAGCGTTCAAACTGCCTTGCTGCGTCAATAAGATCGGTGCATCATGTTTGTATGCAAGTGGAGCTCCTGCAAGGGCATCAGGGAATTTATCGCCCCTGGCAATGATCACTGTGTCTGAGGACTCCCAGCCTTTTTTAGAGATCTCAATGGCCGTTTGGTAACGATCGTCACCTGAAATGCGTTCTACCTTGTTTTCAAACTGAATCTTAGCCAGGACAGGATCGTGATCACTCGCACGTCCATCTTCTTCACTAAAATCAGAGTTGATGTTGATACTATCAATCATCGTTGTTTTTGCCAGATTATTCGTCACTAGAATATGATCAAGAACTTGAGAGTTTCCTTGATAAATATACGTGTAGCGTTCCTCTGCAGGGAGCTTTTCCATCATATTGGTCAGGACGTCCCCTTCGAGAGTATTGATTGGAGCAGAGAATTCGAAGTCGTTCAGGTCACCCAGAACCACAACATTTGCATCGTCTACTTTTTCGTTAGCATCTTTCACAAACTGATTTAAGACTTTAGCTTGCTCAATACGCTGTACCTCACTACCAAGCACAACCGGATGATCTGCACCGAATAAAGCTCCGTCACCACCTTTGGAGTTAAAGTGGTTTGCTACGACGATGACTTTTTCACCGTTAAACATGAATTCGGCTGCAAGGGCTTTACGGGAATCGTCAAATGCTTCGTTTGTGGGATCGATGCGTCCCGGGTTATGAGTAAGTCCATCTTCATCAACACCCACAGAAGTCACCGCATCTCCAGCTTCTTTATCTGTTAATTGGACACGTTCTGGGTTGTAGATGAAACCTACACGGATGTTTCCACCAGGCTGCCCGCCATCTGTTTTATCCAAAGGTGCGATATCGGTGAATTCATAAGTCGGTCCGCCCGCTTCTTCAATGGCCTTGATGATTGTCTCATAGGATGCACTTGCATCTGTCGTACCATCATCTGTTGGCCCGTTATTATCCTGAACCTCGACCAGGCCAATGATATCTGGCGTTTTCATATTCGAAACAATTGAGTCAGCAATCTTCTCAACTTTACTTTCTTCAATTCCAGCATAGAAGTTTTCAATATTATAAGAAGCAATCGTTAGATCTTCTTTTACCGGAGTAATCGACGTTACTTCCTGCGCTGTTTCCCCATCAACAACTGTAGGGAATGTTCCTGTTGGACGGATCTTAAAGTTGCTATAATCATAGCTTACGTTTCCGGTAACGGAACCATCCAGCATATCACCTGTTTTCACATTGATATTAATGCCGTCCACGTCGATCAGCATGCGTTCAGGGTTATAATCTTCAGGAGAAATCAATACTCCCCCTGCTCTTGTGCGAAGTTGATCTTCGCTTGTATTCACCACTACAGGAAGTTCATCATATTTTACCGGACCTGTAATCGTAGCATCCGGAATTTCAATCAGCATTCCTTCAAGACTCTCATAGAAGTCCAGTCCGTCTGATCCCGGATCGAATGTTTTCATTTCATCATCTTCAATGATTTCAGTTGGAGGTACACGGTCTACCCCCATCATGATGGCTGCAGGTCCTGTATTGTCTGAAGATTCTACAGTAACGGCTGATGCCGTGATTTGAGTTGTAAGAAGATCTTTAGCATCATCGTAGCCATCTTCTCTCCACTCTTTTACTTGTCCAGCCACGTTTACTTTATCCCCGACTTTGACAGAGTTGCCCTTTGCATAAACATAGATGCCTTCAGAAGTAGCCAGATTATCGTCCGGTGTCTCTTCCTGCATATAAAATGCATTGGAACCGGCCTTCGCTGTCACAATTCCTTGAACGTTAGAGACGGTCATATTTTCGTAAGGAGAGGCATGGGAATCTCCTTGAATATCATGAATGCTTAAACCATCAGCAGATTTAAGGATTTTGTAGATGAAAGTGGAAACATCGCTTGTGTTGCCCTCTTTTACAACAACTGCTTTAATCGTTACATCCGCAGTAAGTTCGATCGGTGTTATATATTCTGGACTGGAAGCTGTCGGATCCGTTCCATCGATCGTGTAATGAATGGATCCATCTTCCGTTGCCGTTTGAAGTGTAACCTTCGTTCCTTCTACAACAGACCCTGAAGCAGGATCAGCGGTTACAGAGAAGGCAGTTTCAATTACATCTGACGTATTACGCGGGACCAATTTGTATTCGTCAAAGTTATAATCAACCACGCCGCGAAGAATTTCGTACGTTTTGCCAACTTCAAGCATCGTACTATCGTTTGGTTTGATGACGAACTCACCAGAGCTGTCTGTTGCAGTGAAATTACCGTTGCTGTCTTTGGATTCCACTGTCACATCCGTCAATTCAACGAACATTCCTTCGTGATTTTCACCATTTTCAGCTGTGAGGTCTGTAGAGATAAGAGGGGCTGGTGAAGGTACTCCCTTGTCTTCTTCTGTAATTTCAACGCTTGAAGCAGTCGCTTCAATTTGCTGCATTCCATAATAGTCACCCAGTTTACCCTCTGCGATTACTTCGTCACCTGGCTCGGCAGTAAGTCCGCTTCCCCTGATGATGACACCAGCTGTTCCATCCTGGATAAACAGGTTCGTTTGACCTCCTGCTTCAAAGGCTGCTGTCGCAATACCTTGTACTTTAACAACCGTGCCTTTAGGAGCTGTGCGTGCTTCAGCAATGGTGGAAAGTTCAACAGGGGTTGGTTCTGGAGCCGGTTCATCTGATAGATGCGTTCCGAGATCACTGAATACATCTTTGCCTTGATCATACCATTCTCCGCTTAGATCAAATGCATCGGTTACGTCTGCATCTCCTGTCACCACAGAATCACTACGGACGATCGAGACGTCTTTTGCGAAGTCGGCTTCTGAACCAACCTGTCCGAGTGAATCAATCACAGTGCCATTCTTCTTTAATGTAATGGGATCATTCCCGTTGAAATTGATGATAAAGCTGTCTTGAATATCTGCTTTAGCAAGGATGGCTGAATCAGCCTGTTTGTGAGCAATTACTAAAGTTTCCCCTGCATTAAGAGTGCCTGTTAAAGGAAATGTCTTATCCGTTTCTGCTGCACCATTTGTATGTAATTCCAAGGAGTAGTTCGATAAATCAATTGCTTCACCAGTACCGTTATAAAGTTCAATTGCTTTATTGTAACTGGATCCTTCGATATATTCAGAAATGATTAAGTCCTGAAATGCCTCGTCTGCAGCGGATACGTGCTGTGATAGAGGAGGTGCAAACAAGCTTAAAGCCATACTGGAAGCAACTGTTACACTTAACAATTGGCGCTTCATTGTTTTCCCGTTCATTTTCTTCCCCCTGTTCGTAGTTTAGTAAAGTGGGAGATTCGCCACCATCTACCAGTATACAACAGTATTTGTCATAATAGTGTAAAAATAGGGTAAATTAACTCAATTTTTGTTAGCGCTTACATTTTTATTGAGTAAATTTGAACTATAAAAATTGACAAAGCCCGGTTCTGGAGCTTATCAACAGCTCTTGAACCGGGCTTATGATCATTTTTTAGTTAAATGGTGGTAACAGTTGAAATTCTGCCTTTTACAAGTAAACCCCTACCCCAGGACCAAATGGAATGCCTAATAACGCAAAAGTCAGGAGTAATACGATCCATACAGATAAGAAAGCAATCGTATAAGGAAGCATCAAGGAAATCAGGGTCCCAAGTCCCGCTTTCTTATCATACTCCTTCATAAAGGCAAGAATCACGATGATATACGGGTTCATCGGCGTGATGATGTTCGTTGATGAGTCCGCAATACGATAGGCCGCTTGTACAAACGCCGGGTTATATCCAAGTGTGGCAAACATTGGGATAAAGATCGGTGCTTCCAATGCCCATTGAGCGGATCCACTAAAGATTAATAGGTTCAATAATGCTGTCAACAGCACAAATCCGATGATGGCTGCAAGTCCCGTCATATTGATTGATTCCAGGAAATTCGCTCCGCTGACCGCTACCCATGTCCCTAGATTTGTCCAATCGAAGTATGCGATAAACTGTGCGGCTGCAAAGATTAATACGATATAACCGCCCATGTCTTTCATCGCTTCTGTCATATACTTTGGTACGTCTCTTGACGACTGAATTTTCTTCACGGTGACCCCATAAGCAACCCCGATCACGATAAAGAAGAATAGCGTGATGGGAATGATTCCAGATAAGAAGGTAGAAGGAATAAGTCCCCCATCTTCATTTCGCATCGGAGAGTTCGGCCAGGCGATTGAAACGACTAACAGTACGATGAATGCTAATCCTGCGAGGGTAGCATTTCGAAGTCCCTTTCCTTCTAACGGACTCTCTTCTTCTAATGTTTTATCTACTTTCCCTTTGTATGTTCCTAAACGGGGTTCAACAATTTTTTCTGTGACAAAAGCTCCTACAGCTGTAAGAAGGACAACAGAAGCAATCATAAAGTACCAGTTATCCACCGGCGTTACCGTTACTTCAAAAGCTCTGGCAGCTTCTGTTGAAATCCCGGCTAATAAAGCATCAGTTCCGGTAATGATAAAGTTTGCCGTAAAACCTGCTCCTACTCCCGAGAACCCGGCAGCAAGTCCCGCCAGAGGATGTCTTCCCACCGTATAGAAAATCATGGCGGCAAGTGGAGGAATGATAACGAACGCTGCATCGGACGCCAGGTTCCCCATGATCCCTACCATAATAACAGCGTATGTAATCAATCCTTTTGGAGCGTTTAAAACCGTTTTCTTAATCGCTGTCTCAAGAAGACCTACCTTTTCCGCAAGTCCAATCCCCAGCATCATCGCTAATACGAGGCCGAGTGGAGCGAAGCCGGTAAAGTTATCGAGCATGGAGGTCAGGATGTATTGGAGTCCCTCTCCAGATACCAGGCTCTTGATCGCTAACTCTTCTCCATTTTTCGGGTGTATCACCGTCACACCCAGACTTGAAATAAACCAGGAAAATAAAACAATAAAGACAGATAAGTACACAAACAACATGAATGGGTCAGGGAGTTTATTCCCTACCTTTTCAATTCCACCTAAAAGTCGAAGATATCCCTTCTCCTTTTGAGGTGAATTCGGCTCTAAATTGGGATTTGTCATGAGGTCACTCCTTCATAAAAATGTTTTAAGGAATAATTCCTTTTTACTTCCGTTAATAAGTATTTCGATATTGATTGTATAAATCCTCTTTATTTTTTAATATTTATGAGAAAATTTTAAATTTACGGATTACTGCTTAGACGAATATAAAAAATCCCCCACTCATAGATAGAGTAAGGGATTTCTGGATCCACTTATTTAAGTTGGAAACGATACAACTTTCTCGGTCTTCCCCTGCCTCCACTTTGTTCTTCACCGCTAATGGACACAATCCCGATTCGTTCCATTTCAGTAAGGATTCTGCGTCCGTTCCGTTCGGTGCTTTTCAGCCAGCGGGACAGATCCTGGGACGTGATCTCCTCTTTGTCATAGTGACGGGAAAGAGAAAGGATTTTTGAAACGATAGCCGAACTGATAGAAGCCTCCTTAAAAGTTTCCTTCCATTCATCCCCCCAAATGTTGAGAGAGTAGGTAATGGACTCGGACGATGGAAGGATTTCGGTTACCGTCTTGTCTTCATTGACACTTATGACGATGGAAGATTCGTGCTTTCTCGCATGTTGAAAAGCAAGACGGACATGATGTTCCGCTTCTAACACGGTCACCCCAAACCCTAATCCCACACGAATATCCAAATCTGTATGGGCCTTCACTTCCTGAGTCAATGTAGTGAAAACCGACTCCTTCTCATGAAGGTCGAGTTCCCCTCTCGTTGTATAAACGAAGAATAATCCGTCCCCTAGTTGAACCATGGATCCATTGATCTTCTGGGCAATATCCAGGAGGTTTCGTTTCAGATCCAGTTCTTGATGCTTCATTTTATAGGAGAAATGTGACTCGTCCAAGGTCTGGGTGGAATAGATGACTTCGATTCCAACGATGGCAATTTGGGATTTTTGATATTTCCTCGATTGTGCCCTCTCTAATAAATACTGCAAAATCATCCGGATGGATAAATTCGTTGGTACGACACGGTAACAAGGAATGCCTGCTTCAGTGAGACGCTTCTGAACACTTTGAATACACGTGATCGCCGTTTCAATTTCACCTTTTTCGTAAAGGGAACGATGATAGTCTACGAGCTCATCTGCCCTTCGGTATCCTTCATATGGATAGCTTGAGATTTCAAGTTGATCAAATGAGTGAAATTGAACCGCGGTTTCAATTTCCTCCTTTGAAATCGTATCAATACTGATTTTATTTAATAGAGTCCGTTCTTTCATTTGCGCCTCTAATAATGCACCGAAAAAGCTGGATCCGTGCAGGGGAGGAAAGCTTCCTTCCTTATCCGTGATCCATCCTTTTTCCAGCGCATAGTAAAAAGGGGACTGTCCCGAAAAGAACCATTGATCAACCAAGCCCCTGTTCTTCTCAAGAATCGCTTCTATCTCATTCACCCCATGATAGGGAAAATTCATAAGTTCTATATTGTCAAAATGAGTGGCCACATGATTGATCCGCTGTATCGAATCATCCGGGCCGATGACACCAATTTTTATCATCAACTGTTATTCACCTGCTTCTTGCCGCAATACTTCAGCTAGAATCTCAACACCTGCATACAAGTCTTCTAACGAGCTATGTTCCTTTGGATGATGGCTGATCCCTTTTTCACAGGGAATGAATATTAAAGCAGAAGGCCATTTCGCTGCCATATTCATGACGTCATGCCCTGCCCCGCTATCCATTTCAAACGTGTTGTAGCCCAGGGATTCCCCGGCTTGTTTGACTCTGGCTGTCAGCTCTTCATCTAATAGAATAGAAGGATTATCTACAAGAGTTTCTAGGTTGATTGTAACATTAAATTCATTCTCTAAGCTTCGACACTTTTCAATTATCTTATCGGCCATGGATCTCTTTAGGTCATCGTCGACGGAACGAATATCGATTCCCGCTTCTACATAGCCCGGGATGACATTCATAACGTTCGGTTTTACGTTCAACGTGCTGACGGTTGCTACAAGTGGTTTCTGCGACTGATTTGATAGCTTTTCCGCCTCTTGGGAAACAAATGTGATAAGGGGAGCAAGAGCCACAAGTGCGTCCACCCGTTTCCCCATTGGTGTCGTTCCCGTATGACCCGCCATCCCTTCCACCTTTATCTTCAACCGGATCGGACAGGCTACACCTCGGACAATTCCGAATTGGGCACCATGATCTTCGATTTGGGTTCCTTGTTCAATATGAAGTTCGATGAAAGAGAGGATTTCCTCTTGGGATCGCTCAGCTTTTTCAATGGATGACCAGTCCAATCCAGTGGATTCTACCGCTTCTCTTACAGTGACCCCATGACGGTCCTTTACGTTTTCGATCGTCTTATCAAGAATTCCTGCAACACTTTTGCTTCCCAGGGTAGAAACACCAAAACGTGCTGATTCTTCTGAGGCAAAACAGGCCACTTCAATAGAATGATAAGGTTTGAAACCACGGTCTTTTAAAGCTTTCACAGCTCCCAGACCACAAAGAACACCGGCTGCCCCGTCATAGCCTCCTCCATTCTCAACCGTATCCAGATGAGATCCGGTCATGACAACTTGATCGGTCTCCCCTTCCCACCTGGCAAATAGGTTTCCTGCCCGGTCCCTACGTACGGATAACCTCAACGTTTCTGCAACGTTCCGAAACACATTCATAGAAGCAATCTCTCCCTTGGAATATCCCAATCTCGTAAATCCATCGGGTTTTTCCATCGTTTCAACAAGATTTAAAGCTTTTAGAGTTGTACTTAACCAGTCTATCAACTCGTAACCCCCTATTATTGATGAGATAATTTTAAAATAAGACGTGCGAAGGCATCCACTGCCACATTTAATACTCCTTCTTCAAAATCAAATTGATGGTGATGATGTCCGTTTTTCAACCCGGTTCCAAATACCATGAAGGTTGCGCTGCCACCCTGATTTTGGACTTCATTCATCATATAGGTCACATCCTCCGAGGCCTTTAAAGGTAAACCATCGAGAACTTCTGAAATCACCGGACTGTCCTGCACCGCTTCCTTTAGCCATGCTATCCATTCTTTATTGCACTCGGCTTCTACGGTCTCGCCTACCACATCGATTTCTGTGTTCATACTATACAGGTCCCCCGATGCTTGAAGAATTCGCAGGGCTTCTTTCAGCATGTACTGATTAATAGCGGTCGTTTCCCCCCTTGTTTCCATTTCAAGAAGGGCTTCATCAGCAATGATATTTCGTCCTGTTCCAGCTTGAAGCTTCCCTACATTGATCCTGGTCGCCCCTTCAGAATGGCGCGGGATATTATAGAGGTGAAGACTTGCAGCTGCAGCAGCCAATAAAGCATTCCTCCCTTTCTCAGGCTCGAGACCAGCATGGGCCGCTTTTCCTTTATAAGTGACGTTGATTTTGGATGAAGCGAGAAAAGAATGAGTCGTAGCATACACTCGTCCAAGTTTTGTATCCCGAATGCCGATATGACCGCTTGCAAAATAATCGACATTCTCCAGCCAGCCTTTTTTCACCATGGCTTTTGCTCCCCGTCCACCTTCTTCAGCAGGCTGGAAGAGAAGAGTGAACCTTCCACAGAGCTGATCTTTGTAAGCTGATAGGAAGCTTGCCACACCCAATCCGATGGCAGCATGTCCGTCATGACCACAGGCATGCATAACGCTTTCATATTGGGAACGAAAGCCTTCTTTCGTCGGAAAGTGGTGATCAGGATCATCCGATTCCTTGATGGGCAGAGCATCGATATCGAATCGGAATGCCATATGAGGACCAGGCTTACCTGTATCGAATGTGGCAGCCAATCCTGTATGACCACCTTTCATTTTGTCGAGCCAGCCCTTTTCCACGCCTTCTTTCATGGCTCGTTCTTCCTCAATGGCTAAATATTCCTGTGAGGGAACCCCCATTCGCTCCGTGGACTCCAATGCGTCTGTTCCAAGATGAATCGTAAAACCTTGATTGATTAATTCTTTTCCAATCAGATAGGTGGTGACATATTCAGTGAATCCCAGTTCAGGCTTCAGATGTAAGGTGCGTCTGAAGGCAGTGAGTGACGGCACTATTTCGTCAATAAACTGTTTTAAAGAGCTCATAATTTCGACTCCCTTATTTCAAGATTTTTCAAGGTATCCAGTGCAAGCTGGGTCATTACTTCAACCCCTTTTCCTAAAGCACTTTCATTCAATTTAAAACGCGGATCATGGAGTGGGTATTGGGGTTCTGAATTCTTCACAGATGTCCCCAGCCAGTAAAAAGCACCTGGATATTTCTTCAGAAAGCGGGAGAAGTCCTCTCCTCCAAGGGACGGCGAGACCACAGGCGCAGCATCTTCTCCAAGTACTTTTTGGGCAGCGTTACGCACTTCATCCGCCCATTGAGGTGTGTTGACCGTCGCAGGATATCCATCAAAATAGTCAATGATCATATGAGCCCCGAAGCTTTTCCCGACTCCTTCAATGATGGAGTGGAAACGATCCTTCACCATGTCTTTCACTTCCGGTTTGAACGTTCGAATGGTCCCTTCAAGGGTTACTTTATCCGCGATTACGTTGTAGCGGTAACCTCCTTCGATTTTCCCGATGGTGAGGACAGCTGAATCGATGGGATCTGTATTCCTGCTCACAATCGTTTGAAGCTGGGTGATCAGGTTATTGGCAATAATGATGGCGTCATTGGATTGATGGGGCATACTCGCATGTCCACCAGATCCTTTAACGGTAATCTTAAACCGGTCCGAAGCACCCATGATTTCATGATCTACAATCCCGACTTCCCCGACAGGCAGATCCGGCCATACATGCTGCCCGTAAATGACGTCAGGCGTATATTCGTCGAATACTCCATCGTCCATCATTTGCTGAGAACCTCCTACAGGAGCATTCTCCTCCGCCGGTTGGAAGACAAGAAGGACCGTGCCCGCTATGTCCGATTTCAATTGATTCAACACTTTCCCTGTACCAACGAGCATGGCGGTATGAGCATCATGACCGCAGGCATGCATTTTGTTGGGGATGGTGGATTTGTAGGAAAGGTCATTTTCCTCCTGTATTGGCAGAGCATCGATATCAGCTCTTAATGCGACCGTGCCTCCTGGCTTTTCTCCTTTAATGATTCCAAGCACTCCTGTTTTGGCATAGCCCGTTTTAAATGGAATCCCGGCTTCTGCTAATTTCACTTGAATCGTTTTCGATGTTTCGAACTCCTCCCCGCTCACCTCTGGATGCTGGTGAAGGTGTCTCCGTAATTCAATGACTTCATACTCTATTGTTTGGACAAGCTGCTTTAATTCCATGAAAAATCTCCTTTTTCGGCCGAATGATCATTTAAGGAAAAATTCCTTAATAATACCGTTAATACATATATTCGATATAAAGTTGGAAAATCCTATGTGGATGGGAAAGTTTTTTAAAAGAATAGTAAAAGAATAGGGACGGACCTCTGCGCTTTTGCGGAAGCCCGTCCCTATCGTATTCTTCCTTTATACCTACGGCTTAGAGGTCCGTCCCTCTTTCCTTCTCTTTCCTTTTCCTTTCTCACCCATTACACTAAAGGAAAATATGGATGATAAAGGATGGTTGGATGAATCGTTTTGTTGAAAGGGTCGAACCTTATTTTTTGAATGAGGATCCATTTGTGCAGAGATATGCCATAGAAATATTAGAGGATACTTATTTAGTTGATGGGGATACGTTTTTAACCGGATTGAAAGCCGTTGAACGTGAACCGGTGTCGGAATTCTCCTCCCCGGTTCTTCCTTACTTAATGTACATGCCATTGAATGAGGATGGGATGATAGAGGTCATCAACCGTTTAAACCGTCTGGACAAAAAGGATGATGATCGGCTGTTCTATACCCAGTTACTGCTAAATGCTGATACCAATTTGTTGATTGCGCAGAAGAATGATGTAAAACGTTTTGTGGGTGAAATCCAATTAGCAGAAATCGTGAAGCTGCCTTCTTTAACGATTGAGGAACTCTACCAGGAACTCGCGGGCATCACCGTTTACTTGGATAATGATACATATAGCCAAGCCCATTATGATCATGGTAAGAGGATCATCAAAGAGTTGATAAAAAAGAGCGGGTTCGAAAGCTGGGAAGTACAGAATGGTTTAAAAGATCATGAAGAGGAAGAAGATGGGTTTGGTTTTCACGGGATATACATCATTTATTCAGTTGGTGAACTTCGTGAAGAAAGCGTCGTCCCTCAGTTAGTGAATCTCTTTAAAGATGAAGATGAAAGTGATCTATTATTCGAGGAAGTGGCCAATGCCCTGGTGAAAATAGGAACGGAGCAGGTAGTTCACGAGGTTGAAAAAGTAGCCCTCTACGGAAATACCTTTTACTATACCTTGGACGCACTAGGAAGAATCAAAACCAAAGAAGCGGAAAAAGCGTTATTAAGATTATTTGATCAAACAGATGATATAACCGCTAAAACACTGATCTCAGATTATTTATGCCATCAGTTATCAATAGAAGCTATTCCCAAAATTGAAGCGTTCATCGAGGAAGGCTATGATGAAGGAATGCTTTGTCTAGAAGAATCCCTCTATGTCAACTGCATCATGAATGGGATCGACCATCCAAAGCTTGCTGCCTGGAGGAGAGTCATTGAAGAAGTGGATCACCCGTCAATGGATGGCCAACCACTTCTAGTTCCTCAACTTGCCCATACTGGAGACAAAATAGGACGCAACGACCCTTGCCCTTGCGGAAGCGGTAAAAAATACAAAAAGTGCTGCCTTTAAAACGTGAGGGACGGACCTCTGCAAGCAGCGGAAGCCCGTCCCTATCACTTTCTTATATTAAATATTTCGGTTAGAGGTCCGTCCCTCTACTCCATCCACTCCGGCTTGCCAAAGCCTTTGAATTCTTCGTCGATGACTTTTTCGAATTCGTCTGCTTCGACGACTGATTTGATATCCTTCGCCAGTTGTGAATCAACGTCTTTTGTGTTCACGACGACTCGGTTACGGTATTGATCGGGCATGTCTTCCAGCTGTAGTGCATCAAGTAAGTCCATATTGGCAGCCAGTGCGTAGTTCCCTGGAACCGCAGATAGATCAACACTGTCAACGGCTCTTGGAAGCTGTGCTGCTTCGATTGGTTTGAACTGCAGGTTTTTCACGTTTTCAGCAATGTCTTTTTCTGATACCGTCAATGGATCTGTATCCGGTTTTAACGTGATCAATTTCGCATCTTCTAAAATTTGAAACGCCCGTGCTGCGTTCGTTGGATCGTTTGGAATCGCGATGGCACTGCCTTCTTTGATGTTTTCAATTGAATCAAACTTTTGTGAGTAAATCCCCATCGGAGCAGTTGGTACGACAATCACTTCGGATAAGTCCATGTTATGCTGCTTCGCGAAGGTTTCCATGTAGATTTTATGCTGGAAAAGGTTCGCATCCAGATCTCCCTGAGACAGTGCGTTATTCGGCTGAATATAATCACTGAACTCCTTCACTTCAACCGTGTATCCTTTTTCTTCAAGACCGGGCTTGATCGCTTTTGTCACCATATCACTGTACGGTCCGGATGTTGCTCCGATGGTCACTTCTTTTTTATCTTCCGCACTTGAACTTGCTTCGTCTCCGCCGCAAGCTGCAAGAATGCTCATTGCTACCGTTAATGCTACTAATAAAATCCATTTTTTCACTTGTTGTTCCCCCTAAAGTAGTTATCGTTTATCGACTAATCGTGCAAACACATCACCCGTATATTGGATGAGTTGAACTAAACAAATTAAAATGACGACGGTGGTGAACATCACCGTGTTGTCATAACGGTAGTACCCGAAGCGGATCGCCAGGTCCCCGACTCCGCCTCCACCGACGATGCCGGCCATGGCTGAATAGGCAACTAAACTGATCGTGGTAATCGTAATCGCTTGAATCACTGCCGGACGCGCTTCTGGTAACAGCACGTCCTTAATAATCATCCAAGGACTTGCCCCCACTGAAACCGAAGCTTCGATAACTCCTTTGTCAATCTCCCGGAGCGACGTTTCTACCATTCTCGCAAAAAACGGAATTCCCGCAATAGAGAGCGATACGGAAGCTGCCGTCGGTCCAATCGTGGTACCGGTCAATAGTTTGGTTAATGGTAAGAGTGCTACTAATAGAATAATGAACGGAACCGAGCGCACCATATTGACGACAAATCCAACGACCTTTTTGATAAAACTATTTTGTAAAAACAAGCCTTTGTCTGTTACGAAAAGAAGAATCCCGAGCGGCAACCCCACCAAAATCGCAACTCCGAGTGAAATCCCCACCATATACACCGTTTCAAAAAAGGCTTTATTCAATTCTGGTAAAATTGCAGTCAATGAATCAGGCAGCATTCTCAAGCACCTCCAAGCTCTGCGTCTTCACCGTGATATACCGGATCGCGGCTTCGATTTCGTCATGGGAGCCGATCAGTTCCATGATAAAAATCCCCAGTGGCACTTCCTGAATATATTCAATCTTGCCGTGAAGAATATTGCCTCGCACTTTGTATTTCTGGAACACTTCTGAAACGACGCTTTCCTCTGCGATCGATCCTTTGAATTGGATTTTGATCAGTTTTCCTTTTCTTGATTCCACGAGGTGTGGCGGGAGCTCAAATTGAAGGATCGTTTCAATAAATTGCTTCGTTAAAGGCTGCTTAGGTTCTGCAAACAGGTCGTAAACCGGACCTTCCTCTACGATTTTCCCATCCTGCATCACGGCCATCCGGTCGCAGATTTCTTTCACCACTTCCATCTCGTGGGTAATGAGCACAATTGTCAATCCCAGTTCTTTGTTGATTTTTTTCAATAGCTTCAAGATGGATTTCGTGGTATTCGGATCGAGTGCCGATGTCGCTTCATCGCAAAGCAATACCGATGGGTTATTAGCAAGGGCTCTCGCAATCCCGACTCTCTGCTTTTGTCCTCCGCTGAGCTGAGCCGGATACGCATCCGCTTTGTCTGAAAGACCGACCATCTCAAGGAGCTCGACGACCCTGGGCTTGATTTTCGCTTTCGGTACACGTGCCGCTTTCAAGGCAAAAGCCAGATTGTTAAAAACCGTTTTGGATTTGATCAAGTGAAAATGTTGAAAGATCATGCTCGTTTTTTGACGGGCGAGTCTTAGTTGTTTGGATGAGAGCTTCGTAAAATCCTGTCCATCAATGATAATTTCTCCTGATGTCGGGGATTCTAATAGATTCAAGCAACGAATGAGTGAACTCTTGCCCGCTCCACTGTATCCAACGATTCCAAAGATCTCACCCTTTTCGATCTTCACGGACACGTTATCGACACCGACCACCGTTTGCTTCTTTGTTTTGTACGTTTTCACCAAATTCCGAATCTCGATCAATGTGCACACCCCTTTTTTTGTCCAATAAAAAATGCCTCTTTCAACTGAAAGAAGCATCGCCTGTTTATCTCGACTTATCTTTCAGAATGAAATCATTCTGCAGGAATTGGCACCGTTCCAATACTGGAGGTTGCCGGACGTCATAGGGCCTGATCCCTCGGTCACTCTGGATAATTGAAAGTATGTAATTTTCTAAATTTTTATCTTATAGAGGATAATACTGGTGATTGGTGGGGATGTCAATAGGTGATTTTGAGTAAAGATTAATGTAAACGTTATCTTTGTTGATGGAATAGGAAGGAGTTTTTTTCAACTACTATACTACCCATATATACATCCTAATCTCTCAAACAATCGATCGAAAACTAAAACTTCAACCCCTTCATCCCTGTCAACACATCCAACTCCCTCAACCGCTGCTCACAATAAGAAGAATTCCTCCTCAAATAAGAATCAACATAAGCCGGATGACACATAATCTCAAGCGTCGCCCCTTCGTACCGGCTGTCCAATATCCGCTCCAATCCCTCAACCGACACACCCTCACCATAAAAGTCCATCGTGAACCGATCCGTTAATACATTCATTCCATCTACGTCCCCATCAAGCACATTCCGAACCGGAACCTCATAATGCTCCGACAACCTCTTCACCACCGGGATCAAAGGCCGAAAGCTATGGACGTGATGATGACTATCGATATGGGAAAGGGGCAATCCGAATGATAAAAATTTATCAATCTGTGTCTCCCACTCCATCTCAACCTCCTCCACATCGATTTCTTTTTCTTCAAAAATCCTGCTGGTGTAACGGAAAAAGCCTCTCTCATCTAGTAGCGATGGTACCCCGCCCGAAACTGGTCTCCCACATGTCAGCGTTAAATGGATGCCAACCTGTAATTCCGGATATAGCCGAGCCAATTCCACCGCATGCTCAGTCCCCGGCATATTGACCAACATGGTTGTCGAGTTGACGATTCCATACCGGTGACTATCAACAATGCCGTAATTCACCCCTCGGCATAAACCAAAATCATCTGCATTGACGATCACGTTCCTCATAATCCCCCATCCCCTTTTCTCTAATAGGTTCTTTCTACAAGAAAGCTCGCTTTATCTCCTCTGAAGATCGCTTTGGAAAATTCGATCACCGATCCATCCTCTACATAAGCAGTCGTTTCGATTATAAAGCAAGGTGTCCCCTCTGGTACCTCAAGCTTTTCCGCCACTCGTTCATCTGCTAAAAATAACTCGATCGTTTCGACGGTTTTTTTAATTTTTATCTCAAACTGTGTTTCCAGGAGCTTGTAAAGAGATCTTTCGCATTCGTCTTTATCCAGCCCAGGCGTCTTGTACCAGGGCAGATATGCCACCTCATATTGCAGGGGCAGCCCGTCCGAATAACGGATCCTCTCTAAACGATTGACTGGATCTCCATTCTTCAATTCCAACGCTTTTTCCACTGTTGATTCTGCCGGGATGACACTCATGCTTAGTACCTTGATTTTAGGTTTCTTACCTTGTAATCGCAGTTGCTCTGTGTAGTTGTCTATCGTCGAGGATAGAATTTGACTGACTTTCTGTTCCGCGACAAAGGTTCCTCTTCCTTGCTCGCGATACACGTAACCTTCAAGTGTCAGCTGCTGGAGCGCCGTTCGGATCGTCGTACGGCTGACATTGAATTTCTCGCAAAACTCCGCTTCCGTCGGCAATTTTGTATTTGGCTCGTATTCTCTATTTTTAATCAGTTCGATAATTTCTTCCTTTACATGTGAATGCAGGGCTTTTACTTCTTGTGTCTCTTTCATTCTGCTTCTCCCTTCCACTTTCTTCCTATATTTGCTATAACACATCCACGATCAATTCTCTATTCCTATTCATTTTATCATAAAATACATTTGTTATTACAATTAAATAAAAAATAGACATAAATCTTATATTTGTCATTACAATATATAGACGAGCGAAAATTTGTATGATACATTATAAAAAATAGAAATCGCTTTCAAGATGAAGGGAGATCGACAGAATGTCATTAAAGGTGGTCATAATCGGAGGCGGATCAAGCTATACACCAGAAATTATCGAGGGGTTCATCCACCGATACGAATCTTTTCCTGTCACGGCCATTACGCTTGTAGATATCGATACAGGGAAAGAGAAGCTTGAAATTATCGGGCAGTTTGCTCGTCGGATGATCCAAAAAGCAGGTGTGCCGATTGAATTGGAATGGACTCTTAATCGGCGGGAAGCTTTGATCGGTGCTGACTTTGTTACAACACAAATCAGGGTGGGCGGCCTCTCTGCCCGGGAAAAAGATGAACGGATTCCGTTAAGTCATGGATTCATCGGTCAAGAAACCAATGGAGCAGGCGGTATATTCAAGGCCTTGCGCACCATCCCGGTACTCATGGAAATTTGTCATGACATCCATCACATTTGTCCCAATGCATGGCTTATTAATTTCACCAACCCCGCAGGAATTGTAACAGAAGCCCTGCTTAAATACAGCACACATAAAAAAGTCATCGGGGTGTGCAATATCCCTTTCAACATGAAGAACAGTGTGGCTGAGATGATGAATTGTCGTGCAGATGAAGTACAAATTGAGTTTGTAGGGATGAATCATTTTGTGTTTGGAAAAAGGGTTTGGATCAACGGACTGGATATGACGGACCTCGTCCTCGAAAAACTAATCAATCAAGAAGGAGACTATTCTCCTGCGAACATCGTTTCACTTGGATGGTCCAAGGAATTTTTAAAAGCCCTGGGGATGCTTCCTAATCCTTATCATCAATACTACTTCCAACGGGACTCTGTGTTGGAAAAGGACCTTCAAGCTTATAAAGAAAACGGTACACGGGCAGAGGTTGTTCGAAAAGTTGAAAAAAAACTTTTCATCCAATATAGGAAAGAAGAGTTAAACAAAAAACCAAAAGAACTGGAAAATCGAGGAGGTGCCTACTACAGTGATGCTGCCTGCAGCCTCATGACGAGCATTTACAACAACTCAGAGGACATCCAAACCGTCAACACACTGAACAAAGGATCCATCCCTGACCTGCCTCACGACGCTGTCATCGAAGTAAACGCCGTCATTACGGGGGACGGACCTCGGCCAATCGCCATCGGACCTCTCCCTCCATCAGTCAGAGGGATCATCCAACAGATGAAAGCGTTCGAAGAGCTCGTCATTCAAGCAGCAATGTCCGGTGAGTACAATCATGTTTACCAGGCCATGGTGATGAATCCGCTAGTACAGAACGAAGGGGTAGCAAGCCAACTAGTCGATGAATTATTAGAAGCTCACAAAGAGTTTTTACCGCAATTCAATTAATCTAGTAAATGGGGGAAAGAGAAATGAGTAAAGTAATGGGGTTTATGGAAAGCAAGTTTATGCCTATTGCAGGACGAATCGGGTCACAACGACATCTCGTTGCCATCCGTGATGGTTTCGTCACGATCATGCCGTTGATCATCGTAGGATCTTTGGCTGTCTTATTAAATAATCTGCCGATTGAAGCCTTCCAGAATTTCATGGTCGCTGTGTTCGGTGAGAACTGGAAATCCGTTGGCGGGAATATGTGGAATGGGTCATTCGCCATCCTCGGACTGCTCGTCGCCGCATCCATCAGTTATCATTTAGCCAAGTCCTATAATATCGATGGGTTATCTGCAGCATTAGTGTCGATCGCTTCACTCATCATCCTCACACCGGTAACGGAAGACTGGGGAATTTCCTTCGCGTGGACCGGAGCACAAGGGATATTCGTCGCCGTGATCACGTCGCTCCTTGTCACAGAATTATTTAAAGTGTTAATTCGCTCGAAGTTTACGATCAGTATGCCCGACGGTGTGCCGGAAGGTGTTGTAAAATCATTCAAAGCCCTGATTCCGGCTACGATCATCTTGATTCTTGTGGGTCTTATTCAAGCTCTCTTAACTTCATATGCAGGAAAAAGCATCTTCGAAATCGTTTTTACCGTGGTTCAGGAACCACTGCAAGCTGTATCAAACTCACTGCCATCAGCCATTGTTGTAGCCTTCTTAAATCATTTCCTTTGGTTCTTTGGTTTACATGGCACAAACATATTAGGTCCGATCATCGAACCGATCTACCTACCATTGATTGAAAAAAATCAGCAGCTGTTCGCAGACGGCATGAGTGCCTTCGACGTTCCATACATTGTGACGAAACCATTCTTCGATGCGTACGTGTACATGGGTGGATCCGGTACGACGATCGCCTTGATCATCGCCATCTTCCTTGTGGTGAAAACGAAGCATTACCGCACAGTCGGGAAACTGTCTGCTGCACCTGGAGTCTTCAATATTAATGAACCGGTCATCTTTGGGTTGCCGATCGTGTTAAACCCACTTATGTTTATCCCGTTTTTACTCGTACCAGTTGTGCTGACCGTTACATCTTATCTGGCACTGAGTTTAGGTATTGTACCCAAAACCGTCGCGATTGTTCCTTGGACGACACCACCGATCATTAGTGGATACCTTGTAACAGGCGGATCCTGGAGTGGAATCGTGCTTCAACTCGTGAACCTGACGATCGCTACACTCATGTACATTCCATTCCTACTCGCATCTGAACGTGCCCAATTAAAGAAAACGACCGAAACGAGTGATAAAATCGCATGAATGCTGAACAAAATTTAACCTTAGAAGAAATATCTTTTCATATCATATTACACGCTGGCAACGCGCGGTCTTCCGCCATGGAAGCCCTCCAGGCAGCGAAGAAAAAACAATTCGACACGGCCGGGGAAAAAATGGCTGAAGCAGCGAAAGAAGTTCATCAAGCACACCATTACCAAACGCAATTACTTCAAAAAGAAGCAAGCGGTGACACACAGAATCCTACGATTCTATTGATTCATGCCCAGGATCATCTCATGAACGCCATCACCGTTAAAGAACTGGCCCAGGAAATCATCGAACTACATCAAACCAAGTAAGGAGTGCTTTATATGAATATCATGTTAGTCTGCTCGGCAGGAATGTCAACGAGTATGTTAGTCCAAAAAATGCGCAAAGCTGCTGAAGAAAAAGGTCTTGAAGCCACCATAAATGCTACATCTGAAGCTGACTTAAGCAATCACTTAGATAAACTTGATGTGATTCTCATCGGTCCCCAAGTACGCTACCTATCATCTAAAATTATGGAAAAAGCTGAGCCTTATCATATTAAGGTGGATGTAATCGATGGGATGTCTTATGGGATGATGAATGGTGAGAAAGTGTTGGAACAGGCTGTGAGTTTGTTGGGGAAATAATTTTTTCATGATTGAGAGTGACCTGTAATGGGTTACTCTTTTTTTATGTTGAATAACATTAAGAAAGTGTCCCCCAATTAAGGAGAACACTTTCACTCGATTACATCACATCATAATCCGTCACATTACGCTCGACCACTCGAGCTCCTTCCACACTCACAAACATTCCGCTCGAACTTCCAAATACATTGGTCGCGATCAGGTTATCCATCGCTGCTTTCACCGCCACAGTATCAATCGGATCAATCGGGTCATTGATGGATAGTTTCCCTGACTTCCCCGTTTCCGTTTGGAATTCCAGTTCTAATACTTTTGCCATGTTGCATCTACCTCCTTTCTATTAAACGATCGATCATCATTTACTCGTTAATGTCGAAGCTTTGGACCTTTTCGATGTTGAATAATCCTTTTGATGAAAGACTTGCCAGGGATAAAGCCGCGCTGTTCATCTCATCTGCCGTTGCCAGTGCATTGATGTAGCTATACGATTTGTACACAATCTTAGGATTCCCTTTCTCGTCCTGGCCATCATTGTAAGCCAGACGTATTCTCGTAGATTTCAAATCCGCTGTTGCCATGTGCCTCACCTCCTTTCACCCTTTATATAGAGTAAAGGGAAAGGGAAGGACACCCTTTATTAAAATTTATTAAAAGAGGGACGGACCTCCACTCCTAGTACCAGCTCCTAGGAATAGAGGTCCGTCCCTCGTTCTTAATAAAGTTTCCCCTGTCTGTATAGAACCGTGGATAGTTTCATGACGGAGTGGATGTAGCAGTTTTGCCGTAATGGGAAAGGGTCGCCGAAGAATAGTGGCAGGACGGTGTCCATGGTTGTTTTCATTTTGTCGTAGAGGAGGTTGAATACTTCTTCCTCTGTGTAGAACTGGGTTTCCCGTCCTTGCAGCCATTCGAAGTAGGAGACGATGACCCCACCTGCATTCGCAAGGATATCCGGGATGATAATGACTCCTTGATCACTTAAGTAACTATCCGCTTCCGTTGTGATTGGTGCATTGGCCCCTTCCACGATGATTCTTGCTTTCACCTTTTCTACATTATCTTTGTGTACCTGATCCTCTAATGCCGCTAACATCAGAACGTCTACATCTAAATACAGAACCTCATCACGGCCACGGATTTCAGCCTTTACTCCGATTTCCTTCAACTGTTCATCTTTCGTGGGAAGATCTCCTTTATTCTTCATCGTAAACTCCACTAATGCCGGGATATCAAGACCATCCGAGTTGAACAACGTCACATTCCGGTCACTCACCGCCACCACTTTATTCTGTAAATGAGTGGATTGATATGCTTCAAGTGCCGCCACCGAGCCGACATTCCCGAACCCTTGTACAGCAATCGTTAACGCACGGTCTTCAAAATCAAGAGCTGTTTTCGCAAAGACATTATCGGTTTTCGTCAATAGACTCTTCTGTTCTTTTACAAAATCATGAACCAGATAGCGGAATGTAAAGAAGACACCTTTACCCGTCGCCTCTCTCCGGCCCAACGATCCGCCGTTCACAACACTCTTGCCCGTAAAGCTACCTCTATAAGGCATTCCCGGCCGGATGCTCTTGTACTCCGCCATCATCCAGTCCATTTCACGTTCCCCCGATCCCATATCAGGAGCAGGGATGTCTTTATCGGGTCCCAGGACATCGCTGAAATATTGGACATACTTCCTCGCAATCAGATGAAGCTCCTTCTCGGAATACTCCCGGGGATTCAGGATGATCCCGCCTTTTCCTCCACCGAATGGAACATCATGAAGGGCATTCTTCAACGTCATTAATGAAGCCAGATTCACGACCTCTTCCTCATTCACGGTCTCGTGAAAACGAATCCCTCCCTTATAAGGCCCGAGGGCATTATTATGTTGAACACGAAAAGCAGGGATTCTGACCACCTTCTCATCCTCCAACGGAATCCTCAAATACGATTTATGTACGTGGTTCGGTGTCGACAGAATGGAAGTTAATGAAGTGAACGCTTTCTTTCTCGTCTCACCTTTCACTTCGGGTAAAAAAGATTCGTCCTCTAATAAAGCATCCAATGACTTTTGAACAATATCTCTCGTTTGACTGATCAAATCGGTCCCTCCTATTAATTTGAAGAAAATAATGGTATTTACTATAGTGTTACCCTGTCACTCCTGGTTAAAAACGACTATTCTTAAACTCTCACATCAACATCTCCCACCAAGCAGAAAAACCACACCTTATCCAAAAGGTGTGGTCTTCTACAGATGCTATTCAATAACTGCTTTTTCTGACGACAAGCTCGGATGAAACAAACACTTTATGAGTGACTTTTTGTTTTTGTTCAAGACGCTTCATCATGAAGACAACAGCCGTTTCCCCCATGACTTCAGTTTGGACTTTGACAGAACTAAGTGGAGGATACACATACTTTGCGACACTGATATTATTGACGCCGATAATATTGACACGGTCAGGTACACTGAGCTCCTCTTCATGAAGAGCACGCAAAGCACCGATGGCAAGGGAATCATTGCCGCAGAAGAATGCCGTTGGCAGTTTGTCACCGTTCTCTGCGATCGCTTTTTTCATTAAGTCGAAGCCATCGTCCACCGTGAAGGAACCGACATACATAGCTGATTCTGACAGCATCCCTTTTTCTTTAAACTTCTCACGGCCACCTATATAGCCGATTTCAGTGTGTCCTTTTTCGATAAAATAGTTCAACACTTTTTTCGTGGCGATGGAGAAATCAGTGAGAACAGAATCAAAATCCTCACCCTTTGGTCTGAAGTTGACGAAGACGATGTTCTCCGTTATGCAATGGAGATTCTCTGCCTGTTTTGGACTAGAGGATTAAAGCTTCGATTCTAAAAAAAAAGAAGATTGTTTAAAATGCCCACCTTAGTGGCCTTTTTCAAGGAGGATGGCTTCTGGGAGAAATGATGAAGATTTAAATTTTCATGAAATCTGTTCAAAGTGAAGATGTTATGAATTGGATTCCAGTCACCAGATAGCCGATTTGTACCTGGAACCCTATGGAAGGAAACAAAAAAAGACACCCCATATACTATGATAAAGGATGTCTCTTCTCTTCTGGCTTTTCACTCAATCAATTGAGTATATAAATTGCTGTCATAAGTTACTCTACCATCCATGATAAAACAACTTTCCATTTTTTATTGAGAGTAATTCTCCTGAGTTCCCTTCCTCAACTTTATACGGCTCACCACTCTGCATAACCGTGTCTACAATGGAAGCGAATTGGTCCCTTGTATATTTTTTTGATCGATGTGACATCAAATCGATAAAGAGGTCTTTATATTTCACGTCAGTTGCAGAAACGAGAGAAACGGTTGCTATTATCTTTCTGCCAATAATAACGTGTGACACATCTGAGCTTGGAGTATAGTAGAAGCGCCCTCCGTACCATTTCGCAATTTCATCATACTCCTTCCCGACTTTATATATGTCAAAATCACGACTTAGCTTAAACGTATGTCCATTAGAATCAGTCATGGTGAATTCCATCGGGTATAGTTCCTCATCAGGACTGTCTTCGTTTGTACCATCCTTTTCTTTCTCACCTGCAGAGGCACTTCTCATTTCTTCGTTGCTTGCCTTTTCCTTTTCAAGACTCGCTTCTTCTTCAAGGCGCTTTTTGTCTTCAACCTCTTCTTTCACCTGATAGAACGCATCTTTTGCCGACTGTATTTCTTCTTTCATCTCAGCAGTCGTTTGATTATCCGGCAAAAGGTTGACCTGTTTCATCATTCTCTCTGCTTGTTGTTCGAACTCCTGTTCGTTTAATGATGGTTCTTCTGCAATTGCTTTAAGGTTTTGGATTTCTTCTTGTACTTCTTTATATTGATTTAACGTTTGATCAATACGATTCACCTGTGTGGAATAATGATTAGTAAAGAACGATCTAAGGGATGAGCTTTCAAGGTTGTCGAATGTCTTTAATTTTTTTGCCAGTTCGCTTTTTATTGAAGCTACCTTTTCAGCCATTTTTTCTTCTAAAGGGCTTTTCTCCAGGAGACTGCTCACATCGTTAATGTTCTGTTGAAGCTCATTGGCCACTGGAACGGTCTGGTTATAATCCTCTATTTCTTTCATCATGGGGATTAAATTTTGGCGAAGTTCCCTTTCCTTCTCTTCTCCACTTTTCAAAATTCCCTTCTCAGCATTTCGGAGTGATATTTGAGCCGACTTTAGTTCTGAAGGTTCAATCGTTTTTAGTAATCCGCCCTCTTCCGTTTCTTGCAGGTTCAATTCCATTTCTTCATAAACCGCTTTAATGTTTCCCTCAGCATCAGCGAATAACTGATTTGCTTTATCTTTGTCTGTTTGGGAAATGATATATACCGTCAAGATTGAAAAAACCAGTAACCCAACAGCTGCAGCGGCAAAGCTTTTAAACCTGCCCTCTTTCCAGACTTTCTTCTGTGAAGACGGAGAAGGTTCATGATGAAATATGGCTGTATGAATGCGTTCTTTCGCCTCGTTATTTAGTTGAAGCGGGGGAAGCTTTTTTTGTAGATTGTCTTCATTATGATTCTTCATTTGTAAATCCTCCTGTTATGGATTGCAGCTTTTTACACGCACGGTGATAGGTGATTCGAACTTTGTTCTCCGTCCACCCAAGAATGGTGGCTGTTTCTTTTACGTCAATGCCATTTATTCCTCTTAAAACCAACACATCCCGATAGTTAGATTTAAGCTTCTGAATAGTGGTTAAAAGTTCGCGACTTCCTTCATTCAGAAAATAAAGAGATTCAGGTGTTTCTAATGAAGCGGCTTCATGATTTTTTGGGGAAAAAGAAGTAGTGGACCATTTATTCCTCTTCATCTTTCTTAGTTCATCAAGGGCCAGATTCCTGGCAATGGAATATAACCATGTTTTCGGATTCGCTTTTCCCTCAAACGAGTCCACGGAATTCAGTGCCCGAATGAATACTTCCTGAACAAGATCTTCCACATCAGCAGAACCCATCCGATATACCAAGAAAGTATATATAGGATCACTGTAAAGTCGAAACCAATCTGCGACCAATCTATTGTTGGACATCCCATTCCCCCGCTTTTTTCTTTTACATATTAGACGATATAGAAGTTGAAATCATTTCACTTTTTAGTTTTTTTTCCAATATAATAGGAAATTATTTTCAACAACGGTGATCATGCCTATCCCAAACTAATGATTAAATTCGGTACCAGGCACTCGTATATCTAACCCCTCCAAAATAAAGGAAACCTTGACAACCATCCCCAATATACTATAATTGTATTATTTATATTCCGACTAAACTAATAAGAATTATAAGATAAGGATGATTACATGTTTATACAGATCAACCACCTTAATAAGCAATATCTCGATAAGAACGGGAAGCCAACTGATGTCCTTAAAGATATGAACCTTGAGATTGAAAAGGGTGAGTTTGTTTCAATCCTGGGACCTTCAGGATGCGGAAAGTCTACACTCCTCTCCATCGTGGCTGGACTGACCAGCTCGACTTCCGGAGAAATTCTTGTAGATGGAAATCCGATCAAGAAACCTGGAAAAGACCGGGGGATGGTGTTTCAACAAGCGGCACTTTTTCCATGGCTGAATGTCCGTGACAACGTGACGTTCCCTCTCAAAAAAGAGATGTCAAAAAAAGAAGCGAAACAGCAAGCCGCCAAGTACTTACATATGGTCCAGCTGGGTAACTATAAGGATCATTATCCTCATGAGCTGTCGGGAGGGATGCAGCAACGGGTTGCGATTGCACGGGCTCTCTCCATGAACCCGGAAATCCTTCTCATGGATGAACCATTCGGCGCACTGGATGAACAAACACGCTCCCGCCTTCACCACCAGCTTGAAACGATTTGGATGGAAACGAAGAAAACGGTCCTGTTCGTCACTCACAGCATCTCTGAATCTATTAAACTTTCAGATCGGATCATCGTCATGGGTACCCGCCCCGGTACGATTTTGGCAGATATTAAAGTGGATCTTCCTCGTCCACGAGATGCTCATAAAGAAGATATGGTGAAAATCGAAGAACATATCATGAGCTATTTAAAGAAGGAAATCGATAAAGTGATAAGTGAGGAATTGGCCTATGAACACAGCTCTTAAACGCATCATCTTTTTTGCCCTCATTATAGGCCTTTGGGAATCGGGATCACGATTTGGACTATGGACAGAAGTTGTCCTCCCCTCTCCCACATCCGTTTTCGAGGCCCTATTTACAGGAATTGCAGATCAAACCTTGATCATTGACCTTATTGCGAGCTTCAAACGTTTATTCATCGGGTTAGGTATTTCATTGCTTATCGGAACCAGCATAGGCGTTCTTCTGGCCAAATCAAAAACGGCCGACGATACGCTGGGATCTTTACTGTTGGCCTTCCAAAGTGTACCGAGCATTGTCTGGCTGCCACTGGCCATTATGTGGTTCGGTCTCAATGAAAAAGCGGTGATTTTCGTCGTCATCCTCGGCGGTACATTCGTCATGGCCCTCAACATTCGAATGGGCATAAAAAACGTCTCTCCCCT
This sequence comes from Rossellomorea sp. GQ25, assembly GCF_059758515.1. Classification (NCBI taxonomy): domain Bacteria; kingdom Bacillati; phylum Bacillota; class Bacilli; order Caryophanales; family Bacillaceae; genus Rossellomorea; species Rossellomorea sp. GQ25. Next base: position 43,914 of record NZ_JCAXEQ010000003.1, on the reverse strand, counting down.
CTTTTTAAAAGCAGCACAAACAATGGGATCGAGAGGTTTGGACTTATTCATTCGAGTCATCTTCCCTGCATCGATTCCTTATGTGGTCACGGGTTCACGTCTTGCTTGGGCCTTCGCCTGGAGAGCGCTGATGGCAGGGGAACTGTTAAGCACCGGTCCCGGACTCGGCTACACTCTCCGATACGCATCCGATTTTGGTGACATGAGCCTGGTCATTGCCGTCATGATCATCATTGGAGTCATCGGGGCGATTGTGGATCAACTGATTTTCCAGCGCATTGAAAAATCAGTGATTAAGCGTTGGGGATTGGAGTCTTAAGCATATTTAAGAAAATAAAAACAGGAGGTTACAAAATGAAAAAAGCATTTCTACTCTTAACGATTTTCTTTACATTCCTAGGTGTATTAGCAGGCTGCGGTACTGAAAAGAGTTCAGGCGGTGACGTAAGCGAGAAGGTCGTCATCGGTTACTTCCCTAATATTAATCACGTTCCCGCAATGGTTGCGAAGGATAAAGGATTCTATGAAAAGCAGCTGGGTGACGGTACAAAGATTGAATATAAAACCTTCCCGGATGGCTCGTCGTTTATGACCGCTTTAAAAACAGGCGAAATTGATGCCGGTCTTGTCGGGCCTGGTCCAGCTATGAACAACTACATGACCGGTGCTGACGTGAAGATCATCGGTGGGGGATCTACTGGTGGAACCGTGGTCCTTGCCAGTAAAGAAAGCGGCGTAAAGACCGTGGACGACTTTGCAGGCAAATCCTTCATCACACCAGCCGTTGGTTGTACACATGATGTTCAGGTCGAAACATTCTTAAAAGAACATGGCATTGAATCTCAACGTATCGGCGGAACCATGAAACATGTGACAGGAAACCCTGCACAATATGCCAACATGCTGAAATCAGGGAAAGTCGATATTGCCGTAGCGCCGGAACCCTGGGCCGCCGTGATTCAACAGGAAACAGGTGCCAACATCATCATCGATCATGATGAAATTTCATTCGGGGAAACATTACCTGCTTCCGTCCTGGTTGCTTCAGGAAAATCCGTTAAAGAAAATCCAGATACCATTCAAAAAATCGTGGACGCTCATAAAGAAGCAACTTCTTTCATCGCTGAAAATCCGGAAGAAGCAAAAGAAATTACCATTAAAGACGTGAAAGACGTAACCGGCCAAGAACTAAGCAAGGAAGTCGTCGACCAGGCATGGGAACGAATCGGTTTCACTTACAAAGTGGACTCTGATGCCGTTCAAGCCTTCGCTGATTCATCCTATGAACTGAAGTTCCTGAAAGAAAAACCGGAATTCACCGATTTAATTGATAAGCAGTTTATAGACTAACCTGACAAGGTCCGTCCCTCTTCTCGTATGAGGGACGGACCTCTGTTTCAGAAGGAGGAAGTGGAGTGGGAGTAAAATCTATTATTGCAGTAATTGCCTTATCTTTTATCTTGTTGGTTGGCTGCCAGGGTGAAAATGTTGAGGAGTCTTTTCCTATGGAAGTAGAGGTCGGTGAATTGGCCGCTGTGGATCAGAATGGGGAAACTACGTCTTTAGGTGAGCTCAATAAGGGAAAGATAGTGATTGCTGATTTCATCTTTACGAATTGCGATACAGTTTGTCTTCCGATGACGGCGAATATGTCGAAGCTACAAAAGAAGATACAGGAGGCGGGATTGGATGGAGAAGTTCAGCTGGTTTCGATTAGTGTGGACCCCGAACATGATTCTCCTGACGTTTTAAAGGAATATAGTGGCCGATATGAAGTTGAAGATGAGAATTGGAGTTTCTTGACGGGATACTCCCGGGACGAGATCGAATCTTTTGCCAATGTTTCTTTTAAAACTCCTGCTGCTCAAGTTGAAGGCTCTAATCAATTTGTTCATGGAACTTCTTTTTATTTAGTGAGTGAAAATGGGATTCTGCTGAAGCAATATGAAGGGGTGTCCAATCCTCCATATGAAGAGATCATTGAGGATATTGAGAAGTTGAAGTGACCTTTTCGAATTGAATCGCGGAGGTTTTTTATGTAGATTTACTTCTGAAGTTTATTCTAAACCCTTTATAGTTCGTTTCTTGTACTGTTTTTGGGAATCTGTATGAGATAGAAGAGTTATTTCACTAATCTTTCATAATTAAGCCACTTTCATGGTGGATTAAGCCAGATTGGGGTTTATTAAGCCTTTTTTCAAATTATTGATCCGGAATTGGGGGTAATTGACCCGGTTTTCAAATCATTAAGCATCCCTGTCGAAAAATCTGATTCTTTCCTACTCACAGCCCGATTAACAAGGGAAGGAGTGGATATACTTCAATCATATTCCATAAAAAACCTTCCACAAAAAGTGAAAGGTTTGCATTTATACAATCAATAATCAACTTCAGTTGAAATTTCATCCCACATAATGGATATCGTTTGAGAGGAGCCGCTTACACCGCAGTTTTTCACAAATTCAGTGTGATTGACGTAAGTTGGCTGTCCAGATTTGATTATTCCTTCTACTGACCCTTTCACATATAACTTCCCATCTATATCTAGCTGACTGGCTTCCAGGTTACCAGCTACACACATTTTTGAGTTTGTACTAATGGATAAATGTTTGGAAATTGAAGCGTCCCCCCCAACATAAGTATAGGAGTTGTCTTCTATATCCATCTGCCCGGCAAGGCTCATGCTGCCTCCGATATATACCTTGGAACTGTCCAATCTTAACTGCCCTCCAAAGCTCATCGTACCTTTTACTTCAAGGATCACTGTTGAAGCATTATTCATATTCTTCCCGAGTGACATGGAACCGTCTGTATGAATTTTTGTATTGTCCATGTTATTGGCATTATCGTCCAGGATGAGTGCCCCAGTTGTATAAATAAGTTTGTCATCTAAGTTATTATGGTTTTGAGGATAGGACCCAGATCCAAGAACTAAGATCTCAGCGCAACTATTATATATAATCGGCGGGTTTTTACATTCAGCCCGAATATTTTCCGGTTTCTGAATCTGATTAAAGTCTGGTAGTTCTTTCGATGAGGTCGACCCGATTCTAATCGGGATCGTCATGATCGTATGTAAGGTAGTTTCTTTACTTTCCGAACTTCCTAAGCTTTTAAAATGGATGATCAGTTCATTCTCTTGTTCATTAAGGCCACTAAAGTTCATTAAACCATCATTTTTAGTTAGTTGAAAATAGGACGCCAATTCTTCATCTTCTATTTCTACTTTTTCATTTTCCAGGGATCCTTCAACCTTCACTTTTAATCCTTCACTATTTGTTGTCCCATCTATCTCTGATTCTTTCAAGACATTCCTGACCTTACCCCCGAAATACTCCACGCCCATCTCCGCCAAAGCAACCGATTGATATCCCTTCTCCACTTCCTTATTCTGTTTCACACTACTAAAGGACTGACCCATAAAAGATAATGAAATCACCATAAAAACGACCACCATCAATAAGACGGTTACCAATGCATATCCTTTTTCGTTTTTCATATCATTCATTATGTTTACTTCCCTTCAGTCTATATAAGGTTGTATCTATGATGAACTTATTTTTAGGATGGTGCTTATCTGTAATCGTAACGAGTAAAGGATAATCGATATTGCTTGGTTTGATAGGCTTTTCCGGGGCATTCTCCAGTGAAAAACACAGATCGTTATGATGAAACTCCTCTTCTTGTTCACTGTATTTCATTTTGATGGTACAACCCGGGTTTTCCAGTTCATAGGATTCTGAAGTCTGATGAATCCTCGTCAACTTCATGGTTAAAATATTCGCTTCCTGCTGAATACTATTTTGAGAGACAGCCTTTTTGGTATAATTGATCCCTTGATAGAAAACATTCCATACAACTGCACCTATAATGGACAAAATGGATAAAGTAACAAGGACTTCAACAAGTGTTAATCCACGTTCGTTATGTATCAAAGTAGAAGCCCCCTTAGTCATGTACCATCAAGTATCCGTAAGTTTCACTTACTATTTTTTGATCTTCAAGCACTTGAATGAGCAATTGATGAGCTTTTATTGGAGATGGAGATTCTGTTGTATCCAAATCCGAGTGTTTATTGATCGTTACATTTACCTTAAACCCATCTATGGTGGAAGTGAAATAATGATAGTTATGTGGGTCTGTGCCTTCATTTTTTATGTAATGTGATGGCGGAGTTTCAAGGCTGCCCCTTTCCTTCCACGCAGCAAGTTCTCCCCTGGCCACGTTCACAGCCTTCATTTTCTCGCCATTATACGTATTCATCCTGCCCATCTGGGGAAAGAAATTCACAATCGTCAAGAGAACGATCGATAAGATCACCATCGACAAAAGCACTTCAAGTAACGTAATCCCTTTTTCATTTTGCGTCATAATCTTATCCAACATCCTCTTAAACTGATTATATTTATCTAAATCGATTATACCATTTACATTCTACTAATCACTAAAGCATTTGCTGGACTACACCAAAAAAAATCGGTGCCGGGCACAAAAACCACGTTTTGTGCCCGGCACCGATAGGCCAGAATTCTACTAAATAACTATATTCGTTTCCACAGGGATCCCAATCGTAAATATGGTCATCTTATCATTTGATTGACAATGGATCTGGCCTCCGTGCTTCTCTATTAGCTTTTTACAGATGTATAGACCGATTCCGGTTCCAAGATCTTTCGTTGTGTAAAAAGGTTCGAAGATGGCTTCGATGGTTTCTTCTTTAATCCGCGGACCGTTGTTGGAAATCTCCAGTTTTGTTTTGCCTGCTTCTTCTTCACAGGAGACGGTTATCTGACGGTGGCCTTCCACTTCTTGAAGAGCGTCAATCGAGTTCATGATGAGGTTAAGAAAGACCTGTCTTAGCTCATCCCTGTTTCCCAACACCTTGATGGCCATATCACACTGAAAATCAATAGATACACCACCATCCAGAAGGCTTGGATACAAGAATTCAATGGTTTCCTCCAGGTGATTCGAAAGAATGATCTCTTCCCTTGCACTCTCAATTAAATCTTTTCTCGATACATGCAGGAATTGAGAGATACGGTAATTCAATTGCTCAAGCTCATGCTGCATTATATCCAGATACGGTAAGTCAGGATAACCGTTTTGCAAGAGTTTGGTGAACCCCATAATAGAAGTGAGTGGATTTCTAAATTCATGGACAAAGCTCGAGCTCATCTGGCCCAGGATCGTCAGGCGTTCTTTATGGGTTTGATCAATATATGACTCTTTTTCCTGGAGCTGCTGCTCTTTGATTTCCGTGTATTTTCTGACGGCCAAGTAGGAGAAACGATCGAATAACGCATTGATTTCTTCAATGATGGGCTGTAATTCCCTGAGCTCGATCCCTGAATTACTTACCCATTTTATGATGATGCTTTTTCCTATATTCACGTTGTACACAAACTCACTGATATTGACGTTGGCGTTGACTCGTTCCAGGGCAGTCTTGTGTGCAAGGCAGGTGATTTCTTCTTCACTGAGGGGCTTCTCGATCGCGCGTTTCACTAAATGAAACATTTTCACCCCATTGTTCAACACTTCTTTTTTATATAAATCATTTTCTGAAATGACGATGTTTCTGCGCCAATTAAGTAAAAATTCGTCTGAATGATCTTCTAGAAATTGTATTAGCATGGTAGAAGCACTAGTCATTGATGGCAATCCCTTCATTCCGTTTATTGTCAAAATATTCGTTGATATTACTATAACAGAAAATGACGGATAGGATGATAGTCATTTGGTATTTTATACAGCTGAAGATTCCTGAGATGGTTGCAAAAAAATAAGACTAATGACCACCACATAGTGTAATCATTAGTCTTTCTATATGTTATATAACCTACAAACCGCTAAGCTCCTCTACAACTTTTTGAGAAACCGCTCCTTCTCCACCAAGTACAGTATAGTACCACGTACCATTATCTGAGATGTACTCTCGTACAGGCTTAGGAACCTTATTTTTTTCTACAAGGATGATAGGTTCGTAGTATTTAGCGGAGAGTACAGACCCGGTCAGTGCATCGGCAAAGTTTTGACCTGTCGCAACCGTGATGATATCTCCAGGCATTGCAAGCCGTGTGGCGATGTTAACCGATGTTTCAAAACGGTCCGCTCCAAAAATCCGTACAGGATTCGTATGAGCGAGTTGCTTTTGGACTTGATCGGAAATGGCTGCTTTTCCTCCGACAATAATCGTGTCCGTGACAGACTTCAAAGCACCCTTCGTTTCATTCGCTAATTCATTAGTAGGACTTAACAAAATCGGTATTCCATTGGAGGCAGCATAAGGCGCGATGGATAAGGCATCCGGGAAATTGCCGCCGTATGCAATGATTGCCTGATCGTAATACCCTAATTCTTTTGCAATGTTGACCGCTGTTTCATATCGAGTTTCCCCCCCGATTCGACGAACATCCAAGCCGTTATTCTTCAAATCCTTAGCAACTTTAGCTGATATTGCTCCCTCTCCTCCTAAAATAACAACCTCCTTTGCTCCTAATTCTTTTATTCGTTCTTTCACCTTACCATTTAAACTATCCTTTGGATTTAATAGGATCGGCGCATCTTTCTGATAAGCGAACGGTGCACCCGCCAAAGCGTCAGGGAATGTGTTATCTCTTGCTAATACAACCGTTTCAGCCCCGTCAGGCCATCCTGCCTTTGAGATTTCAATGGCGGTTTCGTACCGGTCTTTTCCATAAATCCTATACACATTATCCGTGGTTTCTTCTCCAGTGAATGCGGTTAACCCATATCCTCCGTCCCCGCCAAACATATTCAGATCAGTGGCTGCAATATAATAGGAGCCTGGAGGTAATGAGTAATAAATCTGGAGATTATCGCTTCCATCTTCCAGCCATTCGTCAGGATAAACAGGCTCACCTTCCGAAGTGAAAAGTAAATATCCCAGACTATTGAGAGTCGTCAATGTCTTTCCGTAAATATACGTATCTTGCGTTTCACCGATATCTAAACTATAAAAATCCAAGTCTTCAGCCCAACCAAAAGTGCCAAGTACAACATCGTCGAGGCGGATATGGTCAGCCTGGTAAGGATAATCATTGGGTTCCTTTTCATACACTTCACCCATCAACCTCATTTCATCGGTCTTCCTTAATCCTTTCATCTTTTCTTTCAGTCTAGTGAAGGTTGAGTCATCAAGTGTCGTTGAAGATTGTTTCTTTGAGAGGGATTGAATTTCTTCCTTAATGGTTCGGTGATCAAACGTACCTGCAGCAAGCGACGGTGAAACACTAAAACAGAAGATCAATAGAAATACAAATAAACCGGTACTGATTTTCTTCATGATCCCAGCCCCTTCGAATTGAATTATATGTAACGCCCAACAATATGTTGGTTTACAAACTTATATTATTTTGGAAAGTTGAATTTAAGTCGTGAGAATTGGGTTCTATGATCTTCTTAAAATGGTTTGTTGGAGAATGGAATATTCAAAATACGAGAAATCGTATAAATGAGGTTAGTGACAGAAAAAGCAGTTGGGAATGTACGGATGGAAATATAGGATTGCCTGCCTATATTTCATAATAAAAAGGAATAACAAACTATGGCCTTAGAAAATACGCATTCTTGGCTTCTTGAGAAACTTCATAAATATACGATTTTCTTCAGTTTTAAATATTTTTATCCCTACTAATTTTAATGGTGTCCATATTTCTTTCATATAATATCCAGACATTGTTATTCCTCCTAACAAAGTAATTTTTCATTAACAGATATTTCCTGTATTTCTATTATAGAATAAATTTCAGAATAGTCTATCGATTAAGCAGGAATACTTATCGACAACTTTTTCAGTAGAGTCCATCTCTATTAAATATTTTATTATAGTATGGTTATCCTTTTACATAATTCTAAGTACCCATAAAACTTCTATTTATAACCTCCTAATATTTTCTAATCTCCCCCCATTTTTCTTTCTCTTTCGACAATAACTAGTCCTTACTCATTACTTCTAATTCCGAAATAAACAAGAGAGAGATGCTTATTAATCAAATTTCCTCATAGTGCACTTCTCTTCCTACCAATAAATACCTATATTTTCAGACTTTTAAGATAATGAATACGAATCATGTAATTATTTTCCTCCCTCTTTATACTTGTACATAAGCTACTAAAGGAGGAAATAAATTGAAAAAAATACTAATTGCACCAATTATCCTTTCCACTACTCTCTTTTCTGCCGCCCTTCCGTCCAGTGATGCCCTTGCCGTCCACCCCCAAGAACACGCATTAAATACAGCCTCCAAGGAATGGAATGAGAATGCTAATGTCTCTCTTTTTGTAAAAGAAAAGCAAGCAGTCAAACGTGTTGCAGTTAATTCCAATGATGCTCTTAACTATTTAGATCAACATAAAAGTAAAATTGGAATGAAGAATCCCAAAGCCAGTTTAAAGGTGAAGGAATCAAAAAAAGATGAGTTGGGGATGACCCACGTCCGCTTCCATCAAACAAAGAATGGACTGCCTGTTGAAGGTTCTGAGATTATTGTTCACTATAACAAAAACAATGAAATTACAGCTGTGAATGGTTCTTACAATGAACAAGTGGAAACGAGTGAACTGAATACGTCTACGCTCGTTTCCAGTGAAAATGCGATGGAAGTAGCGAAAGCCTCTGTTCATGCTCCCGAAAAAACAGAATACACTCCAACTTCGGAACTCGTGATTTATCCGTTTGAAGGAAAAAATCATATCGCCTATAAAGTGAATGTGAACTTCTTAGGAGCAGAGCCAGGAAACTGGTTTGTTTTCGTAGATGCGAAAAGTGGAAAAGTGGTGGATCAATATAATGGAATCATGCATTCCGAAAAGATTAAAACTCAAACAGGAACAGGGACCGGTGTATTAGGGGAACATCGTCTTTTACATATTTCTCAAGTAAAGGAACCGCGTTCAGGCACCGAGTTCCAGATGGCGGATTATAGTCATGAGAATTTGGAGGGGATTTTAACGTACGATTATCCTTCAAGAGAGGTTTTCTCCAATAAAGATGCTTCATTTAAATCAGATTACGATCGTCCTGCTGTGGACGCCCATTATAACTCAGAGAAGGTTTACGATTATTATCTAAATGAGCATGGCCGAAATTCCCTTGATGATGAGGGAATGGCGATTGTTTCTTATGTTCATTATGGAACAAATTATAACAACGCCTTCTGGAACGGACGCCAAATGACGTATGGTGACGGAGATGGCCAATTCATGGTTCCTCTTTCTGCCGGGCTTGACGTGGCTGCTCATGAAATGACCCACGGGGTTATTTCCAACTCCGCCAATCTTGTGTACCGTTTTCAACCTGGTGCGTTAAATGAAGCTTTCGCAGACATTTTCGGCGCATTGATCGATGATGAAAACTGGGAGCTGGGAGAAGACATCATGGCACCAGCTGCTAAAGAAGACGGCAGAGAATCTCTTCGCAGCTTAAGTGACCCAAGCAAGTATCCGGTGGGAGAGAAATATGTAGCATACGGAAATGGTGAAGGAAAATATCCATCACATATGGATGAATTTTATGATCTTCCCCGTGCCTTGGACAATGGTGGTGTTCATATTAACTCGTCCATCATTAATCATGCAGCCTACCTGACGGCTCAGGATATTGGACGAGAAAAGCTCGGAAAAATTTATTACCGTGCATTGACGGTTTATTTGACGCCTACGTCTGATTTCAGCGATGCCCGTCAATCGATCATTCAATCTGCTGTCGATTTATATGGAGAAGGCAGTGCAGAGGTAGAAGCAGCTACCGGAGGCTTTGATTCTGTAGGTATTGTGGAATAAAATAGGGTATTAAAAAAGCATGAAGGTCATTCTTCATGCTTTTTTATTATTTTCATAACCATTCAGGTAAAGAATTTTCCTTAAATACATTTGTCTCAAACTCCTCAGGTGACATTGGGTGACCAATCCCATATCCTTGTACCATATCACAGTTACTACTTTTCAAGAACAGATATTCCTCCTGACTCTCCACTCCTTCTGCGGTTACGTTTTTAGTGAAGATGTTTCGCCATAGAAATAGTGCTTCTTACAATAGCTTGATGATCTTCATGAGTTGTAATTCCTCTAATGAAAGAACGATCGATTTTTAACGTATCTAAGGGATATTTCTTTAAGTAACTTAGAGATGAATAGCCCGTTCCAAAGTCATCCATAGATAAACTTACTCCTAAACTCTTTAATTCCTGTAGTTTAGAAACCATCACTTCTTGATCGCACATAGCAACGCTTTCTGTTACTTCTAAAATCAATGTAAGCTGGATTGATATTGTTTTTCTTGATACTTTCTTCCACTTTTCCAACAAATGATTTGTCCAGGAGTTGTCTAATCGAGATGTTAACTCCTACTTTCAATGCTTTATATCCCGCCTTTTGCCATCGATGATTTTGTTTCAAAGCATTATCAAGGACCCATTCTCCAATAGGGATAATCAGTCCAGTTTCCTCAGCTATTGAAATGAATTCAGCTGGAGATACATTACCTAAGGTTTTACTTCTCCAACGTATGAGTGCTTCCATTCCCCCTGTTATCACAATGTTGTCCACTGAAATCATCCTTTAAATTAGTAGAAGACGGCATTACCATTTGAGTTACAATGCTTATTATATATGAGATAACGAGACATAATCTATCATTTCACGACAAATCTCCACGAATATAGATATATTTCTTCAGAGTATTGTAAAGGTTAATACAGTGTGGAACAAGGAAGTAAAAGTTCAAATCTTCTTATAAGGATTAAAATATAAAATTATGTAAAAAGCATGAAGATATTTCTTCATGCTTTGAAAAAAATGCATACTGTACCGGAATCAACTATTTCAATGTCCAAAATCAAACCGCTCCTCAAAATCAAAAGGTAGCTGAAATTGATCACGTACCCCCGTTAAATACGCCACATCGAAATACGTTTTCTGTGGCCGCGGCAGCTTATCCACCCATGGGGAATAGGTCTTAAACAAAATCACTTTGTCTGATTCATCAAATTCTGCAAACCTCATCCAGCCATTGCCCCCGTGATAGCTTGACTGGTAGTCGACAAGCATTTGTAAAACTTGATTACCTGCTGCATTTTGTTTCATTCTGTGAGTGGATCCTTGATGATGGCCATTGACCGTCATAAACACCTGGTTAAATGGATTGACCAGTTCTTTCCAGACCAGTGCCCCTCTCTCCGTATCAATTGGAGCGGCTCCATCTATACTGATGATTTGATGAGAAAGAAGGATGGTCGGTGTTTTTGGGTGTGCTTTTAGAACCTTTTTTGCCCAAGGAATATCCTCTTTCATATGTTCCATATCGAGGGATAGAAATAAGTAATGATAACTTCCCGCTTTAATGATGGAATACGAACTATACCCGCTTGGAGAAGAATCTTTATAATACGATTTGCCCGTAAAACGCGTCGATCCATAATATTTAAGATAGGGATCTCCTTTACCGTAGTCATGATTTCCTGCAATAGTAACATACGGTGCCTTTCTTTTGTCGAGGATACCGACGCTAGTAGAAGAGTGGACCCATTCCTCCAACGAGTCGCTTTGATCGACCATATCTCCTAAAAAAGCAGTCATGGCGATGTTTAACCTGTCATACCTCTTTGAAATCCATCTCATTTGTTCTTTGAATATCTCTGGTTTATAGCGTACAGTTTTTTGAGGATCCGGGACGAAAACAAAGGAATAATTCTTCTTCTTCGTTCGTAATGATTGATATTGATTGGACCCATTTTTGACGTGATCACCGGGTTTATGTTGGATAAGCCAGTCTTCTTTCTTGAGAGATCCATTGGCGATGCGGATTTCCTGTAAATTCCCTGTAAACAAAGCATTCGCTTTATTCTCTCTTTCTGATGCCCCGATATTCCATCCTTTTCCTTTTGCAAAATCAATCCCGAACATTTCAGCAGTGGAGTGTCGAAAGCCGGCTTCTCCATTTATATAGATGACAGTATTTTTCCCGTCATTAATGATCGCTACATGATACCAGTCTTCTTCACTATCCAGGGCAAGGGACCATTCTGTTTCGGTGCGTTGAAGATTCAAGGGATGACTGGTCCAGTGAATTTGTTTATATTCGGATACAGATAAGTTGGAGCGTTGCCCACTCCTTGAAAGGATGCTCATTCCACCGTGCTCTTTTGGAGAGAACTGTTTCGGCAGTTTGAATAATACCTCGATCGTATATCCGTTTTTAAAGCGATTATGATTCAAAGGGGCACCTTTACCCGTTTGAAAGTATTGACCTCCAGCATCACTTTTTTTGTGATTAAATTGTAGGGTTTCCATCTCAGCCTTTTGTTCGTAATCTTCTTCCGACCAGCGGATGAAAGGAAGTTTTTGATTGGAGTCTTCAAGGTTGATTAACCGGAGATGATTGGCGTTCCCACTTACATCTTTCATCACTAGATTCTTCCCGGTGATCGTTCCGGATTGAATATAATCCTTCGAGAAGATCCAATGGGCAGCGATGGAGGTAGTAGAAGAACCTCTCTCTTCGATGTCCCGTCCAGATATAGCAGGAGGGAATAACACCCAAAGTAGAACCATAAAACCCGCCAGTCCCGTTATGAATAGCATGTGTTTTTTGTCTAATTTCAATGTCGTCCCTCCATTTCACTTTGAATTGCAGAAGTGTTTTCTAATTAGTATGGACCGTGTCGAATAGAAGATGTATCCTACTGAAACAAAAAAAATCTCCTAATGAACAATCATTAGAAGACTTTTTATTCGGACACTTCACTCTCTGAGGTCCGTCCCTCTTATCACTCTTATCAACCGTATCTTTTGACCAGGCTCCAATAACTCCAATAGACCAAGGTCTTCCTCACGAATTCTACCGACTACGTTCACAGCAGGGTTTTTCTCCAGATCATTTCGGACAATCTGCATTTCCCCTTTATAGCGTCCATACAGATCATTGTCCTGGGTGATGGTCCCCCGGGGTCTTTCCACGGTATTTGAAGGGGGAACATCGTGACTCGCCCTTGTATCCAGGAATCGATACACATCTCTTCCCGGATCAGGTCTGAGTTGATATTCTCCCTCAATTTCACCGCCGCCCTCATACGCAAGCTCCATTACATTTTCTTGATTGTAATCCATTAGCTTACGAAGCAGTTCCTGTGAACATCCGGGATCCCCAATGAATACACCCTGGACACCCCAACGTCTCAATTGGATGGCACTCCAGTAAGGGTTTTGATCACGATGATCCTCCAAAGTTGGGAGACCCTTGTATAACGGTCCTCTTTTTTCCTCGTCACCCGGTATAAAGGCATAAACCGGAATGTCTAAAGCTTCAAACAGTTTTTGTTGCTTCTTATAATAATCCTGATCCAATCCTGTTTCAGGTTTAGGATAAAAATTATGCCACGCTACCATGCTTCCTGTTTCCAGTCCGCTCGAGGTCCACTCTTGAAGCTCCCTTTCCCCAACCGTACTGGCATTGATGGCAATCTGAAAGTGCTGGGATAACGCCAACATTTCTTCAACTGTAAACCCATCATCCAGACGCAGTGCCGTCACACCCAATTCCTTTAACTCTTCAAAACTGTCCAACCCTAAGAAGGAGGAAGTGTTTTTTGATACATCGGCGAACACTTCGAACCCTTCACTTTTAAAAATGGATAACAGGTGACCGACATGCTCCCTGCTAAATGCCGATTCTTCAGGAATGTGAAGAGAGGTGAACGCCAGATTGATACCCAGCGAAGAAGCGCGAAGAATTCTCTCTTCGGCTGCTTCATCAGATAAATAAACGGAGATTCCGATCATTCGAACTCACTTGCCATTTCGTCTTTAAAGCCAACCAGATACGTGATAGCAAACCCGGCTGCATAGGCAATTAAAAGTCCGATAGTGTAGTAAAGAATTTCTCCTGCATTCACAAGAAAAATCAGCGGCAATCCTGAGACACCGATCGCGAATGTCGCGACATCAAAGTACGCTTGGAATGCTCCGCCGAATCCAGCACCTAAACAAGCCGTCAGGAATGGTCTGCCTAATGGTAACGTCACACCAAAGATAAGCGGTTCACCAATTCCAAGCATCCCTGCAGGAAGAGCTCCGCCAATGGCTCTCTTCAACTTCTTCTTCTTCGTTTTCATGAAGATCGCGAAAGCTGCTCCAACCTGTCCTGCTCCACCCATTGCAAGGATTGGAAGAAGCGGGTCGTCCCCGATTGTGTTGATCAGTTCCAAATGAACCGGTGTCAGTCCTTGATGTAACCCTGTTACGACCAGGGGCAGGAAGGTGGCACCGAGCACGAATCCTGCCACTAATCCACCCATTTCAATCAGCGAAAGGAGTCCGTTCGTGATCAAATCTGAAATAAATCCACCTACCGGCATGAACACCGTGTATGTTAATAATCCCGTGACAAGTAACGCAATCGTTGGGGTAACGATGATGTCCACTGCTTGTGGAATAACCTTACGTACCTTCTTCTCAACAAACGCCATAAAAATTGCAGCAATCAATACTCCGATCAGTCCGCCCCTGCCTGGAAGCAGATTTTCACCAAATAGCGTCACATCACCAATGGCAGGGTTAATAATCAGAATACCCGCCAAACCACCAAGTGCAGGAGATCCACCGAACTCCTTCGCCGCATTCATCCCGACAAGGATACCGAGATAGCCGAATAATCCACTTCCGATGATTGATAGCATCATCACAAGCTGTGACTCACCATTTAACCAGCCGGCTTGAACGAAGAACTTCGTAAACCCTGTAATCAATCCTGACGCAATCAACGCAGGAATAAGAGGAATGAAAATATTCGCCACTCGTCTTAGGAGTAATTTAAAGGGTGTGCTATTCTTCTTTTTCAAATCAGCTTTTTGCTCGGCAGCACGAGCTTTCAAGTCAAGATCACCAGAGCCCTCAGCAACCAGTTTCCCGAATTCTTCTGTTACTTTATTGACTTTACCCGGCCCTAAAATCACCTGGTACGTTTCATCTTCTACAAAACCTAATACTCCTTCAATCTTCTTGATGCTCGTCTTTTGTACCAGATCTTCGTCATATACTTTCACTCTCAGTCTAGTCATACAATTTTCATAGCTTGCTATATTATCAGCACCGCCAAACTGCTCTAAAATAACGCCAGCCAATTCTTTATTCGTCATTGTTCAGCTTCCCCTTTCAAGTCTTCTTTGTATTCCTTTTTCCCTTCTATTTCTATGAAGAGATCTGGACAGGTACCCCTATACAAAAAGCCTATTTTTCAATGGCTAATCGAACATAACCATTGGCATCTTCTAATCGCCTCTTCGCTTCTTCATAATCACAGCCAAGAGTGATCATCACAATGGAAGGTTTCACTTCGTTGTTTGCTTTCTTTAAGGTGGATGCTGCCGTTTCCCTATCAGCACCTGTGATACTCTCGATGATTCCGATCGCTCGCTGCTCCAGCTTATAGTTACTGATATTCACATCTACCATCAGATTCCCATAAGCCTTACCCAGCTTGATCATGGCCGCAGTCGAAATCATGTTGAGGACCATTTTCTGTGCAGTTCCGGCTTTTAAACGAGTGGATCCGGTTAAGGCTTCCGGTCCGGCATCTACTTCAATCGCATGCTTTGCTTCTGCAGAAATTTTTGAGCCTGTATTACACGATAATGCAACTGTAGTAGCACCGAGTTCTCTTGCATACCTTAGACCTCCGATGACATACGGGGTACGTCCGCTCGCTGCAATCCCGACCACCGTATCCACCGACGTCAGCCCGATTTCTTTCAGGTCGGATACACCTAACTCCTCATCGTCCTCAGCTCCCTCAACCGCTTTGACAAATGCTTTTTCCCCTCCTGCAATCAATCCGATAACGACGTCACTACTGACACTAAAGGTCGGAGGACATTCCACCGCGTCAAGCACACCGAGTCTGCCGCTTGTACCCGCACCTATATATATCAATCTTCCGCCCTGAGAGATGGACTTCACTACCTCGTCGACCGCTTGTTCCACTTGAGGAATCACCTCTTGAACAACCAAAGCCACCTTCTGATCTTCCTCATTCATCATGCGGAGAATCTCACCTGTACTAGCTGTATCGATCCCAAGCGTATTCTGATTTACCTTCTCTGTTGATAATTCAAAAAATTTATCTTTCATAAGTCATTCCTCCCAAGAGTCTGTATGCGTTTTCATTACTTCTATTATAATCATGTTTGAAATTAAATTTCAATTGTATTTTTCATTGTATGAAATTTTATTTTAAAACAGACCTATGTTTTTTGTGGAAAAGGAGGAGAAGTTTTCTAGAATGGGGGGGTTCATAAAAGAATAAAACGACAAATAGGAGTTGGAACAAGCTTCCTACTCCTGTTTTTTCTTTAGTTTATGTCTATCTTTCTTTACATTCAGAGGTCCGTCCCTCAAAAATCGATCTGAGAATCATTTGTAATGTCTGCTGAATCAAGCATTCCTGGATGAAATCCTGGAAGATATAGTTCGCTTTCAGCCCTTCTCATTGCTGAGCGGGATGGGAAGCTGACGAAGTGGTTCATGGTGGCAGCCGCCCGTTCCCGTTGTTTGGTGATCACTTTTTCTGAACAGTTGATTTCCAACTGCTCGCCATTCGTAAACTGGATGTATGTTTTTCCCTCTGAAGTGACAGTTGACTCGATATGCTGGCAGAATAACCAGATACAATCATAGTCGGTTGGAGCGATGGTGGGTATCGCATAGATGAATTCTTGCGGGCAGACCATAAGAGGTGTCTTCCGTAAATACTTCGTAGCATGGCGAACGGCTTTGATCCTGCCGTCATAGGTGGAGCGATAAACCATACAGGAATCTTCCAAAATCTCCATTACGGATTTTTCACTGAATGTCTTTCTCCCGGAATAGTCATACATGACCGATTGATGAATCCCATCATACGCAGGACCAATCGCCACCGTCCTTCGAGTAATCAGCACCTTTAATTCCTTCAATACAAACACCATCCTTTTCCTTTTATAATAAAGCCTCTTTTATCTGAATCTTCTTAAATATGAGACTTTATTACTATTATATACTAATGCCAGAAGATTTCCATTTATATTTATATATTTTTGAGAAAAATCTCATAATTTGAGGAATTGGATTATTTCCTGGGAGATAGTGTCGAAACAAATCATTCGATAACATTCGCTCATTTAAAAATTGATTGTTCCATTCTCACCTAGATAAATTGATGGGAAAGTCTGGACACCTGTTGGAAGAGTGCGTAGTGTTCCCCACATGAGCAATGTATAAATGTTCAATCCTGGGGAAATTTTACGTGTAACGGGAAGAAAACGGTTGCAGTGGCGTCTGTCCATTTAACAATTTTCGACAAACAGCACATAAGTATGAAAAACTGGCTCATAAAACAGAATTCCGAATCAAAAAGTGTTGATTTCGGCTTATATATTCCAATAATGGATCATAAGTAACGAAAAGTGGCTCATAAACCAGGGAGAGTCTTATCTAACCCTTAGTTTCCTTCACGATCATATTCTAAAGTCATGAAAATCGACCAAATGATCCTATTTCACTTAAGAAACTAGATTATTTTTCATTTGTAGGGACCAAAATGACTTCAGAATGAAAAAGGGAGGGAATTAGTTAATAGTAGAAGCTACGGTCCTACACCATTATAGGTTGTTAGCTTTTTACAAAATTCATTGATCCCCGGAAGACAATAAATTTATTTTTGTGGAAATCAACAACAATTATTAACAGCCTAAACATTAAAAGTCAGGTTTAATCATTCATTTCCCATTGTTTTGTCATTAACTCTCAACACATTCCCCAAAAACAAAAATCCAAAATTCACAATAAGTGAATTTTGGATTTGAGTAGAGATGGGTAACAAAATGAGCATCAGTCATGCGTTTTACACATTCCTAAATTGCTTCCTTCGTGCTCTTTGAACCGCATAACTTCCTTGATCACATCCTCCACAAAAATAGGAGTCTTTATAAACGCGCTTTCCACATGCAATCGTTCTGTACGTTTGTGGGCGTCTTTTCCAAATGGTCCTACGTTGAGAACAGGACCCTCTAACTTATTCATCTCTTTAAATGGAATGCTATAAGTGGTGCTCCACACAGGGGTATTTTCTTCAAATACAGCCCAGCCTTTGTTATTGTCCTGATAGTTCACATAGCTGAGGTCAGATATTCCATTAAAGTAATGTGCTTGTTCGACAGGCAGATTAAATTGCTCCTTAGCTGTTTCCGTTACTTTTTCTATACATTTTAACACCAAAGGATGCTCAGACGTATTGACAGCAGGATAATAAGGTGGCGTAAACATCAGTACAATGGCAGGTGTCAGCTCCTGACAATTAATGAGGAGTGTATCGGCAATTCTAAAGGATTTCTCACGATCGTCCCCTTGGTTTATCCCTATGTCATGTTTCAGGGCCTCGATATAATCTTTCCCCAGCTTCTTTTCAGCATATTCAACCAGCTCGGAATAACGAAGGACTGAAACCTTTCCTACAGAAGGAATCCCCTCTCGTTTACATAATTGACGATACCATTCATTGCATTCCTCCGCTGCAGACACGGCAACCTGCTCAAATATGTTCATGATATCCGCGGCTGTTCGTTTCATTGTAAAGACATTATATAGAGCGACAGTTCCATATGGAGTTTGTGCTGAATAATTAAGCCTTAGATCTTCTTGCTGAAGTGTAATGGGAAGAGGAGCATTCTCTCCGTATTCTGTTTCTCTAAATAGTGGATTCCATTCCATTTTCTGAGTAAGAAATGACGCAATAAAAGAAGAAGTCATCCCACTTAAAGGTTCACCAACATGAGTCTCTCTTCCATAAAAGAGTGCGGATGGCATAATTTTACCGATTGAGCCTGAATAAACGTGATATGCCGTATCGGTAGGTTTCTGGGAAAATACCGGTTCACCATTTAGAAAGAGAGTATAGTCAAGATCATATTCTTCTTTTAATTCATTTAATACAGCGACCGCTGAACGCATTCCAGATGAATTGACCTCTTCATCCGGTACTGTTAATAAGACAAGATTGATCGGCCACTCTTCATGGGCAGCCTTTTCAATGATACCCATATGAATGGCTAATCCCGCTTTCATATCCATGATCCCCCGTCCCCATAGGTAGTCCCCGGAACGTAAATCATTTTGGGCTTCGGGATGCAGTTCATCAATATACTGTTTCAGTTCGCTGGTTAAGCTCTCCGGATTGAAAGCGAGTGCTTCTAGCTCTCCATATTCTTCTGTACTAACCGTATCGAAGTGACTGATTAACACAATCGTTTTATCCGCTTTTTCATGCTTGTATAAAGCAGTTAAAAACTTACGGCCAAAATCTGCTACTCCCAGCTTAAGCAACTCGGGGTTAGAATGGAAATAAGGAATGTTTTTCATTTTTTCAAACAACTTAACGGGGAAATCTAATTCTCCCTCTGTTAACGTTCGACTATGCCAACTCACCAGCTCACACAATAATGCTCGTAAAGACTCAGGCGTCCCCCACTGTCTCATGATATAACCTCCTTCATAAGCTGCTGATTCAGCCAGTGCTCTAAACGAATCAGTCCTTTTTCTAATACTTCCATGCTATAGGCAAAAGAAATGCGAATATACCCTTCTCCATATTGCGTGAATGTGCTACCGGGTACTACGGCTACCCCGGCTTCCGTCAATAGGCGAGTAGCAAATTCCAGGGAAGAAAGATTGTACTGTTTGATGGAGGGGAAAATATAGAATGCTCCTTTGGGAAGTATTACCTCGAATCCCATTTCCACCAATCGTTTGTAGACAAAATCCCGTCGCTTTTTGTAGGCCAAATTCATTTCAGCAGGGACATGGCGATTATTCGATAATGCTTCGATGGCAGCAAATTGGCCTGGTACCGATGCACAAACGACATTGTAGATATGGACCTTCACAACATGCTCCATAACAGGTTGTGGTCCCAGTACAAAACCAATCCGCCAGCCTGTCATAGAATGAGATTTCGACAACCCATGGATAAGAAATAATCGATCTTTCAAGTTTTTATAAGATGCGAAGGAGTGATGCTCTCCTTCAAAAGCATTCTCACTATAGATTTCATCTGAAATAATGAACACATCATGCTTATCGATCACTTTTACCAGCTCATCCATTTCTTCCTTACCCAAGGTGACACCTGTTGGATTGGATGGATAGTTAAACAAGATGGCCTTCGTTTTATCCGTGATTAAAGCTTCCAGTTTTGCTGGTGCAGGCCTGAATTGAGTAACAGATGTATCTAAATAAACGACTTTTGCTCCACACATCGTAATAATTGGTTCGTACCCAGAGTAGAGCGGTGCTGGTAAGATAACTTCGTCCCCTTCTTCAAGGATCGTTCTGAAAACAGAATCAATGGCTTCACTTGCCCCATTTGTTACAATCACTTCCGTTTCCGGATCATAGTCTAAGCCATATTGATCAGCGAAGAAATCTCTAATGGCGGTTCTCAATTCAAGTAAGCCGGCATTATGGGAATAACCTGTTTTATCCGAGAGAATGGCCATGATTCCTGCGTTTTTCACCGCTTCAGGCGTAGGAAAATCAGGTTGTCCAACGGTAAGATTGATGGCGTCAGGGTAAAATACCAACTGATTAGAAAACTGACGAATTCCAGGTATAACCAATCCTTGAGCTCGCGCATTTATAGTGATTGACATATACTTCTACACCTTTCTCTTTTCCACACTACTTCGTAAATCCTGGTAACCAGAGAGATAGCGGCGGGAAAAATGTAATAACGAGTAAACAAATGAACATGGAAACAAGAAATGGCACTATCGCCCAAGCAATTTTTTCAAATCTCACTCCTCCTACACTGGAAGCTACGAATAGATTCACACCCAAAGGTGGCGTGATAAACCCGATCGCTAAATTCGCTACCAGGATGACTCCAAAGTGTACAGGATCTACTCCTACTGCTGTAACGATGGGCAATAGTATTGGCGTAAGGACTACTAAAGCAGAAATCGTATCAATGAACATCCCGACAATTAAGAGAAGGATATTGATTGCAATGAGTATGATGAGTGAGTTCGTCGAAAGATCCGTTAAGAACACAGAAATATCATTTGGAATTTGTTCTAATGTCATAAAGTACGCAAAGGATACAGATAAACCAATAATGATCATAGTGGTAGCGTTAATCACGACTGCCTCACGGAAACTCTCGAATACTGACTTCCACGTTAATTCTTTGTAGACGAATAGACCAATGATTAATGAATACACGACAGCAACCACGGCAGCTTCAGTCGGAGAGAATACCCCTCCATATATCCCACCTAAGATGATGACAGGAATGAGCAGCGCCCATTTCGCATCATTGGTTGCTTTCACAACATCTTTAAATCGGAAAGATATTTGTTCTTCAGGAGCATATCCCCTTTTCTTTGCAATCACATAGGCAGTAAACATCAGTCCAAGACCTATGAGCAATCCGGGAAGGATTCCAGCTAAGAACATACTTCCAACAGAAACTCCGCCGATGACTCCGTACAACACAAAAGGAATGCTTGGAGGTATGATGACTCCTATTGATCCTGCAGCAGCAGCAACGGCTGCCGCAAATCCACCTCCGTAGTTACGTGCTTTCATAGCTGGAATCATGAATCCTCCTATAGCAGCGACAGTAGCTGGTCCAGATCCGGAAATGGCAGCAAAGAACATACAGGCTACGATGGTGACCATGGATACCCCTCCAACCATCCACCCAACCATGGCAGTGGCGAGGTTTAAGAGCCGTTGGGAAACTCCTCCTTTCCCCATTAAAATACCTGCAAGCATAAAGAATGGAATTGCCAGTAATGGGAAGGAATCCAAGGATGTAAATGCTTTCTGAGTAATGATGGCAAGGGGCAGTGTAGATCCAAAGTAAATGGCTACAAGGGCTGAAACCCCAAGAGAGATGGCAATCGGAACACCAATGAGTAAACAAAGCGCAAGGGATCCAAAGAGTAAAGCAATGGTCATACTTGTACCTCCTCAGAAGGCACGTCATCATTCGTGCGCCAAATCTTGATGAACTGTTGAACTAGACGCAGAACCATTCCTGCCCCGCCTATAGGAATCGCTAGGAATGGCAACCACATCGGGATTTGCATGGCCGGGGTAATTTGTCCGTTTTGAAAACTGGCAAGTACGAGTTGCGTCCCATAAAAAGCAAGGAATACGGCTAATCCAAACCAAATGATCAACGCTACCGTTTCAAGTATTTTTCTTGATGTCCCTCTAAATAGATCGATAAATGCCTCAATGCGGATATGCTGTCGTTTTTTCACGGCATAGCTGGCACCAATCCATACTTGGAAAATATGAATATATCGAGCCATTTCCTCAGTCCAGCTTGGTGCTGAAGAAAAGACGTACCGTCCGACCACTTGAGCAAAAATCAGGGCAACCATAATGGCTAAAGTGAGGACTAGAATCATTTCTTCGAGGTACTCGAATTTCTTTTTCATACATGTTGCTCCTTTCAAAAAAAACGAAGAATCAAGGAGGTGAACCTTGATTCTTATTTTCGTTATTAGTTGTTTGCTTCTAACGCCTTGTCGACTAAATCCTCACCGATTTTCGGTACGTATTGGTCATAAACAGAT
Source organism: Rossellomorea sp. GQ25 (assembly GCF_059758515.1). Lineage (NCBI taxonomy): Bacteria > Bacillati > Bacillota > Bacilli > Caryophanales > Bacillaceae > Rossellomorea > Rossellomorea sp. GQ25. The sequence continues at coordinate 21,274 of NZ_JCAXEQ010000003.1, read as the reverse complement.
GTCGCTGCTTCACGGAAGGCTTCACGTTGTTCATCCGTTAAGTCATTCACCTGCATACCGTTTTCCTTCAGCTTATTTAAGAACTCTACATCTTGTTCCTGAGCTAACCCACGTTGTTCATCACGGTATTCTTCAGATGCTTCTGTTACTAATTTTTGCAAATCTTCAGGTAATTCATTGTAGAAATCATTATTCATTAACAGAGCAGTTGCCGCATAGACATGTCCCGTTAGAGATAGGTAGTCCTGAACTTCATAAAACTTATTCGTGTAGTAAAGTGAAACCGGGCATTCCATGGCATCATACGTCCCCTGTTGCAGTGCAGTATATAATTCACCAAATGCGAATGGTGATGCGTTAGCTCCGAATGCCTTGAACGTATCTGTGTGAAGAGGATTTTCAAGAGTCCTGAACTTCAATCCTTTCAATTCCTCAGGATTTTCAATCGGCCCATTATTGTTTGACATGTGGCGGAAACCATTTTCTCCAAACACCAAGCCTTTAAGGTCATTCTTTTCTAAATCGGCCATCAGTTCTTGACCAAGTTCACCATCAAGGGCTCTATAGGCTGCTTCATTACTATTGAAGAGGAAAGGTAAGTCGAACACTAAGAACTTTTCATTAAATGAGGCAAGGGGGGCAACGGCGGGAATCGTCATTTCAATGTTCCCTAATTGAACAGCTTCAATTGCTTCACGATCTGATCCATAAAGCTGGCCATTAGGGTAAAGCTCTACTTTAATTCGGCCGTCCGATTCTTTTTCCAGTTTTTCTTTAAATGTTTCCGCTGCAACATGGGAAGACTGTTCCTCCGGTACTAAGTGAGCAATCCGGATCGTGTAGGTATCTTTATCACCTTCACTGGAAGAACCACTGGGCCGTCCGCATGCTGATATAACCAAAATGGCAATCAATAATAATGGAATGAATTTTTTCAATTTTCTTCCTCCTCTTGATAATATCCTTGAATTCTGCGTTCAATGTTGTTCATATGAGCCGACATCTCTTTTTTGGCTATTTCGACATGTTTTAATTGGAGTGCTGTGAAGATGCGGTTATGTTCTTCATAAGCCTCTTTGGCACTTAACCGGAGAGTGTTTGAAAGCACCAGAAATGCACGGTTCACTCCGGTGTTTGAAGTATGTATCATATCTCTTAGTTTCGGGTTTGGATTTTCTTTAGCTAATAGAAGATGAAATTCCCGATCAAGCTCAATGAATTCCTCATAACAATCTTCTGTAATCGCTTGCCATTGTGATTTCAGGTTTTCCTTTAATTCTTCCAGTAATTGATCTTGAAATGTATCTACAATGATTTCAAGATTATATACTTCCAATAATTCGCGGATTTCAAGGAACTGCAAGGCGTCTTCTTCGGTAAATGAAGCGACCGTTGCCATCTTAGCATCTGAAATCATGATAAGTCCTTCAGCTGCAAGTCTCTTCAACGCTTCCCTAATCGGGGTTCGACTGATCCCTAACTCCTCAGCAAGCTTTTTCTCCGGAAGTTCTTCATCGGGTGCCAACTTACCAGAAATAATGTCTTTTTTGATTAAATTGAAGGCTTGCTCAGCTAACGTTTCCTTCTTAATGATTCTCTGCAAGTCACTCCCTCCCATCTTTTTATTTATATTTTCTCTTCATGATGTCTAATGTATTTGGTGGTATACCGTATACTTAATAAGTAGGTATACCGTATACAAGTATGATAATTTATGCTAGTCTATTTGTAAATATAAAATTTAGAATATTTTAAATATTAGGAAGGTGACTTGGATTGAGCACAGATTGGATGAAAGAATTAACCGCTATTCTTACAAAAGAAAAATTAAGCACTAGTGATGGTGACCGATTCCGCCATAGTAAAGATGAATCATTTCATCCTCCTTCTGAACCGGAAGTTGTGGTGTTTCCCCAAACCAAAGACGATATTACCGCGGTCTTGCAGGTAGCTAATCGATTTGATATCCCGGTGACTCCCTATGGGGCCGGCTCAGGACTAGATGGGCAGTCCATACCTGTTAATCACGGCATTTCAATGAACTTTGAACGAATGAAAAAAATTATTTCATTTAACCCTGAAGACTTAACGGTTACGGTACAACCCGGAATCACCCGTTTGGAACTCAATAAAGAAATAAATCGGCATGGGCTATATTTCCCTATAGATCCCGGTGCTGATGCGAGCATTGGTGGGATGACTGCAACGAATGCCAGTGGTACAACAGCCGTCCGTTATGGCTCAATGAGAGACCAGGTGTTGAACCTGGAAGTGATTTTATCAGATGGCAGAATCATAAAAACAGGTAGTGAAGCAAAAAAATCTTCAAGCGGTTATCATTTAAACAGCCTATTTGTAGGGTCAGAGGGAACTTTGGGGATTATTTCAGAAATCACCTTAAAACTGCATGGCATCCCGGAACACACCATCGCTGCCCGCTGCACCTTTCCTTCACCTAAAGCATGTGCGGAGGCTGCTCATGCAGTATTAATGAGCGGCATCCCTATAGTAAGAATGGAGCTTGTTGATGCCAGCAGTATCAAGCAAGTAAATGTCTATGGAGACTATCGATTTCCCGAAGCCCACTCCCTCTTTTTCGAATTCTCAGGCACCCTGGTTTCAGCAGAGGAAGAAGCTTCCGTTGTACAAGAATTAATGGAGGAATCGGGATGCGGGAATTGGGCTCGTGCCAGCGGGTCAAAAGAACGTGCTGAATTGTGGCGGGCACGGCATGAGCTGGCCTATGCCTATCGTCATATTAAAGGAATGGCCGTAGCGGGTTCAGACGTATGTGTTCCTATTTCTAAACTGGCAGTCTTAGTCGTCTATGCCCGTGAACAAATAGAAGAAAGCGGCCTTTCTGGAGGTGTCTTCGGACATGTGGGAGATGGGAATTTCCATACGATCATCGTATATAACCCGGATGATCCCGGTGAAGTGAAACAGGCAGAAACGATTAATGAGAAACTGGTATTGAAAGCAATAGATGTTGGTGGCACATGTACGGGCGAACATGGTGTCGGCCTAGGAAAGATGAAGTATCAAGAAATGGAACATGGAGGGGCTGTTGAAGTGATGAAATCATTTAAAACACTCCTGGATTCCAGAAATAGATTGAACCCAGGGAAGATATTCTATTAAACTCAGAACTATACAAAAGCCTCCATTCGATACAAATGCATCGAATGGAGGCTTCTTATTATTACTATTGTGCCAAAAGTGATTCAACCACCGAATCAGAGATGGCTCCTTCTCCACCAAGAATATAATACCTATCGGTAACCGGAGCGAACATAGTAAGGGTATCCATCGTTGTAAACTGTGCCTCTTTCGGATGAGTCAATACTACGGGATTTCCTTCTACAGCTGCCAGTGCAGAACCAGCCAGGGCATCAGGATAGTTCTTACCTGTTGCGATGAATGGTGTGGACATGTTCAATTCACTAGCGAAATAGTTGATGATGCTGCTATTCGTTTCGTAACGGTCACTTCCGCTCAATCGCTCATAGTTCATGAACTCCTCAGCTACCATTTCCGGGATAGCTGATTCTCCGCCGATTACATAGAACTGCTCAAACATGCTCTCTTCAATATAGCTGCGAACAGAATCCGGTGTTCCGCTTTTCTTTGTTAATAGAATCGGCATTTCCAAGGAAGCCGCTATCGGGGCAATGGAAAGGGCATCCGCAAAGCTTTGCCCGCTTGCCACGACTGCACGATCAGTGAAACCTAATTGTTCAGCGATTTTCACCGATGTTTCATAACGATCGGCTCCGCTGATGCGGGAAATCGTCTTGATTCCTAAATCTTTGACTTCTTTCTCGACATTGGCCGTAATAACCGATTTCCCTCCAACCAGAATCACCTTTTGCACTTTCAGGCGTTTCAGTTCGTCCTTCACCGACTTAGGAAGGGTTGTCGAATTGGTTAACAATAATGGTGCATCGTGGTGATAAGCAAGAGGTGTGGCGCTTAATGCGTCCGGGTAATTACGCCCCGTTGCAATTATTGCTACATCAGATTGCTCCCAGCCTTTACTTGAAATCTTCACTGCCGTTTCATAACGATCGGTTCCAAAGATTCGTTCCGTACCAATATCCGCTTGATCGATCCCTGTAAAGGCACCTAAGGCATCCAATCTTCCCCAGCCGGATACAGTATCATATCCCGGAAGAACCAATTCTGCAGGGTACGGATACTCATCTTCGTAATAATAGTCGTTACCCGGGCTATCTTCTTCGTCAAACGTAATGTCGACAGCTGTTCTTGTTAAAATTCTCTCTACTTGAGCGGGCGTTAACCCGGTATCATGGGAAAGCAGTAAACCAGCTACCGCCGCCACATGAGGTGTCGCCATAGACGTTCCACTCATATAGGTCACGTTTCCATCTGGAACTAAACTTGGAATATCCGTTCCCGGTGCCACGAGGTCAATTCCATTTCCAAAGTTTGAGTAATCAGAAACAAGGTCCATATTATTCGTCGCTCCAACGGAAACCACATATTTTGATGAACCAGGGTAAGAAATTTCTTCCATTCCATCATTACCTGTTGCGGCTACCACGGTCACTCCATGGTCATGAGCATATTTCAATGCGTACTCAATGACCCGGCTGTAAGAGCCGCCAAGACTTAAATTAATGACTTGAGCTCCGTGATCGACTGCATATTTGATCCCGTAAGCGACTTGTTCTGTATCACCGCTACCAGATGCATCAAGTACTTTAACAGGAAGTATCTTCGTGTGGGGGTTGATTCCTGCCATCGAATAGTGATTATTCGCTTCTGCTGCGATGATTCCGGATACATGGGTTCCATGACCGTGGTCATCCATCGCATCTGAATTTCGTCCTACAAAATTATAACCGTCATTCTTTAGGACATGATTGCTCAGATCTGCCAGCGTGTGGTCTACACCTGTATCCACAACAGCAATGACCGTATCTTCCAGATCTTTTTCTTTCAGGAGCTCCTGAAGCTGTTCGTACTGAATATCTGCATCAGGGGTACCGCCATTGTCTCCATTATTCTTAAGTGACCACTGGTAAGGATATTGAGCATCTGCGGACAAGGCTTTATAGTGTTGAACAGGTTCAACAAACTCGACTTCAGGCAGCTTCGCAATCTCTTTTGAAGTAGCTTTTAATGATGCTGTAGACACTTTATCGCGAGCGTCTCCATCAACTTCTACCACATACATATGAGAGAAGAAAGAATCCTTCGCCTTTAACGGGGAGATCGATTCAACCCCCAGCGTCTCCGCTTTCCCCTGGATACTTGCTGCATCTTTTTTATCTTTTAATTTCACTATTAAACGAGTTTCGTCACTGGCAGCCTTAATAGGGGAAAGTCCCGCTTTTGCCAGAATAGTAGAAACCGTTGAATTCGTCAGGTTTGAAATCCCGACGCTTTTACCTGTGTTCTCGACTTTCTCCTGGATGAACTCAGGAGTCGATTCAAGTGCATTCTTGTACAGATTATTGATCGCTTTTTGATCTTCTTTAGTGATTTTGTATGAACTTGCACTGCCATTAGCTGCAACATCGGCAAACAAGTCCTTTAATTGAACAAGATCACGGTAAACACTATCACGCAGTGTTTTACTGAAAATCATTTTAGAGCTGATAAAGGGAGCAGCTTTGTAATATAGAGCCGACAACTCTTGACCTTTTTCCGTTTTCGCTAATACCGTTTCACGAACGGTACGTAAATCTCTTAAAATACTTTTTCCATTTTCTCTTTCTTTCGTGCTTAACTCCGCTGGACACTCCTCAGCTATGGCTTCATCAGAAGGAGGTAACGTAATGCCATCGTAGCTGACCGTATATGGAATCACCATATCTTCAAACTCTTCTTCGAACTCTGCATACTCTTCTTCCATTCCATAGGACTCAATCTTAATATAATAAGGACCGACCCAGGAAATCGGGAAGTCAATGATTGCTGGTTCATTCTGAAAAGAATATCCCATATATCGATCGAAGGCTTGATTATCGATCGCGTTTTCCAGACTCGAGTAAACCGTCACATTTAATTCCAGTTCTGATTGAAGCTTCATCCGTAAATGGGTATAATCTGTCATTTCACTTTCAGAAGGATCAACCTTATACCAATGAACGTTTTCAGAGACATCGAATTCCCCATCGAACGGTGTCCCAATCGTCAACGTTCCTTCCTCATTCGGTACACCAGACTCTTCCGCCTTGAATTCCATTACGGAAAACTGGCTGAAAATCAACGAAAATACGAAAACCAAAGCTACTAAACTACGAATCCTCTTTTTCATGTAGAACCTCCATCATTTTAAAATTAAACTACAGAATCTATTAAAACACAGAATGACGGAATTGGAAATATTTTATATTTTAAGGGAAAATATAGTTATATATTCCCTGTTTAAAAGTCAACTTTTTATGGAGAATACCTATTCCACTTAACCTGTAAATCAATCGATTTTATCTTTTCACGCCAAGATCAGGTCTAAACCAGATAGAAACACACCAACCTTCAAGAAAAGAGCCAGCCACTGTTCATGATGAACAATGGCTGGCCCTTTCAATAATGAGGTCCGTCCCTCCTTATAACTGGGTCAGGAACATGGACAATGCCGGGAAGTACGTGATGATTAATAGGTCAAATACCATGACGATAATGAATGGTGTGACGGCCCTGATTAATTTATCATAGGAAACATCTGCGATTCCTTTTACGATAAAGAGGTCTAATCCTACTGGAGGTGTGATTAACCCGATGGAAAGATTCACAACCATCACGACTCCGAAGAACACAGGATCGATCCCCACTCCCATGGCGATTGGCAGAAGCAGCGGTGTCAAGATCGTAATCGCAGCAGAAGCGTTTAAGAAGCAGCCTGCGATAAAGAAAATGACATTGAACATGAGTAATATGAGTAACTTATTGTCTGAAATGCTTGTCACAAGTTGAGTAAGTTGTTGAGGGATTTGTTCTGCTGTCAAGAGCCAACCGAATAAGTTGGCAGCTGCTATAATAAATACAACCATGGCCGTCATCTTACCTGCTCTAAGGAATGATTCGGGTATGTCCTTCCAGTCCATATCTTTATAAACAAACTTGTTAATAAAAAATGCATACGCTGCAGCAGCTGCACCCGCTTCGGTCGGAGTGAAGATTCCTCCGCGAATCCCGAAGATAATGATCAGTGGCAGGACGAGAGCAAGTGCCCCTTCAAATAATGTACGTCTAAACGAAGCAAATTCAAACTTACCTGACTCTTCGGAATAGTTATTCTTTTTTGTAATCCAATAATTTAACATCATGATGGAAAGACCGATAATGATGCCCGGCACAATCCCTGCCGTAAATAGATCCCCGATTGATACACCCGCTGTAACTCCATACACGATCATGGGGATGGAAGGGGGTATGACCACTGCAATCGTACCTGCACTTGCTACCGTAGCAGCAGCGAAGCCTTTGTCATATCCCTTTTGCTCCATCATGGGAATCATCATCTTCCCTACTGCTGCCGTGTCAGCAGCCCCTGAACCTGAAATTCCGGCAAAGAACATACTTGTTAATGTAGATACCTGTGCCAAGCCTGCACGAATCCAACCGACCGTGGCAAAGGCAAAGGCTGCAATCCTCCGCCCCATGCTTCCCGACATCATGAACTCTCCTGTTAACATAAAGAACGGAATAGCTAATAATGGAAATGAATCCGTCGATGTGATCAACCTTTGAGGAATGACTTCCAGTGGGACATAATAAATACTTGCGAGAAATCCGGCTACTGAAGCCCAGATGAGAGAAATGGCGATTGGAACTCCTATCAGCATCAATAGAAACAAAATACCAAGAGCTACTAAGGCAACGGTCATACTATCTCCCCCTTTTCTTCAACTTATATTCGTTTGCTGCTGAACTTCTTCTACCTTCATCGCATCTTGCACCTCAACTTTTCCCTTCCTCACATCATATATATTGTTTACCGAATGGATAAGACAGATAATTGAGCTGATCAGAACTGTAACGTAGATGAGCGTCATGTTAATCCCCATTGCTGGTGAGATTTGCAGATTAGTATATTGCAGGATTCTACCCCCAAAAAATATGAGGAAAAGAAACAGAGCTGAGTTTATCGCTTCCATAAAGTAATGAAGATACTTTTTGGGTTTTTTAGATAAATAATGATGCAAGATTTCTACTTGAGCATGACCTTTCGCTTTGTATACAATCCCTATCCCCAAAAACACAATCCACACAAATAAATAACGAATGAGTTCTTCCGCCCATGTCAGGTTAAAGACGGAAAAGTCAACCATAGGCAAAGCATCATTTAAGAATGTGCTTTGCAGAACAAAACGAGAAAACACCTGATAAACGGTGGTGACAAATGCAATCATAAAAAACCCTATCATAACCCATCGACTGATCCTATCTACCCCATTACTCAAATGAGAGATAAACTGTTTCAACATGTAGCCCCCTATTATTCCCGTAGATTTTCAATCTTTTTAAATAATTCTTTTCCAATAGATGCTTCAAACTCCTTGTAAACAGGTTCGACTGCTTTTCTGAATGACTCTCTGTCAGGGTTTTCCTCTATTTGGATGTCTGTCTTCTTTAGATCCTCGAGAAGTTTCTCTTCGTCTTCAAGAGCTACCTGTCGTTCAAATTGGATTGCTTCCTTTGCAGCTTCATCGACCACTTCTTGTAAATCTTCCGGGAGGGTGTCAAAGGTTGTTTTACTCATGATGAATACGGCTGCATCGTAGTTGTGGGCGGTTAAGGATAAGTATTGTTGAACTTCGTTGAATTTATTAAGATAAATCTGGGCCAGTGGATTTTCTTGGCCGTCTACCACATGTTGCTCTAAAGCAGTATACAATTCCCCGAACGGGATGGGGACAGGAGTAGAATCAAGTGCTTTGATGAAAGAAATATAGGGTGGTGATTCTTGAACACGGAGCTTCAAATTCGCTGCATCAGCGCTCGTTTTAATTGCCTTTTTGTTATTCGTCATATGTCTCCAGCCGTTTTCCATATAACCCAGATTAATGAGTCCCCTATTCTCTAAGTCGGAGGCAATATCGTTTCCAATCTCACCATCCAGCACTTTGAAAGCATGTTCCCTGCTTTCAAATAAGTATGGAAGATTAAGAAGATTAAACTTCGGTGCAAAGTTGGTGACAGGAGCGACAGAACCAATGTGGAAATGAATGGATCCAATCTGGGCACCTTCAATTTGATCACGGCCGTTTCCTAACTGGCTGCTCGGAAAAATATCGATTTGAATTTCCCCGCCTGATTTTTCTTCTACCAGCTCTTTAAATTTCAACGCCCCTTCGTGATAAGGATGCGTTTCTGTCTGCAAGTGACCAAGCCTCAGGACATATTCTGCAGATTGTTCATTTCCTTTTGCCATTTTTGAACATCCACTTACCAGGATCATCATGATGATGGTTAGAAATGCCACGTACTTTTTCATGCAACACCCTCCTACTAACAAAATGTAAACCCTTACAATTTTCTGTAGATGAAATGATCACATTCTTGGTGATAAAAATCCCCTGTAAAAGTCATGACATGGCCGCCATCATGACTTATTCAACTCCACGGGGTGACAAAGTTAACCTAATAAAGGAATTCCATGCTATGTATTCTTTACTGTCCATACCAAGTCCTCCTAATTTAAATACAACGGGACTTAGGAAACACTATAGCATCGTCTACATTTAGGTACAGTCACCCAACCACTACAATTTATTTTATTTTTAATTTTCAAAAAAATCAATACTTTTTCATGATTTACAGAAAAATAATTGTTGAATGAACAAGTTGAAAGTGGTTTAATTAAACTATATTGGTTGGGTCACTGTACCATTCGTGATTTTTTTAAGATTAAAAGGAGGTTTTGAAGTGAGTCCGATTGGAGCGGCAAAGACAAAAGAATCGTCTGTTTCCTTGGAATCCAGAAAGATGCGTAAATCATTACGCTTGAAAAAGGGTTGGATGAAAGGAGTTATCTTAACATTAGTACTTGCTTTACTTGCGGGGATTATAGCCGATTTTCCCATTTTCTCAGTCATGGGTGTAATGATTATATCCATCCTTCTCGGGATGAGCTGGAAAGGATGGATGGAAGTCCCTGCAGACGCAGCACCAGGGATCACCTTCAGCAGCAAAATTCTATTGAGGGCCGGGATAATCCTGATGGGATTGCGATTAAACTTTGAACAAATCCTTTCCGCCGGCTTCTCTATTGTATTCATTGATATTGTAGTCATTGTGTTCACATTGGTTTTCATGATGTATCTGGGAAAGCTTCTATCCATTGATCGTCATCTCTCTACTTTAATTGCAGTGGGAACGGCCGTTTGCGGAGCTGCAGCCATAGTCGCTGTTGCTCCGCTTATAGGCGCAAAAAAGGAACTTACTGCTATTTCAGTGGCCTTCATTGCCATTATGGGAACGATTGTTACGATATTCTATACATTTCTATACCCTGTACTCGGCTTTAATCCGTATGAATACGGAGTGTTGACAGGAGCGACCTTGCATGAACTGGCTCACGTGATCGCTGCTGCTGCACCTGGTGGAGACGTCAGCAGTGATACAGCCATTCTCGTTAAGCTGGGGAGGGTTGCCCTTCTTATACCTGTCGCCATTGTGTTAGGTTCCATGTATTCCAAAAAAAGCGGACATTCCCTTCAACAAAAGCGGACATTCAAGGACCTACCTGTGCCCTGGTTCATTTTCGGTTTTTTATTCATGTGTTTAATCAATACAGTGGGAATTCTTCCTACCGCATTTACACAAATGCTTATTGCATTAAGTATTTTACTATTATCGATGGCAATGGCCGGTTTGGGCCTTAGTGTCAACTTCTCGGAATTCAAGAAATTAAGCTCTAAAGTGCTGGTCACAGGTATCGCAGGATCATTTGCCTTAATACTACTGGGGATTCTCCTGACTAAGTTGTAAACAGGGAAGTGCCAAATGTTTCACTAGAGGTTGATCCATTAGACATGGTACACTGAATTTACAGAATAATACCTGTCATTACATGTATCTATTCATATGAAAATCAGAAAAATATAGTTTAAGAAGGTTGAGTCAACCTAATAACAGCTACCATTTCACAGATGGATAGGGGCGATTGTATGCAATTAAATAGAAAAGGCATATCTGAACAAGTGGCAGATAGCATAAAAAAGAAAATACAAGATGGAGAATTTAGAGTTGGAGATAAAATTCCCGGAGAACGGGAAATGGGAATCGAGCTTTCCGTCAGCCGAAATACGGTGAGAGAAGCATATAAGATCCTGGAAGCTTACGGTTATATTACAGCAAAACACGGAACAGGTGTATTCGTTGCAACACCTGAACATCAGATACAAAAAATGACAGAATCCTTCTTTGTATCTTCTGATCAGATTGATGATTTCTTCTCTGTGCGTAAGATTCTAGAAGAATGGACGGTAAAATGGTCCATCGAAAATTCCAACGTAGAGCAATTCCGTGAGTTAGAACATATCCTGGAAGAAGCCAATGAGATCCTGAGCGCAGGCGCAGTGAATTATGAAAGACTGGCAGAGCTTGACCATAAATTCCATTTAACATTAGCGAACAATTCAAATAACATTGTTCTCATTCGAATCATGAATTTCCTTATTGATCTATTATCAGAATCACGTACCAAGTCGATTCAAATTCCCGGCAGAGCCATACAGTCGGTCGAGGAGCATGCCAAGATACTGGACGCCATGAAACAAAACAATATTAATCTGGCTCAGAAATATATGAAAGAACATATAGAGAGCGTGGAACACTCCATTAAAGAAAATATAGATTCCCTTTAATCTCACATTGAAAGAGCCAGCTTCCTCACCCGGGAAGCTGGCTCTTTAGGTTATCTGCTGATGGGGTGTTGAGAGGACAATGGGACAGGGAGTTCCACTCCAAATTGGCTGCCTAATGATCGCAATTCTTCCAATACACTTTGAGATAACTGCACTCCTTCTCGTTGACGTTTATCCCGTTCCCTTTTTCTTCTTTCCCCCGGGTAACGGATTTCATCGTTTCCAGGGACCTTCGGAACAGCTTTCATTTCTTCTAATAAGATTTTAATAGAATCAAAGAATACATTCAGGTTCATGAATTTTTCTATATCCATGAGAATGAAGAAGTGACCCACATTTGCGTTTTCCTTTTCCTTATCCTCATAGATACTCTTCACATGTGGTCCGAATGCAGCACCGGTTAAGAGGCCCGTCAGGATTTCAACAGCAAGCGCCAGGGCTGATCCCTTTGCTCCTCCTAAAGGCAGGACAGAACCGTTTAACGCCGCTTTGGGATCATTAGTCGGTTCCCCTTTTTCATCAATCGCCCATCCATCTGGAATTGTCTGTCCCTGTTTCTCCGCTAAAATGATTTTCCCCCTTGCCACAATGCTTGTGGATAAATCGATAATGACAGGTTGATCATCCCCCGTAGGAAAACCGAACGCCATAGGGTTCGTGCCAAAGAAAGCTTCCTTCCCTCCCCATGGAGCAATACCAGAGGGGGAATTTGTGAAACCGATACTCGCAAGATTCTGTTCACAAGCCAGTTGACAAAAATAAGACGCAGTCCCGAAATGATTACTATTTTTAATTGCGATGGCCGTTACACCGCTCTGTTTTGCCATCTCAATTCCTTTTTTTATCGCCTTATAGCTGATGACATGACCAAGCCCATTATCACCGTTCACTACGAGAACAGAAGGACTCTTTTGCTCCATCTGGATGGACGGATTCAGGTTGATCCTTTGATCGCTGAAGCGTTTTGCATAGATAGGAAGTCTGCTGATACCATGACTATCCACCCCTTCTAAATTAGCCCTTAAAAGAGATTCTGCCACGACTGTAGCATGATCTTCTATCATCCCTATTTCCCTTAACAGTTTTTTGCAAAATTGACGTAAATCAGATTCAGCATACGTAGTCATTTTCTGCTCCTTCTTATCATAATGTTTTTTCCATAAACATTGACTCCCCACACGTAAAATGTGCAGGGAGGAAGAAATCAGGCACTGCGATATAATTTCGTCATAACAAATTCTTTATGACCTAATGCTTCAGCACAAGTGAGTCGTCCATTCACCGTACGACAAATCATTTCCATTAATTGATCTCCCGCTTTCTCTAAAGAAATTTGACGAGAAAGAAGTCCTTGCACATCCACATCAATATGTTCGCTCATCGTACCCGCCGTAATAGGGTTCGCAGTAATTTTCACAACCGGCTCGATCGGGTTACCTATGATATTTCCTTGACCTGTCGGGAAAAGGTGCAGAACCGCTCCACCAGCAGCCATCAGAGTAATACATTCTGCCGCTGCGGATGACGTATCCATGAAGTAAAGCCCGTTGCCATTGGCCGGTACTTCAGCAGGATCCAACACGCCAATAACCTCTTTTGTACCGGTCTTGGCAATGTTACCAAGCGCTTTCTCTTCAATTGTAGAGAGTCCTCCAGCAATATTACCTTGAGTGGGCTGAGATCCTAATAAATCGACTCCCTTGGAATCAATTTCACCTACATAGTCATTGTAAACCGCCATGAATTTCTCGTGTAACTCAGGAGTCGCCATCCTGTCACGGATGAGATGTTCCCCACCTGTCAATTCTGATGTTTCACCAAAGAATACAGTAGCGCCGGCTTCAACCAAACGATCAACCGCCTGGGCCACCGTAGGACAGGATCCAAGACCTGTCGTCGTATCAGACTCACCACATTTAATACTGACGGTTAAGTCCTTTAGTTCAACCGGCTCTTTCTGAAGCTCGGTAGCCCATTGAACATACTCTTTCGCTTTCCATGAAGCAGCCCGGATCGTTTCTAAATCCCCGTTTCCTTCAATGGAGAAATACGAAACAGGCTTCCCGGTTTCAGCAATTCCATCAGCAATTTTCTTCGACCAGTTCTCTTCAATTCCAATAACGACCACAGCCGCCACGTTAGGATTGGAACCTGTTCCGATCATTGTCCTGAAATGTAAATCAAGATCAGGTCCATACTGAAGTCTTCCATATGCGTGAGGCAAAGCCATTGTACCTTGAACTTGTCTCGCTACTGCTTCACAAGCAGCATTTGAAATATCATCTACCGGTAAAATAATGACGTGATTACGAATTCCAACTTTTCCATTTTCTCTGCGATAACCATATAATGTTTGTTCCATCCTTACCACCTCGCCGTTTTAATGTTATGAGTGTGGACGTAGTCGCCTACTTCCCATTTTTCCGTTGTTACACCGATTTGAACACCATATTTCAGCACCGGCTCATCTTTCTTTAAAGAAACCAATGAGATCTTGTGGCCTAATGGAACATCCCCTTTTGAGGTGACTTCTACTTCTGAATTGTCATCCATGAAGATCCCCACAACCTTTTCACCTGTTGAAATCGGTGAAGTGGCAACTCCTACGTGATCACCGTTGTGATGGATAAGAAACTTATGAGTGATCATCGCTTTTGAATCTTGAGTATTTCTTTCCGTAACCGTACCTGCCTGACTATTGTGACTCATTATGGTACCTCCTTTTTAAATTGGTTGAGTGACCCAACCACTTAATATACCTTTATTAAAACACCTATCATTCTGTTAGTCAATGAGATTATTTAAATTTTCAGAATTTATTTTCGACAATTTACACGGTACAGAGAGAGCGCTCTCCTTTTAGTACTTTCCCAATTTCCTTTGCCACTAAAAAGGACGTACGGACTTGAGATTCTTCAGTCAGACCTGCAATATGAGGTGTGAGGGTGACGTTCTCACAAAGAAGTAGAAGATGTGAGTCGAGTATCGGTTCATGTTCTAATACATCCAGGTAAGCTCCTGCAATTTGTTGATTCTGCAGGGCTGAAGCCAGGGCTTGTTCATCAATGATCCCTCCTCTTGAAGTATTAATAACATAAGAAGAAGGCTTCATCCTTTTTAATTCAGATGTTGAAAGGAGATGCTGCGTTGATGGAGTAAGAGGGACATGGAGGGAAATAAAATCGGCTTCCACCAACAATTCTTGAAGGGTTTCTTTTACATGTACACCCGTTTCGGAAACCACATGATCATACTCTGTAATAAACGGATCATACCCGATGATGTTCATACCAAATGCATTGGCGCGCTTCGCTACACGGTGAGAAATTTCCCCAAGCCCGATTAACCCAAGGGTTTTCTGATAAAGCTCCCCACCTGTGTATTTCTTTCGATTCCACTTTCCGTTACGAACATCCGCATTTGCCAAATGAAGGGGCCTTGATGAGCTTAGAATCGCTGCAAGTACATATTCCGCTACAGAAGTTGCGTTGGCATGACGGGCAAACACCACCGGAATATTCTTCTCTTTCGCCCGTTTAACATCAATATTATCCAAACCGACTCCCAGCCTCCCAATCGCCTTTAGGCGGGTGCCTGCTTCCATTAATTCTTCATCAACGATAGTCTGGTTTCTTACAATCACCGTATCGTATTGAGGAAGAATCTCAAGTAACCTCTCTCTATCGGTCCACAGGGTATCATCATAGTCGACCTCAAACCCTTGATTCTTCAGCTCTTCAATACCCTCTCTCCAGATTAACTCTGTGATCAATGCTTTCATTTAAATTCCTCCCTTTTAAAAGTCATCTCTTTATGGTTCGGTCACCCAACCAATAACTACTTATCATTTAATCATTTCTCGTTTGCCCGGTCAATATTTTTTGAATATTCTTTAGGTTCCTCTTAAGTCCTATTATTAGGTTCTACATAGATACAGAAACCCCTCCTAGAATAGGGGGCCACCTCTGCTCTTATATTTAAACAAACGTTTGATTAATCAAATCCATCCCTCTCACAGCAATAATAGGGCAGTTAAACGATCGTTTAAAACACAAGGAAAGTCCTGTACTATTTGAATATAGTCCAGGACCCTTTTAATCGTTTTGATCAACTTTGCTCCACTAACTTTTCTACAACACTGCTCTCAACCGTACCTTCTCCACCCAAAACCATAAAGTGCTTCAAACCGTTTTCCATTTCTAATCCTTGTGTTTGCAGTAGTAATTCATCCTTTTTCACCTACAATAGCAGAACCTTATTTATAGTAAGTAAGACAGATCACGTAAGCGAATCAGCAAAGCACTGGCCTGTTGCGACAACCCATAGCTTGTTGGACCTCGATGCATCTGTTGGCATATTCCTCCTCGTTTAAATCAATACATCCTGCAACCTGATACTTTTGGAGGAGATCTTTCAGATGCGGACATTACCACTGCAAATTTTGTAATAAAAATAAATAACAATCCCTATATATTCGAAATCCTTTATAGTGGAAAATAAAATAAAAAAGGATAAGGGGAGTGAAGATCGTAATGAAGATGATTCATAAGTTTCTCGCCACTTACTATTACACCTTGATCCAAGACTGTCTTGATGAAAAAATGAAGGAACACTTAATCCATAAATTACGCTATCATGAATCAAAATTAAACACGTAGATAGAGCACTCTATTTTCGTCTACTTATTTCTTATAATGTCCTTTTTTCATTCAATAAAGAAGCCCTCAACCGCAATGGATTGAAGACTTCAAGAGCTATCCCCTTATAAAATACTTTATTAAATAATCAAGCCAGACCTTATTTCCTTTTTCGTTAGGTATATTTTCCTCTGTTAAATAGTCCTTTAATTCTTTTTTATTGAAATCCGGCCATGAGTCCCAGTGGTTAAGATACACGTATTTTTTCTCTCTGGTGTACTTCTCTAAATCAGCTTCTTCCTGAGGATAGTAATAAGCACCTGAAATTGGATTGGCCGGTTGGATAATGAAGGTGACTTCAGGATTCTGTTTCTTGAAATCTCCAAGGATCGTCTCAAGATTTGCAATCCGGTTCGACATTCTTATTTCCCCGTTGTCATACAATAAAAATGGTTCCAGCAACAGAATATCCGGCTTCATATCAGCCAGTGGTTTATGTAATTCCTCCTTCACAACCTGTTGTGAAGTTTTTTCTGCGATTTCTTTCAACGTCACCTTTATCAAATCGGGACCGTACGTGTCGAGCAGCGCCTTTTCTAGTTCTTTCGGCCACGCCCCTTCCTTCCCAGTTGTAGAAGAAGATCCAAGAATCATCAGATGAACTGGTTCATCACCTTCAATCTTTCTCTTAAACGTTTCTTTTAATTCTGGCGGAAGATAATTTAGCTTATCTAGTTTTACTAGCCTCTTCCTATCTTCTTCAGCCGCTGCTTTTTCTTTCTGCTCTTCTTCACTCACCGCCTGAACGCTGGCTGCTTTTTTTTGGTCCCAATGATATTTTCCGCCTGCTAATGTAGAAAATGTGACAATGGCCAGTACCCCTAACAAAAACTTCCTCATTCTCATCCCCCATAACGTAAAGTCTATGAATCATATGATAGAGGAGAGAGAGTACAGAATTTGTATATACGTGTAGATGGCGGTTCGAAAAGTTACGACAAAATAACTGGTATTATTTAGGGTTTAGAAAGCATTAATCAAACGTTTGTTTAAAAAAAGAGCCTATCTATACACAATAGATAGACTTCATAATTTCCCTAACGCACCGGCACCAATTCAAACATATCTTTCTTATGTTTTACCCGGTACACACCTTCCGAAATTTCATGTTCAGTATACTTGGATAACCCATCTTGTATATGTACGTCATGATCCAGCACCATCAAAAAATCCGATTTCATCAATACTTCCTTCAAATAGGAGAGCCGATCTTCTGTTTCAACGCCCCTTATGAAAGAATAGTTCTTCGACAGGTGTTCGTACCTTATCAAATAGGTGAAATACCCTCCGTCATCCGCACTGCCGGGACTATAATACGTAATCATAGGTTCCGATACCCCTGATGTTTTAATCACAGAAGAGTACTCTTTTACGTCGCCCCGACGCTCAACATGTGCTTCCGGCCGGGTCACCAATACTTCCAGATGTCCAATGTACGGGATTAAGAAACAGACTGCCAATAGAATGCCCGTTACCCTTTTAAAGGATTTCACATAGTTAGACCATACATAGACAACCACCGTCATGAGCATGCCGCCTACATACACGGTAATGGTCGACTGATAGCGGTTAAACCCTGCAAGCCTTGACGCTTCGTTCTCAGGCATCAGATACACATACATATAATAAAGAGAACACATGTACACTACGTAAAAGAGATTAAACAGAACAAACGAAGCCACTAGTTCATTAGGCGTTTTGCGCTTCATACAGACTATTAATGTAAGGGCAACCAGATTGACCAACAATAATGCCATCACATGAGGCGACGACAAAGGGTTCAGCGCAGCGTCCAGTATCATTCCATCAAAACCTGCTAAAAACACCTCCGATTTCTCAATATCCTGCAGTTTATCCCCTGTAATGGCAAACTTATTATCTCCATAGCTCTCACTATAAGCTTGTAACGTATACGTGTGCCAAAGCAAATTCACCACTAAAGGAAGAACCATCAACAGAACCAATGAAGCATAAGGCATGACCTTATCGATTCTCTTTTCAATTCCTTCCCGATGAGAAGCAATCAGTATCCCTAGCATAGCAATCCCGTTAAACAATAGAAAAACCTTTCCGCTGTCTTTCAATAGAATTAACAAGATCACAATCGGAATGTTTACGAGTAGCAGTCTTTTCCAATCCTTACGGTAGTAATAAGCGATTAAAGGAATCGCTAACGCCACTGACCCTAGAATAATATCTACCAGTAAACTGTAGAAGATTTTCGCATTCACTAATAGGAGGGTAAAGGAAATAACCACAGGCAGGATAACCGTCCATGGCTTTTTCCAGAAACTCCACGTGAATAGAACTGTGAACCCAGCCATCGTCATGAATCCTTGAGCCATCAATGCCAAACCTTCATGGAATCCTAAAAGATTGAGGAAATAGTAAATAAACACGGCACTTCCAGGCGGATAGTTCTGAAAAGTCACCAGCGTACTGGCATCCGGCAGACCATCCAGCCTGACAATCTCCTTCACCACCAACCCCCAGTGGCTGAAATCATCATAGTTTAAAAAGAGAGTCCCCTTCATATATAGCATGACAAACAGAACAGCTAAGGAAAAGAACACCAGCGCAGGATGCAGCAAAGGCTGAAATGAGATTTTTCTAAAAGAGAATAGTACGAGATAAATCAGACATAAAAATAAACCAGTATAATAGATGATATTCGCTGCCAATGGCATCCGATGAAGCAACCCTGCCCCGAAAAGCACCGTCGTGACACTCGAAAAAAGGAATAACGGAATATAGGCAGGCTGAACGTTCACCTTATAGAGGAAAAATAATCCCCACCCGGCAAGGGAAAGAAATAACAAGAATAGCAATAATATAGACGTAAGCATGATTCCTCCTGATACGTAAAAAACAAGTAGTAGAAAACCCATTATATCATTCTTCGTTGGAACAAAATCGCACATCAATCAAAAAAGGAATCTCCGAATTTCGGAAACTCCTGACTCATTTATGCTTCATGTAGTTTTCTTCGGTTGTTTCTACATTTTTCGAAGTGGTGTAGGAAGAGGAAGACATGGTAGTAGATGAGAGTAGCAGGAACACTATAGATTGAAAAAAGCAATGTCAACCCAATCCCCTCTGACGCAATGGCAAGAAATATGCCAGGAAGAATGGCTATTAACGCATACATCAAAAGTTGGAACAAATACACGTTTCGTTTAATTTTTAGAGCATCCGTTACTTTATCAATCAGATAGGCACATAAAAGTCCAAATACAAGGTAAATGGGAATGGAAGGCATGATCGTCATGACAAATCCATCACTATAATTCATATAACAACATTCATATTCTCTTTCTTCCATTGGAGTATGCAGTGCCCACCCCATAAACAGAGCAAAAAACAGAGGTGAGATAATAGCAGCTAATGCTTTATTGTAAAGATCCTTCATCGGACATCACCTAATATTGTTTTGATAATGTTTATTTTACCATATTTATTTGTGAAAGGAATCACATATTATAAAAAAACTCCTTTATCATGAACCTGATAAAGAAGTTCTCTTTCATTATTGCTCAATGACTCTTGCTACTTTACGCCAACACGTCTTGCAGCTTCCTTTCAGAACAATATTATGATTATCAGAATCTACACTGTAATCAACAATTGTCGTGACACCGCATGCTGGACAAAATACATTTCCTTCAAATTTCTTACGGATATGTTCCGGCAAGGCAATCCACCTTTTATGTGCTAATTCATCCCTCACGTTTCCCACCACACAATAAAATAATCTTCAACAATCATTAGAAAAAGTACGTCGAATCGCATTTTCAAATTCTGTTTCAGGCACGCGTGAATTTGCATACTTCTTCGTTACATTAATATCCCTATGACCCGCCAACTTAGATACTATTTCAAGACTGACACCCTGATCGATAAGATGCTGACAAAATGTATGTCGCAGCTTTTGAGCATTTATGTGGAACTTCTTAAGCATATACTGGACCGATCTCTCGGTTAATCGCTCATTCGTTTTGGAAACGAACAACGCTTCCTGTGGTTGAATAGCACCCATATAGTCAGAAAGAGAATGCACCACTTCTTCCGACAGAGGAATAATTCGTTGATCCCCATAAGTATCCGAAACGCTTACTTGTTTCGTTTCAAGATCTATATCCGCTATATTAAGGGCACAGAGCTCTGATACCCGTATCCCCGTATGAAGCAGCATATACACAATCGCTATATTTCTTTCATTTTCACTTTCTCTTATTTCTGATATAAGTGCTTCACATTCTTCTTTAGACAGCGTTTCGATCTCATTCTTTTTGCTTCCATGTTTGATCTTTATATCAAACGTAATGTCAGGTCTCTTTAAATATTTTGCAAAAGTACGTATCACTCCCAAGATTTTATCCGTCGTGATCGGACTCTTACCCTTTTCTTCTAAAAATAGAATGTAATCCTGAACATCACGATGAGTAATGTCCATTAACTCTCTGTGATTCTGTTGAAGCCATTTCTCATATTTCTTAAGTTCCTGTTGGTAAGTCGAGATGGTATTTGATGATTTTCCTTCATGTTCAAGCCATGTTAAAAACTGATCAATCGTAGTACTAGAAGATCCTTGCAAGAGTACCACCCTTTCGAATCAAACCTCTGTATACTATTATCGTAGAGCTTATAAATGAAGAAGTCAACTTCTCCGAATGTAGCAAGTTGTAATGAGGAAGGAATGATTCATTTTTAAAACTAGACTTTAAACCAAACGAC
>NZ_JCAXEQ010000029.1:0-286 GCF_059758515.1 Rossellomorea sp. GQ25 | reverse complement strand
CATCCATCAAACAAACAATGGTAAGCATTGCTTATCATTCATTTTTATGGAATATGGGCCTATAGCTCAGCTGGTTAGAGCGCACGCCTGATAAGCGTGAGGTCGGTGGTTCGAGTCCACTTAGGCCCACCATATTCTCATTTTACGGGGCCTTAGCTCAGCTGGGAGAGCGCCTGCTTTGCACGCAGGAGGTCAGCGGTTCGATCCCGCTAGGCTCCACCAAGGTTTTTTACGAAGCGTTAGCGGAGTAAAGTAACCATCCATATAGTCTCTTTTGAGATTAAGA
>NZ_JCAXEQ010000028.1:0-321 GCF_059758515.1 Rossellomorea sp. GQ25 | reverse complement strand
CCTCATCATCAGCCTAACTGCTTAGACGCACATATCCAGCAGTGCGCTTACCCTATCCTCCTGCGTCCCCCCATTGCTCAAACGGAAAAGAGGTGGTACAGGAATATCAACCTGTTGTCCATCGTCTACGCCTATCGGCCTCGACTTAGGTCCCGACTAACCCTGAGCGGACGAGCCTTCCTCAGGAAACCTTAGGCATTCGGTGGATGGGATTCTCACCCATCTTTCGCTACTCATACCGGCATTCTCACTTCTAAGCACTCCACCAGTCCTTACGGTCTAGCTTCGCAGTCCTTAGAACGCTCTCCTACCACTGACACC
>NZ_JCAXEQ010000027.1:0-498 GCF_059758515.1 Rossellomorea sp. GQ25 | reverse complement strand
GAAATATAATGGTGCGGGTGAAGGGACTTGAACCCCCACGCCTTGCGGCGCCAGATCCTAAGTCTGGTGCGTCTGCCAATTCCGCCACACCCGCATGATATAAATGTAAAGAAATTTTGCTGCGCAAAAATCTTTGGTGAGCCATGAAGGACTCGAACCTTCGACCCTCTGATTAAAAGTCAGATGCTCTACCAACTGAGCTAATGGCTCTCAATATAAAAAATAAGACAAAATAAAAAAAACAATGGTGCCGGCAAGAGGACTTGAACCCCCAACCTACTGATTACAAGTCAGTTGCTCTACCAGTTGAGCTACACCGGCATATTAAATTACGGAATCTTTTATAAATATAAAGCTTTTACGCTGAAGTAATTAAGGAAAGATATTTTGCTGACGCAAAAATCATTGGTGGAGGATGACGGGATCGAACCGCCGACCCTCTGCTTGTAAGGCAGATGCTCTCCCAGCTGAGCTAATCCTCCGAAATATATATTGCCT
>NZ_JCAXEQ010000026.1:0-509 GCF_059758515.1 Rossellomorea sp. GQ25 | reverse complement strand
TTTATATTTTGGAGGATTAGCTCAGCTGGGAGAGCATCTGCCTTACAAGCAGAGGGTCGGCGGTTCGATCCCGTCATCCTCCACCAAGTTTTTTTACGCAAGTAAAATAAACTACAGAAAATTGCGTCAGCAAAATATCTTCCCTAAATTACTTCAGCGTAAAAGCTTTTATATTTATAAAAGATTCCGTAATTTAATATGCCGGTGTAGCTCAACTGGTAGAGCAACTGACTTGTAATCAGTAGGTTGGGGGTTCAAGTCCTCTTGCCGGCACCACTTTGGTTTTGAATATCATCTTTTCAGATGAGCCATTAGCTCAGTTGGTAGAGCATCTGACTTTTAATCAGAGGGTCGAAGGTTCGAGTCCTTCATGGCTCACCATAGATTTTTGCGCAAGCAAAATATCAAATATACATGCGGGTGTGGCGGAATTGGCAGACGCACCAGACTTAGGATCTGGCGCCGCAAGGCGTGGGGGTTCAAGTCCCTTCACCCGCACCATTCATTTT
>NZ_JCAXEQ010000025.1:0-823 GCF_059758515.1 Rossellomorea sp. GQ25 | reverse complement strand
CAGAAGTCAACTTCTTTTTAAACGTTTTTTAACTTTTATATCAACTAAGTTATTAAACACTTAAACCAGCCTAAAAGAGATAGAGTTAGTTAAACCCCCTTATATAAGGCGGAAAAACTATAATATCACAAACATCTACTTAATAGCAACAGCTATTTTATAATTTATAGAAATCAGAGAGTTCAGGTTAGAATTACACAGCAAACACATAGAAGAGAACAGTAAACATCATCTACTTGACTAATAATTTCCGGTTATCTAAGTATCTCTTGGTTTAGATGAGGTATTTAGATGAAAAATATGAGTTAGTTTTCTGCAGCAGACTAAATAAATGAGAGTTAAGGAGAGTTCCAAATCTGAAGTTGGTCAAAATCAATTGTTAGCGAATTTTGTTACTCTTAGGCAAAAGCTTATTTTAGTTTGGTTTGGAGATACAATTTTAAATTTCTAAAAGATTGATCGTTTACTAGTAGAATCGGTGCGGGTTTTCATAAGGTTTTATCATTAAAATAGAAAGATTTAGCCCTATTCAAATGAGAAATCGATAATAATCTGGCCAACACTTTAGGTTGTGGCTACTATTATCAGTGCATTATAGGTTTCATTAAATCTATTGCGTCAAATAGATAGGAATTGCGTCGTTTTCCAACTTCATCTAAAAAACATTGTCGTATTTCAATCACAATCAGTCCTTCTTTTCTGGTTTTAGTTGTTCAATCAACTTTCAATAACATTTCTCCAACAATTAAAATCTCAAAAAAGCCGTCTCTCTCCTAAGACCAGTTCGTTCTTCGAACCAAAAATCCATCTAAAACAAACGACA
>NZ_JCAXEQ010000024.1:0-1314 GCF_059758515.1 Rossellomorea sp. GQ25 | reverse complement strand
TTGTTCTTTGAAAACTAGATAAAGATAAATTGATAGTCAAGAAATTACCGAGTATCGCCATTTTAGGTTTTAAACCTGATGTAACAACCAATTCGGTTAAGTTATGAAGGGCGCACGGTGGATGCCTTGGCACTAGGAGCCGACGAAGGACGGGACTAACACCGATATGCTTTGGGGAGCTGTAAGTGAGCTTTGATCCAGAGATTTCCGAATGGGGGAACCCATTGTTCGTAATGGAACAATATCCTTACTTGAATACATAGAGTATGGAAGGCAGACCCAGGGAACTGAAACATCTAAGTACCTGGAGGAAGAGAAAGCAATTGCGATTCCCTGAGTAGCGGCGAGCGAAACGGGATGTAGCCCAAACCAAGAGGCTTGCCTCTTGGGGTTGTAGGACACTCTATACGGAGTTACAAAGGAATGAAGTAGACGAAGAAGTCTGGAAAGGCTCGTCAAAGAAGGTAACAACCCTGTAGTTGAAACTTCATTCTCTCTTGAGTGGATCCTGAGTACGGCGGGACACGTGAAATCCCGTCGGAAGCTGGGAGGACCATCTCCCAAGGCTAAATACTCCCTAGTGACCGATAGTGAACCAGTACCGTGAGGGAAAGGTGAAAAGCACC
The DNA here is from genome assembly GCF_059758515.1 of Rossellomorea sp. GQ25. NCBI lineage: Bacteria > Bacillati > Bacillota > Bacilli > Caryophanales > Bacillaceae > Rossellomorea > Rossellomorea sp. GQ25. The sequence continues at coordinate 688 of NZ_JCAXEQ010000024.1, read as the reverse complement.
CCGGAAGGGGAGTGAAATAGAACCTGAAACCGTGTGCCTACAAGTAGTCAGAGCTCGTTAACGAGTGATGGCGTGCCTTTTGTAGAATGAACCGGCGAGTTACGATCCCATGCAAGGTTAAGTCGATGAGACGGAGCCGTAGCGAAAGCGAGTCTGAATAGGGCGAATTGAGTATGTGGTCGTAGACCCGAAACCAGGTGATCTACCCATGTCCAGGATGAAGTTCAGGTAACACTGAATGGAGGTCCGAACCCACGCACGTTGAAAAGTGCGGGGATGAGGTGTGGGTAGCGGAGAAATTCCAATCGAACTTGGAGATAGCTGGTTCTCTCCGAAATAGCTTTAGGGCTAGCCTCATGTGTAAGAGTCTTGGAGGTAGAGCACTGTTTGGACTAGGGGCCCTCATCGGGTTACCGAATTCAGACAAACTCCGAATGCCAAAGACTTATCCATGGGAGTCAGACTGCGAGTGATAAGATCCGTAGTCGAAAGGGAAACAGCCCAGACCACCAGCTAAGGTCCCAAAGTATACGTTAAGTGGAAAAGGATGTGGAGTTGCTTAGACAACCAGGATGTTGGCTTAGAAGCAGCCACCATTTAAAGAGTGCGTAATAGCTCACTGGTCGAGTGACTCTGCGCCGAAAATGTACCGGGGCTAAACGTATCACCGAAGCTGTGGATTGACACC
>NZ_JCAXEQ010000022.1:0-1391 GCF_059758515.1 Rossellomorea sp. GQ25 | reverse complement strand
TGTGGTTAAGTCCTCGATCGATTAGTATCAGTCAACTCCACATGTCGCCATGCTTCCATCTCTGACCTATCTACCTAGTCATCTTCTAGGGATCTTACTCACATACGTGATGGGAAATCTCATCTCGAGGGGGGCTTCATGCTTAGATGCTTTCAGCACTTATCCCTTCCGCACATAGCTACCCAGCGATGCCTTTGGCAAGACAACTGGTACACCAGCGGTGCGTCCATCCCGGTCCTCTCGTACTAAGGACAGCTCCTCTCAAATTTCCTGCGCCCACGACGGATAGGGACCGAACTGTCTCACGACGTTCTGAACCCAGCTCGCGTACCGCTTTAATGGGCGAACAGCCCAACCCTTGGGACCGACTACAGCCCCAGGATGCGATGAGCCGACATCGAGGTGCCAAACCTCCCCGTCGATGTGGACTCTTGGGGGAGATAAGCCTGTTATCCCCGGGGTAGCTTTTATCCGTTGAGCGATGGCCCTTCCATGCGGAACCACCGGATCACTAAGCCCGACTTTCGTCCCTGCTCGACTTGTAGGTCTCGCAGTCAAGCTCCCTTGTGCCTTTACACTCTGCGAATGATTTCCAACCATTCTGAGGGAACCTTTGGGCGCCTCCGTTACTCTTTAGGAGGCGACCGCCCCAGTCAAACTGCCCACCTGACACTGTCTCCCACCCCGATAAGGGGCGCGGGTTAGAATTTCAATACAGCCAGGGTAGTATCCCACCGATGCCTCCACCGAAGCTGGCGCTCCGGCTTCCAAGGCTCCTACCTATCCTGTACAAGCTGTACCAAAATTCAATATCAGGCTACAGTAAAGCTCCACGGGGTCTTTCCGTCCTGTCGCGGGTAACCTGCATCTTCACAGGTACTATAATTTCACCGAGTCTCTCGTTGAGACAGTGCCCAGATCGTTACGCCTTTCGTGCGGGTCGGAACTTACCCGACAAGGAATTTCGCTACCTTAGGACCGTTATAGTTACGGCCGCCGTTTACTGGGGCTTCGATTCGCACCTTCGCTTGCGCTAAGCACTCCTCTTAACCTTCCAGCACCGGGCAGGCGTCAGCCCCTATACTTCGCCTTACGGCTTCGCAGAGACCTGTGTTTTTGCTAAACAGTCGCCTGGGCCTATTCACTGCGGCTCTCTCGGGCTTGCACCCTACCAGAGCACCCCTTCTCCCGAAGTTACGGGGTCATTTTGCCGAGTTCCTTAACGAGAGTTCTCTCGCTCACCTTAGGATTCTCTCCTCGCCTACCTGTGTCGGTTTGCGGTACGGGCACCTTTTTCCTCGCTAGAGGCTTTTCTTGGCAGTGTGGAATCAGGAACTTCGCTACTATATTTCGCTCGCTATCACAGCTCAGCCTTCACGATGATGGGATTT
>NZ_JCAXEQ010000021.1:0-1643 GCF_059758515.1 Rossellomorea sp. GQ25 | reverse complement strand
TAGAAGTCAACTTCTTTTTAAAAGTTTCCCAAAAAAATATTGAGAACCATTCCACTTTCTATAATGAAAAAAATGGCTCCGCAGGCAAGATTCGAACTTGCGACCGATCGGTTAACAGCCGATAGCTCTACCACTGAGCTACTGCGGAATAATATGGTGGGCCTAAGTGGACTCGAACCACCGACCTCACGCTTATCAGGCGTGCGCTCTAACCAGCTGAGCTATAGGCCCATTAAAAATTTGGAGCGGGTGAAGGGAATCGAACCCTCATCATCAGCTTGGAAGGCTGAGGTTTTACCACTAAACTACACCCGCATTAATAATTGGAGGCGGCAACCGGATTTGAACCGGTGATAAAGGTTTTGCAGACCTCTGCCTTACCACTTGGCTATGCCGCCGTTGGCTGGGCTAGCTGGATTCGAACCAACGCATGTCGCAGTCAAAGTGCGATGCCTTACCGCTTGGCTATAGCCCAATATAAAGGGCGACTGATGGGAATCGAACCCACGAATGCCTGAACCACAATCAGGTGCGTTAACCACTTCGCCACAATCGCCATGTTTTAAGTTTCTTTGGCAGGGGCAGTAGGAATCGAACCCACACCAAAGGTTTTGGAGACCTTCGTTCTACCGTTAAACTATGCCCCTATAAGAATAGTTGTTTAACTTCGACTAATTAAGGATGTTTTACTTTTGTAAAAGTGTTGATAGATATTTCGCTTGCGCAAAAATCTTTGGTGGAGGGGGGCAGATTCGAACTGCCGAACCCGAAGGAGCGGATTTACAGTCCGCCGCGTTTAGCCACTTCGCTACCCCTCCAAATAAAATAAATACTTAAAGATTCTTAAGTATAAATGGTGGCTCAGGACGGAATCGAACCGCCGACACATGGATTTTCAGTCCATTGCTCTACCAACTGAGCTACTGAGCCATATTATATAGAAGATTAAATTATCAAAATGAACATTAAAGAAATAAAATGGCGGTCCGGACGGGACTCGAACCCGCGACCTCCTGCGTGACAGGCAGGCATTCTAACCAACTGAACTACCGGACCAAAAATTTTTGCGATAGCAAAATATTTTACCTTGAATTGCGACAGCAAAATAGGTTTCAATTCTGCGATAGCGAAAATAACTATCCATGCGTGACCCATAAAGGATTATGCTATCCTAAGTCAAAAATGGTATTGCGGGGACAGGATTTGAACCTGCGACCTTCGGGTTATGAGCCCGACGAGCTACCGAACTGCTCCACCCCGCGACGATAAAGATGATATTCTGATTAAAAAATGGAGGAGGAAGGGGGATTCGAACCCCCGCGGGCTGTTACACCCCTGTCGGTTTTCAAGACCGATCCCTTCAGCCGGACTTGGGTATTCCTCCGTATAATGGACCCTGTAGGACTCGAACCTACGACCGGACGGTTATGAGCCGTCTGCTCTAACCAACTGAGCTAAGGGTCCTTATCAATCGTGCGTTTTGTATTGAGTAATAGCGGCGGAGGGGATCGAACCCCCGACCTCACGGGTATGAACCGTACGCTCTAGCCAGCTGAGCTACACCGCCACGAAATATTGACTATCCATTTCAATTTTTGCTTCAGCGAAAATCAATGAAGTTTATTTTACTTTCGTAAAAAACC
>NZ_JCAXEQ010000020.1:0-5335 GCF_059758515.1 Rossellomorea sp. GQ25 | reverse complement strand
GTAGTTTGAATTTATGAGATTGTGAATGGGACATCAATCTTCTATACAGCTAAGCTTTGGAAAAGATAAATATAATTAGTTGTTACCATACGAGTGGATAGGTGATATTTGGTAAAAGACGCATAAAACGAAAAATTGACGCAATAAAGGTCTAAAACGAAGCATAAAATAAAAAAATGACGCAATAACAGTCGAAAATGACGCATAAAACAAAAAAACGACGCAATTACTCCAAATCCTCGACTATAAACATTCAGTTCACCTTGAAAAATACTAGCTTTAACACATAATAGAGCACTTTCTTTATCTAATAACCTAATTAACCACAACTTTAAGGAAATAATCCATTCAAATTACTAAATTTTACTCTTCCTCCTTCACAACACCACAATAGCCCCTCCACCCATCCATCTCAAAAAAATCAACTCCCGCTACTTACACCACCGCACTCCCTAAACAAAACATCACACACTCTCAATGCCCCATTTTCTTATTTCTATCCAACAATCTCACATTCCCACGTTTAAAACCTTCCTAAAACAGGAAAACTTCTAAGGTCATACTTCATAATTGCAAAGTTTAAAACGCGGTTGTATAATTATAGTCAAATATAGTCAAAGTCAAAATGAGGAGGAGGTTTGATGAGGAACATATCCGACATCATTGAACGTTATTTAAAGAATGTTTTAGAACTGAGTGGAAGTGAGATAGTCGAGATTAAAAGAAGCGAGATCGCTGATAGGTTTCAATGTGTTCCTTCTCAAATTAATTATGTGATCAATACCCGGTTCACGATAGAACGAGGATATGTAGTAGAAAGTAAACGAGGTGGCGGGGGCTACATCCGAATCATGAAGGTAAAGGCCCACGATCAAGTTCATCTTATTGACCAGCTAGTAGCTTTAATAACACAAACCATCAGTCAGAATACGGCGGCTGATATTGTGTTTCGATTAGTGGAAGAGAATATTATTTCTGAGCGGGAAGCGAAGATTATGCTGAGCGTTATGGACCGTTCGGTGATCATGGTAGATTTACCTGAACGGGATGTATTGAGGGGAAGAATGCTCAGAGCCATGCTGGATACATTGAAGTATGAGTAAGTTTTGAGAGGTGAGTAGGATGGTTTGTCAAGAATGTAATGAAAGACCTGCAACCCTTCATTTTACCAAGGTGATAAATGGGGAAAAGACAGAGGTTCATTTATGTGAACAATGCGCTCAGGATAAGGGTGAGATGTTTATGTTTGATTCTTCTTCCGGGTTCTCTGTGAATAATCTATTGGCAGGTCTTCTTAATATAGCCCCTGCATTTAAGCAGGCAAAAGAAACGGAAATTCCTAAGCCAGAGGTATTACAGTGTGAAAAGTGTAAAATGACCTTTCAGCAATTCATTAATGTAGGACGCTTCGGTTGTGCTCATTGCTATGAAACGTTTAAAGATGAACTTACTCCTCTTTTAAAGCGTGTTCATAGTGGGAATGTGGAGCACCACGGAAAGGTTCCGGAACGCATGGGTGGAGCCATTCACATAAAGAAAAAGATTCAGCAGTTGAAATCGGATCTGCAAACGATGATTGCGGATGAAGAGTTCGAAAAAGCAGCAGAGATACGAGACGAAATTCGCTCCCTGGAGAAAGATGTTAATAAAGAGGGAGGAGATAAAGGATGAGTCTGGAGAAGTTTTTACAAAATGCGGTTAGCTCCTGGATGAATGAAGAAGGACCGAATTCAGATATTGTTCTTAGCTCACGGGTCCGGCTTGCAAGAAACATGACGGACTTTCGTTTCTCCACTTTATATTCTTCTGAAGAAGCTAAAGAAATCGTGGATCGTGTGAAGGATAAGCTCTCTTTATACCCAAAAAATTTAGGAGAATTAGAATTTTTACCTACATGTGAGATTCAGCCTCTCCAAAAGAGGGTATTGGTGGAGAAACACCTTATTAGTCCTAACTTAGCGGAGGACTCGAATTATGGGGCTGTCCTTCTATCAAGTCAAGAAGATATTAGCATAATGGTAAACGAAGAGGACCATATTCGAATACAGTGTTTATATCCAGGATTGCAATTGAAGGAAGCTTTACAGAGAGCGAATCAGATTGATGATTGGTTTGAAAGTGAATTTGATTTTGCTTTTGATGAGAAACATGGATATTTAACGACTTGTCCCACTAATGTGGGGACAGGGCTTAGAGCTTCCGTGATGATGCACTTGCCGGGTCTGGTTCTGACCCAGCAATTAAATCGTATCATTCCTGCCATAAACCAATTAGGTCTGGTGGTAAGAGGGATCTATGGAGAAGGCAGCGAGGCGTTAGGGAACATTTTTCAGATTTCGAATCAAACGACACTTGGTAAATCAGAGGAAGATATTGTGGAAGATTTATTGAGTGTTGTGAAGCAGATCATTGATAAAGAACACTCGGCACGGGACGCATTAGTTAAAACGTCTAACCTACAATTAGAAGATAGGATCTTTCGTTCACTTGGCGTGTTAGAGCACAGTCGAGTTATCGAGTCCAAGGAAGCGGCGAAGTGTTTATCGGATGTCAGGCTTGGAATTGATTTAGGATACATCAAAGTAATATCTAAGAATATATTGAATGAACTAATGATTTTGACCCAACCTGGATTTTTACAACAATATTCTGGAGGTCCATTGAGACCAAATGAAAGAGATATAAGAAGGTCTTCTTTGATTCGAGAGCGAATTAAGTTAGATAAGGATACACGTGAGGAGGAAAAATAATATGATGTTTGGTCGATTTACAGAAAGAGCACAAAAGGTATTAGCATTAGCTCAAGAAGAAGCGATTCGTCTGGCGCACAGTAATATTGGTACTGAACATATTTTATTGGGACTTGTCCGCGAAGGTGAAGGAATTGCCGCTAAAGCACTTACGGCGTTGGGACTGAGCCCTGAAAAGATTCAGAAAGAAGTGGAAGGATTGATCGGAAAAGGTACCGAGAAATCTCAAACGATCCATTATACACCTCGAGCGAAGAAAGTGATTGAGCTTTCGATGGATGAGGCACGTAAACTGGGACACTCATATGTTGGAACGGAACATATTTTATTAGGGTTGATTCGTGAAGGTGAAGGAGTAGCCGCTCGTGTACTTGGTAATCTGGGAGTCAGCTTAAATAAAGCAAGACAGCAAGTATTGCAGTTACTTGGCAGCAATGATTCAAGTAACCACCAGGGTGGAGGCAATGCCAATGCGAATACGCCTACCCTTGATAGCTTAGCCCGTGACTTGACGGCGATTGCCCGTGAAGGAAGCTTAGATCCGGTTATCGGACGAAGCAAAGAAATTCAGCGTGTCATTGAAGTGCTAAGTCGACGTACGAAGAATAACCCCGTGCTGATCGGTGAGCCTGGTGTAGGTAAGACCGCTATTGCCGAGGGTCTTGCACAACAGATTATTGCCAATGAGGTTCCTGAGATTCTTCGGGACAAACGCGTCATGACCCTGGATATGGGTACAGTGGTAGCTGGTACGAAATATCGTGGGGAATTCGAGGATCGATTAAAGAAAGTAATGGATGAAATCCGTCAAGCAGGTAACATCATTCTGTTTATCGATGAGCTTCATACATTAATTGGAGCAGGTGGGGCTGAAGGTGCCATTGATGCGTCAAACATCTTAAAACCATCTCTTGCTCGCGGTGAATTACAGTGTATCGGTGCAACGACCTTGGATGAGTACCGTAAATATATTGAAAAGGATGCTGCGTTAGAGCGCCGTTTCCAACCAATCCAAGTCAATGAGCCAACGGCAGAAGAGTCCGTTCAGATTCTTAAAGGTTTACGTGATCGTTATGAAGCCCATCACCGTGTATCGATTACAGATGAAGCGATTGATGCGGCAGTGAAACTTTCTGATCGCTACATTTCAGACCGCTTCTTACCGGATAAGGCGATCGATTTAATTGATGAAGCTGGTTCTAAGGTACGTTTACGTTCTTATACAACGCCGCCAAACTTGAAAGAACTTGAAGCCAAGCTGGAAGAAATCCGCAAAGAGAAGGATGCAGCGGTTCAAAGCCAAGAGTTTGAAAAAGCAGCTTCTCTGAGAGATTCAGAGCAGAAGCTTCGTGAAGAGTTAGAAGAAACGAAGAACACATGGAAAGAAAAGCAAGGGCAGGAAAATACAGAAGTGACCGTTGAAGATATTGCGAAAGTGGTATCGAACTGGACGGGAGTACCGGTATCGAAACTTGCTCAGACTGAGACGGATCGATTACTGAAGTTAGAAGAGATCCTACATTCCAGAGTCATTGGTCAATCTGAAGCAGTCGTAGCAGTATCAAAAGCTGTCCGTCGTGCAAGAGCCGGCCTGAAAGATCCGAAGCGCCCAATCGGTTCCTTCATCTTCTTAGGACCGACTGGAGTAGGGAAAACAGAACTGGCCCGTGCGCTGGCGGAATCTATGTTCGGTGACGAGGATGCCATGATTCGTATTGATATGTCCGAGTACATGGAGAAACATTCGACTTCCCGTTTAGTAGGTTCTCCTCCAGGGTATGTAGGGTATGAAGAAGGCGGGCAGTTAACGGAAAAAGTTCGCCGTAAACCGTATTCCGTCGTTCTATTAGATGAAATTGAAAAAGCACACCCAGATGTATTTAACATCCTTCTTCAAGTCTTGGAAGACGGCCGTTTGACAGATTCTAAAGGAAGAACGGTAGACTTTAGAAACACGGTGTTAATTATGACATCTAACGTTGGTGCCCAGTCCCTTAAGAGCAACAAATATGTTGGGTTCAATATTCAAGATGGAAAACAGGATTATAAGGATATGAAAGGCAAGGTAATGGAGGAACTGAAACGAGCGTTCCGACCAGAGTTCCTTAACCGTATCGATGAAATCATTGTGTTCCATTCCCTTGAAAAAGATCATTTAAAAGAGATTGTGACCTTGATGTCCAACCAATTGACAACTCGCTTGAAGGAGCAGGATATTCATTTAGAGCTTTCAGCTGCTGCTAAAGAAAAAATTGCAGATGAAGGATTCGATCCTGAATACGGTGCGCGTCCACTGCGTCGTGCCATTCAGAAACATGTAGAGGATAAACTGTCAGAAGAGCTATTAAGAGGCAAGGTACTGACAGGACAGAATATATTGATCGATGTAGAAGATAGTGAGTTTGTTGTGAAGGTAAAAGAAGAAGAAGCAGCAAATACTCCTACTTAATACAAACGGTTGAAAAAGAGGTACACGTATATGTTTTTCGTGTACCTCTTTTATCATAATGTGGCTTTCCTGAAAATGCTTGTCGGGCCAGATCGAGCCGGCTGCGCTTTTCAGATTGTCCAGCTCCGGTGGCTAG